>NZ_CP081496.1:4422063-5053786 GCF_019774615.1 Streptomyces sp. BHT-5-2 | reverse complement strand
GGTGGACATCCGGATGCCGCGGATGGACGGCCTGGAGGTGACCCGCCGGCTGGTCGATCCGGCATTTCCGCATCCGGTCCGGGTCGTCGTCGTCACCACCTTCGATCTCGACGAATACGTCTATCCCGCGCTGCGCTTCGGCGCCTCGGGATTCGTCCTCAAACGCTCGGGTCCGGCGCTGCTGGTCGAGGCGGTCCGGGCGGCGGTGGCCGGCGACAGCCTGATCAGCCCGCAGATCACGGCGCGTCTGCTACAGCACGTCACCGGTCCGACGACCGGCCGGCGGGGCCGGAAACAGCGCGACTCGGTACTGACCGAGCGCGAGGCGGAGATCGCCGGAAAGGTCGCCGAGGGCAAGTCCAATTCCGATATCGCCCGCGAGTTGTTCATCTCGGCGGGCACCGTCAAGACGCATGTCGCCAGCATTCAGCGCAAGCTCCAGGTCCGGAATCGGGTCGGGATCGCGGTGCGCGCCTGGGAATTGGGCTATGCCACCGGGCAGCTGCCCGGCTGACATTCCCCGGCCCCGGTGCGGAC
This sequence comes from Streptomyces sp. BHT-5-2, assembly GCF_019774615.1. NCBI lineage: Bacteria > Bacillati > Actinomycetota > Actinomycetes > Kitasatosporales > Streptomycetaceae > Streptomyces > Streptomyces sp. BHT-5-2. The sequence goes on along the minus strand of NZ_CP081496.1, from coordinate 5,053,249 downwards.
ACCGCCGCGTAACGGCCCGGGACCGCCCGCCGGAAATATCTGCCGTACGGCAGATGCCGCACGATGCGTTCCGTGCTCACCGCCGCCGGCGGCCTGGAAGGTGCGTAGCCTCACCCCATGGATGACGAAACTCTTCCGCTCCCGGAGCGCCGACGGCAACGGCGCGGCCGCTGGGCCGGGTTCGCGGCCGGCGCGATGCTGCTCCCCGCCCTGGTGTCGCCCCCGAGCGCCGCTCCGGCGGCCGTCGTCGCCGCGCTGACGCTCGCCGCGGCGCTGCTGGTCTGGCCGATCGGCCGGATCTCGCTGGACCGGGCGGCGGCCGGGGCGGCCCTGCTCTCCCTGGCCGCCGACGCGGGCTACTTCGGCCCACCGGGCCTGGTGATCCTCTGGTACCCGTTCGAAACCGTCGCGCTGTTGGTCCTGTTGGAGCGGGTGGTACGCCATGTGCCCAGCCCCAAGGTGGCCTTCGTCGCCCCGCTGACCGGCGCCGCCGCGGTACTGCTGCCGCTGCGGTTCACCCTGCACGCCCCCACCACGGGGCTGAAGGAGTCGGTCGCCGGCGCGCTCTTCGCCCTGTTCCCGGTCGCCGTCGCGGGGGGCGTCGGGCTGTATCTGCGGTCGCTGGACAACCGCCGTTCGCACGCGGTGGCCCTGGCCCGGCGCGAGCAGCGCCTGGAAGTCGCCCGGGACCTGCACGACTTCGTCGCCCACGAGGTGACCGGCATCGTCCTGGAGGCCCAGGCGGCACAGCTCGTCGACGACGCCGGCCCCGAGGAGTACCGGGCGCTGCTCCAGCGCATCGAGCAGGCCGGGCTGCGGGCCCTGGACTCCATGGACCAGACGGTGGCCGCGCTGCGCGCGGCGGAGAGCCGCAAGTGGGGCGAGCCGCCGCCCACCCGCCTCTACGGCCTGGCCGACCTGCCCGAACTCATCGGCCGCTTCTCCTCGATGGCCGCCGCGGAGGTGGCGCTGTCGCTGGAGGACGAGGTGACCGGCACGCTGTCGCGGGAGGCCGAGGACACCGCCTACCGGGTGGTGCTGGAGGCCCTGACCAACGTACGGCGGCACGCGCCGCAGGCCGGACGGGTCGAGGTGTTCGCCGGCCGCACCGCCGACCGCGCCGTGGAGGTCACCGTCGCCGACGACGCCGGACCCGCGGCCCCGGCCGGCTCCCGGCAGGGCGGCGGCACCGGCCTGGCCGGCCTGGACGAGCGGGTCAGTGCCCTGGGCGGCACCCTGCAGGCCGGCCCGCACGGCCCCGGATGGCGGGTCCGCTGCCTGCTGCCGGCGCCCGCACTCCGGTGAGCCGACGGCCCCGCCGAGCCGACCGCTCCGCCGAGCCGATATCTGCCGATCGGCAGATGTGGCGGCGGCGGGGAATCGAGATCCTTTCATCAGTGCACCGCCCATGAGTGCACCGCCCGTAACCCTGGAGGAACCGATGTTCTCAAGCGCCCGAGCGAAGCGGCCCGTCACACTCGTCGCCGCGGCGGCGGCCTGCGTCGCCGCGTTCGGCCTCACCGGCTGCTCGGTGGACGCCTCGAAGGCCAAGCCCGTGACCAAGACCTTCGCCTACAGCGGCAAGTCGCTGAACGTGACCACGCACGAGGTCGCCACCAAGATCGTCGCGGCCGACCGCAAGGACATCAAGGTCACCCGCTGGTTCGACTCCGCCGCCGGCACCGAGCACCTCAAGTGGGTCCTCAAGGGCGACACCCTCGACATCGACGCCGGCTGCAGCGGGATCGCCATCTGCGACGCCAAGTTCCAGGTCGAGGTCCCCAAGGGCATCACGGTCTCCAAGGACGGCGAGCAGTCCCTGAGCGGCAAGAGCTGAACCGTGCTGGAACTCGTCGACGTCACCAAGGTCTACAAGGGCGGCAAACGCGCCGTCGACAATCTGACGCTGCGTCTGGAACCGGGAATGGTGGGCCTGTTGGGCCCCAACGGCGCCGGCAAGTCGTCCCTGATGCGGATCGCCGCCACCGTCACCCGGCCCACCAGCGGCACCGTCCGCTTCCACGGCGAGGACGTGGTGGCCCGCCCCAACACCCTGCGCCGGGCGCTGGGTTACCTCCCGCAGGACTTCGGGGTCTACCCGAACCTCACCTCCCGCGAGTTCCTCCGGTACATGGCCGCGGCCAAGGGCGTCTCGGCCCGCACCGCCAGGGCCCGGATCGACGAACTGCTGGAGCTGGTCAACCTCACCGAGGCGGTCAAGCGGCCGCTGGGCAAGTACTCCGGCGGCATGCTGCGCCGGGTCGGCATCGCCCAGGTGCTGCTCGCCGACCCGCAGGTCATCATCGTGGACGAGCCCACAGCGGGCCTCGACCCCGAGGAGCGGGTGCGGTTCCGCAACCTCCTCAGCGACCTCGCGGCCGACAAGGTCGTGCTGCTCTCCACCCACATCGTCTCCGACGTCGAGTCGGTGGCCTCCGACATCGCGGTGCTGGCCGGCGGTCGGCTGCAGCGCCGCGGCTCCCCCGAGGACCTGCTGCGCTCGGTGACCGGCCAGGTGTGGGAGGTGCTGGTCGACCCGTCCTCCGTACCGGCGGTGCAGGCGCAGTACATCGTCAGCCGCCTGGTGCGCACCGCCGAGGGCGTCCGCATCCGGCTGCTGTCGGAGGAACGGCCCTACGAGGGCGCCGCCCCGCTCACGCCCGACCTGGAGGACGCCTACCTCGGCATCATCCGGTCCGCCGAGGGCGGCCGGCCCGCCCAGGGCTTCGGCGGGCGGACGCTGCGGGCCGGGGCGGTGTGACGCGGTGTTCCAGATGCTCACCGGTCTCGCGGTGGCCGACTTCCGCGACCGGATCCGTCGCCCCGCCTACCTCGTGGTGCTGGCCGCGGCCGTCGCCCTGGGATACGTGGCGGTACCGTCCTCGGACGCCAAATGGATGATCATGCAGGTCGGTGATCACCGAGGGATCTACAACAGCGCCTACGTCGGCATGGTGACGGCGCTGGCGGCCGGCCTGTGGCTCACCCTCGGCGGCTTCTACATCGTCCGCAACTCCATCGAGCGCGACCGCAGCACCCGCGTCGGCCAACTGCTCGCCGCCACCCCGCTGCGCACCCCCGCGTACATGGCCGGCAAGTTCCTGAGCAACCTGCTGCTGCTGGCCTCCATGCTCGGCGTGCTCGCGGTCACCGCCCTGGTCATGCAGCTGGCCCGCGGCGAGTCCACGGACCTCGACCTGGTGGCCCTGTGGCAGCCGTTCGCGCTGATCGCGCTGCCGCTGGTCGCGCTGACCGCCGCCTGCGCCCTGCTCTTCGAGTCGCTGCCCGTGCTGCGCACCGGCGTCGGCAACATCCTGTGGTTCTGCATCTGGCTCGTCGTCTCGACCGCCGGTCAGGGCCCCGGGCTGCCGCTCGACGGCATCGGCGTCAACAGCGTCGTGAAGTCCATGTACACCGACATGGTCGCCCAACACATCGACGTCACCGGCGCGTTCAGCCTCGGCCTGACCTATCTGGACAAGCCGCTGGGGCTGTTCACCTGGCACGGTTTCACCCCGACCGCCGGCTATGTCCTCGGCCGGGTGACCCTGCTGCTGATCGCCGCCCTCGTCGCCCTGCTCCCGACGCTGTGGTTCGGCCGCTTCGACCCCTCGCGCAGCCGCCGTCACCGGCCCGCCGCCCAGCAGGTCCAGGACGCGGCCGACGGCACCGTCCAGCCGGTCTTCGTCGACGAGGTCGGAGCCGACGCCGCCACCCGACCCACCGTGGGCAGCGTGCTGCGCACCCGCCCGGAACCGGGCGCGGTGACCCTGCGGCTGTGGGCCGGCGAGATCCGCATCCTGCTCCAGGGCGTGCGCTGGTGGTGGTGGCTGGGCGCCGCGTTCCTGATGATCTGCGGGCTCACCGCCCCGGCCATCCACGGCATCACCCGCGTCATGCTGCCGCTGTCCTGGATCTGGCCGGTCCTGATCTGGTCCCGGCTCGGCACCCAGCGCCACGAGCACGGTGTCGAGGGCATGCTCGCTGCCTACCCCGCGGTACGCCGCCGGGTGCTGGCCGAGTGGGCCGCGGGCCTGACCGTCACCGTCGTGGCCGGCATCGGCCCCCTCATCCGCCTGATCGCGGCCGGGGACTGGCTCGCCCTGGCGGGCTGGACCGGCGGCGCCCTGTTCATCCCGTCGCTGGCCATGGCCCTGGGCACGCTCAGCCGCACCCACCGGCTCTTCCAGGCGGTCTACGTACCACTGTGGTACTCCGTCGCCAACGGGCTGCCGATCTTCGACTTCATGGGCGCCCTGCGGGACAGCAGCGAACTGGCCAAGGTGCAGCCGCCGATGACCGTCATGGTGGCCGCGGCCCTGATGGCCGTCGTCTTCGCGGCGACCGTGCTGCGCCGCTTCAGCCGCGACTGATCCGGCCCGGCCGGCGCCGCCCCGTCGGCCGCCGGCCGGCCGCCCGGCGCGACACCCGCACCACGCACCGCGCCCCGAGCCCCGAGCCGCGCGAGAGATCACCGAGCCCCGAGCGAGGAGAGATCCATGCCCGAACCCGCCCCCGTCCACCCCTTCCACCTCATCCGCCCCGAAGCCGACACCGCCGGCCGGACCGTCCCCGCCGGCCTGCCGCGGACCGAGTCCCGCATCGCGGAACTGGAGCGGGAGGTCGACGAGTTGCGCAGCGCCAACGCGATCCTGCTGTCCGTCGCGACCTACTACAGCAAGCACCACGTTCCGCACTGCACACCCGGCAGACCGTCCGCATCCAGCGGGAGTTGACGGTACGTCGGTACCAGTACGTCAGCCGCCCCGCGGACACGACCACAACGGGGGTGACATCCACACACGAAACGACCACACACAAGGAGCTCCGATGCGACTGCGGCGCCGACACCCCAGCGCGGCCGACCCCGCCCGCCGGCCCCCGCACACCGGTGTCCGTCCCTTACGCGCGACGGCCGTCGCCATGCTGGCCACCACCCTGGCCGCGGCGCTCACCGGCGCCTGTTCCCCCGCCGACCCGGCCCTGCGGACGACGGCAGCCGCGTCCCACGCCCCCCGCACCGGGCAGCAGTGGACGGCCTCCTGGGGAGCCACGATGCAGCAGGCCACGGACTACAGCGACCACACCGACGACGCCAAGGACGCCAAGGACGCCGACGGCGCGGCCAACTGGTCCCGGGAGGGGTTCCACGACGAGAGCCTGCGCCAGGTGATCCGGATGAGCGTGGGCGGATCCGCGCTCCGGCTCCGCTTCTCCAACGCCTACGGCACCCGGCCGCTGCACCTCGCCGGCGCCACGGTCGCCAGATCCGACGGGCAGGCCAAGGCGCGCCCCGGCACCGCCCGCGCGCTCACCTTCGACCACGCCCGCTCGCTCACCCTCCCCGCCGGCCGCACCACCGTCACCGATCCGGTGTCCCTGCCCACCGCCAACCTGGAAAAGCTCACCGTCACCCTGCGTTTCACCACCCCCACCGGCCCGGCCACCATGCACCGCTTCACCACCGCCACGTCCTACCGCGCCCCCGGCGACCGGCTGGAGTCCGCCGCCGACGACGCCTTCGACCGCCGGACCTCGCACGCCTGGTACTACCTGACCGGCGCCGACGTGCTCGCGGCCGGGCCCGACCCGGCCTCGTCCGTGCTGGTCTTCGGCGACTCCCTGATGGACGGTGTGGGGACCAGCCCCGGCACCGACGACCGCTTCTCCGACAAACTCGCCGAACGCCTCATCGCCGACGGCCGCCCCACCGGCATCGCCAACGCCGGCCTCGCGGGCGACCGGCTGCTCCACGACTCGCCCTGCTTCGGCGAGAAGGGCACCGCCCGCTTCGTACGGGAGCTGCGCAACCACGCCGGGCTGCGGGCCGTCTTCGTCCACCTCGGCGCCAACGACCTCTCGCGGCTCCCCGACGGGGACTCCTGCGGTGAGAACCGGCCGGTGACCGCCCGCCAGCTGATCGACGGCCACCGCGCCCTGATCCGCGAGGCGCACGCCCGCGGCGTCAAGGCCATCGGCGTCACCCTTCCCCCGCTGGCCGGTGCGGTCTTCCCGTTCACCGACCCGGCCGGCATCCAGGCCCGCCGGGAGCTCAACCACTGGATCCGCACCAGCCACGCCTATGACGCGGTGCTGGACGCCGCCCGGGTCCTGACCGACCCCCAGGACCCCGACCGCACCCGCCCCGGCTACGTCTCCCAGGACGGCCTGCACCCCAGCGACGCCGGCTACCTGGCCATGGCCTCCGCCGTCGACCTGACCACGCTCTGACCCCCGCCCCCCGATCAGCCCCGACCAGGAGCCCCCTGTCCCTGGTCGGGGCGCCCGCCTACGGAACCGGCCCGTCGGCGGCTACAGTTCGCCGGCCCGCCAGCGGGTCTCCTCCGCCTCCGCGGCCCGGGCCGCGCGGCGCGGCGCGCGACGCCGTACGGCCGTCAGCCACGCGCCCAGCCGGACGCCGAACTCGCCGTCCCTGCCCCCGCTTTCGTCCTCGGTCCCGACCTCCGTGAACAGCGCCAGCAGAGCGTCGGCCGCCGGATCACCGCGGTCGCAGCCGGCGCACAGCACGCTCTCCCGGAGGCCGTCGACGCGCGCCCCCGACCGGTTGTGCCAGGAGTGGGGATAGCGGGCCACCAGGAGCACCGGGGTGTCGCAGCGCGGGCAGGGCGCGGGAGCGGACGCGGGCGTCCGCAGCGTCACGGCCGCCGGCCGTTCGGCGCCGGGCGTCACGCCGGCCCCGCCCATGCCTCGGCGCCGAACGCGCCCTTCACGTCCGAGGCGAGGCCGGCGGCGTCCACCGTGGCGCCCAGCGCGTAGACCGTGGTCCGCCGGGGGTCGCGGACGCTGAGGTGCACCGGACTCTCGCCCGGATGGTCGGCGAGGATCCGCTTCAGCTCGCGCACCCCGTCCGCGGTGATCCGGTGCACGGGGAACGCCAGGCGCACCGGTGGCCGCCCGCCGCCCTCCGCCGAGCCCACGTCCAGGACGCCCAGCTCGCGCCCGAAGACGTTCAGGGTGCCGTCGCGGTCCTCGATCCTGCCCCGGACGGTGACGACGGTGTCCTCGGCCAGCGCCTGCTGGACGAGCTGATAGGCGGCGGGGAAGAACAGCACCTCGATGCCGGCGTCCCGGTCCGCGAGGGTGACGACGGCCCAGGCGTTGCCCTGCTTGGTCACCTTGCGCTGGACGCCGGTGATCAGCCCGGACAGCCGTACCTCCCCGGTGGTGCGGCCGGAGGCCAGCAGCTCGGCGAGCGGGCAGTCCCGGGCGCCGGCGAGGATGTGCTCGGCGCCGTCGAGCGGGTGGGCGGAGACGTAGAGACCCAGCATCTCCCGTTCGAGCGCCAGAAGTTGGCGGCGCGGCCATTCCGTCTCCTCGACGGGGAGGTCCAGGCCGAAGGCCGGCCCGCCGTCGTCCCCGCCGCCGAGTTCGGCGAAGAGGTCGTCCTGGCCGAAGCCGGCCGCCTTCTTCACGGGGATGATCGCGTCGATGGCGCTCTCGTGGACGGCGGTCAGGCCCTTGCGGGTGTGCCCGAGCGAGTCGAAGGCACCGGCCTTGACCAGGGACTCCACCGCCCGCTTGTTCAGCGCGGGCAGCTCCACCTTGTCCACGAAGTCGGCGAAGGAGGTGAACCGCCCCTTCCGGCGGCGGGCCTCGACCACGGCGTCGATGACACCGTCGCCGACGTTGCGGACGGACCGCAGCCCGAACCGCACGTCGTCCCCGATCGCGGTGAACTCCGCGACGGACTCGTTGACATCGGGCTGTAGCACCCGGACGCCGTTCTTGCGGGCGTCGGCCAGATAGACGGCCGCCTTGTCCTTGTCGTCGCCGACGGAGGTGAGCAGGGCGGCCATGTACTCGGCCGGATAGTTCGCCTTGAGGTAGGCGGTCCAGTACGACACCAGGCCGTAGCCGGCGGTGTGGGACTTGTTGAAGGCGTAGCCGGAGAACGGCAGCATCACGTCCCACAGCGCCCTGACCGCCTCGTCGGAGTAGCCGTTGGCGCGCATCCCGCCGTGGAACTTCTCCCACTCCGCCGCCAGCACCTCCGGTTTCTTCTTGCCCATCGCCCGGCGCAGCATGTCCGCGCCGCCGAGGGTGTAGCCGGCCAACTGCCGGGCGATGGCCATGATCTGCTCCTGGAAGATGAGCAGGTGGTGGGTGGAGCCGAGGATCGGCTCCAGGGCGTCCTTCAGCTCCGGGTGGATCGGGGTGGGTTCCTGCTTGCCGTTCTGGCGCAGGGCGTAGTTGGTGTGGGCGTTGGCGGCCATCGGGCCGGGCCGGTAGAGGGCGTTGGCCGCCGCGATGTCCTCGAAGCGGGTGGGTGCCATCAGCTTGAGCAGCGCCCGCATTCCGCCGCCGTCGAGCTGGAAGACGCCGAAGGTGTTGCCCGCGGCCAGCAGCCGGTAGGTCTTCGCGTCGTCGAGCGGGATCACGACGGTGGACGGGTCGCCGTCCATCGGGTCCACGGTGGCGAGGGCGACGCCGCGGTTCTCCCGGATGTTGGCGAGGGCCTGGTCGATGACGCCGAGGTTCCGCAGCCCCAGGAAGTCCATTTTGACCAGGCCCATCGCCTCGCACGACGGGTAGTCGAAGCCGGTGATCCGCGCGCCGTCGGCGGCCCGCATGTGCAGCGGGATCCGGTCGGTCAGCCGGGTCTTGGAAAGGATCACCGCGGCCGCGTGCACGCCGGTGCCGCGGGTCAGCCCCTCCACGCCGCGGGCGGTGTCGATCACCTGCCGCACGTCCGGCTCGTCCTCGTACATCCGCCGGATCTCGCCGGCCTCGGCGTACCGCTCGTGCGCGGGGTCGAAGAGCGCGGCCAGCGGCGCGGACTTGCCGTTCTGGTCCGGGGGGAGGGCCTTGGTGATCCGTTCGCCGTGGGAGAAGGGATAGCCGAGGATGCGCGCGGAGTCCTTGATCGCGTTCTTGGCCTTGATCTTGCCGAAGGTGTTGACCATGGCGGTGTACGCGTCGCCGTACTTCTCGGTGACATAGCGGACCATCCGGTCGCGCTGGCGGTCGTCGAAGTCGAGGTCGATGTCGGGCGGGTTGATCCGCTCGGGGTTCAGGAAGCGCTCGAAGAGCAGGCCGTGCTCCAGGGGGCACAGCTCGGTGATCCGGGTGGCGTAGGCCACCAGCGAGCCGGTGGCCGAACCGCGGCCCGGACCGATCGGGATGCCGTTCTCCCGCGCGTACCGGCAGATGTCCGCCACGACCAGGAAGTACGCGCTGAAGCCCATCGGCCCGATGACCGCCATCTCGGTCTCGAACCGCGCGAGGACGTGCGGCGGGACGGGATCGCCGTAGCGCATCGCCAGGCCCCGCAGGACCTCCCCGCGCAGCCAGGACTCCTGGGTCTCGCCCTCGGGGACGTCGGGGAACCGCGGCATCTCGTCGACGTGGTCGAAGACCCCGTCGTAGGGTTCGACGCGCTCGGCGACCAGCAGGGTGTTGTCGCAGGCGTCGGGGAGTTCGGCGAAGAGGCGGCGCATCTCGGCGGCCGACTTGAGGTAGTAGCCGGAGCCGTTGAAGCGGAAGCGGACGGGGTCGTTCTTGTTCTTGCCGACGCCGATGCACAGCAGGTTGTCGTGGGCGTCGGCCTGGTCCTCGGTGACGTAGTGCGCGTCGTTGGTGGCCAGCAGCGGGAGGGCCAGCTCCTTGGCCAGGCGCAGCAGGCCGTCGCGGACGGTCCGCTCGATGTCCAGGCCGTGGTCCATCAGCTCCAGGAAGTAGTTCTCCGGCCCGAAGATCTCCTGGTACGCACCGGCCGCCGCCCTGGCCTCCGCGTACTGGTTCAGCCGCAGCCGGGTCTGGATCTCGCCGGAGGGGCAGCCGGTGGTGGCGATGATGCCGTCCGGCCGCTGCGCGATCAGCTCCCGATCCATCCGCGGCTTGCCGGCCGGGAACTGGCCCTCGTAACTCGCCTGTGTGGAGAGCCAGAAGAGGTTCCGCAGGCCCTGGACGTTCCGCGCCCACATGGTCATGTGGGTGAAGCGGCCGCCCCCGGAGACGTCCTTGGACCCCTCGCCGTCGTCGCTCACCGCGCGCCGGCCGCCCGGCCCCCAGAACTCCTGCTTCCGGGCGAACCGCGAGGACGGTGCCACATACGCCTCGATGCCGATGATCGGCCGCACGCCCGCGAAGTCCCGGGCGACCTGCTGGAACTCATAGGCCCCGAACATGTTCCCGTGGTCGCTCATGGCGATCGCCGGCATCCCCTGCCGGGCGACCTCGGCGAACATCGGCGCCATTCGCTGCGCGCCGTCGAGCATGGAGTATTCCGTGTGGTTGTGCAGATGGACGAAGGAGTCCGGCACCGCTGCGTCACCTCCGGGACGAGTGGGCGGCCCGCCCGGCCGGAGCCGGGGCGGGCCTGGAAGGCCGACTGCGTCAACGGGGTCGGACGGCGCGGACGGACACGGCCCGGCAGGCATCGCACAACCAATGGTTGTTTCAAGTCCCGTCGACCGTTCCTGTCGCCCATGGCGCGGCGAGAACCGCCGGTACCGGCCGGCGATCCCGACCCCAGTCCGGCGCATGTGCCCAATCCGCCCAATTCGCCCGATCAGCCCCACACATGACCCATACTCCGTGCGGTTCTGCCCGGGTTCCCCGTTGGCGACCGCCATCAAAGCCCCCGACCACCCGGCGGATCAAACAACCGCCACGTCGGCGAGCCACAACGCCGCGTTGTGCCTATAGGGTGTGCGCCGTGGACCTCAACGCTGTGCGCACCTTTGTCGCGGTCGCGGAAACGGGGCAGTTCCAGAAGGCCGCCGTCGACCTCTCGCTCACCCAGCAGGCCGTCTCCAAGCGCATCGGCGCCCTGGAGACGGAGCTCGGCGTGCGGCTGTTCACCCGCACCGCGCGCGGCGCCGGCCTCACCATCGACGGGCAGGCGTTCCTGCCGCACGCCCGCGCACTGCTCCAGGCCGAGGAGCGGGCCGCCGCCTCCGTCCGGCCGGGCAGCCGCGCGCTCCGCGTCGACGTGGTCGGCCGGCGGACCGCGACGGCCGGCCTGCTGCGCGCCTTCCACCGCGCCCACCCCGAGATCGCCCTCGACGTCGTCACCCTCTTCGGCGCCGACGAGGCCGTCGCCGCCGTCCGGGCCGGCACCATCGACGCCACCTTCCGCGCCGTCACCCGGCCCGGCCGCCAACTGCCCGAAGAGGTGCGGGCCGCCCCGGTCTTCGACGAGGAGCTCCAGCTCTGCGCCGGCCCGGCCCACACCTTCGCCGGTGCCCAGGCACTCACCCTCGCCCAGCTCGCCGGCCACCGGATCTGGATGCCCTCCAACGCGCCCGGCACGGAGTGGCGCGCCTACTACGACGATCTCGCCGCCGCCTTCGGCCTCACCATCGACACGATCGGCCCCGACTTCGGCGTCGAGGCCCTCCTCGACGCCCTCGCCGACTCCGCGACGGTGGTGAGCTTCTTCGGCGAGCAGACCCCGCTCGTCTGGCCCGCCGGCCACGACCTGCGGCGCATCCCGCTGCGGGACCCGACCCCGGTCTACCCGCACTCGCTGCTCTGGCGCGACGACAACCCGCACCCCGGGCTCACCGCGCTCCGTGACCACCTCACGTCCCGGTACCCCAACCGCCCCGACGCCGGCACCTGGCGCCCGGACTGGGCCCTGCGCCAGGCGCACTGAACCGGTGCCGGCGGCTTGGCCCTCCCCGGCCAGGTCCTTCCTGAAGACCGTCGAGCCGCGGACCACCGCCATGCCCACCCGCAGATACAGGTCGAGCGCGCCGGTGTCCGAGCGCGTCCACAGGGCGCAGGTCCGCCGGCCCCGCCGGTGACAGGCGCGGAAGGCGTGCCGCAGCAGCAGTCGGACGACGCCGCGGTTGCGGTGGCCGGGGCGGACCGCGAGCTGTTCGACATGGCCCTCGTCGGCCTCCGGAAGGTCCGACGCCATGGCCGCGCCGACGAGTCGGCCGCCGGCGAACGCCACCGGCGACAGCCGGGGCGAAGGCGGGCCGGTCGACGGTGTGCCGGGCCCACTCCTCGTAGGACCTGCGGCGCGGCTGCCAGGTAGCCGCGCGAGCGGACCAGTGTGCGGGCGGCCGCGTCCTCGGCCGGCACGGTCTGGACGATGCCCTCGCTCCCGGCCCGGCGGGCCCGCGCCTCCGCCCAGCCCGGCAGCGCCGCCCCCAGGCCCCGGCCCCGGTGCGCGGGGTGGACGTCCACCCCGGAGCGCCGGTTCGCCCAGGCCCGCGCCGCCGGCCGCCCTGCCCGGTCGTGGACCAGCAGGGTGTCCGACTCCGGTTCCGGACCGGGCCGTTCGAGGTCGGCGGCGATCGCACCCGGATCGCTCTCCGCCCGCCCGTAGAGGGCGTGCTCACAGGCGGCGACCAGGGCGTGGATCGCCGGGATGTCGTCGGCGGACACCGGCCGCGCCCGGTAGCCGGCGGGCAGCGCCGGTAAGGGATCGGGCATCCGCGCAGGCTGCTTGCGGCACGGACGGGCCCGCCACCGTCTCAGTCCGCCTCGCCGTCGCCGCCGGTGCGGCCGGCCAGGCGCTCGAAACGCTGCCGGGCCGCCTGCGGCGTGCCCAGGCCGAGGCCGAAGGAGATCTCCTGCCACGTCATACCGCGGCCGCGGGCCATCTGGAGAAGTCCGGTTTCCAACTCGTCCATCTCCCCGCGCACCATGGGCACCAGGCTCAGCGCGGCGGTGATGTCGGCGCGGTCCACCTCCGCCTCCCCGTCGTGGAGTTCGGCCGCCCCGCTGAGCAGGAACGACACCAGCCGCACCGCTTCGTGGGGCGCGAGGATCGCGGGGTGGGTCTGGCGGCGGCGCTGCTCGTCGGTGGCCGCGTGGCGTTCGGCGATCCGGAAGAGCGCGGCATGCGCGCGGTGCGCACGGGCCCGGCCGGGATCCGGGGGAGTGAACGGGTCGGCGGGGGCGGCGGGTTGGGCGGCGGACGGGGTGGACGGCTGCGGTTGCTGCTGCTCCGACTTCGGTGACATGGCGTCAGAATGGCGGCTTCCTTGATTCGTTGTCAACGATTTATTGTGAACGAAGTGTTCAAGAGCTTAGGGGGCGCGAGGCGCCCGTCCTGCGGTCCCGGTGAAGCGACGGCGGATGTCGGCAGACTTCGCGAGACAAAGCCGGAAGCCGTCACCCTGGGCGCGGTGGGCGCGCAGCTGGTGCATGCCCGGGAGATCGACGGCCGGGCCCCGTTCCGGCTGATCGGCGCCGCCCTCGGGGTCTCCGGGAACACCGTCGCCCGCCGTTACCGCCGGCTGCCCGGGCCCGGCTCCCCGGCGTCCGGATGCCCGCCGGGGGACCCGGCCCTACCCTCGGGGTATGCCGGGTCTTCGCGGGTCCCTCGCGGTGCTGGCGGCGGGCGCGCTGGCCGGCGCCCTGGTGGGAGCCCCCGCCCCGGCCACCGACGGCCCGGACCTCACCCGCTTCTACGCGCAGCGTCCGGCCTGGGAGACCTGCCCGGCGGACTTCACCGGCGCCGCCCCGGCCCCGCGGGGATCGCCGCCGGCACCGTCCGGCGCCGCGCCGGACGGCGCCGCGAGCCGCTTCCAGTGCGCCCGGCTGGAGGTCCCGCGGGACTACGCCCACCCCGAGCGCGGCACCGTGCAGGTGCAGCTGGTCCGGCTGCCCGCGACCGGGCCCGGCAAGCGGCTCGGCTCCCTGGTCGTCAACCCCGGCGGTCCAGGCGACTCCGGCGTCGACTACCTCATCGGCAACAGCGACGGCTTCGCCGATCTCGGCCGGCGCTACGACCTGGTGAGCTTCGACCCGCGTGGCACCGGCCGCACCGAACCGATCTCCTGCGGCAGCGGCTACACCCCGGCCGCCGGCAACGGCACCGCCGCGCTCGCCGCCGACGAGAAGCGCATCAACGAAGCCTGCGGCCGCCACTCCGGCGCGCTGCTGCCCTGGGTCGGCACCCCGACCGTCGCCCGGGACATGGACGTCCTGCGGTCCGCGGTGGGCGACCGCAAGCTCGCCTACCTGGGGTTCTCCTACGGCACCCGGCTCGGCTCGGTCTACGCCCACACCTTCCCCCGCAACGCCGGCCGGTTGGTCCTGGACAGTGTCGAGGACCCCACCAAGAACATGTGGCAGACCGCGGTCGCGCAGGCCGCCGGCTTCCAGCGGGTGCTCGACGACTTCGCCACCGACTGCGTCCACGGCAGTCAGTGCCCGATCGGCCCGAACACCGCCGCCGCCGAGCGCCAACTCACCGACTGGTACCAGCAGTTGACGAACCATCCGATCCAGTCGCAGGGCATCGGGGTGGACGGCACGACCTATGTCTACGCGCTGCGCCAGGCCCTCTACAGCCGGAGCAGCTGGCCCGACCTGAGGGACGCGCTGGCGCGGCTCAAGCACGGCGACGCGAGCGGGATCGCGCAGCTCAGCGGCGGCGGCAGCGGCAGCGGCACGGGCCACGCCGGCCGGGCCCCCGGGAGTGCCGCCGCGGCCATGCCCTCCCAGGACCAGCTGGCCCTCCGGGCGGTCACCTGCCGGGACACCTCCGAGCGCTACGGCCCCGACGACTACCCGCGCGCCGTCCGCGAACTCACCCGGGCCTCCCCGCTGTTCGGCCCGGACATCGCCCCCACGCTGCTGGACTGCTACGGCTGGCCCGTCCCCGGCGACGACGCGGTCCGCGACGTGCCCGCCCACGACGCACCGCCCGCCCTGCTCGTCGCCACCACCGGCGACCCGGCCACCCCCTACGAGGGCGCCGCGAACATGGCCCGGGTCCTCGGCAACCACAGCGTGGTGCTGACGTACCACGGCGAGGGCCACGCGGCGTACACCTCCGGCAACCCCTGCATACGCCAGAAGGTGGCCGCGTACCTGACGGACGGGGTGCTGCCCGCGGGCGGCACGGGCTGCCGCTGAGCGGCCCGCGCCCGGCGGCCCCGCGGCGCTCAGCCCGCCTTCCGCCCGCGGCCGGCGGTCCGTTCGGCCGCGGCGGACTTCCGGGCCGCGCCCGCCGTCTTCGCCGTGCCGCCGCGCTTCGCCGCCGCGGCCTTCTTCCCGTCCGTGGAACCGCTCTTCGAGGCACCGGCCGTCGCCTTCGCCGTCGGCTTTTTCGCCGTTTTCGCCGCTGCCTTCGCCGTCGTCCTCGTCGTCGCCCCGGCCGTCTTCTTCGCGGCCTTCGCCGTAGCCTTCTTCGCGGTCCTCGTCGCCGTACGGCCGGCCGTGCGCGTGCCACCGGCACCGGCCTTCTCCGCCGTCTCCTCGTCGAGCTCGCCGCGGGCCCGCTTCGCGGCCCGCACGCTGTCCTGGAGCGCCGCCATCAGGTCCATCACCTGGCCCGCCGGGGCCTCCTCGCCGGCCTCGAACTCCGGCTCGCGGTGCGCGAGCTTGGCCGCCACGATCTCCTCCAGGGCCTCCCGGTAGTGGTCGTGCACATCCTCCTCGGACAGCTCGCCGAAGGAGTCCATCAGCGTCTCGGCGGCCCGCACCTCGTTGGCGCCGACCTTCACCTCCCGGTCCGGGAGGACCCCCGTCATCGGACGGATCTGGTGCGGCCACAGCAGCACCTGCATCACCAGCATGTCCTGCACCGGCCGGATCATGGCCAGGGTCTCCCGGCCGTGCAGTGCGATCTTGCCCAGGCCGACCCGCCGGTGCCGCTCCATCGCGTCCCGCAGCAGGGCGTAGGGCTTGGCCGCCGCGGGGCCGTCCGCGCCCAGGTAGTAGCCCTTGCCGATCTGGAGCGGATCGATGTCGCCGCCGGCGACGAAGGCCAGGATCGTCAGGGTCCGGGCGGTCGGCAGCGGCAGCGCGTCCAGGTCCGCGTCGCTCAGCGGGACGATGGCCTCGTCCTCGGTGCGGTAGCCGCGGCCGATCTCGTCGGCGGCGACCTCGGTCCCCTCCAGGGAGCAGACCGGCTGGTTGCGGACCCGCCCGCCGTCCTCGGTGTGGATCCGTACGAAGCCGACCGAGGCGGCGGTGTCCGTGGCGTTGTAGGCGGCCACCGGGATCGTGACCAGGCCGAAGCTGATGGAGAACTTCGCGGTGGGCCGCATGGGAGCCGCCTTCGTGGTGCGGTTCGGTGCCGTTCCAGCCTAGGAGCGCGACCTGCCCGGCACCTCCCGGGCGAGTGCCCGCCACCCGGACGCCGGGGCGACCGGGTACCCGGCCCGCACGAACCCCCCCGCACACCGACCGCGCGGACCACTGCGGGCGGCACACGACGTCGGGCGGCCCGGCTCCGCTCACCCCGACCAGGTCCACTCCGCGACCTCCGGCAGGTCCGTGCCGTGCTCCCGGATCCAGGCGTGGTGCCGGGTCCGGGCGTCCGCCATCGCCTGCCGCAGGGCCACCGCGCGGTCGCCCAGCCCCGGCACCCGGTCCACCACGTCCATCACCAGCCGGAACCGGTCCAGGTCGTTGAGCACGACCATGTCGAACGGCGTGGTGGTGGTGCCCTGTTCCTTGTAGCCGCGGACGTGCAGGTGCTCGTGGCCGGTGCGGCGGTAGCAGAGCCGGTGGATCAGCCAGGGGTAGCCGTGGTAGGCGAAGATGACCGGTTTGTCGCGGGTGAACAGCGCGTCGAACTCGGCGTCCGGCATCCCGTGCGGATGCGCGTCGGCCGGCAGCAGCCGGGTCATGTCGACGACGTTGACCACCCGCACCGCCAGCTCCGGAAGATGGCGGCGCAGCAGGTCGGCGGCGGCCAGCGTCTCCTGCGTGGGCACGTCCCCGGCGCAGGCCAGCACCACGTCCGGGGCCCGGGTGCCGTCCTCGGTGCCCGCCCACTCGAAGACGCCGGCGCCGCGGGCGCAGTGCGTCCGCGCCCGGTCCAGGGTGAGCCAGTCGAAGCAGGGCTGCTTGCCGGCCACGATCACGTTGACGTGGTCGCGGGTGCCCAGCACGTGGTCCGCCACCACCAGCAGGGTGTTGGTGTCCGGCGGCAGATAGACCCGCACGACCTCCGGGCTCTTGTTGAGGACGTGGTCGACGAAGCCGGGGTCCTGGTGCGAGAAGCCGTTGTGGTCCTGCCGCCAGACATGCGAGGTGAGCAGGTAGTTGAGGGAGGCGATCGGCTGCCGCCAGGACAGCCCGCGCGCGGTCTTCAGCCACTTGATGTGCTGGTTGACCATCGAGTCGACGATATGGGCGAACGCCTCGTAGCTGGAGAACAGCCCGTGCCGACCGGTCAGCAGATAGCCCTCCAGCCAGCCCTGGCAGAGGTGTTCGGAGAGCACCTCCATCACCCGGCCGTCCCGCGCCAGGTGCTCGTCGGTGGGGAGCGTCGCGGCCTGCCATGCCTTGCCGGTGGCGCCGTAGACGGCGTCCAGCCGGTTCGAGGCGGTCTCGTCCGGGCCGACCAGCCGGAAGTCGCGGCGCTCCGCCGTCGCCGCCATCACCTCGGCCAGCAGCCCGCCGAGCACCCGGGTCGGCTCGTGCACGGCGGTGCCGGGCTTGGCGACCTCCACCGCGTGCCGCTCCAGCGGCGGCAGCGGCAGACTGCGCAGCAGCAGCCCGCCGTTGGCGTGCGGGGAGGCGCCCAGCCGGCGCCGGCCCGTCGGCACGCACGCCAGCACCTCCGGCCGCGGCCGCCCCGCCTCGTCGAACAGCTCCTCCGGCCGGTACGAGCGCAGCCAGTGCTCCAGCTGGTGCCGGTGGTCGGCGTGGTCGCGCACCCCGGCCAGCGGTACCTGGTGGGCGCGCCAGGTGCCCTCGACGGGCTGCCCGTCCACCTCGCGCGGACCGGTCCAGCCCTTGGGGGTGCGCAGCACGATCATCGGCCACCGTGGGCGGCCGGCGCCGCCGTCCTCGCGGGCCCGCCGCTGGATCGCCGCGATCCGGTCCAGCGCCCGGTCCATGGCGGCGGCCAGCGCCTGGTGCACCGCGGCCGGGTCGTCGCCGGTGACGTGCAGGGGCTCGTGGCCGTGGCCGCGCAGCAGCGCGTCGAGGTCGCCCTGCGGGATGCGGGCCGGCACCGTCGGGTTGGCGATCTTGTAGCCGTTGAGATGGAGGATCGGCAGCACCGCCCCGTCGTGCACCGGGTCCAGGAACGCGGTGGAGTGCCAGGACGTGGCCAGCGGCCCGGTCTCCGCCTCCCCGTCGCCGATCACGCAGGCGACCAGCAGCTCCGGGTTGTCGAAGGCCGCGCCGTACGCATGGGCGAGGGAATAGCCCAGCTCACCGCCCTCGTGGAGGGAGCCGGGGGTCTCGGGCGCGACATGGCTGGGTACCCCGCCGGGGAACGAGAACTGCCGGAACAGCCGCGCCATCCCCGCGTCGTCCCGGGTCACGTCCGGGTACGTCTCGGTGTACGTCCCGTCCAGCCAGGAGTTGGCCAGTACGGCCGGCCCGCCGTGCCCCGGCCCCCAGACGCAGACCGCGTCCAGGTCCCGCGCCTTGATCACCCGGTTGAGGTGGGTGTGCACGAGGTTCAGCCCGGGGGAGGTGCCCCAGTGGCCCAGCAGCCGGGGTTTGATGTGCTCCGGGCGCAGCGGCTCGGTCAGCAGCGGGTTGGACATCAGGTAGATCTGGCCGGCGGAGAGGTAGTTGGCGGCCCGCCAGTACGCGTCGAGGGTGCTCAGCTCGGTCGGGCCGAGCGGCCCCTCGGCGTCCGTCGCCGCGGGCCGGGTGCCCTTCGTCGGGACGGGGCCGGTCCCCGTGTCCCGGCCCGTGTACTTGGCCGTATTCGTCGTCCGGACGGTGCGCGCTCCCACACTCCTGCTCCTTCACGTCGGTTCACGGTCCACGTCGTCGCCGCACGGGACGGCCCCGGCGGTTCGGGCCGGGGCCGGACGGGCCTAGGGTCTGTCCGATGGGTCGGCGTGGGCCCTCGACGCCTGGTACCGCACCTCGCGGCGTTGTCGCATCACCCACGGACATCCAGTCCGCGGGCGACGCTCCGCCTTGCGATGCACGGCACCAGAAGCCGCGGGCTGATCCACGCCGACCCATCGGACAGGCCCTAGCCGTTGTGCCGTTCGGGCGTCCGGGGTTCGGTCCGGTCCGTCGCCGTCCGGTCCGTCGCCAGGTACTGCTCCGCCTCGATGATCGCCTCGTGGACGGTGCGCCGCCCCATCAGTACGCAGAGCGTGTACGCGACGTCCTCCAGCCGGCGCCGGGCGGCCGGATCGTGCGGGTCGGCGAGCACCACCCGCTCCCAGACGCGATAGCGCCGCAGCAGCTGCGCGAGTACGGACTTGTCCGGCAGCAACATCGCCGTTCTCTCCCGACCTCGGCCCGGCGTACCCGGGCGGCTGACCGGCGCGTCGGCGCGCGCCCGGACCGGAGTGGCTCCCACCTTGCGCCGATCGGGCGGCGGCTGCAACCGGACGGCCCCCCGGGGCGGCGCCCGGCGGGCTCAGTCGGGCGGCTCGGGCGCCGGGTGTTCGCCGGGCCGGGCGCCGGGCGGCTCCTCGGGGGCCGACTCCGGGTCCTCCGGCGGCTCCGGGGGCTCGTCCTCGGGGTCGGGCGTCCCCGGATCGCGCGGCACCGGCCGCGGGGTGGTGGGCACCGCCTCCGGCCCGTCGCCGGTCGTTCCCTTGTTCATGCCGGCGGCCCTCCCTTCTGGGTGGTTCCATCCTGCGCCGATCTGCTGCCCGCCGCTCCTTCCGGCAAACGGGTCGCCCTTTCCGGCAAACCGGCCGCCGCTTCGGGCAGTCCGGCCGCCGCGGGACCCGCCGCCGTGGCCGGGCCGTCCGCCGGACCCTCCGCGGCCAGTACATGCCCGGAGCCCGCCCCGGCCCTGCCCACCGCACCTCCCGAGCCACCTGAACCACCCGCCCCACCGGCCTCGTTGGCGCCGTTCCGGCACCCTCCCGCCCCTTCCGAGGCCGTCCCGGACCACCCCGGACTCTCCCGGTCGCCGAGCCGCCCGCCGGCACCGATCGCGTCTTCGCGGCGGCTGTGCTCCTCTGGAAGCGAGGACGGCCCCGGTACGGGAGACGGGCCGCGGGCCGAGGAGCACCGAGGAGCGCCGCGCCATGCCCCCCACCTTCCGTATCGCGATCATCGGCGCCGGTCCCGGCGGGCTGCTCTGCGCCCGGGTGCTCCAGCGCTACGGGGTACCGGTGACCGTCTTCGAGCGCGCGCTCGGCCCGGTGGGGTCCGCGCCCGGCGGTCCGCTGGAGCTGCGGCCGGCGAGCGGGCAGGCGGCGCTGCGCGCGGCCGGGCTGGAGCGGGAGTTCCGCGCCGCGGCCCGGCCCGCCGGACAGGAGGTCCGGCTGCTGGACCGCACCGGCACGGTGCTCGATCAGGAGGTCCCCGCGCCCGGCCCGACCGCGCAGCGCCCCGAGATCGGCCGGCGCGAGCTGCGCCGGCTGCTGGCGGACGCCCTCGCGCCCGGCACCGTCCGGTGGGGCAGGTATCTGCGGACGCTGCACCCGCGCGGCGGCGGCCGGCACCAGGTCGTCTTCGACGACGGCGAAACCGCCACCTTCGACCTGGTGATCGGCGCCGACGGGACCTGGTCCCGGGTGCGGCCGCAGCTGTCCGAGGCGGTCCCGCACTACTCCGGCGTGACCTTCGTCGAGACCGGCCTCCACGACGTCGACGCCCGGCACCCCGCGATCGCCCGACTGGTGGGCCGCGGCACCATGATGGCGCTGTCCGGACCGCGGGGTCTGCTCGCCCGGCGCGACGGCCGCGGCCGGATCCGGGTCTACGCGGCCCTGCGCTGCTCCGAGGACTGGGCCCGGCAGGCGGGGGTGGGCACCGCCGACACCGAGGCGGTCCGCGCCGCGCTGCTGGCCGCGTTCGACGGCTGGCACGACGGGCTGCGGGCGCTGCTGCGGGACAGCGACGAAGGCTTCGCCAACCGCCCGCTGTTCGCGCTGCCGGTCCCGCACACCTGGCCGCACACCCCGGGCCTGACGCTGCTGGGCGACGCCGCGCACGTGATGACGCCGCTCTCCGGCCCGGGCGCGGACCTGGCCCTGCGGGACGGCTGCGAGCTGGCCCGGCACCTCGCCGAGGCGCACACCTGGCAGACCGACCCGGACCAGGCGGTCCGGGCGTACGAGGCGGCGCTCTTCCCCCGCTCGGCCGCCGCGGCGGCAGCCGCCGCCCACGACCTGGACGCCGCCCTCGCCCCGGCCGCCCCGCGCCCCGTCCACCACCTGCCCCGCCGCCGGCACCCGCACCCCTCCTGACCCGGCCCGCCGCCGGGTTGCGGGCCCGCACCGCCCGTCGGACGATCGGCACCGGAGGACGCCGGGGGCGGCGCGGCCCCGCGCACCGCCGGCCCGGCCCGTGGCGCCGAGGGACGGAGCGACCCGTGAAGATCACCGAGCCCACGCCCGGTGCGCCGTGCTGGGTGGAGCTGGGCACCTCGGACGTGCCCGCGGCCGCCCTCTACTACCGCGAGGTCTTCGGCTGGCACGCCGACACCGACCCGCGCCCGGAGTCCGGCGGCTACACGGTCTTCGCGGTGGGCGGCGCCCGGGTCGCCGCGGCCGCCCCGCTGTACGCGCCGGGCCAACCGACCGCCTGGACCGTCACGTTCGCCACCCCGGACGCCGAGGCCCTGGCCGAGGCGGTGACCGGGGCCGGCGGCCGGGTGCTGGTGCCGCCGCGCGACCTCCTCGACCTGGGCCGGTTCGCGGTGCTGGCCGATCCGGCGGGCGCCGCCTTCGCGGTCTGGCAGGCCCGGTCCTTCGCCGGCGCCGAGCTGCTGAACGAGTCCGGCGCGCTCGGCTGGGTCGAACTGGCCACCGGCGACGCCGAGTCCGCGGTGTCCTTCTACTCCCGGACCTTCGGATGGTCCGTCAGATCCCACGGCACCTACACCCAATGGGGCATCGGCGGCGCCGACTTCGGGGGGATGAGCACCGTGGAGGCGCGCGACCGGGAGGACGTCCGGCCGCACTGGCTGCCGTACTTCGCGGTCGAGTCCGTCGACGCGACCGCGGCGCGGGCCGCCGACACCGGAGGGATGCTGCTGATGGCGCCGACGGACGTGCCGGACGGGCCGCGGATCGCCATGCTGCGCGATCCGCAGGGCGCCGTCTTCGGCATCCACCAGGCGGGCACCGAAGGCTGACCGCGCGTACCGCCGCGCCGCCGGGGGCGGGCGGGCTCGTTCGGCCACCGGCGACCGCCGTCACACGATCGGCCGCGTGGTCGTCGTTTCACCACACTATTTGGGGTCTTTACGCGTAATGTCCGCAACGCACCGATGGGTGGCACTGCGCGGCAACGCATCGCGCGTCAAGAACAGGAGACCCCTATGCCCACGACCGACGTCCTCGTGGCCCGAGGCAAGAAGCTCGCAGCCGGTGCGGGCGCCCTGACCACGGCTGTCGCCCTGGGGGCGACGCTGCTCGTTGCGGCTCCGGCCCAGGCCGCGCCGCACCCCCGGCCCACCCCGCAGGAGCAGCCCGCTCCCGAGGAGCAGCCGGCCCCCCAGATGGAGTCCGGTCAGGACTACGCCTACGGCAGCGTGACCGCCGCCCGCGGGATGAACGAGCGCGAGTACCCCAGCACCGACTCGTCGTCCAAGGGTTACCTCCGCAACGGCACCCGGATCTACCTGGTCTGCAAGGTCCGCGCCCAGAGCATCCGCGGCAACGACCTCTGGTACCTGATCCGGGGCAGCCGCCGGACCTGGATCGCTGCCAAGCACGTGTCGAACCACGGCAACGTCCGGTACTGCAAGGACGTGCACCGTGACCGCGCCCAGCCGAACGACGAATACCGGTACGCCGGCTGACGCCGCCCCGCGCGGCGGTTCCGGAACGGGCCCGGCCCGGCACCCCTCCAGGTGCCGCGCCGGGCCCCTCGCGCATCGCCGGCCGACCGGTCACCACCCTTCCGTATTTCTGGAACGCGTTCTACTGTGCCCCCGACCGCGGAATCCGACGGGCCGTCAGCACCCGGCGGCCGCCGGGCGACGGAACGAGTGGACCGGACGACTGGTGGAGGGGCCGTGCACCTGGACTACACCCCGGAACAGCAGCGGCTGCGCGCCGAACTGCGCACGTACTTCGGCGAACTGGTACCGGACGACGCCCACACCCGGTACGCCGACCCGGCCGCGCAGAAGCGCTTCTACCGCGAGACCGTGCGCCGGCTCGGCACCGACGGCTGGCTGGGCGTGGGCTGGCCCAAGGAGTACGGCGGGCGCGGCCTGACGCCCATGGAGCAGTTCATCTTCTTCGACGAGGCCGCCCAGGCCGGGGTGCCGCTGCCGGTGATGGCGCTGAACACCGTCGGTCCCACCCTCATGCGGTTCGGCACTGAGGAGCAGCAGGCGTACTTCCTGCCCCGGATCCTCTCCGGGGAGCTCGACTTCGCGATCGGCTACAGCGAACCGGACGCCGGCACCGACCTGGCCTCCCTGAAGACCCGCGCGGTGCGCGAGGGCGACGAGGAGACCGGCCACTACATCGTCAACGGCCAGAAGATCTGGACCACCAACGGCGACACCGCCCACTGGGTCTGGCTGGCGGTGCGCACCGCCCCCATCGAGGAGGGAGTGCCGCCCCACAAGGGCATCACCCTGCTCCTGGTCCCCACCAGTGACCCCGGCTACTCCTGCACCGTGATCAACACCCTCGCCTCGCACGACACCACCGCCAGCTACTACGAGAACATCACCGTCCCCGCCACCCGCCGCGTCGGCCGGGAGAACCAGGGCTGGCGGATCATCACCAACCAGCTCAACCACGAGCGGGTCACCCTCGCCGCCCACGGCACCATGGCCATCCGCGCGCTCCACGACGTCCGGCGCTGGGCGGCCGGCACCAAGCTCGCCGACGGCCGCCGGGTCATCGACCTGGGCTGGG
This sequence comes from Streptomyces sp. BHT-5-2, assembly GCF_019774615.1. Classification (NCBI taxonomy): domain Bacteria; kingdom Bacillati; phylum Actinomycetota; class Actinomycetes; order Kitasatosporales; family Streptomycetaceae; genus Streptomyces; species Streptomyces sp. BHT-5-2. The sequence continues at coordinate 5,029,544 of NZ_CP081496.1, read as the reverse complement.
TGCGCGGGCGGCTGGCCCGCACGCACGCCAGACTGGAGGCCATGAAGCTGCTGAACTGGCGGATGGTCGACGCCCTCCAACAGGGCACGCTGACCCCCCAGGACGCCTCCGCCGTCAAGGTCTACGGCTCCGAGGCCCGCCGGGACGCCTACGCCTGGCTGATGGAGGTGGCCGGCGCCGCCGGACCGCTGAAGGAGGGCTCGGCCGGCGCGGTGCTCCACGGCGAACTGGAGCGCGGCTACCGCTCCGCGGTCATCTTCACCTTCGGCGGCGGCAACAACGAGATCCAGCGCGAGATCATCTCCTGGATCGGCCTGGGCATGCCCCGGGTGCGGCGCTGACCGGCCGGCGGGAGGCGAGGCCGATGGCAGGCGACCCCGGGCTCTTCGGGCCCGGCTCGGTGACCTGGCAGCTGCACGCGGACCCGATGATGTGGATCGCGGGCGTCCGCGCGCTCTACCTCCAGGCGCTGTACCCGCGCGCGGTGCGCGGCGTCATGCAGAACTCGGCCGCCTTCGGCATGGACGAGCAGGGCCGGCGGGACGCCTGGGGGCGGCTGATGCGCACCGCCGACTTCGTCGGCACCCTCACCTACGGCACCACCGACGCCGCCGAACGGGCCGGCGCCGCGGTCCGCGGCCTGCACCGCCGGCTGACCGCCACCGACCCGGACACCGGCGAGCGCTACCGCATCGACGCACCGGAGCTGCTGCTGTGGGTGCACTGCGCCGAGGTCGACTCCTACCTCCAGGTGCTGCGCCGCTCCGGCCACCCGCTCGCCGACCGGCAGGCCGACCGCTATCTCGACGAACAGCGCACCAGCGCCCGGCTCGTGGGCCTGGACCCGGACACCGTCCCCGGCGACACGGCCGCGTTCGCCGCCTACTTCGACCGGGTCCGGCCGGACCTCGCGCCGACCCCCGAGGCTCGCCAGGTCGACGCCTTCCTGCGGCGCCCGCCGATCGCGGCGCCGCTCGTCCCGGCCCGTGCCCTGCTCTGGCGGCCGGTGGCGGAGCTGGCCTACGCGGCGCTGCCCCCGTACGCCCACCGGCTCTACGGCCGGCCGGCGCCGCCGCCCGCCCTCGTCACCCGCCGGCTGCGCAGGGCCGGCCGGCTGCTGCGCGCGGTCCCGGCGGGGGTCCGCTGGCAGCTGCCGCCGCGGCACGTCCTGCGGGCGGTGGCCAGGCTCGGCCCCGATGCGCGGCCGGTCCGGCCCTGACCCGTCGGACAGGCCCTACAAGCCGGGTCGCTCCGCCGCCATACTGGACGGGCACGGCACACAGGGGGATCCACGCGGCTGAACGCGGGAGCGGGGGCGGCGACAGGGATGGCGGAGCACAGTCTTGTCCAGGGGCGTTACCGACTGCTCGACACCATCGGACGCGGCGGCATGGGGGAGGTGTGGCGGGCCCGCGACGAGTCGCTGGGCCGGCTGGTCGCCGTCAAGTGCCTCAAGCCGATGGGGGATCGGCAGGAACCAGGATTCCTACGGGTGCTGCGGGAGCGCTTCCGCCGCGAGGCCCGGGTCGCGGCCGCGCTCCAGCACCGCGGCATCACCGTCGTGCACGACTTCGGCGAGGACGACGGCATCCTCTTCCTCGTCATGGAGCTGCTGAACGGCCGCAACCTCAGCCAGCTGCTGGACGACAACCGGCGCCAGCCGCTGCCGGTCCCGGACGTCGTCGAGATCGCCGAGCAGATCGCCGCGGCCCTGGCGTACACCCATGAACAGGCCGTGGTGCACCGGGACCTGAAACCGGCCAACATCGTGCGGACCACCGACGGCACGGTCAAGATCTGCGACTTCGGCATCGCCCGGCTCGGCCACGACATCGGCTTCACCACCCGGCTCACCGGCACCGGCGTCGCCATGGGCAGCCCGCACTACATGTCGCCCGAGCAGATCGGCGGCGGCACCGTCGACCACCGCAGCGACCTGTACTCCCTGGGCTGTGTGCTCTACGAGATCGCCACCGGCGCCCCGCCGTTCGCCCAGGGCGACGCCTGGGCGGTGCTGGTCGGCCACCGCGACACCGCCCCGGACCCGCCGCGCGCGGTCCGCCCCGACCTGCCCGAGGCGTACGAGCGGATCGTCCTCGACCTGCTGGCAAAGGAGCCGGACGACCGGCCGCGGGACGCCGACGACCTCGCCAAGCGCCTGGCGGACGCCCGCCACCGCCGCGCCCCGCGGGGTGCCGGCCCGGCGCCGGAAGACCTGACGGTGCCCGCCCCGCGGCTGCCGTCCTGGACCCGCGGGATCACCGCCGGCGCCCCGGCCGCCGGCACCCGGCCACCGCACCGGCCCGCGGCGGACCCGGCCGTCGCGGGCCTCACCGACGTCTGGACCCCGCCCGGCGACCCGCTGCGCGGCGAGGCGTCACCGGCCCTCGGCTCCGACCGCCCGGCCCCGCCCGGCGACCACCACGCCCTCCTCGCCGCGCTGGCCGGACGGCTGGCGCAGGCCCACGCGCTGGCCGGGGCGGACCGGCACTTCGAGGCCCAGGAGCTGCGCACCGAGGTGCTGGCCGGCCGCGAGCGGCTGCTCGGCCCGGACCACCCCGACACCCTCGGCTGCCGCCACGACATCGCGGTCGGCCTCGGCCGGCTGGGCCGCCTGGAGGAGTGCCGGACCGCCGCCCGCGAGGTCGCCGAGGCCCGCACCCGGGTGCTCGGCGCCCACCACCCCGACACCCTCGCCTCCCGCTGGCAACACGCCTTCGTATCAGGGCGGTTGGGGCGCTGGGCGGAGGCGCTGACGGCCTATCAGGAGGTGGCCGCGGGGCAGGCCGCCGCGCTCGGCCCGGACCACCCGGACACCCTCGCCGCCCGCTACGAGACCGGTGTCGCGCTCGGCCGGCTGGGCCGCAGCGCGGAGGCGCTGGCCCACTACCGCGACCTGGTGGCGGCCCGCACCCGCGCCCACGGTCCGCACGACCCGGAGACCCTCCGCGCCCGGCACGGCCTGGGCGTCAACTACGGCCGCCAGGACCGTTGGCCGGAGGCGCTCGCCGAGGCCCGGGAGGTGGCCGCGGTCCGCGCCCGGGTGCTCGGCGCCGACCACCCCGACACCCTGGCCAGCCACCGCGAGACCGCCGTGGCGCTGGGCCGGCTCGGCCGCTGGGCCGAGGCGCTGGACGTCCACCGCCGGGTCGCCGACGCCCGCGCCCGGGTCCTGGGTGCGGCCCACCTCGACGCGCTGGCCAGCCGCGGCGAACAGGCCCAGTGCCTGGCACGGCTGGGCCGGCCGGACGAGGCGGACGCCCTCCACCGCCGGGTCGCGGCGCTGCGCCGGGAGCGAGCCGCGACCCGGCGGTAGTGGACGCCCGCGGAGCCCCGCCGCGGTGCGCGGGGCCGCCGGTTCAGTGCTCCGGCCGGACCCGGAAGAGCACCGTGGCGTGCGGCGGGACGTTCCGGGCGATGATCGTCCGGGTGGTCCGGGCGCTGCGCCCGGTGACGAGGTCGCGTGCCACGTAGGAGTGGGCCCTGGGCAGTTCGGCGGCGCCCGCCGTGATGGACAGCGTGCGGGCGGTGCCGCCCCCGTTGAACAGCGCAACGGCCCGGTCGCCGTTGCGCAGCGGCTTGGTCAGCACCACCCCGTCGCCGTCCTGCTGCACGATGTGGCCCTGGACGCCCAGCGGGTCCTGGTCGACCGCGATCACCTCGCGGTTCCCCAGGATCGCCCGCGCCGCCGGCGACAACCTGCCCAGGTCGGTGCTGGAGATCAGCGGCGCGGCCATCATCGCCCACAGCGACATCTGGCTCTGCATCTCGTCCCGGCTCAGCCCGGAGTCGCCCACCAGCAGGAAGTCCGGGTCGTTCCAGCGTCCGGGGCGCTGGAGGTCGGCGAGGTTGGCGTTGTAGCGGAAGTTGCCGCTGATGGACGCCCACTTCGCGGCCGGGGTGCTCTGCTGCAACGCGATGTCCGCCCCGCCCCGCCACAGGTTGCCCAGCTGCGCGGACCACTGGATGACCTTGTGCCAGACCGCGTCACCGGAGAACTGGAAGTAGGCCGGCGCGGAGACCGAGAAGACGATGCGCCGCCGGGTGGCCCGCAGTGCCCGGCTCTGCTGCGCGTACAGGTCGTGGTAGGCCCGCTCCTTGCTCTGCCCCTTGGGCACCGGGACGTTGCAGCCGTCCGCCTTGAGGTAGTCCACCCCCCAGCTCGCGAAGAGCTTGGCGTCCTGCTCGAAGTGCCCGTAGCTGCCCGGGTACTTGCCACAGGTCAGCTTGCCGACGTCCTCGTAGATGCCGAACTTCAGTCCCAGCTTGTGGAGTTCCCGCCCGAGGTGCGCCATGCCGTGCGGGAACTTCGCGGGGTCGGCGACCAGCTCGCCGCCGGCGCCGCGCTGCTTGGCCATCCAGCAGTCGTCGACGGTGACCGTGCGGTAGCCCTGGCTCGCCAGTCCGCTGCGGACCAGGGCCCGGGCGTTGTCCAGGACGACCTGCTCGTTGAGGCCGCCGCACTGGTAGTACGACCAGTTGTTCCAGCCCATCGGGGGCGTCGGGGTGAGGTTCGGGTACCCGGAGTCCGGTGCGGCGCCGGGGGGTCTCGACGGGGTGGCGGAGGCGGTGGCGGTGGCCGAGAGAACTCCCGCCGAGCAGGCGGTGACGGCGACGAGTCCGGCGAGGGTGCGGCCGATGCGGGATACCGACGGATGGGACACGAGTCACCTCACGTGGTGGGTGGGTCGGCCGGGCAGAACGGCCGACAGGGCGGTTCCAGGGCGCGCACGGCCGGACGCTAGAAGTCATCTGATGACCGGTCAAGAAGCCGCACCGCCCGGAACAAACGATTCATTCCGCCGCAGCCGCGCGTTTCCTCCCTGGCGGCCGCCGAACCTCCGTGCTAACAAGAGGCATGCCGGAACGGACTTCGTACGACGTCGTCATCGTGGGCGGCGGGCACAACGGGCTGGTGGCCGCCGCGTACCTCGCCCGCGCCGGGCGCAGCGTGCTGGTGCTGGAGCGGCTGGACCACACCGGCGGCGCCGCCGTCTCCACCCGGGCGTTCCCCGGGTTCGACGCCCGGCTGTCCCGCTACTCCTACCTCGTCAGCCTGCTGCCGCCGAAGATCGTCCGGGACCTCGGCCTCCGCTTCGCGGTCCGCAAGCGCACCGTCTCCTCCTACACCCCCGTGGTGCGCGCCGGCCGCCCCACCGGCCTGCTGGTCGGCGGCGGAAGGGCCCGCACCCGCGCCTCCTTCGCCCGACTCACCGGCTCCGACCGGGAGTTCGCCGCCTGGCAGGACTTCTACGGCGCCACCCGCCGGCTCGCCGAGCGGGTCTTCCCCACCCTCACCGCGCCGCTCCCCACCCGCGCGTCCCTCCGCGCCCGGGTCGGCGACGACGCCACCTGGCACGCGCTCTTCGAGCGCCCCCTGGGGGAGCTGATCGAGGCGACCTTCCACGACGACCTGGTGCGCGGCGTGGTCCTCACCGACGGGCTGATCGGCACCTTCGCCACCGCCCACGACCCGACGCTCCGTCAGAACCGGTGCTTCCTCTACCACGTGATCGGCGGCGGCACCGGCGACTGGGACGTCCCCCTCGGCGGGATGGGCACCCTGACCGACGCCCTCGCCGACGCCGCCCGCCGGGCCGGCGCCGAGATCGTCACCGGTTGCCCGGTCGCCGCGCTGGCAACCGACGGCCGCACCGCGGAGGTCACCACCGCGGAGGGCGGCACGATCGGCGCCCGCCGTGTGCTCGTCAACGCCGCGCCCCGCGAGCTGGCCCGGCTGCTCGGCGAGCCCGCGCCGCCGCCCGCCGAAGGCGCCCAGCTGAAGGTGAACATGCTGCTCACCCGACTGCCCCGGCTCCGCGACCCGCACACCGACCCGCGCGAGGCGTTCTCCGGCACCTTCCACATCGCCGAGGGCTACGGGCAGTTGGAGACCGCCCACCGGGAGGCCGCGGCCGGCCGGCCGCCCGCCGCGCCGCCCTCCGAGATCTACTGCCACTCCCTGACCGACCCCTCCATCCTGGGCGCCGACCTGGTCCGCCAGGGCTACCACACCCTCACCCTCTTCGGACTGCACACCCCCGCCCGGTTGTTCGCAGCCGACACCGCCGATGAGCCGACCACCCGCGACCGGTTGCTGGCCGCCACCCTCGCCCAGCTCGACGCGCACCTCGCCGAACCGCTCGCCGGCTGCCTGGCCCGGGACGCCGACGGCCGCCCCTGCGTCGAGGCCCGCAGCCCGCTCGACCTCGACCGCGAACTGGGCCTGCCCGGCGGCAACATCTTCCACCGCGAGCTGGCCTTCCCGTTCGCCGAGGACGCGGACGCCCTCACCACCGCCCCGGCCCGCTGGGGCGTCGCCACCGGCCACGCCAACGTCCTGCTGTGCGGGGCGGGCGCGCCGCGCGGCGGCGGCGTGAGCGGCATCCCCGGCCACAACGCGGCGATGGCGGTGCTGGAGGAGTCGAGGTGACCGCGGGGACGCGCGGGAGCCGGCCACGACCGACCAATTTCTGACGCTGCATCAGAAAATCTCTTCCCTCGTGCGGCCCGCTGCGGCATCCTGCGCCCATGCAGACGGAGCTGAGCAACGCGCTGGGCGTCGAGCACGCCGTCTTCGGGTTCACGCCCTTTCCCGCGGTGGCCGCGGCGATCACCCGGGCCGGCGGGTTCGGGGTGCTCGGCGCGGTCCGCTACACCGCCCCCGGTGAACTGGCCCGCGACCTCGACTGGATGCAGGAGCACACCGACGGACTGCCCTACGGCCTCGACGTGGTGATGCCCGCCGCGAAGGTCGAGGCCCCGGAAGGCCGGACACTGACCGAGGCCGACGTCGAGGCGATGATCCCCGAGGAGCACCGCCGCCACGTCACGGCGCTCCTGGAGAAGTACGACGTGCCGCCGCTCCCGCCCGGCGAGCCGTCCGGCTGGCGGATCACCGGCTGGATGGAGCAGGTCGCCCGCAGCCAGCTCGACGTGGCCTTCGACTACCCCATCGCCCTCCTCGCCAACGCCCTCGGCTCCCCGCCCGCCGACGTGATCGCGCGCGCCCACGACCGTGGCGTCCGGGTCGCCGCGCTGGCCGGCAGCCCGCGCCACGCGCTGCACCACAAGGCCGCCGGGATCGACGTCGTCGTGGCCCAGGGATACGAGGCCGGCGGCCACACCGGCGAGATCGCCACCATGGTGCTCACCCCGGAAGTGGTGGCCGCCGTCGACCCGTTGCCGGTGCTGGCCGCCGGCGGCATCGGCACCGGCGAGCAGATCGCCGCCGGACTCGCGCTGGGTGCCCAGGGCGTCTGGCTCGGCTCGATCTGGCTCACCACCGAGGAGGCCGACCTGCACTCCCGGCGGCTGACCGCGAAACTGCTCGCCGCCGGCCCCGGCGACACCGTCCGCTCCCGCGCCCTGACCGGCAAGCCCGCCCGCCAGCTCCGCACCGCCTGGACGGACGCCTGGGACGACCCCGACGGCCCCGGCACCCTGCCGATGCCGCTCCAGGGCCTGCTGGTCGCCGAGGCCAACTCCCGTATCCAGCGGCACGAGGTCGAGCCGCTGCTCGGCACCCCGGTCGGCCAGATCGTCGGCCGGATGACCAGCGAACGCAGCGTCCGGGCCGTCTTCGACGACCTCACCCGCGGCTTCGAGCGGGCCGTCGACCGGATCGACCGGATCGCCGGCCGCGCCTGACCGCCGGTCCCCGCACCGCCGTCCCCGCACCGCCGACCGCCCTGCCGCCACCGCCCGAGGAGGACCCGACCATGCCCGACACCCCCAACGGCTTCTGGGCACAGGCCACCGCCGACCCCGGCCGGACGGTCCTGATCGCCCCGGACGGCGAGGAGTGGACCGCCGGCCGTCTGCACGCCGCCGCCAACCGGCTGGTCCACGGGCTGCGCGCGGCCGGCCTGGAACGCGGCGACGCCTTCGCCGTGGTGCTCCCCAACGGCGTGGAGTTCTTCACCGCCTACCTCGCCGCCTCCCAGGCCGGCTTCTACCTCGTCCCGGTCAACCACCACCTGGTCGGCCCGGAGATCGCCTGGATCGTCGCCGACTCCGGCGCCAAGGTGCTGATCGCCCACGAGCGGTTCGGCGACGCGGCCCGGCAGGCGGCCGACGAGGCGGGCCTGGCCGCCGAGCGGCGGTACGCCGTCGGACCCGTCGACGGCTTCCGGCCCTACCGCCAACTCCTGGACGGACAACCGGAGTCCGCGCCCACCGGCCGGACCCTGGGCTGGGTGATGAACTACACCTCCGGTACCACCGGCCGCCCCCGCGGCATCCGCCGCCCGCTGCCCGGCAAGCCCCCCGAGGAGACCTACCTCGGCGGCTTCCTCGCCATCTTCGGCATCCGGCCGTTCGACGACAACGTCCACCTGGTCTGCTCGCCGCTCTACCACACCGCCGTCCTGCAGTTCGCCGGCGCCTCCCTGCACATCGGCCACCGCGTCGTCCTGATGGACAAGTGGACGCCACCGGAGATGCTGCGCCTGATCGAGCGGCACCGGTGCACCCACACCCACATGGTGCCCACCCAGTTCCACCGCCTGCTCGCCCTCCCAGAGGAGGCCCGCGCCGGCTACGACGTCTCGTCGATGCGGCACGCCATCCACGGCGCCGCACCCTGCCCCGACCACGTCAAACGCGCCATGATCGACTGGTGGGGCGGCTGCGTCGAGGAGTACTACGCGGCCAGCGAGGGCGGCGGCGCCTTCGCCACCGCCGAGGACTGGCTGAAGAAGCCCGGCACGGTCGGCCGAGCCTGGCCGATCAGCGAGCTGGCGGTCTTCGACGACGACGGAAACCGGCTGCCGGCCGGTCAACTGGGCACCGTCTACCTGAAGATGACCACCGGGGGCTTCGCTTACCACAAGGACGAGGACAAGACCCGGAAGAACCGCATCGGCGACTTCTTCACCGTCGGCGACCTCGGCTACCTCGACGAGGACGGCTACCTCTTCCTCCGCGACCGCAAGATCGACATGATCATCTCCGGCGGGGTCAACATCTACCCCGCCGAGATCGAGTCGGTGCTGCTCGCCCACCCGGCCGTCGCCGACGCCGCCGCCTTCGGCGTCCCGCACGACGACTGGGGCGAGGAGGTCAAGGCGGTCGTCGAACCCGCCGACGGCCACCGCGCCGGACCGGAACTGGCCGCCGAGATCCTCGACCACTGCGCCCACCGGCTCGCCGGCTACAAGCGCCCCCGCACCGTCGACTTCACCACCGCCCTGCCCCGCGACCCCAACGGCAAGCTCTACAAGCGGCGGCTGCGCGACCCGTATTGGGAGGGCCGGGAGCGCGCCGTGTGACCGCGCGCGCCGTACGCCGCGGCCCCCGGCAGCCGTGACCCGCCCGCGTCCACCGCCTTGACCGGTCCCCGGCCGCACTCCAGGATCGCCGCATGACGGATGCCACGGGCGCGGCGGGCGCGCGGAACAACACGGTCGACGGGGTCCTGCGGCGCAGCGCGCGCCGGGTGCCGGAGCGGACGGCGGTCCGGTACGCGGACCGGAGCTGGAGCTACCGGGCGCTGGACGGCGCGGTGACCGCCGCCGCGCGGGTGCTGCTGGCCGAGGGGCTGCGTCCCGGGGACCGGGTGGCGTCCTACGGCCACAACTCCGACGCCTACCTGATCGGTTTCCTGGCCTGCGCCCGCGCCGGGCTGGTGCACGTCCCGGTCAACCACGGCCTGGCCGGTGAGGAACTGGCCTACCTCCTGGGGCAGTCCGGCAGCGCCCTGGTGCTCACCGACACCGCGCTGGCGGCCCGGCTGCCGGACGGCACCCGCACGGTGCCGCTGCACGGGGCGCCGGACGGGCTGCTGGAGCGACTGGCCGAACAGCCGGCGGGGCAGCCGACCGAGGCCGGCGGCCCCGCCGCGGCGGACGCACCGCCCGAGGTGCCCGACGACGCCCTCGTCCAGCTGCTCTACACCTCGGGCACCACCGCGCTCCCCAAGGGCGCGATGATGACCCACCGGGCGCTGGTGCACGAGTACACCAGCGCCGTGGTCGCCCTCGACCTGAAGGAGAGCGACCGCCCCGTCCACTCGCTGCCGCTCTACCACTCCGCGCAGATGCACGTCTTCCTGCTGCCCTATCTGGCGGTGGGCGCGGAGAACACCATCCTGGACGGGCCCGCCCCGGAGCGGATCTTCGCGCTGGTGGAAGCGGGCCGCGCGGACAGCCTGTTCGCGCCGCCCACGGTGTGGATCGCACTCGCCGACCACCCCGGCTTCGCCGTACGGGACCTCGGCGGGCTGCGCAAGGCGTACTACGGCGCCTCGATCATGCCGGTGCCCGTACTGGAACGGCTCCGCGCCCGGTTGCCGCACCTGGCTTTCTACAACTGCTTCGGGCAGAGCGAGATCGGCCCGCTGGCCACCGTCCTCGGCCCGGACGAGCACGCGGACCGGCCGGACTCCTGCGGGCGGCCGGTGCTGTTCGTCGAGGCGCGGGTGGTGGACGAGGAGGGCCGGGAGGTCCCGGACGGCACCCGGGGCGAGATCGTCTACCGCTCGCCTCAGCTGTGCACCGGCTACTGGGACAAGCCGGAGGAGACCGCGGAGGCGTTCCGGGACGGCTGGTTCCGCTCCGGGGACCTGGCGGTCCGCGACACGGCGGGCTACTTCACGGTGGTCGACCGGGTCAAGGACGTCATCAACTCCGGTGGCGTGCTGGTCGCCTCGCGCCAGGTGGAGGACGTGCTGTACACGCATCCGCAGGTCGCCGAGGTCGCGGTCGTCGGGCTGCCGGACGAGCGGTGGATCGAGGCGGTGACCGCGGTGGTGGTCCGGCGCACCGTCACCACGGACGGGACCGAGGGGAACGGTGTGGTGGGGGAGGCGGAGCTGATCGACGTGGCGCGGGCCCGGCTCGCGCCGTTCAAGGTGCCCAAGCGGGTGGTGTTCGTGGACGCGCTGCCGCGCAACGCCAGCGGCAAGGTCCTCAAGCGTGCGCTGCGCGAGCGGTTCGGGAGCGGCGGAACGGCGCGCTGAGGGCGACTGTCGGTGCCCCCTGCCAAGCTGGGAAACGGCACTGACCAGGACGTGATCGGAGTACCTCGTGTTGACCACCAACTTCGTCCCCGGCGCACCGAACTGGCTCGACCTCGGCGCCCCCGACATCGACGCCGCCGCGGCGTTCTACTCCGCGGTGCTCGGCTGGACCTTCCGGTCGGCCGGGCCGGAGGGCGGCGGCTACGGCTTCTTCCAGCTCGACGGCAGGACGGTCGCCGCGGTCGGCCCGCTGACGGAGGAGGGTGCGAGCCCGGCCTGGACACCGTACTTCCACACCGCGGACGCGGACGCCACCTGCAAGGCGGTGGAGCAGGCCGGCGGCCGGGTCCGGGTCGCGCCGATGGACGTGTTCACCGCCGGCCGGCTGGCCATGCTCACCGACCCGACGGGCGCCGACTTCGCCGTCTGGCAGCCCGGCGACGTCAAGGGCCTGGACGCGGTCATGGAGCCGGGCACCCTGTGCTGGACGGAGCTCTACACCACCGACGCCGCCGCGGCCAAGGAGTTCTACCGCAGTGTGTTCGGCTGGACCTACCAGGACATGCCGATGGGCGGCGGCCCCGTCTACAGCATCGCCTCCGCCTCCGGTGCCGGACAGGGCGAGGACACCGCGCACGGCGGCGTCATGCAGCTCCCGCAAAAGAATCTGGACGCCGGCTCGACGCCCGAGTGGCACCCGTACTTCGGCGTGACCGACTGCGACGCCACCTTCAACGCCGCCGTCCAGCACGGCGGCACGCCGCTCATCGCCCCGATGGACGTGCCAGGCGTCGGCCGGCTGGCGATGCTGATGGATCCGGCGGGCGCCCCCTTCGCGCTGATCAAGGGGGACCCGTCGATGACCTGACGTCAGCCGTCCCGGCGGGCGTCCACGATGCGCTTGAACTTCCCGACCGAGCGCTCCAGGGTCTCCGGATCGACGATCTCGACGTCGACGGTGACGCCGATGCCGTCCTTGACGCCGCGGGTGATCAGGCCGACGGCGGCCGCCCGGGCGGCCGCCGTGGCGTCCGGCCGGGCCTCCGCGCGGACGGTCAGCCGGTCCAGCCGGCCCTCGCGGGTCAGCCGCAGCTGGAAGTGCGGGGCCACGCCTGGCGTGCGCAGCACGATCTCCTCGACCTGCGCGGGGAAGAGGTTGACCCCGCGCAGGATGATCATGTCGTCGCTGCGCCCGGTGACCTTCTCCATCCGGCGGAAGGCCGGCCGGGCGGTGCCGGGCAGCAGCCGGGTCAGATCCCGGGTGCGGTAGCGGACGACGGGCATGGCCTCCTTGGTCAGCGAGGTCAGGACCAGCTCGCCGTGCGCACCGTCCGGCAGCACCTCCCCGGTGATCGGGTCGACCACCTCCGGGTAGAAGTGGTCCTCCCAGATGTGCAGTCCGTCCTTGGTCTCCACGCACTCCTGCGCCACGCCGGGGCCCATCACCTCCGACAGGCCGTAGATGTCCACGGCGTCGATGGCGAACCGCTCCTCGATCTCCCGGCGCATCTCCTGCGTCCAGGGCTCGGCGCCGAAGATGCCCACCTTCAGCGAGGTCGAGCGGGGATCGACGCCCTGCCGCTCGAACTCGTCGAGCAGGGTGAGCATGTAGGAGGGCGTGACCATGATGATCTCGGGGCGGAAGTCCTGGATGAGCTGCACCTGACGGCTGGTCATCCCGCCGGACGCCGGGACGACCGTGCAGCCGAGCCGCTCCGCGCCGTAGTGCGCGCCCAGGCCGCCGGTGAACAGCCCGTAGCCGTAGGAGACATGGACGGTGTGCCCGGGGCGGCCGCCGGCCGCGCGGATCGACCGGGCCACCAGGTCCGCCCAGTCCGAGAGATCCCGCTCGGTGTAGCCGACGACCGTCGGCCGCCCGGTGGTGCCGCTGGAGGCGTGCAGCCGCCGCACCCGCTCCTTGGGGACGGCGAACATCCCGAACGGGTAGTGCGCCCGCAGATCGTCCTTCACGGTGAACGGGAAGCGGGCCAGGTCCGCCGTCGAGCGGCAGTCCTCCGGCCGCACCCCGGCGCGGTCGAACGCCGCGCGGTAGAAGGGGACGTTCTCGTAGGTGTGGCGCAACGAGCGCTGTAGCCGGGTGAGTTGGAGTGCGTGCAGGGCGTCCGCCGAGAGCCGTTCGGCGTCGTCGCACCAGTCGGCCCCGCAGGCCCCGTCGATCGTCCCGCTGTCCGTCGCCGCTTCCGGCATGGATCTCACCGCCTCGTCTCCCTACCGATCATTCGGTAGTCGCGTGCGGGTCCAAGTAATCAGCGCGCGGCGAACGCGTCAAGGGGCGTGCCGCGGACGGCCCACGGGTAGCGTCGGACGCATGGGTGACGTACGGAAGGTGCACGTCGGTGGCGTCCGGTTGGCATACCGCGTATGGGGCGAGCCGGACGCGCCCCCGGCCGTGCTGCTGCACTGCCTCGGGGAGGACGGCGAGGACTGGCGCGGAGTGGTCGGCCGACTGGCCACCACGCACCGGGTCTTCGCCCTCGACCAGCGCGGCCACGGCCGCAGCGACTGGCCGGGGGAGTACGGCTTCGAGCGCTGGCGCGACGACGCCATCGGCTTCGTCCAGGCGCTCGGCCTCGGCCCGGTCACGCTGATCGGCCACTCCCTGGGGGCCACCGCCGCCCTGCTGCTGGCCGCCCACCGCCCGGACCTGGTCGCGCAGCTGATCGCGGAGGAGCCGGCCCCGCCGGTCCCCGCCGACCCGCCGCAGCAGGTCCCGGAGCCGCCGCCCGGCCCTCCGCTCTTCGACTGGCGGGCCAAGCTCGCCGCCGTGGCCGAGCGGAACGCCCCCGCCCCGCACTGGCGCGACGCCCTGCCCGGCATCACCGCCCCGACCCTCGTCATCGCCGGCGGCCCCACCAGCCACATCCCCCAGCACCACCTCGCCGAGCTGGCCGGCGCCATCCCGGCCGCCCGGCTGGTCACCGTCGAGGACGCCGGCCATCTCGTCCACGAGGAGCGGCCGGGCGCGTATCTGGCGGCGGTCACGTCGTTCCTGGCGGGCGTGGGATGAGCGCGTACGGGCCTGCCGCGCAGCGAGTTTGACGGTGCGCCAGTCAGCTGCCGGTCGCCGGTGAGGTTCGGTTCGGGGTGTCGGCGGGCGGCGGGGCGGCCGTAAGCTCACAGCGTCCGCAACACCCCGCGGCCCGTGCGCCGCGCGCCGGGCCCGCGGTCTTCGAGAAGGGCTCGATGTGCAGGTGACGACTTCGATCCGCCGTGCGCTGCTCGCCGGGACCGCGGCCGCGGTGCTGTTCGCCGGGACCGGGAGCGCCGTCGCGGCGCCCGCCACCGGGGACGCGCGGCCGGCCGTCGGGCCGGTCGGTGCCGCGCCCGCGTCGGCCGGACCGCTCCGGCCGCTCGCCGCGCTCTCCGCCGACCGGCTGGCCACCGCCGACCTCGTCGCCGCGGCGAAGTGGGGGACCGGCAGCCCGATCGACGATCCGGTCCGGGAGCGCGAGGTGCTGGCCGCGGTGGCCGCCCAGGCCCGACAGTCGGGCGCCGACCCGGAGGCGACGGTGCGGATCTTCCGGGACCAGATCGAGGCCAGCAAGCTCGTCCAGCGCGGGTTGCACCGCCGCTGGGCGGCGGACCCCGCGCAGGCCCCCACCAGCCGACCGGACCTCGCCCGGGTCCGCGCGGAGATCAACCGGATCAACGCGGAACTGGTCCGAGCCATCGCCGCGACCCCGCAGGCCCGTACGGCGCCGGGCTGCGTGCCCCGACTGACGGTGACCGCACTCCGGGTGGGGCACGAGCGGCATCTGGACCTGCTGCACGCGGCGGGGCTCGCCCGGTCGCTGCGCTCGGTCTGCGGAGGACAGGGCCCGTCCGACGGGTGAGCGCGGGCCCGGACTTCGAGCCTGCGCGCCGCCCCCCGGTCCCGTACGGGAGGGAGGCGGCGACGTGCGCGTTCTTCCTGCGTACGACGGTATTAGCCGGATGTTAGCGGAGCGGCAGGCTCTCGATAGCAGCCCCCGCCAGTGTGGGTGACGTACCGAGGAGACACCCACACAGACCGCCCCGGGGGGAACCGAAATGAGCTCCACCACCGTCCGCACCGCTCGTCGCCGCACCCTGCGGGTGGCCGCCGCGGCCCTGACCGCGGCCGCCGCCCTCGGTCTGACCGCCTGCTCCGGCTCGGACCCCGCCGGCGTGAAGCCCGTGGGCCACACGGCCGCCGCCGGGGCCGGCGGCGCGGGCTTTGCGGTGGAGTCCGGCGGCACGGGTTCCTCCGCGGCGGCGCAGGACTCCGCGTCCCGGGCGGACTCCGGTGCGAAGGGTGAAGCCAAGGCGGGCGCCGCGGGCAAGCGGACGGGCGGCTCGCACGACGCCACGGCCGGGGCCGCGTCCCCGACCCGCACCCAGCCCCTGCCGGACGGCAGCAAGGCCGAGATCCACAAGCTCGCTGCCCAGCACTACCGCGCCGAGATCGTCAACCGCGGTTCGGTCCTGGCCACGCTGGAGACGAAGGGCGGCGACGCCGGCCTCGACGCCAACGACATGTTCGTCGTGCTCACGTTGGACGGTCAGGTCCACGCCTGGATGGGCGGCGGACACCAGGGCCCGGGCACGTTCAAGGTCGCGGGCGGCTGGACCGTCAAGGTCAAAAAGCTCGGCGAACTGCACTACCGCGCGGACGTCATCGGCAACGAGGGCTCGGTGGACGGCACGCTGGAGGCGAAGGGGCACGACGCCGGGCTCGACGCCAACGGCGTGTACCTGGTGCTCAGCAACGGCGGTGTGCTCAGTGCCCACGCGTGAACCGCCGGGCCGCGGGCGGTCCCGCGCCGGCCCGGCTCACGCCTCCCCTTCCCCCGCCGCCACCGCCTTCGCCCAGCGGTAGTCCGCCTTGCCGCTGGGCGACCGCTGGATGCGGTCGGTGAAGACGACCTGGCGCGGCACCTTGTAGCCGGCCAGATGGGTCCGGCAGTGCGTCTGGAGCGTGGCGAGGTCCAACGGGCCGGCCTCCGGGCGGAGTTGGACGACGGCGGCGACCCGGCTGCCCCAGCGGTCGTCGGGCACGCCGGCCACCAGCGCGTCATAGACGTCCGGATGCGCCTTCAGGGCCTGCTCGACCTCCTCCGGGTAGATCTTCTCCCCGCCGGAGTTGATGCACTGCGAGCCGCGGCCCAGCACCGTGACGATGCCGTCCGCGCCGACGGTGGCCATGTCGCCGAGCAGCACCCACCGTTCCCCGTCCGCCTCGAAGAACGTCTCGGCGGTCTTCGCCGGGTCGTTGTGGTAACCGAGCGGGACATGGCCGCGCAGCGCCAGCCGGCCCGGCTCGCCGGCCGCGGCCGGGCGGTGGGTGGCCGGATCCACCACCGCGATACGGGAGTTGACCTGGAGCCGGAAGCCCCTGGCGGGGCCGGCGTCGTCCGTGGCGGTGCCGTTGAAACCGGACTCCGAGGAGCCGAAGTTGTTCAGCAGCACGGCGTTCGGGACCAGCGCGGCGAACTGGGCGCGGACGGTGTCGGAGAGCACCGCCCCGGAGCTGCTGACGCTGAAGAGGGACGAGCAGTCGGTCCCCTTGAGCGGGCCGGCCAGCGCGTCCACCAGGGGCCGCAGCATCGCGTCGCCCACCAGGGAGACGCTGGTGACCCGCTCCCGCTCGATGGTGCGCAGCACCTCCTCCGGTACGAACTTGCGGTGCACGACGACCTTCTGGCCGAAGTGGAAGCCGATGAACGCGGTGAGCATCGAGGTGCCGTGCATCAGCGGCGGCGTCGGGAAGAACACCAGGCCCTCGCCCCCGGCCGCGACCCGTTCGGCCAGCTCGCGCGGGCGGGCCACCGGCTCACCGGTCGGCGCGCCGCCGCCCATCCCGGAGAAGAAGATGTCCTCGTGGCGCCACACCACGCCCTTGGGCATGCCGGTGGTGCCGCCGGTGTAGATGACGATCCGGTCGTCGGCGGAGCGCGGCCCGAAGCCGCGGTCGGGGGAGCCGGCCGCCGCGGCCTCCGCCAGCGGCACCGGCGCGATCGACGGCTCGGCGGCGCCGGCGGGCGGCGCGCCGACCCGTATCAGGTGCCGCAGCTCGGGCGCCCGCGGCAGGGCTCCGGCGACCCGGTCGGTGAACTCCCCGTCGAAGACCAGCGCCACCAGGTCGGCATCCCGGTAGAGGTAGACCAACTCCTCCTCTATGTAACGGTAGTTGACGTTGACCGGGACGGCGCGGATCTTCAGGCAGGCGTAGACGGACTGGAGGTACTCCACGCCGTTGTAGAGGTGCAGTCCGACGTGGTCGCCGGGGCCGATGCCCTGGTCGGCGAGGTGGTGGGCCAGCCGGTTGGCGGCCCGGTCCAGCTCCGCGTAGGACAGCCGCCGCTCCGCGCCGGTGCCCGGGTGGTCGAGGTGGACCAGCGCCTCGCGTCCGGGGACGGCGTCGACGATCGACTCGAAGAGGTCGGCGAGGTTGTACTCCATGGCTCCTCCAGTCCGTGCGGGCGTCGGCTCGGGCCGGTCCGATGGGTCATGGCCGGGTCCGCGGTCATTAGAGCGCCGGCGCGGAACGCAGGGAAGGGGCCCGGCCAAGAAAACTGACTGGTCGTCAGAAAAGCCTTGAACTCGCCGTGCGGCTACTGCAACCTGTTCTACGTCGTGAGACGGGAGGACGGAATGGGCGGGACCGAACACGCCGCGACCGCACCGGCTCGGCCGGAGGACGCGGCCACCGAACACCTCACCGTGACGCGCACCGGCGCGACACTGGTGCTCACCCTCGACCGGCCGGAGGCGAAGAACGCGCTGTCGCTGCCGATGCTGGTCGGCCTCCATGACGGCTGGCTCGCCGCCGACGCCGACGACGGCATCCGGTCGATCGTGCTGACCGGCGCCGGCGGCTCCTTCTGCGCCGGCATGGACCTCAAGGCGCTGGCCGGCGGCGGCATGACCGGCGACGCGTACCGGGACCGGCTGCGGGCCGACCCCGATCTGCACTGGAAGGCGATGCTGCGCCACCACCGCCCGCGCAAACCCGTCATCGCCGCCGTCGAGGGCCACTGCGTCGCCGGCGGCACCGAGATCCTCCAGGGAACCGACATCAGGGTCGCCGGCGAGAGCGCCACCTTCGGGCTCTACGAGGTCCGGCGCGGGCTGTTCCCGATCGGCGGCTCCACCGTCCGGCTGCCCCGACAGATCCCCCGCACCCACGCCCTGGAGATGCTGCTCACCGGCCGCCCCTACCCGGCGCCCGAGGCCGCCCGGATCGGCCTGATCGGCCATGTCGTCCCCGACGGCAGCGCGCTGGAGGCGGCCCTGGAGATCGCCGAGCGGATCAACGCCTGCGGCCCGCTCGCCGTCGAGGCGGTCAAGGCGTCCGTCTACGAGACCGCCGGGATGACCGAGGCCGACGGGCTCACCGCCGAACTCGCCCGCGGCTGGCCGGTCTTCGACACCGCCGACGCCAAGGAGGGCTCCCGCGCCTTCGCCGAGAAGCGCCCACCGGTCTTCCGGCGCGCCTGACCCGATCCGACCGAGGAGTCCCCCATGCCAGAGGTCCTGACCGCGCCGCTCGCCGTGGAATTCCCCTTCACCCGCTCGCTCGGCCCGGTCCAGAGCGCCTTCCTCACCGGGCTGCGCGAACGCACCGTCCTCGGCGTCCGGGCGCGCGACGGCCGGGTGGTGGTGCCGCCCGTCGAGTACGACCCGGTCACCGCCGACGAACTGCGCGACCTGGTCGAGGTCGCACCGACCGGCACCGTCACCACCTGGGCCTGGAACCCGTCCCCGCGCCGCGGCCAGCCGCTGGCCACGCCGTTCGCCTGGGTCCTGGTCCGGCTCGACGGCGCCGACACCGCCCTGCTGCACGCCCTCGACGCACCCGGCCCGGACGCGGTGCGCACCGGCATGCGGGTCCGGATCCGCTGGGCCGCCGAACGCACCGGCGCCATCGGGGACATCGCCTGCTTCGAACCCGCGCGGGAGGGGGCGGGGGAGCCCGCCGAGGAGGCGGCGGGGGTGGGGGCGGGGGCACCTAGGGTGGGGGCGAACGGATCCCGTAGGGGTGGCGAGGCCCCCCTGCGGGGCCACAACGCGGACGGGCAGGGGGATATTCCCGCAGGGGGCGCAGGGGGCGCAGGGGGCGCAGGGGGAACAGGGGCCGCCGAGGCCGCCGAGGCCGCCGAGGGTACAGGGGCCGCAGAGACCACCGGGACCACCAGTACCACCGGGCCTGGCAGGACCACCGGTTCTCCAGGGACCGCTGGGTGCCCAGGCACCGCTGCGTATCAACCACAGGCGCACAGCGGTCAGTTCGGTGAGCCGGTCACCGGGATCATCGCGGCGGCTCGGCTCGACTACGTCTACGCGCCCGGCCGTACGCAGTCGCGTTACATCCAGGGACTCGCCGAGCGGCGGACGCTCGGTGAGCGCTGCCCGGCCTGTCGCAAGGTGTACGTCCCGCCCCGTGGCGCCTGCCCCACCTGCGGGGTGGCCACCGCGGAGCAGGTCGAGGTCGGCCCCCGCGGTACCGTCACCACCTTCTGCATCGTCAACATCAAGGCCCGCAACCTCGACATCGAGGTGCCCTACGTCTACGCCCATATCGCCCTGGACGGCGCCGATCTGGCGCTGCACGCCCGGATCGGCGACATCCCCTACGACCAGGTGCGGATGGGGCTGCGGGTGGAGCCCGTCTGGGCCGAGGGCGCCCGGTACCCCGACCACTACCGCCCCACCGGCGAGCCCGACGCCGACTACGACAGCTACAAGGAGCTGATCTGATGTCCGAGCCAGTGCGCGGCCCGGTGCGCGAGGTCGCCATCGTCGCCTTCGGGCAGAGCGAGCACGTCCCGGACAGCTCCGAGACCTCCGAGGTCGAGATGCTGATGCCGGTGCTGCACGACGTCCTGGCGCAGACCGGCCTTGCGGCCCGGGACATCGGCTTCACCTGCTCCGGCTCCTCCGACTACCTCGCCGGCCGCGCCTTCTCCTTCACCATGGCGCTGGACGGCGTCGGGGCCTGGCCGCCGATCTCCGAGTCCCATGTCGAGATGGACGGCGCCTGGGCGCTGTACGAAGCCTGGGTCAAGCTCCTCACCGGCGACGCCGACACCGCGCTGGTCTACGCGTACGGCAAGTCCTCGCCCGGCGACCTCCGCGAGGTCCTCACCCGCCAGCTCGACCCCTACTACGTCGCCCCGCTCTGGCCCGACTCCGTGGCGCTCGCCGCGCTCCAGGCCCAGGCCCTGCTCGACGCCGGCCTCACCGACGCCCGCGAACTGGCCGGGATCGGCGCCCGCAGCCGCGGCGGCGCGGACACCGGCCCCGGCCGGCAGGTCGTCGGGCCGCTGCGCACCGGCGACTGCCCGCCGGTCGTCGACGGCGCCGCCGCGGTGATCCTCGCCGCCGGCGACACCGCCCGCCGCCTGGCCGACCGCCCCGCCTGGATCCGCGGCCTGGACCACCGCATCGAGGCGCACGGCCTGGGCGTCCGCGATCTGACCGACTCGCCCTCGACCCGGCTCGCCGCCGAACGCGCCGGGGCCTTCGACGCACCGGTGGACACCGCGGAACTGCACGCCCCGTTCAGCTCGCAGGAGGTCGTACTGCGGCGCGCGCTGCGCCTCGACGCACCCGACTGCGCGGTCCGCGTCAACCCGTCCGGCGGCGCCCTGGCCGCCAACCCCGTGATGGCCGCCGGGCTGATCCGCCTCGGCGAGGCCGCCGCCGCCATCCGGCGCGGCGACGCGCACCGCGCCCTGGCGCACGCCACCTCGGGGCCGTGCCTGCAGCAGAACCTGGTCGCCGTCCTGGAGGGGGAGCGATGAGCAACGCAGCGACCGCGAAGGAGCCGGTGGCCGTCGTCGGCGTCGGCCAGACCAAGCACGTCGCCGCCCGGCGCGACGTCTCGATCGCCGGACTCGTGCGCGAGGCCGCCCGACGTGCGCTCGAAGACGCCGAGTTGACCTGGGCCGACATCGAAGCGGTGGTGATCGGCAAGGCCCCCGACTTCTTCGAGGGCGTGATGATGCCGGAGCTGTACCTCGCCGACGCGCTGGGCGCCGTCGGCAAACCGATGCTCCGGGTGCACACCGCCGGCTCGGTCGGCGGCTCCACCGCCCTGGTCGCGGCCAACCTCGTCGCCGCCCGGGTGCACGGCACCGTCCTCACCCTCGCCTTCGAGAAGCAGTCCGAGTCCAACGCGATGTGGGGCCTGTCCCTGCCGGTCCCCTTCCAGCAGCCGCTGCTGGCCGGCGCCGGCGGCTTCTTCGCCCCGCACGTCCGCGCCTACATACGGCGCACCGGCGCCCCCGACACCATCGGCTCCCTGGTCGCCTACAAGGACCGCCGCAACGCCCTGAAGAACCCGTACGCACACCTCCACGAGCACGACCTCACCCTGGAGAAGGTCCAGTCCTCGCCGATGCTCTGGGACCCGATCCGCTACGCGGAGACCTGCCCCTCCTCCGACGGCGCCTGCGCCATGGTCCTCACCGACCGGGCCGGCGCCGCCCGCGCCCCGCACCCACCGGCCTGGGTGCACGGCGGGGCGATGCGCAGCGAGCCCACCCTCTTCGCCGGCAAGGACTTCGTCTCCCCGCAGGCCGGAAAGGACTGCGCCGCGGACGTCTACCGCCAGGCCGGGATCACCGATCCGCGCCGTCAGATCGACGCCGTCGAGATGTACGTCCCGTTCTCCTGGTACGAGCCGATGTGGCTGGAGAACCTGGGCTTCGCCGCCGAGGGCGAGGGCTGGAAGCTCACCGAGTCCGGGGTCACCGCGCTCGACGGCGACCTGCCCGTCAACCCCTCCGGCGGGGTGCTCTCCACCAACCCCATCGGCGCCTCCGGAATGCTCCGCTTCGCCGAGGCCGCCCTCCAGGTGCGCGGCCGGGCCGGCGAGCACCAAGTGGACGGCGCCCGGCGGGCGTTGGGGCACGCCTACGGCGGCGGCGCGCAGTTCTTCTCGATGTGGCTGGTGGGCTCCGAGGCGCCCGCCGGCTGACGCCCCGGAGCCCGCCGGACGTCCTCTGTCCGTCCCGGGGCCCAGTCGTTACCCTGGCGCCACGGACGACGAGCGGGAGGAGCGGATACGTGGCCGACAGCATCATCGACCAGCGGCTGGCGGGCGGGCCCAGGCCCGAGCTCGACCTGACCGAGGCCGAGTGGCAGACGAGCAGCCGCGGCGTGGGCGGCGACGTCCAGATCGCCTTCGTCGAGGGCTACGTCGCGATGCGCAACGGCCGCAGCCCGGAGATACCGGCGCTGATCTTCACCCCCGCCGAGTGGCGCGGCTTCGTCCTGGGCGCCCGCGCCGGCGAGTTCGACCTGACCTGATCCGGCTTCGGCCGACGGGGCAGCGGGCTCCTACCAGGGCACCGTCTCCTCCACCGAGCCGTCCATGCTGCCGCGGAAGGTCCCGGTCGGCCCGTCCGGGCCCATGAGCGCGAGCCGCACCGGGACCTCGGCGCCCTCCTCGGGGCCGCGGGTCCCGCGGTCGAAGGGGGAGCGGGCGTTGAGGTCGGTGGCGACCAGCCCCGGGTTGGCCGCGTTCACCCGGACACCCGCCTCGCGCAGCGCGTTGGCGTACACCAGCGTGACGGCGTTGAGCGCCGCCTTGGACGCGCTGTACGGCAGCAGCCCGCGGGTGGAGATCGGATGGTCCGGGTCACCGAGGTAGGTCAGCGAGCCCAGCGGGCTGGAGATGTTGACCACCCGTCCGGCGGGCGAGCGGCGCAGCAGCGGCAGGCACGCCTGGGTCACCGCGACGGTCCCGAAGACGTTGACGTCGAAGGCCGACCGCATCTGCGCGGCGGTGACCTCCGGCACCTCGACGCCCCACTCCACCACCACGCCCGCGTTGTTGACCAGGACGTCCAGTCGGCCGCTGGTCTCCTCGATCCGCCGGACGGCGGCGTCGACCTGCTCCTGCACGGTCACGTCCAGCCGGACGAAGCGGACGTCCAGGCCCTCCTCGACCAGTGCGCGCTCGGCCTCCCGGCCGCGGTGCTCGTCACGGGCGCCCAGGTAGACGGTCATCCCCTCGGCGGCCAGCCGGCGGGCGATCTCCCGGCCGATGCCCTTGTTGGCCCCCGTCACCAGTGCCGTCTCGTCGTGGTGCCGTCCGTTGGTCATGCGGTGCCTTCCGTGCTCGGTGGTGGTGCCCGGTGTGGGTCCGGTGGCCGGCCCGTCGTCGGTCCATGGTGGCGGATCCGGCCCCGACCTGTCCGACGGATCCGTGGGACGGACCCGTGGGACGGACTCGTCGGCCGGACCTAGTAATTGCCCAGCCCGCCACAGACGTTGAGGGCCTGGGCCGTCACGGCGCCGGCCCGGTCGCTGCTCAGGTACTCCACCATGGCCGCCACCTCGTCCGTCTCCACGTAGCGGCGCATCGGCACCCGGGTGGTGATGCGGTCGAACGCCTCACTGGTCGTCACCCCCCAGATGTCGGCGTAGTGCTCCCGCACCCGTTCGGCCATCGGGGTCTCCACGAAGCCGGGGCAGACGGCGTTGACGGTGATGCCGGTCGGCGCCAGCTCCAGGCCGAGCGCCTTGCTGAAGCCGACCACACCGTGCTTCGAGGCCGAGTAGGGGGCGGCGTGGACGACGCCCTGCTTGCCGCCGGTCGAGGCGATGTTGATGATCCGGCCCCAGTCCCTGCCCTGCATCCCGCCGGTGGTCAGCACGGACTTCGTCATCAGGAAGACGCTGTTGAGGTTGGTGTTGACGACGTCGAACCACAGCTCGTCGGCGATCTCCGCGGTGGCGCCGCCGCCGCTGCGGCCGGCGTTGTTGACCAGGATGTCCACCGGGCCGTACCGGTCGACGGCGGCGCGGACGAAACCGCGGATCTGCTCCGGCACGGCCACGTCACAGGGGCTTCCGTCCACCTCCAGGCCCTTGTCCCTGAGGGACGCGACAAGGTCGGCGAGCACGTCCTCCCGCCGTGCGCAGACGTAGACGCGGTGGCCCAGTTGCGCGAGCCGTTCGGTGACGGCCAGGCCGATGCCGCTGGTGGCACCGGTGACGATGACATGCCGGTCGGTACGGGTCATGCTCTGCTCCTCCCACGGGGGGCACTCGGTCGGTGTCCGGGTCGGGCGCCACCCTGGCCGGGCCCGCTCGAAGACCGCTGGGACGCGCCTGGACGCCCGCGCCCCAGGGTTCTGCGGGCGATCCGCGAGCGAGTTGCGAGTCGCCCCGGCCACGTTGGCGGCCGTCCCCCTGCCGCGCTCCGGAGGAGAAGCCGATGACAGCGACCCAGGACCTCACCGCGCTCCACGCCGAGGTCCAGCACTTCCACGCCCGACAGATGCAGCTCATGGACCGGCGCGACTTCGAGGCGTTCGCGGCCACCTTCACCGAGGACGGCGAGTTCAGCCACACACCGGGCCAACTGGCCCGCACCCGGGCCGGGATCGTCGCCGAGCTGCGGGAGTTCCACCGGCGCTTCGACGACGATCCGGTCGTCCGCCGGCACTGGTTCGACATGCTCGTCGTCGATCCGCAGCAGGACGGTTCGCTGCGCGCCACCTTCTACGCCCTGGTGGTCGACACCCGGCCCGGCGCCGGCAGCCGGCTGGGGCCGAGCTGTCTGGTGACCGATGTGCTGGTCCGCGTCGACGGCGCGCTGCTGAACCGGTCCCGGCAGGTCAGGCAGGACCGGCTGCTGCTCGCGCCCTGACCCCGACCGCCGTCCGCCCCGGCCCGCGTCCGCCGTGCTCACCGGCGGGCGCGGGCCGCGTGCTGCGCCGCGTGGGCCATGGTGGTGGCGCTGTTGCGGCTCAGCCCCGTGCGCACCGCGTCCCGGGCGTCGGCCAGTCCGTGGCCCGGGCCGAGGACCTCGGCGACCGCGTCGGGATTCAGCAGGACGGTGTGCCGGGAGGTGAGGACCGCGCCGCCGGGGCCGTCGGCGAAGGTCCACAGGCCGCTGTGGCCGAGCAGCAGCTTCGGGGGGAGCTGCTGCTTGTAGGCGATCCACTCCGGCGGGTGGCACACCCGCACCGACCGCGTGGTGTGGCCGGTGCCGTCCGCCGTCACGGTGTCCATCTCCAACTCCTGGACGCCCTCGGCGGGTTCGGTCATGCGTACCCGGGCGACGTGCGGCAGCCGCTCGGCCCACCGGTCCGCCTGCGCGACGAACGCATAGGCGTCGGCCGGCGCACCGGGCAGCTCGACGTGGTCGGTGAAGGAGAAGGCGAGGTCCGCGACGGGGTGGCCCAGCTCGGCGATCCGGGCGAGGGCCGCGAGTTCCGCGAAGCTGTTGTGGTCCAGGGCGGCGACGGCCCGTGCGACCGCCTCTCGGCCGGGGTCCGTGGGGGTGAAGACGTGCCGCAGCATCACTTCGGTGCGCCCGCCCGGCAGTTCGCGGAAGAGCCATTCCCCGCCCATCGACGCGAACGGCGGGCGGCTGACCTCCTGCGCGAAGGTCACCTGCCGACCCTCCGGGTCGAGGGTTCTACGGGACCTCCAGGAGGTGACCGCTCCGTTCACCGTCGCCCACAGCTCGAAGCGCTCCGCGCGCTCGGACCGCTCCAGGTGCCGCACGTGGACGCTCGGTCCGAAGAGGGCCGGCCACAGGGTGACATCGGCCACCAGGCCGTAGAGCGCGTCCGCAGGGGCGGCGACGATCCGGCTGTGCTCGGTGTGCTGTGCGTGTGTGGCATCCATGCGGCCAAACTGGTCCGGCGGGCTCGAGGACCGCTCGAAACCGTGTCGGGCCGGTCGCGGGGCGGGTGCCCGCGCCCGGCCCGGTCGTGATGGTGCGTCAGTTCGCCTTGATCGACAGCGAGTGCCGGAAGACGTCGGTCGGGTCCCAACGGGCCTTGGTGTGCTGGAGGCGGGGGTAGTTCTCGCCGAAGTAGAAGGTGTGCCAGGGCACGCCCGAGGTGTTGAGCGCGGGGTCGAGGATGTCCAGGTCGGGCGCGTTGATGTTGCAGCCCTGGTAGCGGTCGCCGGGGACGGGGTAGCCGCCGGTCCCGGCGAAGACCCCGCTGTAGAGCTCGCGCAGCCAGCCGAGGTGCTTGTCGTCCTCGGCCGCTTCCGTCCAGAACGTCTCGAACAGCGCCACGGTCGCCGAACGGCGCTGGAACAGGGCGGTGTCGGACGGCGCCGGCGCGTTCATCCGGCCGCCGGCCATCGCGCCGAGCTGGATGAGCGCCGATCCGGGGGCGGTGTTGGTGTAGTCCCGGCGGGTCAACTGCCGGTACATCACGGCGCACTGCTCCTCGGTGAACGGCTGGCGCAGGAAGGCGTGCTTGATGGCGGCGCGCAGGGTGGCGTTGGTCTCGACCGTGGGGTTGCTGGTGTCGAGGGTGACGGTCGAGGCGAGCCAGGGCAGGCGGCGGGACGGGAACGGCCCGGCCAGGCCGGTGTTGGCGGTCACCGTGCCGAGGTACTCCTCCAGCAGCTTCTCCGCGTTCGGCGCCGCCGCGTCGACCTGGGTGAGCATGCTGATCCCGCCGCTCGACACATGCTGCAGGAAGAGCAGGCCGCACAGCGCCTCGGTCGGCGAGCCGGGCGCGCTGTTCTCCACGTACCACTGGCACTGGTTGCGGACCAGGCGGGTGAAGGCGGCCTGGTCGAGCTGGTCCCACGAGGCGAAGACCGTGCTGATCAGCACCTCGCGCGGCGGGCGGGGGAGTTGGTGCTCAGGCCGGTGCCCGGACGCCTCGCGGGAGCGGAACCAGAACCTGGTGATGATGCCGAAGCTCCCGCCGCCGCCCCCGGAGCAGGCCCACCACAGGTCGCGCAGCTCGCCGGTGTCCTCCCGGGAGGCGATCACGGCGCGGGCCCTGCGGTGGCGGTCGACGACCACGACCTCCACCGCCTCGATGAGGTCGCAGACATACCCGAACTGCCGCGAGAGCAGCCCGTGGCCGCCGCCGGTCGCATGCCCGGCGATGCCGACCGACGGGCAGACCCCGCCGGGCAGGGTCACGCCCCAGCCGCGGAAGAGCCGTTCGTAGATCTGCCCCAGCTGGGCCCCGCTCTCGACGGCGAACGCCCTGCGGTGCGGGTCGTAGGAGACGCCGTCCATCATCGAGAGGTCGACGACGATGTCGACGTCCTTGTTGTACGCGAAGTCGCCGTAGGAATGGCCGCCGCTGCGGACGGAGAGGCGCTTTCCGGCGTCGACCGCCTCCTGGACGGCCCGGACGACCTGCCCGGTCGATCCGACCAGACGAATGCACTCGGGCGTGGCCTGAAAGCGCCGATTGAATCCGGAAACAAGATCCAGATATCGTCGGTCGTCCGGCCCGACGGTCATGGGACCGAATTCCCGTGGATTGGTGAACGCCTCTTCCTGATCGGCCTGCATGCCGATTCCCCCTCCGGTGTTCGCTTTTCCTTTGTGGATCTTGTGTTGCAGATCTTGTTTCTCGGATCTTGACTGCGACGCGGTTCCCGCGGCGCGCCCGCGCGTGGGGCGCATCTTTGCATATCCCGGAGAGTCGCACCAACGATTCCCGTCGGTGTTTCCTTCCGGATTTCCTGGTTCCGCTATGGCGCGCCCATGGCATATTCGAGCGATATTCGATTCGGTCGGTCGACGCTGGTGCGAATTCGCTGCCAGGAGGACAGGAGAGCGCCCATGCGCACCACCCAAGCGGACCGGCCGGCCGGTGAGGGGGGAGCGGCGTGAGCCGTCTCGTCGACCTCAGCGTGGCCACCCGGGACACCGTCAGCGAGGCCACACCGGTGACGGTGGAGGTGCTCGACCACGAGGCGGCCGCCGCCGTGCTCGGCCTCACCCCGGAGGACTTCCCCGACGGCATGGCGATCTCGAACGAGACCGTCACGCTCACCACGCACACCGGCACGCACATGGACGCGCCCCTGCACTACGGCCCGTTCAGCGGCGGCCGCCCGGCGAAGAGCATCGACCGGGTGCCGCTGGAGTGGTGCTTCGGCCCCGGCGTCCGGCTCGACCTGCGCCATGTGCCGGCCGGCGAGGGCATCACCGTCGACGACCTGGAACAGGCGCTGGCCGCGGCCCGGCACCGACTGCGCCCCGGCGACCTCGTCCTGCTGTGGACCGGGGCCGACGCGCTGTGGGGCTCGGCACGCTACCTCACCGACCACCCCGGGCTCACCGGTGAGGGCACGCGCTTCCTCGTCGAGCGCGGGGTACGGGTCATCGGCATCGACGCCTGGGGACTGGACCGGCCGATGCGGTCGATGATCGAGGACTACCGGCGCACCGGCGACCGCGGCCACCTGTGGCCCGCCCACCTCTACGGCCGGACCCGGGAGTACCTCCAGCTCGAAAAGCTCGCCCACCTCGCCGACCTGCCGGCGGCCACCGGCTTCACGGTCGCCTGCTTCCCGGTCGCCGTCGCCGGTGCGGGCGCCGGCTGGACGCGGGTGGTGGCCCTCCTCGACTAAGGCCGCGCCCGCCGCGAACCGGCCCGGGCGGGCGCGGCGCCGGACCCGACCGCCGAACGGCCGGGCCCGGCGCCGCGGCCGCTCAACACCGGTCCGGCACCGCGCTCCCCTCGCTGAGCATGGCGTGCTGGAGGAGCTGCACCTCGCGCGCGGGCTCGACGCCCAGCTCCAGGTCGAGCGTCCGCCACAGGCTCTGGTACGCCTGCAGGGCCTCGGCCCGCCGGCCGCACTTGTGCAGCGAGGTGATGAGCTGGGCGTGCAGCCGTTCGTTGAGCGGGTTCGCGGCGACCAGCAGCCGCAGCTGCGGGATCAGCTCCTGGTGCCGCCCGAGGCGCTGGTTGGCCTCGATGCGCAACTCGGTGGCCGCGAACCGGAGTTCGTTGATGTAGGTGATGTGGGCGTCGAGGACGCTGCCGAGCATCATCCCGACGAGCACCGGCCCCCGCCAGAGGGCCAGCGCCTCGTCGAGGCGGTCCAGCGCCGCCTCCGCGTGCCCGTTCTCCAGCAGCCGCCTGGACTGCTGGACGAGCCGCTCGAAGACGGCGACGTCGATCGCGTCGTCGGGTACCTGGATGACGTAGCCGGCCGGCCTGGTGGCCAGGACCGCCTGGCCGTCCGGCAGCTCCGCGAAGATCTTCCGTGCGTGGTAGACGTACGTCTGGAGCGTGGTCGACGCGCTGCGCGGGACGTGTTCGCCCCACAGCTCCTCGATCAGGGTGTCCACGCCGACCGTCTCGCCGTTCTGGACCAGCAGCAGTCCGAGGAGCTGGCTCACCTTCGACCTGCTCAGTAAGAACGACCTGCCGTTACTCGACATGATCTCGAATTGTCCGAGCAGTTTGAACTTCACTGACTTTCCCCCCTTGTTCGATCAGCGAAATCCGTGGAGGCTTTGATTCCATATTCGAATGCAATGCATCGATGGTGGATCAATGGCTTCGTTGGCTCGACTGATCCTTGCAACCCCCGTCACCGGGACCCGCGCATTCCGTACGGGCGGCGGTGAATCACTTTCCTGGCAAGGTAACCCGACGGAACGTCCCGGAACCACCGCGACCGGCGTGACTCCGGTCACATCGCATAAATTACCAGTGCGGCTCTTTGTCGAACCTGCTCTCCGCGCCGGGTGGCACGGATTTTGCCGGATATTCGTAAAGGGCCGCGGACGGGCAGTCCTTTCGGGCAGGTGGAACAGCCCGCTCGGCCAGTGCGCCGTGCCGGGCGGAACTGGGAGGCTTCGGGCAGGACGCGCCGCTCCGTGCCGAGCGGCCGTCGGGGAGATACGGGTGCGCGCCGGGCGCGCCCCGTCGAACGTGCCATCACGAGGGGAAATCACATGTCCGACAGCACGGTGTCCGTCGTCATCGCCTACCACAGCGGGTACGGGCACACGTCCAGGATGGCCGAGGCCGTCCGGGACGGCGCGGCGTCGGTGGCGGGGGCCGCCGTCCAGATGCTCTCGGTCGACGCGCTCACCGAGGAGCACTGGGCCGTACTGGACGCCGCCGACGCGATCGTCTTCGGTGCGCCCACCTACATGGGCTCGGCGAGCCCGGCGTTCCACACCTTCGCCCACGACACCAGCGGACGCTGGTACGCCCAGACCTGGAAGGACAAGGTGGCGGCCGGCTTCACCAGCTCCGGCGCGATGAGCGGCGACAAGCTCAACACCCTGCAGTACTTCACCGTGCTGGCGGCCCAGCACGGCATGCACTGGGTCAACCTCGACCTGCTGCCCGGCTCCGGCGAGGGCGAACTCAACCGCCTCGGCGGCTGGTTGGGTGCGATGGCCCAGTCGCCCGGCGACTCCGGCCCGGACGCGATGCAGAAGTCCGACCTGCTCACCGCGTCCCACCTCGGGCAGCGCGTCGCCGAGCACACCCGCCTGCTCCACCGGGCCAGGTCGCTGGCCTGACCGCCGACGGGCGGCGCGGATCTCCGCGGCGCACGACGCCGCGGAGATCCGTCAGGGGCGCCCCAGCCCCCGGCGGAGCGCGTCGATCTGGTCGGCCACCATCCGCCGGGAGACCGCGGCGTGCGCGACGCCCACGGAACCGTGGAAGGTGCCCGGATAGTGCACCAGCTCGGTCGGTACACCGGCCCCGGTCAGCCGGCGGGCGAAGGCGATGCCCTCGTCCCGGAGCGGGTCGTACTCGCACACCCCCACGAAGGCCGGCGGCAGTCCGCGCAGCTCCCCGGCCCGGGCGGGCGCCGCGTACGGCGAGGGCTCCCGGCCGCCGAGGTAGTGCCGCCAGCTCAGCACGAGACCGCGGCGGTCGAGCATCGGGGTGTCCACGAACTTCCGGGCGGAGACGGTCGCCAGGCGGTCGTCCAACTGCGGGAAGAGCAGATAGAGGAAGCGCACCGGCGGGCCCCCGCGGTCGCGGGACCGCAGGGCGAGGCCGGCGGCCAGCCCGCCGCCCGCGCTGAATCCGCCGACGCCGATCCGGTCGCGGTCCACCCCCAGCGCGGCGGCGTGCGCCGCGGTCCACTCCAGCGCGGCGGCACAGTCCTCGAAACCGGCGGGGAAGGGGTGCTCGGGCGCGAGCCGGTAGTCGGGCGAGACCACCACCGCGCCCACCAGATCGGCGATCCGGGTGGCGGCCGTCCGCGAGGTCTCCAGATCGCCGGTGAGAAAGCCGCCCCAGTGCGGGAAGACCAGCGCCGGCCGCGGACCACGGCGGTCCAGCGGCCGGTACAGCCGTACGGTCACCGCGGGCCCGCCGGGCACCGGGACCCTGCGGTCCTCCACCGCCACCCGGGACACCGGCTCGTACGACGGCTGACGTGCCATCACCTCGCGGAGAGCGGCCCGCGCTCCCGCCGGGTCGGCGTAGTCGAGCGGCCGCATCCGTGCCGCGAAGGGCGCCAGTTCGGGATCGAAGTCATGGCTCACGGCCGGTCTCCCGCCGTCGTCGCCCGCCGCCAGATCAGGACGCGCTGCTGCGGCGGCCCGCCCGCGGCGCCCGCCGAGCCGGTCAGCGTCAACACCGGCCCGTCCAGCGTCAGTTGACGCACCTGCCGGGTGCCGACGAGGTATCCGTGCGAACTCACCGCGACCTCGTGGACGACCCGTTTCCCGGTCAGCCGCCACGTCCCGGCGTATCCCATGAACCGCGGGGCCGGCCCCTCCCGGCCGGCCGGCGGCGGGTCCCCGCGCATCATGCTCACCGCCACCCGCCCGTCGGCACTGTAGAGCAGCAGTCCCCGCGGGTCCGGCCCCAGGGGCCCCTCGCCCAGGGCGCCGCTCTCGCCGACGGTGACATAGGACATCAGCTCCCACGCCCCGACCAGCTCCTCCGGAGAGACCGCGGGCGGGCGGGGGTTGGTCGTGCTGGTCATCGGACCCCTTCGCAGACGTGGTGGGTGCGGGCGGCGGCGCGGCCGGGCGTCAGATCTCGATGACGGTCCGCCCGTAGGCGGTGGCGGCGGACTCCGGCCGGAGCGCCTGGTGCCCGGCCACCGAGTTGACGTCGCGCCAGAAGCGCTGCACCGGGTCGGTCGACGACTGGCCGCTGGTGCCCACCGCGCGGAACAGCCGGTTCACCACGCCGACGAGGATGTCGGTGGCCGCCGCGCAGTCGCGCCAGCTCCGCATGGTCGCCGGCCCCTCGATGCCGGGGCCCGAGTCCGCGGTCGCCGAGGCCCGTTCGAGCAGCAGGTCCGCGGCGTCGATCTCGGCGGCGCTGCGGGCCAGGACCATGTCGTAGGGGGCGCGGTCGACAGTCGGCATACCGGCCGGCACCGGCCCGGAACGGCGGGCCGCCGCCCGGAGCTTCGCCGTGGCGTGGTCGATCCAGGCGGCCAGCGCCCCCTTGGCGGCGCCGAGCGCGGGCGAGGCGAACATCATCGTCGTGGACTGCATCGGCACCGCATGGCAGGGCGCCTTCGACGCGGCGGCCCGGCCCGTGAAGAGGTCCTCCCGGCTGATCGAGCGGGCCGTCGGGACCAGGACGTCCTCGACGATCACCGTGTTGCTGCCGGTGGCGGCCATGCCCACGTTCCGCCAGCTGTCGACGGTCCGCCAGGCGCTGCGCGGCACCGCGAACAGCCGCGGCTCGGGCTCGCCGCCGGTGCGCGCCATGGCGGACAGCAGGCCCCAGTCCGCGTGGTCGATCGCGCTGACGAACGGCCAGGTGCCGGAGAGCCGGTGGCCGCCGGGCACCGGCTCGGCCGTGCCGACCGGGGACAGGGCGGCGACCAGCAGGGCGTCCGGGCCGTCCGCCCAGATCTCGCGGCAGCCCTCGGCGGGCAGGTGCGCGGCCATCCGGGACACGTGCGCGGCCAGCGAGGCGCACCAGGCGGTGGCGGTGCAGCCCGCGCCGACCGCGGTCACCGCACGGTGCAGCTCCACGAACGTGCCCTCCCGCCCGCCGTGGCCGGCCGGCACGAAGTGGCGCGGAAAGCCCGCCGCGACCAGGGACTTGACCACATCGGGGTCGAGCCGGCGGGCGGCTTCGGCGGCGGGCGCGCAGCGGGCCGCCGCCGCGGCGACGTCCCCGGCCGCCGCCAGCAGCGTGGTTGACGTCAGGTCGTCCATCCTGGTGCGCTCCTCGGCTCGGTGGATCGGCTGGTGCGGACCGGCCCGCCGCGAAAACGGCTGGCCGGCGCCCCGGAACGCTTGCGCCCCCCGTTCGCAGATGGCTCGATCCTCGCTCGAACCCGGCCGCCCCACCGGGGAGATCCGCGCACCACCGGGCTTCGAGCGAGGTCCGAGCAGCGGCCCGGAACCTGCCGAACGTCTTGTTGCGCCGTGCTGCGGCGGACCGTGCGCCGGCGCCGTGTGATTCCGGGGGAAGGGGATCGAGATGACCGACTCAGCAGCTTCGAGGACGACGGGCGGTGTGCGATGACGCGCCGCGTGGTGATCACCGGCATCGGGGTGCGGACGCCGGGCGGAGACGGGGCGAAGGCGTTCTGGAAGCTGCTGACGTCCGGCCGCACCGCCACCCGCCGGATCTCCTTCTTCGACCCGTCCCCCTACCGTTCGCAGGTCGCCGGCGAGGCCGACTTCGACCCGGTGCACGAGGGGCTCTCCCCGTTGGAGATCCGCCGCATGGACCGCGCGTCGCAGTTCGCCGTGGTGTGCGCGCGGGAGGCGATCGCCGACAGCGGGCTGCAGTTCGAGGCGTTCGACCCCGGCCGGGTCGGGGTCAGCCTGGGCAGCGCGGTGGCCGCGGCGACCAGCCTGGAGCAGGAGTACCTCGTGCTGTCCGACAGCGGACGGAACTGGCTGGTCGACCACGGCAGCCTGTCCCCGCACATGTTCGACTACCTGATGCCCAGCGCGATGCCCGCCGAGGTGGCGTGGACCGTCGCCGCCGAGGGCCCGGTGACGATGGTCTCCAACGGCTGCACCTCCGGCATCGACGCGGTGGGGCACGCCTGCCAGCTGATCCGGGAGGGCAGCGCGGACGTGATGCTCGCCGGCGCCTCCGACACCCCGATCACCCCGATCGTCGTCGCCTGCTTCGACGCCATCAAGGCGACCACCGCCCGCAACGACGACCCCGAGCACGCCTCCCGGCCGTTCGACCGGACCCGCAACGGCTTCGTCCTCGCCGAGGGCGCCGCCCTGTTCGTCCTGGAGGACCACGAGCACGCCAGGCGGCGCGGCGCGCACATCTACGCCGAGATCACCGGTTACGCCTCGCGCTGCAACGCCTACCACATGACCGGACTCAAGCCCGACGGCCGGGAGATGGCCGAGGCCATCCGCGTCGCCCTGGACGAGTCCCGGATCGACCCCACCGCGATCGACTACGTCAACGCCCACGGCTCCGGCACCAAGCAGAACGACCGCCACGAGACCGCCGCCTACAAACGCAGCCTGGGCGACCACGCCTACCGGGCGCCGGTCAGCTCCATCAAGTCCATGGTCGGGCACTCCCTCGGCGCCATCGGCTCGATCGAGATCGCCGCCTGCGCCCTGGCGCTGGAGAACGGCGTGATACCGCCGACCGCGAACCTCCACGAGGCCGACCCCGAATGCGACCTCGACTACGTCCCGCGGACCGCCCGGGAACGCAGGCTCGACAACGTGCTCACCGTCGGCAGCGGCTTCGGCGGCTTCCAGAGCGCGATGGTGCTGCGCCGGGCCGGGGGTGCCCGGACATGACGGCGCAGCGGGAAGCCGTCCAGGTCACCGGCATCGGACTGATCGCCCCCAACGGCCTGGGCCTGGAGGAGTACTGGAAGGCGGTCCTCGAAGGCCGCAGCGGCATCGGCACCCTCGACCGGTTCGACGCCGCGCGCTACCCGGCCCGGCTGGCCGGCCAGATCGACGGCTTCGAGGCGGCGGACCACCTGCCCAGCCGCCTCCTGCCGCAGACCGACGTCTCCACCCGGTACGCCCTGGTCGCCGCCGACTGGGCGCTGGCCGACGCCGGGATCGAGCCGGGCGCCTACGCCGACTACGACATGGGCGTGGTCACCTCCAACGCCTCCGGTGGCTTCGAGTTCACCCACCGCGAGTTCCACAAGCTCTGGTCCCAGGGCCCCGGCGCGGTCAGCGTCTACGAGTCCTACGCCTGGTTCTACGCGGTGAACACCGGACAGATCTCCATCCGCAACGGCCTCCGCGGCCCCGGCAGCGCGCTGGTCGCCGAACAGGCCGGCGGACTCGACGCCCTCGGCCACGCCCGCCGGACGGTGCTGCGCGGCACGCCGATGGTCGTCACCGGCGGCGTCGACTCGGCCCTGGACCCCTGGGGCTGGGTGGCCCAGATCTCCGGCGGGCGGCTGAGCACCGCCACCGACCCGCACCGCGGCTATCTGCCCTTCGACACCCATGCCCGCGGCTACGTCCCCGGCGAGGGCGGCGCGATCCTCGTCCTGGAGGCCGCCGGCGCGGCCGCCGCCCGCGGCGCCCCGCACCTCCACGGCGAGATCGCCGGATACGCCACCACCTTCGACCCGCCGCCGGGCTCGCCGCGCCCGCCCGGCCTGCGCCGCGCCGCGGAACTTGCCCTCGCCGACGCCGGGTTGACCCCCGACGACATCGACGTGGTGTTCGCCGACGCCGCCGGCGTACCGGACCTCGACCGCGCCGAGGCCGAGGCTCTCCGCGGCCTCTTCGGGCCGTGCGGAGTGCCGGTGACCGCCCCCAAGACACTGACCGGACGCCTCTACTCCGGCGGCGGTCCGGTGGACGTCTGCACGGCCCTGCTGGCCCTCCGCGACGCCGTGATCCCGCCGACCGCCGGCACCACCGAGGTGCCCGAGGAGTACCGGATCGACCTGGTGCGGGGCGCGCCGCGGCCCGGCCCGCTGTCGGCGGCCCTGGTGCTCGCCCGCGGCCGATGGGGCTTCAACAGCGCGCTCGTCGTACGCACCGCCCGCACACCCTGAGTCCGACACCGAACCGCCCGCCCACACCTCTCAAGGAGCCCACCATGCCCCAGATGACCCTCGACGACCTCCGCCGCCTGCTGATCGACTGCGCCGGGGCGACCGACGACGACAGCCTGTCCGGCGACATCCTGGACGCGGACTTCACCGACCTCGGCTACGACTCGCTGGCCATGCTGGAGACCGCCGCCCGCATCACCTCCGAGTACGGCGTGCACATACCCGACGACCGGATCGCCGAACTGACCACCCCGCGCGCGGTCCTCGACCTCGTCAACGGCGCCCCGCACCCGGCGGGTTGACCGGCGTGCACACCATGACCCACGACTTCAAGGACGCGATGGCCCGCTTTCCCACCGGCGTCGCCATCGCCACCACCTGCGACGAGGCCGGCGCACCGCACGGCCTGACCGTCGGCTCCCTGTGCTCGGTGTCCCTGGACCCGCCGCTGGTGCTGATCTGCGTGGCCAGGTCCGCACGGTGCTTCCCGGTGTTCGAGCGCAGCGGGGAGTTCGCGGTCAGCGTGCTCCGCCGGCAGCACGCCGAGCTGGCCCGGCGCTTCGCGACCCGCACCGCCGAGAAGTTCGCCGCCGGGGGCTTCACCCGGACCGCGCGCGGCGGCGTGGTCGTCGACGACGCCCTGGCCACCCTCGACTGCCTGGTCGACGGGCGGCACGAAGCGGGGGACCACCTGATCCTCGTCGGCAAGGTCGTCGACCACCGGCTCGCCGACGACGGGGCGCCCGCCGTCTACGTCGACCGGAAGTTCACCACGATCAGCCCGGCGCGCTGACCTACTGCGAAGGCGGTTGTCCCCATGGCGTTCAGCAGGCCGTTCAGCAGGCCGTTCCCCCCGCTCACCGGTGACGCACAGACCCTGCGGCGGCACCTGGCCGGCGCGGACGTCCCCGCGCTGCTGATGACGCTCGCGCACCTCACCGGCGACCCCTCGCTGCTCGGCGCCGAACCCGGCGCCCCCGGCTGGCTGTTCGCACCGCAGGGCGGCCTGACCGGCGAACAGCAGGCCGCCGCCCGCGAACGGGCCGTGCGGACCCTGCTGCGGCTGCGCGACCTCGGCCCCGGCGCACCGCCCGACCCACCGGACCGGGAGCTGCTGCGCACGATCACCACCTGGGCCATGGGCGCCGACACCGAGGACCTGCTGCCGCTGCTCGCCGAGGAGATCGTGCTCCCCGGCCACGACCCCAGGGCCCCCGACTGGACGCTCCGGCAGCTCGCCCCGGACCGCGACTTCCGGGTCGCGGTCATCGGCGCCGGGTTCAGCGGTCTGCTGGCCGGCCACCGCCTGGCGCAGGCCGGCATCCCGTTCGTCCTCTACGACAAGAACCCCGACGTCGGCGGGACCTGGCTGGAGAACACCTACCCCGGCTGCCGCACCGACGTCGCCAGCCATCTCTACAACTACTCCTTCGCGCCCAGGCCCGACTGGCCCGACCACTTCTGCACCCACGACACCGTCCTGGACTACCTCCGCGACTTCGCCAAGGAGGCCGGGCTCACCGACCGCATCCGCTTCGGCACCGAGGTCACCGCCCTGCGCTGGGACGAGCACGCGGCCCGCTGGCACCTCGACCTCCGCGGGCCGGACGGCGCGCGCACCGTCACCCACCACGCCGTCATCAGCGCCGTGGGCCAGCTCAACCGGCCCCAACTGCCGGACTTCCCCGGCCGGGACGACTTCGCCGGCCCCGCCTTCCACTCCGCCGCCTGGGACCACGGCGTCGACCTCGCCGGCCGGCGGGTCGCCGTCGTCGGCACCGGCGCCAGCGCCTTCCAGATCGTCCCGGAGCTGGCCGGAACGGCCGCCGAGGTCGTCGTCTTCATGCGCAACCCCCCGTGGCTGCGGCCCACCCCGCACTACCGCCGCCCGATGCCGGACGGCGCCCGCTGGCTGTGCGAGCACCTGCCCTACTACGCCCAGTGGTACCGCCTCTCGCTCCTCGCCCCGGGGCTGCGGGGCATCCTGGAGGGCTGGATCGTCGACCCCGGCCACCCGCCCACCGAGCGCGCGGTCTCCGCACTGAACGAGGAACTGCGCGCCGGACTCCTGCGGTCCATGGCGGCCCAACTGCCCGACCACCCCGAGCTGCTGGACGCCGTGACCCCGGCCTATCCGGTCGGCGCCAAGCGCGTGCTGCGCGACGACGGCCGCTGGCTGGCCGCCCTCCGGCGGGACGACGTCCGCCTGGTGACCGCGCCCGTCGACCGGGTGACGCCGACCGGGCTCGTCGCCGGCGGTACCGAACACGCCGCCGACGTCCTGGTCTACGCCACCGGATTCCAGGCGTCCCGCTTCCTCGCCCCCATGACCGTGACCGGCCGGGACGGTGCCGACCTGCACACGACCTGGCACGGCGACCCGCGGGCCTATCTGGGCATCACCGTGCCCGGATTCCCCAACCTGTTCTGCCTGTACGGGCCGAACACCAACCTTGTCGGCCAGGGCGGCAGCATCGTCTACTTCTCGGAGTGCGCCATGACCCAGGTCCTGGACGTCCTCCGGCTCGTGCTGGCCGGCGGACACCGCGCCGTGGAGGTCCGCCGGGAGACCCACGACGCCTACAACCGCTGGATCGACACCGGGAACGCCCACCGCGCCTGGGGCTGGTCGACGGTGGGCGGCTGGTACCGCACCAACGGCCGCTCCGCCACCAACTGGCCCTATTCCGCCCAGGAGTACTGGCGCCGCACCCGGACCGCCGACCCCGCCGACTACGTTCTGCGCCGAACCGATCGAGGATGATGAGAATGCACCCAGTGCGCGAGTCACTTCCGGCGGCCGCCGCGGCCGTCGCCGAACGGGCCGCCGGCCTGGTCGCCCAGATGGAACGCGAACGCCGGCTCAGTCCCGACGTGGTCAAGGCCCTGACCGGGGCCGGGTTCATGCGGCACTTCGTCCCCGCCGCGTTCGGCGGGAGCGCCGGCACCTTCCGCGAGCTGATGGGCGCGGTCACCACCATCGGCGAGACCTGCACGGCCACCGCCTGGTGCGCCTCGCTGTTCGCCAGCTCGCCCCGGTTCGTGTCGTTCTTCCCCGCCGAGGGGCAGCAGGAGATCTGGGCCGAGGGGCCCGACGCCGCCGTGGTCTGCTCGGTCATCCCGTTCGGCGAGGCGGTCGGCGAGGAGGGCGGACTGCGGGTCTCCGGCCGCTGGCCGTACATGAGCGGCATCGAGTGCGCCGACTGGGTCGTCGTCTGCGCCAAGGAGCTGCTGGCCCGCGGCGGTCCGCGACTGACGCTGGTGGCCGTGCCGCGCGCCCAGTGCCGGGCCGAGGACACCTGGTTCAGCGTGGGCATGCAGGCCACCGGCAGCAACACCGTGGTGCTGGAGGACGTCTTCGTCCCCGCGCACCGGATCGGCGACCGGGCGGCCCTCTTCGCCGGCCGCCCGGCCGAACCGGGCGAGCCGCCGACCGCCGGCCTCGCACCGCTGCCCGCCGTCAACGGCCTGACGTTCGTCGTCCCGGCCCTCGGCGCGGCCCGCGGCGCGCTGGCCCTGCTCACCGACCACCTCGGCAGGAAGCTGCGCGACGTCCCCGTACTGCCCGGCGTACCGGGCGCCCTGGACAACCGGACCACCTACGAGACCGTACTGGCCCGCAGCGCCGCCGAGATCGACGCGACCGGGCTCCTGCTGGAGCGCATCGCGGACCTGGCCGACGGCGGCGACCCGATCACCCCGGCACAGGTCGCCCGCAACGCGCGGGACAGCGCCTTCGCCGTCGACACGCTGGCCGGCACCGTGAACCGGATCTTCCGCACCGCGGGGACCAGCGGCCAGGCCGCCGGCGGCCCCCTCCAGCGCTTCTGGCGCGACGTCAACGCCATCGCCACCCACCAGGCCCTCCAGATCGAGCCGACGGCCCGCGCCTACGCCCGGTCCCTCTTCACCCCAAGGAGCACCCCGTGAGCCAGCCCGGACCGACCCCCGACCGCATCCTCGAACTCGGCATGGCCTTCCAGGCGTCCAAGACGCTGCTGAGCGCCGTCGAACTCGGCGTGTTCACCGAACTCGCCAAGGCCCCCGCGGACGGCCCGGCGCTGTCCGGCCGGCTGGGCCTGCACCCGCGCGCGGCGCAGGACTTCCTCGACACCCTGGTCGCGCTGGGCCTGCTGCGGCGGGTGGACGGCGTCTACCACAACGCCGCGGACGCCGACGCCTTCCTCGACCGCGACAAGCCGGACTACGCCCACCTCGGCGGCCTGCTGGAGATGGCCAACTCCCGGCTGTACGGCATCTACCACCACCTGACCGACACCCTGCTCACCGGACGGCCGCACGACGAGTCGCAGTCCAGCGAGCTGGACACCTACGACGCCCTCTACGCCGACCCCGTGCGCCTGAAGCAGTTCCTCGCGTCCATGACCGGCATCAGCCACACCGCCAACCGCGCCATCGCCCGGCAGGTGCCGTGGCGGGACTACCGGACCGTGGCCGACATGGGCACCGCCCAGGGCGATCTGGCGGTGCAGGTCCTGCTGGCCAATCCGCATCTGACCGGCGTCGGCTTCGACCTGCCGGCGGCCGGTCCGGTCTTCGACGAGTACGTCCGCGCCCATGGCCTGAAAGAGCGGCTGACGTTCGCCGGCGGCGACTTCTTCGCCGATGATTTCCCCCGGGCCGATGCCTTCACCTTCGGCCACATCCTGCACAACTGGGACCTGGAGAAGAAGCGGCTGCTGCTGAAGAAGGCATGGCAGGCCCTGCCCACCGGCGGCGCGGTCGTCGTCTACGACTCGCTCATCGACGACGACCGGTCCGAGAACGCCTTCGCCCTGCTGATGAGCCTGACCATGCGCGCGGTCACCGACGGAGGCTTCGGCTACACCGCACGCGAGTGCCGGGCCTGGATGGCCGAGGCGGGCTTCGGCCGCACCTGGAGCGAGCACCTCGTCGGCCCGGACTCGATCGTGGTCGGCATCAAGGAATGACGGAACGACAGCCAGGCACGAGGAAGGAAAACCACCGATGCAGTCCGGCTTCTTGAAGGCCAACAAGGAACTCGTCGCCGAGTTCATCCGCCTCTTCTACAACGAGAAGGACTTCGACCGGGCGCGAGCGCTGCTCACCGAGGACTTCACCAACCACCACCCGGGCGCCGGCGTCGGCCCGGACCGGACGATCGACAGTTTCCGGGAGCACGCCGCCACGCCGTTCCCCGACTTCGCCCTGACGATCCACCGTGTGCTCGCCGAGGGCGACCAGGTGTGGACCCACGGCGTCGTCCGGGTCGCTCCCGACGCCCCGCCGGTGATCGTGGTGGACCTGTGGCGGATCGCGGACGGCAGACTCGCCGAGCACTGGGACGTGGGACAGGCCGTCCCCGAGGGCACCACCCTCGACGCGATGATCGCGGACGCCCGGTGACGGCCGACCGGATGCACATCGTCACCCAGCGGTCGTTCGGCGGCCCCGAGGTGCTGGAGCCGGCCGCGGCCGACCGCCCGCGGCCGCTGCTCAACGAGGTCCTGGTGCGGGTGCGGGCGGCCGGGGTGAACCCCATCGACGCGCACGTCCGCTCCGGCACCATCCCGCTGCTGGGCCCACCGCCGTTCGTCGTCGGCTGGGACGTCTCCGGCGTGGTCGAGGAGGTCGCGCCGGGAGTCACCCGGTTCGCCGTCGGCGACGAGGTCTTCGGCATGCCGCTCATGCCGCGGGCCGCCGGCGGCTACGCCGAGTACGTCACCGCGCCGTCCCGTCAACTCGCCCGCAAACCGGCGTCGTTGGACCATCCGCACACCGCCGCGCTGCCGCTCGCCGGGCTGACCGCCTGGCAGGCCCTGGTGGACGCGGTCGGGGTCGGTGCCGGGCAGCGGGTCCTGGTCCACGCCGGCGGGGGCGGCGTCGGCCACCTCGCGCTCCAGGTGGCAAGGGCCCGCGGGGCCGAGGTCCTGACCACCGCCAGCGCCGCCAAGGCCGACTTCGTCCGGGCGCTGGGCGCCGCCGAGGTGATCGACTACCGCACCACGGACTTCGCGGACGCCGCCCGGGACGTGGACGTCGTCCTGGACACCGTGGGCGGTGACACCGCGCTGCGCTCCCTGGACGTGCTGCGGCCGGGCGGCACCCTGGTCACCATCGTCGAGATGCGGAACGCGGAGCTGGCGCGCGCGGCGGCCGACCGCGGACTGCGGTGCCTGGGCGTCACCGCCGAGCCGGACCACGTCGGCCTCGCGGCACTGGCCGACCTGGCCGACTCCGGCGCCCTGCGGGTGCACCTCGCCCACACCTTGCCGCTGTCCGACGCCGCCCGCGCACACCGGCTCATCGAATCGGGCTCCACCATGGGCAAGGTCGTCCTCATACCCTGAGCGCGCGGCGCGCCAGTACGGCGGGTCAGTGCACCAGCGACGCAGCGGCCGGGAAGCCCGCGGCGCGGGCCAGCGCTGCGGCCTCGCCGCGCGAGCGCACCTCCAGCTTCTTGAGGATCCTTCCCACATGGAACTTGACGGTGTGTTCGCTGATGTGCAGCGCCTCGGCGATCGCGCGGTTCCGGTGGCCGTGGACCAGATGGCGGAGCACGTCCAGCTCCCGGGGGTGCAGCCCGCTCAGCGGATCGCTGCGCGGGACGTCCGGCGCGGCCAGCGGCAGCCGCACGGTGACGATCGTCCCCCACGCCGGCACCGCGTCCACCGTCAGCGTCCCGCCCAGCGCGACGACCCGGTCG
This sequence comes from Streptomyces sp. BHT-5-2, assembly GCF_019774615.1. NCBI lineage: Bacteria > Bacillati > Actinomycetota > Actinomycetes > Kitasatosporales > Streptomycetaceae > Streptomyces > Streptomyces sp. BHT-5-2. The sequence continues at coordinate 4,987,197 of NZ_CP081496.1, read as the reverse complement.
GTGAGCCGGTGCACGGCCAGCGCCTCCGCGGCGAGCGTGCCCGGCCCGTCGTCGCGGATCACCGTGCGCAGCTCGGTCTCCCCGACCTCCCAGCTCACCCGGATCCGCTCGACGCCGCCCTGCTCCAGCATCGTCAGCACCGTGCCGCGCGCCGTGGTGCGGGCGGCCCGCGCGATGTCCGAGGGGATCAGCCGCCGCGGGCTGCCGGGCGCGGAGTACTCCAGGGTGACCTCGCCGTGGCGGGAGAGCAGGCTGAGCATGTCCGTCAGCCGCCCGAACGCGTCCTGGAGGCTCTCCTCGGGCGGCAGTTGCGCGTCCTCGTCGGTGGCCCGCAGCTCGACCAGCGCGGCGACCGCGACGTCCGTGGCGGTCCGCCGGGCGACCCCGTCCTCCAGCGTGCGGCTGCGCAGAACGCCCAGCAGGGCGGTGAGGGTGGCGATGTGCGCGTCGGTCGCGTCGGCCACCGCCCGGGCCCGCTCGCTGTTGGCGATCCACGGGGCCGCCATGTCGACCGGCACCTCCCCGGGCAGCAGATCGATCACCCGCGCGGTGGCCAGATCCCACAGCTGCTGGACCAGCGCCAGCACTTCGGGCTCCGGCGCGCGCCCGGCGGAGACCACCACGGCCAGCAGCGCCCCGGCCGACCCCGGCGGAGCCGAGGCGACCGCCAGCACCGGCCGCGCCGCCCCGGCCAGCGCGGCCGGCCCCCACCACGGCCGGCCGACGTCGACCTGGGTGGCGAGCATCGCCAGCTCGGCCGTGGTGACCTCACCCGTCAACCCGGCGTCGCCGTGCCCCCAGTTGGCCGACTTGGGACAGTCCCCGGTGAGCATCACCAGGGCCTCGTGGGGGACGAGGTCGGCCAGCGCGGCCGACAGCGTGGACAGGATCTCCTTCAGGGGCGCCCGCATCAGCTCCGTCGCCACAGCCAGCGTGCGCTGCGGGTCCCCCCAGTCCGCATACACCATGGGGGCATCGTAATCGCCCTCCGGTCGGCCGCAGTTGAGACCCGGCGCGGGGCGCGGCATTTACGGTCAGGGCCGCAGCGTGGGCAGCGGCGCGGCGGCCCCCGCACGCTCGCAGTCGAGCGGGGTCTGCGGGGCGCGGCCGGCCGGCCAGGCCGCCGGCGCGGTGAGCGGACCGCGCACGGTCACCACCGGCCCGCCGGCCGGACCGTACCGGCGCACCGCCGCGGCGTCGTCCACCGGTACCGGCACCAGCCGGACGCCCTCGGGCGCACGCGGAGCCGGATACTCCAGGAGGTGGTGGCACAGCTCCCGCGGCCACCGGTCCGTTCCGGGACCGAGCCGGGCGTCCGCCGTGTGGATCACCAGCTCCCGCCACCAGACCGGCAGTGCCCCGCGCAATCCGGCGATGCTCGGGGGTGAGCTGCCCGACCCCGCCGCTCGGATCGCCGCCCACACCGCCGCACTGGACGGCGCCGAGGACGGCCCGCCCCCGACGGACCGGGCACTGCTCACCGCCGTCGGGAGCTCCGGGCCGCCGCCCGCTCGCTGTTCGCCCGCGCCGTCCGCCCGGGCCCGCCCGGCGCTCCGCCGACTGCTCCCCGAGGACGAGGCGCTCGCCCGGCTGAACGCCGCCGCCCGGGTCCCCACCACCCCCGGGCTCACCCGGGACGCCGACGCGCCCCCGTGCTGCGCGACCTCCCGACCGGCTCCCCACCCGCCGCCGACCGGCTCGTCGCCGCCCTGGCCCGGGCCTCCCCCCGCCTTCCTCGGCGGCCCCGGCCGCGACCGGCTCCGGGCCTGCCCCGCCCCGCGCTGGGTGCGGTACTTCGTCAAGGACCCCGCCCGCCAGGAACGGTGCAAACCCTCCTGCGGCAACCGCGCCCGCGTCGCCCGCCCCGCCCTCCGGGCGAACCACGGGAGTTCGACCACGGGCTCCGCACACCGCCACGGACGTGCGCCGGGCCGGGCCACGTACGATGGCGGCATGTCCTTCCTCCGTCGCCGCAGCGCAGCCACGCCCGCCGGTCCAGACTTCGACGTACTCGCCATGGACCCGGGCGACTGGCCCGGCAATCTCGGGGCCGGGCTGCTGCCCGCGCCCGACGGGAGCTGCCAGGGCGTGTTCCTCCGTTACGACCTGTTCGGCGGCCGCGGCCCGGCGATGATCATCGGCAACCTGCCGGAGGGCTCCCCGGCCCGCGAGGTCGAGGGGGACCAGGTGCCCTTCGAGGTGGCCCAGCTGCTCGCGGCGCTCGGCAACGACGAACCGGTGACGGTCGTCGAGACCGAGGACACCCCCGTGATGCACCAGGACAACCTCCTGATCGTCAAGCGCGTCAAGTGCTCCGAGGGCCGCATCTCCTGCGTGCAGTTCGACCGCGACGACGGCGTGCTGGTGACCATCGCCAGTTGGGACCGCCCGATCACCGACGACCTCTACGCCCTGCTCAAGCCGCTCCCGGCGGAGCTCTTCCAGCAGGGCTGATCGGCAGGACCGGCTGCGCACACACCACGCGCCCGGCGGGGCCCCAGGGCCACCACCGGGCGCGTCGGCGTTCCCGGCCGCTCCCGGGCTACGACTCCGAGGACCGGACGTCCACGTCGGCCGCCCGCACATAGCCGACCCGGTGCCCGAGCTGGATCTCGTAGTACACGTCCTGGCCGCGGACGATCGCATGCTTGGTGATGTCGAAGGTCGGCGAGTAGAAGTACTCCGACTGCACCCGCCCGCCGACCGCGTACCGCTGGCCCGCGAGCAGCGTGTACGGCAGCGGGGTCACCGCCTGCACCGGCACCTGCGACGGATACGCCGTCTGCTCCGGATACGCCCGCCCGTAGACCGGGATCTCCGCCCGGCCCGCCTTCGGCGTGACCACCAGCCCCTTGGCGTTCACCGCCGTCGGATGCGAACGCGGGTTGTGGAACCACGCCTGCTGCCCCAGATACCAGATCGCCGTCCAGTCACCGGCCCGGCCCGCCACCGCGAACCGCTGGCCGGTCGTCGCCCGCGCCCCGGTGTCGTTCACCCCGGTCGTGCTCGCCGAGCCGTCCGGGTGCAGCCCGATGTCCTTGACCAGCGGCGCGCTCTCGCTGGGCGCGGTGTACAGCCGCACCGCGCCGGACCCGTGCGGCGCACAGGGCTGCCCGGCCTTCTCGCAGTCGGTGTAGACCGGGCGGTTGAGGGCGTAGGACGGCCGGATGGTGACCAGGCCGCCGTGCGGGCCCGCGGTGCGCTTGAACGGCCGGCCCAGCAGCGCGAAGTAGTGCGCCCAGTCCCAGTACGGACCGGGGTCGGTGTGCATCCCCGCGATCGTCGAGGGGACCGTGCCCGGGACGTTGTCGTGGCCCAGGATGTGCTGCCGGTCCAGCGGGATGCGGTACTCCTTCGCCAGGTACTTCACCAGCCGGGCCGAGGCGCGGTACATCGCCTCCGTGTACCAGGCGTCCGGCGCGGCCAGGAACCCCTCGTGCTCGACGCCGATCGAGTGCGAGTTCACGTACCAGTTGCCCGCGTGCCAGGCGACGTCCTTGGTCGGCACGTGCTGGGCGATCAGCCCGTCCGCGGAGCGCACGGTGTAGTGCCAGGACACGTACTTGGGGTCCTTGATCAGCCGCAGGGTGGTCTCCCACGACCCCTCGGTGTCATGGATGACGATCGCGTCGATCTTCTGGTCCTTGGGCCGGTCGGCCAGATCGTGGTTGCCGTAGTTGGTGTCGTTGTCGTACTGCTCGTAGGGCGCCGGCCAGGACTCGCAGGCGACGGTCCAGGGGCACTCCAGCGCCCCGCCGGCACCGCGGGTGGCGGCCCGCAGGGCCGCGGCGGCGCTGGTGAGACGCCGTTCCTGGGCGGCGTCGGCGGCCAGCCGCGGCGCGGCCGCCAGCGTGACCCGCTGCCCCGCGTCGGTGGTGCGGCGCTGCCCCTGCCGCATCACCGCGAAGACGTCCCGGGCGAACGTCGCGCCGCTGCGCGGATCGTCCTCGCCGCCGTAGCGCGCCACCGCCGCGTACCACTTGCCCGGGTCGCTGCTGGCCGGCAGCCCCAGCGCGCGCTGGGCGGCGGCCAGCAGCGCGGCGCCGCCGAGCACGTTCGCGGCCGGATCGCTGCGCAGCCGCGCCGCCGGCAGCCCGGTGAGCTTCGCCGCGCTGGGCAAGGTGCGCAGCCGGGCCGGGAGTTCGACGGGCAGCGCCACCCGCCGGGACCGCGACTGCCCGGCCGCCCGGAGCGGCCGGGCGCCGTCGCCGCGCGCGTCCCCGCCGTCCGTGGCGAACTCCGGCGCCCGCGTCACGGCCGCCCGGGCGTCGGTCAGGTGCATCGGCCCGTACCCCCCGGACACACTGGGCGCGCCACCGTGGCCGTCCCAGCGCGACTCCAGATACGCGACGCCCATCAGCACGCTGCGCGGGACGTGGTAGCGCGCGGCGGCCTCCCCGAAGGCCCGCTGGAGGGCGCCGGAGCCGGACGGGGGCCGGTCGGCGCCCGCGGACGGGGCCGCGGAGACCAGCGGCAGCAGCAGCGCCGCGGCGGCGACGGCGGTGGCGGATCTGCGTAGGGCGGGGTGGCGGGTTCTCGGCGCGTCTTCCGGTGCGGATCCTCGCAAAACAGCCTCCTTCTAGCCGGCCCGGGTCGGGACGGTGTGACGGTGGTGTGCCAGGGGCCTGCCCGGTGGTGCGTGAGCCGGCCAGGCCGCGGTCGCGCGGGAGAACCCGAGAGTAAGCCTCAGGTCGGCCGAGAACCATAGGTTTGCCGACGCACCGTCAATCACCGCACCCGGTGCGGATTTCGCATGTCGGGACAGCAGTGCCAGGAGCCTTCCCGGCACAGGGCCGGGACCTGCGGGGCGTCAGTGGAATGGACCAACGCATGGGTGAGCGGCGCGGCCCGTAGCCGGGCGCGCCGCTCACTGATCTCCCGTTCGGCAGCCCCGGCGGTCAGCGGGTGCCGACCGCCGCCCGCACCGCCCGCCGCGCCATCTGCGCGTCGTCGTGCAGCCTGCGCAGCAGCAGCCGCTGCTCCTCGCCCGCCGCGGCCGCGCCGGGGTGACCGGCCCCCGCGGTGGTGGCCGGCGCGGGCTCCCGCATCGTCCGCTGGACCGCGGTCTCGTACCGCCGGATCTCCCGGGTGAGCACCAGCATGAGGTTCACCAGGAAGGCATCCCGCGCGGGGGTGCCCGCCGCCTGCGCCAGCTGGCTGATGTGCCGGCGGGCCACGGGTGCGTCGCCGAGCACCGTCCACAGCGTCGCCAGGTCGTAACCCGGCAGGTACCAGCCCGCGTTGTCCCAGTCCAGCAGCACCGGACCGGCGGGCGAGAGCAGGACGTTGTTCAGCAGTGCGTCGCCGTGGCAGAACTGGCCCTGGGTGTGCGCCAGCCCGTGCAGCAGCTTCTGTAGGTCGCCCAGGTCGCGGTCGGTGAGCAGCCCCAGGTCGTGGTAGCGCCCGATCCGGCCCGCGTAGTCCAGCGGGGCGTCGAACAGCCCGGCGGGCGGACGCCAGGCGTTCACCCGGCAGATCGCCGCCAGTGCGGCCCGCACATCGGCCCGCGGCGGGGCCTCGGAGGGGTGCCGCGCCAGGGCCGCCACCCGGCCCGGCATCCGCTCCACGACCAGCGTGCAGTTGTCGGGGTCGGCCGCCACCAGCCGGGGCACCCGCACCGGCGGACGGTGCCGGACGAACGCCCGGTATGCACTTATTTCCTGCCGGAAGCTCTCGGCCCACGCGGGGGAGTGGTCCAGTAAACACTTGGCGACGGCGCTCATCCGACCGGTCGTCCCCAGGAGCAGTACGGACTTCCCGCCGCGGCGCAGCACCTGGACCGGGTTGAACTCCGGGCAGATGCGGTGCACCGAGGCGACGGCGGCGCGCAGCTGGGCGCCCTGGGGGCCGGACAAGTCGAGTCTCCCGCTGAGCGGTTGGGTGCCCATTCCCTGTGCCCGCCGGTTCCGTCCTCCGGGGAGGCCGGCCACCGCCCCCGCGGAAGGGGAGGGATCGAGATACGGCCCGCTCCCGTGGGGGTGCGGGCGATACGTCCGGGTGGGGGCGGTCACGGCGGACGATGCTGCATACATGGGTGAGACAGATCCCTTCGTGCGCCGACGAGTTGCGTGCGCTCCCGGCCCGGTGGCGGGAACCCGCGAACGGGCCCCGTACAGGCGGCCGGTCCGTAGGTCCCCGTGCAGGGCACGCACCCTGGGGAATGCGGTCCCGCCACCGGGCCGGGGGCTGCACACCTACCGAACACGCGGATGCGGGTGGCAGACCATCTGGCGCACCCTGGCGAACCCTGGCGAATGCTCGCAGCCCATGTCACGGGCCGTTACTGTCAACTCAGTCGAGGAACCTGGGGGCTTGACGTGAGCAGGGAGCCGAACACCCGTCTCGCGGACCTTTTCGGCCTGGCCGGCTGGTCCAAGGGAGAACTCGCGAGGCTGGTCAACCGGCAGGCGGCGGCCATGGGCCATCCGCAGTTGGCGACCGACACCTCGCGGGTCCGGCGCTGGATCGACATGGGCGAGACGCCCAGGGATCCGGTGCCCAAGGTCCTCGCCTCCCTCTTCACCGAGCGCCTCGGCCGTGTCGTAACCATCGAGGACCTCGGGTTCGCCCGGACTGGTCGCGCGGGGAAGCGGCAGGCCATGGACGGTCTGCCATGGGCGCCCGAGCGGACCGCGGCGGTCCTCACGGAATTCACGGGAATGGACCTCATGCTCAATCGACGCGGCTTGGTGGGGGCGGGCGCGGCGCTCGCCGCGGGCTCCGCACTCACCGGCGCCATGCACGACTGGCTGCACACCGACCCCGCTCCGATCGCCCTCCGCCACGACGACCCGCTCGCTCACGAATCCCTGCACGAACTCGACCAGATCGGCCTCGACCGCTACGAGGCGGCCCCCGTGGGGTCACAGGAGATCGACGCGCTGGAGCACTCCGTCGAGGTGTTCCGCCGGTGGGACGCGGCGCGCGGCGGCGGCCTCCAGCGCAAGGCCGTGGTGGGCCAGCTCAACGAGGTCGGCGGGATGCTCGCCTACCGCCACCCCGACCACCTCCAGCGCCGGCTCTGGGGCGTGGCCGCCAACCTCGCGGTACTGGCCGGCTGGATGTCCCACGACGTGGGCCTGGAGCCCACCGCGCAGAAGTACTTCATCATCGCGGCGCACGCGGCCCGTGAGGGCGGCGACCGTCCGCGCGCCGGCGAGGCGCTCTCCCGCGCCGCCCGCCAGATGGTCCACCTGGGCCGCCCGGACGACGCTCTGGACCTGATGAAGCTCGCACAGTCCGGCTCCGGTCAGGAGACCCTGCCGCGCACCCGCGCCATGCTGCACACCATCGAGGCATGGGCGCACGCCGCCAAGGGGCACGGCCAGGCGATGCGGCGCACCCTCGGCGAGGCCGAGGAGCTGTTCGTCTCGGACAAGCGCGATGTGCCGCCGCCGGCCTGGATGCAGATGTTCGACGAGGCGGATCTGCACGGCATGCAGGCGCTGGCCTTCCGCACCCTCGCGGAACACGACCCGTCCGCCGCCAGAATCGCCCAGGCCCACGCCAAAAAGGCGCTCCAACTGCGCAAGAACGGCCATCAGCGGTCCCAGATCTTCGACTACATCTCGATGGCCTCGGCCTGCTTCATCGGCGACGACCCCGAACAGGCCGATCGCTACGCCCGGTTGGCGCTGGTCTCCATCGGTGAGAACTCCTCCCACCGCACCTGGGACCGGCTGCGCGAGATGTTCCGGCTCACCGGCCAGTACTCCGGCTGCGGCAAGATCCAGGACCTTCGCGAGGAGCTCCAGCAGGTGCTGCCCAAGCAGCGCCCCAAGGGAAAGGGACCGGCTCTCGGCACGGGCCTCGGGCCGGACCTGGGACCGAACTTCGCGATCTGAGCGCCCCCGCCACGGCCGCGATGCCGCCGGACTCCGGCACCGGGTCCCGCCCGTCAACCTTCCCGACCACCTGCTCGTCTGCTCGTCGCCGTGCTCGGCGACCCGCCGACTGGGCATCGCCGACGGGTGCATGACAGGACACGTCACAGGAAGTCCGTGAGGAGGCGTTCAAGCACAGGAAATTCGTGCCGGGACGTCGTGCCGCCGCCGTCAGGAGAACCCCGAACCCGCTGGGCGGCCGGCGCCGGTGGCGGCCGGTCCGCCCTCGACGGTGGTAGCGCCGTGCGTCAGTCGCCGACCCTGGCGATCAGCACACAGGCGTCGTCCTCCCGCTCGGTGCTGCCGAACTCCTCGACCACGATGCGGACGCTGTCCTGCGCACTGCGGGCCGCACCGAACCGCGGTGCCAGGGCCAGCAGCCGCTCGGTGCCCTCGTGGGTGCTCTCCGGCCCGTGGGTGCGGCGCGGCACCAGCCCGTCGGTGTGCAGCACCAGCAGGTCGCCCGGCTCCAGCTGCTTGGTGCGCTGGCCGTAGCTCGCGCCCGTCGTGGCGCCGAGCAGCATGCCCTCCGGCGGGTCCAGCGCGCGCCCCGTGCCGCCGCGGAACAGCAGTGGTGCGGGGTGCGCGGCCTGGGCCCACTCCAGCTCCCGCGTCGCGGGGTCGAACTGCGCGCACAGCGCACTGCCCAGCGCCGGCTGGCTGGCCGTGTCCAGCAGCTGGTTGAGGAATCCCATCAGCTGTCCGGGCCGGTGCCCGGCCATGGCCATCCCGCGCAGCGCGCCGAGCACCATGGCCATCCCGGACGTCGCCGCGACGCCGTGCCCGGTGAGGTCGCCGACGCTCAACAGCGTGCGCCCGTCGGGGAGTTGCAGGGCGTCGTACCAGTCGCCGCCGATCAGGGCGGAGGTGGCGGCGGGGAGGTAGCGGCCGGCCAGATCCAGGGTGACCGGGCCGCCCTGGGGGAAGCGCAGCGAGCCGCGCCAGGGCGGCAGCACGGCCTCCTGGAGCTCGACCGCGAGCCGGTGCTCGGTCTGTGCGATGTGCCGCTGGCGGCGCAGCGAGTCGCCGGTCTCGCGCACCGCCGACTGGCTGCGGCGCAGCTCGCTGACGTCGCGGAGCACCGTCCACACGCAGGCGGTGCCGCCGTCGGAGTCGAGCACCGGTTCGCCGACCATGTGGACCGTGCGGACGCCGGCGTCGGTGCGCACGATGCGGAACTCGCCGTCGATCGGCCGCCCGTCCACCAGGCAGTCGGTGACCATCACCGCCAGCTTCTCCTGGTCCTCGTGGTGCACGAGGGAGGGCAGCTCGTCGAGGGTCAGCGGGCCGTCGGCGGGGTCCTGGCCGAACATCGCGAACAGCTCGTCGGACCAGGTCACGTCGTCGGTGAGCAGATTCCACTCGGCGCTGCCCACCCGGCGCAGCAGGGCGCCCCGCTCGGGCGCCGCCGGCTCGGCAGGGGCCGCGACGGGCTCGGCGGGCGCCTCCGCGGCGTCGGCGAGAGCGCCGGGCAGGCCCTCTCTGAGCTGGTCGAGATGGCCGCCGAGGTCGTCCAGGTGGTGGACGGCGAGGTCGCACAGCGCCCGCTGCCAGCGCAGCTGCGGGTCGGCGGCGAGGTCACCGGCCACCGAGGACTCTCTGCGTACCGCGTCGAGGCCACCGCGCAGGGTGCGGGCCTGCGAGATGAGCGCCTCGACCGCATCACGCTCGGGGGTCCGATCGGCTGGGTGATCCGCGTAGAGAGGGGGCGGCATGACGTACTCCGTGATCAGGCGGCGCCGGAACGTATGGGCCGGTTACGACTCTTGCACAGGCTGCGACAGTCCGTAAGGGATTTGGCATTACCCGATACGGTGGTGCACTTGGCATATGCCAAGGGCCTCCCTTCCGTGGTCGGGCCCGAATCGGCGGAATGCAGGGTTCCACGCTAGGCTGCGGCCGCCGTACAGCTGTCTACCCCGCCGATCCATGGGGGGAACGACGCATAGGGCCCGCGGTCACCGGCAAGAATGCCGGACGGCGGAAATCCCGTTGCCAGCCTGTCCCCCGCACCGGATGCTGACCTCATGTTCGATCCAGACATAGCGCCCAGTGGCACCCTGCTCGGCCTCCTGCAGCGAGGTCGCGGCGACGGGACCCTGCATGCCCTCGCGGCGCCGCGGGCCGAGGCGCTCGCGGCACTCAACGCCAGTGTGCTGCGCGATCCCCGCCGGGACTGGCAGGTGGAGAACCGCTCGCTGTACTACGCGCGCCTCTACATGCAGCTCGACGGCGGTCTCGAGGAGATCGAACGGCACCTCTTCCACGCCGACGACCTCACCGACACCGGCGAGGAGCGCACCGGCCTCGCCCTCGCGGTCCTCGGCCACCTCGCCGCCTACGGCAGGGACGCCGCGCGGCTGCTGCTGCGCAGCTACGCCGCGGTCGGCGGCAACTGGCGCTGGGCTCTCGACGAGCTCGCGCTGCGGGACGACGACGCCGGGCTGCTCGGCCTGGCGCCCGCCGTCCTGGCCCGCTTCCCCGAGACCCCGGAGGGCGACGCCCTGCTGGCCGCCGCCGTCCGCGACGCCTTCGAGCCCCGCCCCTGGCGGCTGTGGGCCGAGGACCCGCGCTACCGCGAGCGGCTGGCCGCGGCCGGGGAGCAGGGCTCCTTCGACCGCTGGCAGCGGCAGCTCCGGCCGCGCGGGCCGCGTCCGGGCTGGAGCGTGGCCGAGGTGCTGGAGTGGGCCCAGCAGGAGCTGGAGCCGCGCCCCGACGAGCACCGCTACCTCGCCGCCGCCCGCTGCCTGAGCGCCGTCGCCGGTCCCGAGGACCGCGCCGAGCTGCTGCGGGCGGCCCGCGGCGGACCGGACGCGGCCCGCGCCGCCGTACTGCACCACCTCGCCGAACGCGGCGATGCGGAGGTCCTCGGCCTCATCGAGGCCGCCGTCACCGATCCGCTCGCCACCGAACCGCTGGTCGCCGCCGCGCTCTCCTCGTACGCGCGGATGCGCGGTGCGGCCGCCGTGGAGCGGGCGCGGGTCTGGGCCGCGCGCGCCGACCGGCTGGGCGGGGCCGCCGCCGCGGTGCTCGCCCGGCGCGGCACCCGCCGGGACGCCGACCTGGTGCTGGCCGCGCTGCGCCGCACGGTGCGGGAAGAGGGGCCGGACGTCGGCGCGCTGTGGGAGCTGGTGGACGGCGCCGGCCGGCTCGGTATCGGCTGCGCGGCGCCCGTGTTGCGCCATATCTATCGCGAGACCTCCTCCTCGCATCTGCGCGGGCTGGCCGCGGCCGCGCTCGCCGTCACCGATCCGGGGTTCGCGGCCGGGTTCGCCGTCGAGTGCCTGTGGGACTGCGAGGAGCACACCCGGGAGCTGGCCGCCCGGCACGCGGCCACCGCCGACGACCGGGTGGTCGAGCAGCTGCGCCGGCTCGCGTCCGATCCGGCCGAGGAGGCCGAGGTGCAGACCGCCGTACGCGCCCGCTTCGGGCCGGACGCCTCGGCGGTGTGAGTCCGCCGGGCCCGCCGGGCCCGGGGCCGGCGAGGCCGAGGGGCGAACGCTCATGGGACGTTCGCCGGTTGGAAAGATCCCCGTGGTCCCGTCCACGCACGGCCCGCCGACAACAGCGGTATGCGTGTCGCCCTTGTCACCGAATCCTTCCCGCCCGACGTCAACGGCGTCGCGCACTGTGCCCTCCAGACCGCCCGCCACCTCGTCCGGCGCGGACACGAGCCGCTGGTCGTCGCGCCGCTGGCGAACTCCGCCCCCACCGCCCCGCAGGCCCACGAGAGCCCGTGCCCCGTGGTGCGGGTGCCCTCGATGCCGCTGCCCGGGTACCCGCAGGTGCGCATCGCGCTTCCGGGGCGGCGGCTGTCCGCCGCGCTGGACGGGCACCGGCCCGACCTGGTGCACCTGGCCAGCCCCTTCGTCCTCGGGGCTCGGGGGATGGCGGCCGCGGCCCGGCGGGGGGTGCCGGCGGTCGCGGTCTACCAGACCGACATGGCGCGCTACGCGCACACCTACCTGGGGCGCGGCGGGGCCGCGGCCTGGCGGCGGATCCGGGCGGTGCACGCCGCCGCCGACCTCACCCTGGCCCCCTCCAGCGCGGCCCTGCTGGACCTGACCGAGCACGGGGTGCCCCGGGTGCGGCTGTGGCCGCGCGGGGTCGATTCGGGGCGGTTCCACCCCGGGCGGCGGGACGCGGTGCTGCGCAGCTCGCTGCTGGCGGGGCGGGAGCTGCTGGTGGGGTACGTGGGGCGGCTGGCGCCGGAGAAGGACGTCCGGCTGCTGGCCGAGACCTCCGCGCTCCCCGGCGTCCGCACCGTGGTCATCGGCGAGGGCCCCAGCGCCGCCGCCCTCCGGGCGCAGCTGCCCGAGGTGCGGTTCCTGGGCCGGCGCACCGGCGACGAACTGGCCCGGCTGTACGCCTCGTTGGACGTCTTCGTGCACACCGGGCCGTTCGAGACCTTCTGCCAGACCGTGCAGGAGGCGATGGCGTCCGGCGTCCCGGTCGTCGCACCGGCCGCCGGCGGGCCGCTCGATCTCGTCGACCACGGGCGGACCGGGCTGCTGGTCCCGCCCGGGGACGGAGTCGCGCTGCGGGACGCGGTGCGGACGCTGGGCGGGGACGCCGAGCGACGGCTGCGCTACGGCGCCGCCGGGCGGCGGGCGGTGGCGGCCCGCACCTGGGAGGCGGTCGGCGACCAGCTGCTGGCCCACTACGAGGACGTGCTCGCCGACCGGACGGCGGTGGCGGCGTGACCGCCCGCCGGCCCCGGAGCGCCCGGACGGGGCTGCGGATAGTCCGGGTCGCCAACTTCGTCGCCCCGGCCTCCGGCGGGCTGCGCACCGCGCTGCACGAACTGGGCGCCGGCTACCGGGCCGCCGGCCACGAGCCGGTGCTCGTCGTGCCGGGCCCGCCGGAGGCGATGGGACGCAGCGGCATCCTGGACGAGGAGAGTGCGCAGGGCCGGGTGCTCACCCTGCCCGGGCCCCTGGTGCCCGGCAGTGGGGGCTACCGGGTGCTGACCGACCGGCGGCGGCTGGCGCGCCTGCTGGCGGAGCTGGAACCGGACCGGCTGGAGGTCTCCGACCGCACGACGCTGCGCTGGACGGGGGAGTGGGCGCGGCGGGCCCGGGTCCCCGCGGTGATGGTGTCGCACGAGAGCGTGGACGGGGTGCTGCACACCTGGGGCGTGCCGCGGACGCTCGCCCGCGCGGTCGCCGACCGCGTCAACTCCCGTACCGCGTATGCCTACAGCCGGGTGGTGTGCACCACCGAGTGGGCGGCCGCGGAGTTCCTCCGGGCCGGGGCGCGCAACGTGGTGCGGGCGCCGCTCGGGGTCGACCTGACCGCCTGGCACCCGCGGCTGCGCAGCGCCGAGCTGCGCGGCCGGTGCGCCGGGCGGGCCGCCGTGGCGCTGCTGATGTGCTCCCGGCTGTCGACGGAGAAGCGGCCCGGACGGGCCCTGGAGGCGCTCGCCGAGCTGCGCCGGCGGGGCGTGGACGCGGCGCTGGTGGTGGCCGGCGACGGGCCGCTGCGGGCGCGGCTGGAGCAGCGGGCGCGGGCGGCCCGGCTGCCGGTGACGTTCCTCGGGCACCTGCCCGACCGGACCCGGCTGGCCGCGCTCCAGGCCGCCGCCGACCTCGTCCTGGCGCCCGGCCCGGCCGAGACCTTCGGGCTGGCCGCGCTGGAGGCGCTGGCCTGCGGCACCCCGGTCGTCGCCAGTGCGGCCTCGGCGCTGGCCGGGCTGGTGGGCGACGGCGGGGACACCGCGCTCGACGACGGCCCGTCCTTCGCCGACGCGGTGCAGCGGGTGCTGGCGCGGCCCGAGCCGGCGCGCCGGGCCGCCGCGCGGCGGTGCGCCGAGGGCTACGGCTGGCGGCCCGCGGTGGAGGCGTTCCTGGCGGCCCACAACGCGCCCCGGCCGGCCGGCGGCCGGCGGCCGGCCGCCGTGGCCGTGCCGCCCGCCGCGGGCCCCTGGAGCCGGCGGTGACGCCCCCGTTCGCGGCCCTCGGCGACTCGTTGACCGAGGGGCTCGGCGACCCGGTGGCGGGCGGCGGCTGGCGGGGCTGGGCGGCGCTGCTGGCCGCCGCGCTGGGGGAACGGCCGGGCGACGTCCCGCTGGTGAACCTCGCACGCAGCGGGGCGCTCGCGGACGACGTGGTGCGGGAGCAGCTGCCGCGGGCCCGGGAGCTCGCCCCGCGCTTCGCCTCCCTCCTGGTCGGGGCCAACGACACCCTGCGGGCCGCGTTCGCCATCGAGCGGGTCGCCGCCGCGCTGGACCGGGCACACGGCACGCTGAGCGCCGACGGCGCGGTGGTGCTCACGGCGTGTCTGCCCGACCCCGGGCGGATGCTGGGGCTGCCCGCGCCGCTGGCGCGTCCGCTGGCCCGCCGGATGCGCGCCGTCAACACCGTCGTGCACGCGGTCTCCGCCCGCTACGGCGGCGTCCACCTCCACCTGGCCGAGCACCCGTGGGTGGCCGAGCGGGCCACCTGGAGCGTGGACCGGCTGCACCCCGCCGAGCGCGGCCACCGGCTGCTGGCCCGCGGCTTCCACGACCTGCTCGCCGCCCGTGGGCTGGCCGCCGGCCCGCCGCCCCCGCTCGCCCTCGACGGGCCGCCGCCCACCCGGGCCGGCGCGGCGCTGTGGATGGCGACCCGCGGCACCCGGTGGGTGGCCGACCGCTGCACCGACCTGCTGCCCGGCCTGCTGGCGCTGGCCGTACGGGAGTGCCGGTACGGGCTGGCCGGGTCCGGCCGGCTGCTGGACGCCGCCGCCGAGCGCGCCACCCGCAGCGCGCTGGCGGCCCTGACCGAACCGGGCGGCGCTGCGACAATGGCGGGGTGACCGGACGCTGGGAATTCTGGATCGACCGCGGCGGCACCTTCACCGACGTGGTGGGCAGGCGGCCGGACGGGCGCCTGGTCACCAACAAGCTGCTCTCCCACCGCCCCGAGCGCTACCGTGACGCCGCGGTCGCCGGTATCCGGCTGATGCTGGGGCTCGGCCCGGACGATCCGGTGCCGGCCGAGCGGGTCTCGGTGGTCCGCATGGGCACCACCGTCGCCACCAACGCCCTTCTGGAGCGCACCGGCGAGCCGACGGTGCTGCTGATCACCGAGGGCTTCCGGGACGCGCTGCGGATCGCGTATCAAAACCGGCCGCGGATCTTCGACCGGCGGATCGTGCTGCCCGAGGCGCTCTACGCCCGGGTGATCGAGGTGCCCGAACGCATCGGCGCCCGCGGCGAGTCGGTCCGGCCGCTCGACCGGGAGCCCGTCCGCCGGGAGCTGCGGCGGGCGCACGCCGACGGACTGCGCAGCGCCGCCGTGGTGCTGCTGCACGGCTACCGCCACCCCGCGCACGAGCAGGCGGTCGCCGCGCTGGCCAGGGAGGCGGGCTTCACCCAGGTCAGCTGCTCGCACGAGGTCAGCCCGCTGATGAAGCTGGTGGCGCGCGGCGACACCACGGTCGTCGACGCCTATCTCTCGCCGATCCTCGCGCGCTACGTCGACGAGGTCGCCGCCCAACTCCCCGGCATCCGGCTGCTGTTCATGCAGTCCAACGGGGGGCTGCGGGAGGCCGGCCACTTCCGGGGCAAGGACGCGGTGCTGTCCGGTCCGGCGGGCGGGGTGGTCGGCATGGTGCGGACCGCCGCGGAGGCCGGCGGGCCGGGCCCGGACGGCGGCTTCGACCGGGTGATCGGCTTCGACATGGGCGGCACCTCCACCGATGTGTCGCACTACGCGGGCGAGTTCGAGCGGATCTTCGACAGCGAGGTCGCCGGGGTGCGGATGCGGGCCCCGATGATGCACCTCCACACCGTCGCGGCCGGCGGCGGCTCCGTCCTGCACTTCGACGGCCGCCGCTACCGGGTCGGCCCCGACTCCGCCGGCGCGGACCCCGGCCCGGCCTGCTACCGGCGCGGCGGCCCGCTCACCGTCACCGATGCCAACGTGATGCTCGGCCGCATCCAACCCGACCACTTCCCCGCGGTGTTCGGGCCCGACGGGGACCAGTCGCTGGACGCCGCGACCGTCCGCACCCGCTTCGCGGAGCTGGCCGCCCGGGCCGCCGCCGAGACCGGGGACGACCGCGGCCCCGAGGACGTCGCCGCCGGCTTCCTGGACATCGCGGTGCTCAACATGGCCAACGCGGTCAAGAAGATCTCCGTCCAGCGCGGCCGGGACATCACCCGCTACGCCCTGGTGAGCTTCGGCGGCGCGGGCGGCCAGCACGCCTGCGCGGTCGCCGACGCGCTGGGCGTCGCCACCGTCGTCGTCCCGCCGCTGGCCGGGGTGCTCTCCGCGTACGGCATCGGGGTCGCCGACGCCACCGCGATGCGCGAACAGGCCGTCGAGGAGCGCTTCGACGAGCCCGGCGCGATCGAGCGGGTCCGGGCGGTGTGCGACGGCCTCGCCCGGCAGACCCGGCGGGAACTCCTCGGCGACGGCGTGCCGGCGGCGTCGCTGACCACCCGCGCCCGGGTCCTGGTCCGCTACGCCGGGACCGACTCCACCCTCGGCGTGCCGCTCGGCGAACCGGCCGCCATGGCCGCCGAGTTCGTCCGCGCGCACCGCGAGCGGTACGCCTTCACCATGGACAAGCCGCTGGTCGCCGAGGCGGTGTCGGTGGAGACCCGGGGCGCGGCGGGCGGCGCGGCCGACTACTGCGTCCGACGTGGCTCCCGATCGGGGGAGTTGACGGCCGCGGCGACCGTCCGGACGTACGCCGGCGGGCGCTGGCGGGACACCGCGCTGTACCGCCGCGGCGACCTGCGGCCCGGCGACACCCTCACCGGGCCGGCGATCGTCGCCGAGGCGGACGCCACCACCGTCCTCGACCCCGACTGGCGGGCCACCGTCGGCGAGCGCGGCCATCTGCTGCTCACCCGCACCCGGCCGCGGCCCGGCCGGACCGCCGTCGGCACCGAGGCGGACCCGGTGATGCTGGAGGTCTTCAACAGCCTCTTCATGGCCGTCGCCGAGCAGATGGGCGTCCGGCTGGAGAACACCGCGCACTCCGTCAACATCAAGGAGCGGCTGGACTTCTCCTGCGCCCTCTTCGACGCCGCGGGCAACCTGATCGCCAACGCCCCGCACATCCCCGTCCACCTGGGCTCGATGGGGGAGTCCATCAAGGAGGTGCTGCGGCGGCGCGGGACGGACCTGCGGCCCGGCGACGTGTACGCGGTCAACGACCCGTACCACGGGGGGACGCACCTGCCGGACATCACCGTCGTCACCCCCGTCTTCGCCCCCAAGGGCCCCTCGGGGAGCGAACTCCTCTTCCTGGTGGCCTCGCGCGGCCACCACGCCGAGATCGGCGGCATCACCCCCGGTTCGATGCCCGCGTTCAGCCGCACCGTCCAGGAGGAGGGCGTGCTCTTCGACAACTGGCTGCTGGTCCGGGACGGCCGGCTGCGCGAGGCGGAGACCCGCGAACTGCTCGGCTCCGGGCCGTACCCGTCCCGCGCCCCGGACGCCAACCTCGCCGACCTGCGGGCCCAGATCGCCGCCAACGAGAAGGGCATCCACGAACTACGGCGGATGACCGGGGAGTTCGGGCTGGACGTCGTACGGGCCTACATGCGGCACGTCCGGGACAACGCCGAGGAGTCGGTGCGCCGGATCCTCACCCGGCTGCCGGACGGGCACTGCCGCTACGAGACGGACAGCGGGGCGGAGATCCACGTCGCGCTGACCGTCGACCGCGCCGCCCGCAGCGCGGTGCTGGACTTCGCCGGCACCTCCCCGCAGCAGCCCGGCAACGCCAACGCGCCCCGCTCGGTGGTGATGGCGGCGGTGCTGTACGTGCTGCGGACCCTGGTCGCCGAGGACATCCCGCTCAACAGCGGCTGCCTGGAGCCGGTCGAGGTCCGCATCCCGGAGGGCTCGATGCTGGCGCCCGTCTTCCCGGCCGCCACCGTCGCGGGCAACGTGGAGACCTCCCAGGCGGTCACCGGCGCGCTCTACGCCGCGATGGGCGTCCAGGCCGAGGGCTCGGGCACGATGAACAACCTGACCTTCGGCAACGACCGGGTGCAGTACTACGAGACCGTGGCCAGCGGGTCCGGCGCCGGCGACGGCTTCGACGGGGCGGACGCCGTCCAGACCCACATGACCAACTCCCGGCTCACCGACCCCGAGGTGCTGGAGTGGCGCTACCCGGTCCGGGTCGACGGCTTCGCGCTGCGCGAGGGCAGCGGCGGCACCGGCCGCTGGCACGGCGGCCGCGGCGCGGAGCGGCGGCTGCGCTTCCTGGAGCCGATGACCGTCGCCCTGCTCTCCGGCCACCGCCGGGTGCCGCCCTACGGGATGGCGGGCGGCGGCCCGGGCGCGCTCGGCGCCAACTCCCTGGAGCGGGCGGACGGATCGCGGGAGGAACTGCGGGGCTGCGACACGGCCGAGGTCGGGGTGGACGACGTGCTGGTGATCCGGACGCCGGGGGGTGGGGGGTACGGGGCGGCGTAGCGGGCGCGCCCGGTCGCGCACACCGTGGCGTCCGCGACCGGGCGCGCCGGGTATGCCCGTCGGCTACTCCTCCTCTGACGCCCGGCGGCACGCCTCCAAGGCGATCATCGCGGGGACGTAGTCCTGCCGCAGTTCGAAGTAGCAGGCCCGTACGGCCTCGGGGTGGCCCTCGTGCCCGAGGAGACAGGCCCGTTCGGCCACCTCCGGATCGGCGTCGGGGTGTCGCTCCAGGACGGTGTAGTAGCAGGTGTGCGGGCTGGCGTGGGCGGCCGGTGCCACGGCGGCGACGCCGCCCAGGGCGAAGACGAGACCGCTGAGGGCGGTGGTCAGACGAGGGATGAGACGCATGGCGGTGACGGGTCCTTCCGTGCGAGAACCCCGAGTCGGTCACTCGGGGCATGTGATCCGCTACGGACAGTGCCCGCCCGTGCCGGCGATGATGCGAGGGGAGCCGGAGCGCCGGGCGCGAACACCCGGCGCGCGGAACGCACTTGGGGCGGCAGAGCGCGCCCGTGTCAGCCCGGGCGCGCCACCGTCGCCGTCGCGGCCCCCGCCCCCGGCCGCCGGCCGAGCCGTACGAACCGGACCGGAGTCCCCGGCGCCGCCTGCGCCGCCGCTGCCAGGAAGCGTTCCGGGACGACCCCGACGACCGGGTAGCCGCCGGTCGTCGGATGGTCGTGCAGGAACAGCACCGGCAGGCCGTCGGGCGGCACCTGGAGCGCCCCCAACGGCATGCCTTCACTGGGGAGTTCGCCGTCCCGGGCGCGTTCCAGGGGCGGGCCCTCGGTGCGCAGCCCGATCCGGTTGGAGGCCGCGGAGACCCGGAACCGGCCGGCGGTCAGGGTGCGCAGCCCCTCGGAGGTGAACCACGCGTCGCGCGGCCCGGGCAGGAACGGCAGCACCAGCTCGGCCGCCGGTCCGGCGTGCGGGACCACGTCGGCCGCCGCCGGGGGCCCGTACGGGGACCCCAGCGGGAGCACCGCGCCGTCCGCCATCGGGTCCGGGCCGAGGCCGGAGAGCAGGTCGGTGGCGCGGCTGCCGAGCACCGGTTCGGGGCGGACGCCGCCGGCGAACGCGAGGTGGGAGCGCACGCCGTGGGTGGCCGGCCCGGCCTCCAGCACGGCGCCGGCCGGGACGTGGAACGGGGCGCCCCAGGGGGCGGGCCGGCCGTCCACCGTCACCGGGCAGGGGGCGCCGGTGACCGCGGCGGTGGCGGCGCCGCGCAGCCGGACGGCGCAGCCGGTGAGGGTGGTCTCCAGGGTGGCCGCCGACGCGGGGTTGCCCACCAGGTGGTTGGCGAGCCGGTGCGCGGGCCCGTCCAGCGCACCGGAGCGCGGCACCCCCAGGTGGGCGTGGCCGGGCCGGCCGAGATCCTGGACGGTGGTGAGCGCGCCGGCCCGGACCACGATCAGGGCGCGGTCGGTCATCGGGCGGACTCCTCGCAGACGCGGGCGGGGCGGGACGGCGCGGTGCGCGGGGCCGGCACGGCGGCGTCCCGGGGCGCGAAGCGGACGGGCGTGCCGGGGGCGAGCAGCGCGGCCGGTTCGCGCCGGGGGTCCCACAGGACGGCCTCGGTGCGGCCGATCAGCTGCCAACCGCCGGGGGAGGAGCGCGGATAGACCCCGGTGTACGGGCCGGCCAGGCCGACCGAGCCGACCGGGACCCGGGTGCGGGGGGTCTCCCGGCGCGGGACGTGCAGGCGTTCCGGAAGCCCCGTCAGATAGCCGAAGCCGGGTGCGAACCCGCAGAACGCGACGCGGAAGGTGGTGGCGGCGTGCAGCCGGACCACCTCGCCGGGGGAGACGCCCCACAGCGCGGCGACGTCGGCGAGGTCCGGGCCGTCGTAGTGCACCGGGATCTCGACGGCCGGGCGGTCGTCGGCGGCCGGCGGCGGAATGCGCCAGCCGGGCAGCTCGGCGGCGAGCGCACCGGGGTCGGCCAGGCCGTCGAGGAAGACCGTCCGGGCGGCCGGCACGATCTCGCGGACGGCGGGCAGGCGGCCGTCGGCGGCACGGCGCAGCAGTTCGGCGTGGAGCGCCTCGGTGTCCTCGGCGCGGGCCAGTTCGATCAGCAGCCCGTGCTCGCCGACCGGCAGCGCCGTCGGCGTCGCCCGCCGGGCCCCGCCGACCGCCGCCTCCGCCTCGTCCGGCGTCATACGAAGCTCCGCACGCGGACCCCGGCCGAGGTCAGCTCGGCGCGGACCCGGCGGGCCAGCTCCGCGGCGCCCGGGGTGTCGCCGTGCAGGCAGAGGGAGCGCGCGGCGACCGCGATCCGGGTGCCGTCGAGCGCGCCGACCGTGCGGTCCCGGGCCAGGCCGACGGCGCGCTTGACCACCGCGTCGGGGTCGTGGACCACCGCGCCCGGCTCGCGGCGCGGCACCAGGGTGCCCCGGCCGGTGTAGGCGCGGTCGGCGAACGCCTCGCCCACGACCGGGAGTCCGGCCTCCTCGGCGGCCCCGTGCAGCCGGGAGCCGGGCAGTCCGAGGACCGGCAGGCGGCCGCCCGCGGCGCGGATCCCGGCGACCACCGCGGCGGCCTGCTCGGCGTCGTGGACGCAGCGGTTGTAGAGCGCGCCGTGCGGTTTGACGTAGCCGACCCGGGCGCCGGCGGCGCGGGCGAAGACCTCCAGCGCGCCGATCTGGTAGGTGATCTCGTCGGCGAGTTCGTCGGGCGGCACGTCCATGGCGCGGCGGCCGAAGCCGGCCAGGTCGCGGTAGGAGACCTGGGCGCCGATCACCACCCCGCGCTCGGCGGCCAGGGCGCACACCCGGCGCATGGTGGACGGGTCGCCGGCGTGGAAGCCGCAGGCGACGTTGGCGCTGGTGACGACGGACAGCAGGGCCTCGTCGTCGGTGAGGTGCCAGCGGCCGAAGCCTTCCCCGAGGTCGGCGTTGAGGTCGATGACGGCAGGGGCCGCCGGGTTGCTCATGGATCTCCGTTCCGGATGCGGGGTGCCGTGCGGATGCGGGAGGCGGCTGCGGCGATGCCGAAGCGCTCGCCAACGTACAGATCGTTCAACGATCCGACAAGAGGTGTGTTGTCCCGCCCCGCCATCTGGGATTGACTTCGGCTGACAACACAGCCGAACAGCACAGCGGGACGGGCCCTGCCGGTCCGCCCCGACGGACGGAGCGGACAGCGGTATGGCCGGCGGAGTGGCGAGGAACGATCAGCGGCGGCCCGCCGAGGCCGCGGGACCGGAACGGGACCGCGCCCTGCCCGGCCGCGCCGGCACGGCCGAACGGGTCGCCGACATCCTGCGGGAGCGGATCACCGAGGGCCGCTTCCCGCCCGGCGCCCGGCTGTCGGAGGAGAGCATCGGCGGTGCGCTGGGCGTCTCGCGCAACACCCTGCGCGAGTCGTTCCGGCTGCTCACCCACGAGCGGCTGCTGGAACACCGGCTCAACCGCGGGGTGTTCGTGCGGATGGTGACCGTCGAGGACCTCGACGACATCTTCCGGGTGCGGATGCTGGTGGAGTGCGCGGCGGTGCGTGGACTGGGCCGGGGCCCGTACGACGCCGCGACCGCCCCGCTGGTGGCGGCGATCGAGGAGGCGGTACGGGCCGGCGAGGCGGCCGCCGCGGAGCGGGCCTGGCCGGAGCTGTCCACCGCCAACCTCCGCTTCCACCAGGCCGTGGTGGCGCTGGCCGGCAGCCCGCGCACCGACGAGCTGATGCGCGGCGTGCTGGCCGAACTCCGGCTGGTCTTCCACGTGATGGACGACCCGCGGCGCTTCTACGCGCCCTACCTGGTCCGCAACCGGCAGATCGCCGAGACGCTGCTGGCCGGTGACGCGGCCGAGGCCGAGCTGCTGCTGCGGGCCTATCTGGAGGACTCCCGCGCCCAGTTGTCGGCGGCGTACGCCCAGCGCATCGCCGGGAGCTAGGCCCTGTCGTCGAACTCCCGCCTGCCTCGCGACGCCTGGCACGC
Source organism: Streptomyces sp. BHT-5-2 (assembly GCF_019774615.1). Taxonomy (NCBI): domain Bacteria; kingdom Bacillati; phylum Actinomycetota; class Actinomycetes; order Kitasatosporales; family Streptomycetaceae; genus Streptomyces; species Streptomyces sp. BHT-5-2. The sequence goes on along the minus strand of NZ_CP081496.1, from coordinate 4,964,963 downwards.
ACTCCCCGGGCGCTCCTCACCGACCCCCGGGTCTGTTTCGTCGTCGCCGACCCCTTGTCGGATCGTTGAACAATCGCATAGCCTCCGCAGCAATTCCTGAGCAACCCCTCAACGCTCCCCCGTGCCCCCTGCCCGCCGATCCGGCGTGCGTCTCGCGGGGGGCCCGTACGCGGAAGGCGGATCCATGATCGTCCTCCTCGGTGTGCTCGTGGTCGTGATCGGCTTCGCCACGAAACGCAATGCCCTGCTGGTCGTCGCGGTGGCCGGGATCCTCACCGGACTCCTCGGCGGGCTCTCGCCGGCGAAGGTGCTGGCCGCCTTCGGCGACGGCTTCGCCGGCAGCCGGGCGGTGACCGTCTTCGCGATCACCCTCCCGGTCATCGGCCTCCTGGAGCGCTACGGCCTCCAGGAGCAGGCCCGCACCCTGATCGCCCGGTTCGGCCGGCTCACCACCGGGCGCTTCCTCGCGCTCTACCTGGGCCTGCGGCAGATCGGCGCCGCCGTCGGGCTGACCAACGTCTTCGGGCACGCCCAGACCGTCCGCCCGCTCGCCGTCCCCATGGCGGAGGGCGCCGCCGAGCGCCGCCAGGGTCCGCTCCCCGAGCGGACCCGGGAGCGGATCCGCTCGTTCGCGGCCAGTGCGGACAACGTCGGCCTCTTCTTCGGGGAGGACGTCTTCCTCGCCGTCGGCTCGATCCTGCTGATCACCGGCTTCGTCAACACCACCTACGGGACCCACCTCGAACCGCTCCAGCTGGCCCTGTGGGCGATCCCCACCGCGCTGTGCGCCTTCGTCGTCCACGGCTGGCGGCTGCTGCGCCTGGACCGCCACCTGGAGCGCGAACTGCTCGCCGCCCACGCCCGATCCAGCACCGCAGCGGAGGCCACCCGATGATCAAGGCAGAGTGGTTCTACTGGCTCGTCGGCCTCAGCTTCCTGGTGATGGCCGCCCAGATGGTCACCGACCGCAGCAACCCCAAGCGGCTGGGCACCGGCGCCTTCTGGGGCCTGATCGGCGCCGGGTTCATCTACAGCAGCTGGGTCGTCACCAAGCAGGCGCCGGCCGAACCGCTGGGCGTCGCGGTGCTCGTGATGGCCGCGCTCGCCGGCTTCGGCCGCACCGGGCGCGGCACTCCGCGCACCACCACCCCCGAGGAGCGCACCGCCAGTGCCGCCCGCCTCGGCAACCGGCTCTTCGTGCCGGCCCTGACCATCCCGGTCGTCGCGATGGCCTGCGCCATCGGCGTCAAACACCTCTCCATCGGAGGCCGACCGGTCCTCCAGGAGGGCAGCGAGACCATCCTGGGCCTCGGCGTCGGCGCGATCGCCGCGCTCGTCGTCGGCATGGTGATGCTGCGCGAGAAGCGGATCTCGGTGCCGGTGCGGTCCGGCCGCACCATGCTGGAGGCGATGGGCTGGGCGATGCTGCTGCCGCAGATGCTGGCCACCCTCGGCGCCATCTTCCAGGTCTCCGGCGTCGGCGGCCAGGTCGGCGAACTCGCCACCGCCCTGCTCCCGAAGGACTCGCTCTACGCCGCGGTCGTCGTCTACTGCGTGGGCATGTTCGCCTTCACGCTCATCATGGGCAACGCCTTCGCCGCCTTCCCCGTGATGACCGCGGCCGTCGGCTGGCCCGTCCTGATCGGCCACTTCCACGGCCACCCGGCCGCCGTCCTGGCCCTCGGCATGCTCGCCGGCTTCTGCGGGACGCTGGTGACCCCGATGGCCGCCAACTACAACATCGTCCCGGCGGCGCTGCTGGAACTGAAGGACCAGTACGGGCCCATCAAGGCGCAACTGCCGACCGCGGGCATCCTGCTGGGCTGCAACACCGTGATCATGGCGCTGTTCGCGTTCTGACCGCCCACCCACGAGAGGAGCCCCATGACCTCCGGCACCGCACCCACCCGCGTCCTGTTCACCGGATTCGAGCCGTTCGACGGCGAGGCCACCAACCCGTCCTGGGGCGCGGTGCGCTCCGCGGCGGCCGCACCGCTCGACGGGCTGGCCCTGCACACCGTCGAACTCCCCTGCGCCTACGGCGCCTCCATGACCGCCCTGCGTGCCGCGATCGACGAGACGTCTCCCGACATCGTGGTATGTGTCGGACAGGCGGGCGGACGCCCGGACATCACCGTCGAACGGGTCGCCGTCAACGTGGACGACGCCCGCATCCCCGACTCCGCGGGCGCCGAACCCGTCGACGAGCCCATCGTGCCGGGCGGGCCCGCCGCCTACTTCGCCACCCTCCCGATCAAGGCGTGCGTGGCCGCCGTCCGCGCCGCGGGACTGCCGGCCTCGGTCTCCAACACCGCCGGCACCTTCGTCTGCAACCACGTCTTCTACGGGCTCGCCCACCTCATCGCCACCGAACTGCCCCATGTGCGCGGCGGGTTCGTGCACGTCCCCTACGCGCCCGAGCAGGTCACCGACCGCGCGCAGCCGTCACTGCCGGTCGACGCGGTCGCCACCGCGCTGCGCGCGATCGCCGCCACCGCCGCCCGCACCCGCACCGACCTGCGGGTCGCCGAGGGGGCCACGCACTGAGCCGCCGGCGCCCCCGGTAAAATGGTCCGCCGGCCGGCCCGCGGTTCCCCCCGGGAATCCGGTGGCGGTCCACCGATGAGCGGATCCGCGCCGTTTCGTCCGTTGTCAGTGCCAGCGCCTACGCTGTGCGACGTGACTTTTTCCGCCCCGGGGGCCGCTGCGCCCCAGCTCAACGGCCACAGCCGGCCCGCGCCGGGCCCGGCCGCCGACGAAGGACTGGCCCGCCGGCTGCGCGCACTGGCGTGCACCGCGCCGCTGCACGACCTCGACGCGCGCAAGGCCAACCTCGCGGGCGAGTACGGCGTCTACGCCATGGCGGAGGTGGCGCTCGCCGTCATCGACCTGGTCACCCTCAACATGGACTTCGACACCGGCGCCGACCACGAGGAGATAGTGTCCAAGGTCCTCCCGAGGGTCGCCGCCCAGGCCCCGGACCGCCCCACCGCGGAGCACGAGCGGGTCGCCCGCTGGGTGCTGGAGAACCTCATCAACGTCGGCAGCGTCGATCGCGGCTTCCGCGCCGTCTACGGCACCTTCACCACCGACGGCGCGTACGTCCGCCGCGACTACGACTTCAAACTCGTCGAGGAGGTCCCCGGCGCCGGCGGCACCGTCTTCCTCCGCGCCACCGACGAGGCGGTCAACGTCCTCGTCGGCGCCCTCGACACGGACGTCACCAGCGCCCAGATCGCCGCCGAGGTCAAGCTGGAGGTACTGATCAGCCGAGGCCGGCTGGCCGACGCCCAGCTCGCCGCCGAGCAGGCCCGCTACCGCACCGTCCAGTACGCCGAGACCCTCCGCAGGACCCTGGAGGCCACCCGGCGCAACGTCCGCTCGGTCGACTGGCTGCACACCGTCCCCGACATGATCAACGAGGCGCTGGACCACGTGGCGGACCGCTACCGCCACGAGAACGCCATCCTCACCAACATCCGCAAGGCCCGCGACGAGGCCGAGGCCGTCGACGCGCGCACCGGCGAGCACAAGCGGCGCGCCGCCGAGCTGGTCGACATCGTCAAGGACTGCATCCGCCGGCACACCCAGCTGCAGTCCCGGCTCCTGGAGGCCGGCCCGCTCTTCCGCGCCGAGCAGGACCGCCAGGCGTTCGCCGCCCCCGCCGCCCGCACCGGCCTCGACCTCTACGGCCAGCTCGTCGCCCCCGTCCTCCCGCTCCCCGTCGAGGCGGCCACCCGGGTCACCGACGCCTTCTTCGCCCACGGCACCGGTCTGCGCACCCCCACCGCCGTCCGGGTCGGCGACCTCGTCGAGGTGCTGCTCACCCCGCCGCTGGAGCGCGAGCACCTCGGCGCCGAGATGCCCGAGCCCGACCTGGTGGCCACGCCCGACGACAGCCGCTTCAGCGAGGCCCAGCTGGACGCCGCGACGGCCCTGCTCGAACTGCCCGCGGACGCCCCCCGCCGGCTCTCCGGCCTGCTCGCCGAGGCCCGCCGCAGCGACCCCGAACTCCCTTACCTGGTCGCCCTGTTGGCGGTGCACGCCGCCAGCCCCCCGGTCGGCACCGCCTACCGCCAGGGCGAGCAGCGGCTGCTCTTCGCCGTCGACGACGGCACCGAGCTGGTCGACCCCGAGTTCGGCGGCGCCGACCTCATCGTCGGCACCGCGCTGCTGGACGCGGCCGGCATGGCCGCCGACCGCTCGGAGGTGGCCTGATGCCCACCGCGCACCCCCACCGCCTGATAGCGGTCGCATCGCCGCGCTACGAGATACCCCCGACCGTCCCCCGCAAGGAGCTCCACCCGTGACCCAGTACGACGCCGACGAGGCGCCGCGGCCCGACCCGGCGCCGGGCACCGGCGAGCCGGCCTGGGGCGCGCCCGCCGACGCCCCCGAGCCGCCCCCGGTCGCGACGGCCGCCCCCGCGGCGGTCACCCCGGCCGACGCCGCCGACGCCGCCCGGCTGGTCGCCTTCGGCCTCCAGCCCAAGCTGCTGCCGGCCCGCGACGCCGGCTACGCCGACCTGCTCCGCCGGTATCGCGACGAGCCCGCCTTCGCCCGGCTCGCCGACGCCGTCGCCTCGGGCCTCGGGCTGATCGTCCTGGAGGTCTCCACCCGCGCGGGGATGGCCGTCACCGCCGCCGAGGACTCCGTCTTCGCGGTCCGGATGGGCGACTACGCCCGCCGCGCCTCCGCCGACTCCGCCGACCGCTTCCTGCACGGCCTGGCCCATCTCGCCGTCGCCGCCATGTCCTTCCCGCGCCCCGAGGACCTCGCCGACGACGGCTACATCGGCCGGATCACCGTCAACGGCGTCGACGCCTTCGTCCGCCAGGCGTGCCGCCGCCTGGAGGAGCGCGCCGAGCAGGACGGCGAGAACACCGACCCGGTCACCGACGCCCCCGGCCTGGAGTCCGCCTGGCGGGTCTACGCCCGGCGCAGCGCCACCGGCGCCACCAAGGACGCCCGGCGGCTGGCCGGTTCGACCACCGGCATCATCGCCAAGGCCGTCACCTTCCTCGTCGACTCCGGCTTCCTCCAGCGCACCGGCGACGACGCCGGCGGCGCCTACCGCACCACCGCCCGCTATCAGCTCCAGGTCCGCGACATGGCCGGCACCGCCGCCATGGCCGAGCTGCTGGAACTCGGCATCGTGCCGGTCTCCGACGGCAGCGCCTCGCTGCTGCCCGGCGAGGAGTCCGACGACCTCGACCTGGTCGCCGAGGCCGGCCTGCCGTTCCACTCCGGCTGACCACCGCCCACCCCCGCCCACCGACCCACCCACACACCAACGAGAGTCCGCCATGTACGAGCTGTCCCGGGTCCGCCTCTACTCCATCGGGCCCGCCGGTGCGCGTTACGCCGACACCGTCCTGGACCTGCGCGGAGTCGGCGCGCCGGTGCCGCAGCCGGCCCCCGCCCAGGCGGACTTCTTCGAGGACGAACCGGTCGGCCCGCCGCGCCGCCCGGCCCCCGCCGGCGTGCTCTTCCTGGAGAACGGCGGCGGCAAGTCCGTCCTGCTCAAGCTGATCTTCTCGGTCATGCTGCCGGGCCACCGCAACACCCTCGGCGGCGCCAGCTCCGGCGTGCTCCGCAAGTTCCTGCTGGCCGACGACTGCGGCCATGTCGCCCTGGAATGGCAGCACGTCGTCACCGGCGAGTCCGTCGTCGTCGGCAAGGTCAGCGAATGGCGCGGCCGCCAGGTCTCCAACGACCCCCGCAAGTTCGCCGAGGCGTGGTACAGCTTCCGGCCCGGCCCCGGCATGAGCCTGGACTCCCTCCCCGTCGCCGAGGCCACCCTCGTCCGCCCCCGGACGGAGCAGGGCGAGGGCAACTCCGGCGCGCACGGCCGCCGCCGCACCATGAAGGGCTTCCGCGACGCCCTCACCGAGGCCGGCAAGAACTACCCCAACCTCGACGTGATCTGGGAGGAGGTCCACGAGCGCTGGAACGAACACCTCGGCGACCTCGGCCTGGACCCCGAACTCTTCCGCTACCAGCGGGAGATGAACGCCGACGAGGGCGAGGCGGCCGGCCTCTTCGCGGTCAAGAACGACTCCGACTTCACCGACCTGCTGCTGCGCGCGGTCACCGACACCCGGGACACCGACGGCCTCGCCGACCTCGTCCACGGCTTCGCCCACAAGCTCGGCCGCCGCGCCGAGCTGACCGCCGAACGCGACTTCACCGCCGGCTCGCTGGACCTGCTCTCGAAGATCGCCGAGGCCGCGGAGGCGCGCGAGCGGGCCCGCGAGGTGCACGCCGGCGCCGAGCGCCGCACCCGCGGCCTGGCCCAGCGGCTGCACGCCCGCGGCACCGAGGAGCGCGGCCGGGCCGCCGAGCTGGCCGAGGCGGTCGCCGCCGCCGCGCACCGCGTCACCGACGCCGAGCGCGGCCGCGAGCGCCGCGCCCTGATCTCCGCCGAACTCGCCTACCGCCACGCCTCGTTGGCGCTGACCGCGGCCGAGAAGGGCGCCGCCGCCCAGCGCCGCGAGCTCAACGACGCCCGCACCCTGCACAGCGCCTGGCAGGCCGCCGAGACCGCACTGCGGCACCGCGCCGCCGCCGACCGCTCCACCCGGGTCGCCGCCGCCATCCGCGAGGCCGAGCGGGACGCCGCCCCGGCGCTCGCCGCCCGCGCCACCGCCGCCGCCGACCTCGTCCGCGCCCTGCACAGCGCAGCCGAGGCCGGCGAACGCCTCGCCAACGAGGAGGAGGAGCGCTCCGCCGCCCTCCAGGAGGCCGGCGAGTCCGCGCACCGCGACGCCACCACCGCCGCCACCCACGCCCAGCGCGCCCGCAGCGAGGCCGACCACCTCAAGCAGCGGCTCGCCGAGGTCGCCGAGGAGACCGCGGAGGCGGTCCGGGCCGGCTGGCTCGACGACACCGCGCCGGACGCCGACCCGGCCCGCGCCGCGCTCGCCGCCTCCGACGCCGAGAAGACCGCCGTCGAGGCGTGGGACGCGGCCCGCGAGGCCGCCCGGCACGCCACCGACCGGGCCCGCGAGACCGCAGCGCGGCACTCCGCCGCCGAACTCGCCGCGGCCCGCGCCGAGGACGCCGCCCAGGCCGCCGAGCGCGCCCACGACGCCGAGCGCCGGGCCGCCGAGTCGATCGGCGCCGAGCAGCGGCTGGTCGAACTCCTCGGCCTCCCCGAGGCGCCGGCCGTCGCCCTGCCCGGCCCCCGCACCGCCGACGGCGCCCCGGCCGCCGCCCCCCGCCGCCCCGCCGGTCCGCTCTCCGCCGAGGAGCTGGACCGCAGCGCGGACGCCCTGCACGAGCTGCTGGAGGACGGCGTCGCGGCCGCCGAGCGCCAGCTGTTCGACCTGCGGACGGCCGCCGCCGACGACTCCCGGATCCTGGGCGCGCTGGGCGACGGCGGCTTGCTGCCACCCGGCCCCGACGTGCTGGCGGCGGTGGAGTATCTGGGCGAGCACGGCGTCCCCGCACTGCCCGGCTGGCGCTATCTGGCCCAGTCCGTCGACCCCGCCGACCACGCCCGGGTGCTGTCCGCCCGCCCCGAGCTGGTCGACGGCGTGATCATCACCGACCCCGACACCCACGCCCGGGCCCGCGAGGTCCTCGCGCAGGCGGCGCTGCTGCCCCGTTCCGCCGTCGCGGTGGGCACCGCCGCCGCCCTGCTCGCCCCCACCCCGGGCCCGGACGCGCAGGACACGGGCGTCTTTCTCGTCCCGCCGAATCCGGCCATGCACGACGAGTCCGCCGCCGACGAGGAGCGCCGCGCGCTGCGCGCCCGCGCCGCCGAGCGGGACGAGGAGATCCGGTCGCTGGCCGCCCGCCTCGCCGGGGACCGCGCGCTCGCCGCCCGCCTCGGCTCCTGGCGCGCCGGCTGCCCGGCCGGCCGCCTCACCGAGCTCGCCGAGGCCGCGGAGACCGCCCGGACCGCCGCGGAGGAGGCCGCCGCCGAGCTGACCGAGGCCCGCACCGCCCGCGCCGAGGCCGACGAGGTCGCCGGCGAGGCCACCCGGGTGCGCGACGAGCGGCAGGAGGCCGCGCAGCGCGCCCGGCGCGCCGCCGACCTGCTCGCCGGCCTCGCCCACCGGCTCCGCGAGCGCGCCGGCTGGCAGTCCCGGATGCGCGAACTCGCCGACGAGGCAGTGGAGTTCGAGGCCCGCGCCGAGGAGTGCGTGGACCGCGCCCGGGCCGCCGACGAGGACCGCCGGGCCGCCCAGCGGGCCGCCGACGACGCCCGCCGCACCGCCCGCGCACTGCGCGCCGAGCGCGCCGAGATCGCCGGCGTCCCCGACGACCTCGGCGAGGCCCCGGAGCAGCCGGCCGCCTCGCTGCCCGCGCTCCGCGAGGCCTACCGCGCGGCCTCCCAGCTCTACGAGAAGGTCGGCGTCGGCGCCGACCTGCGCGCCGAGCAGGCCCGCGCCGAGGGCGACGAGTCCGCTGCCCTGGCCGAGCTGAACCGCCTCACCAACAAGGTCCGCACCCGCGCCGAACAGCTCCTTCAGAGCCCGGACGCGGCCGACGGCCCGTCCCGCCAGGCCGCCGCGGCCCGCGCCGAGTCGATGGTGCAGATGCTGGAGACCCGCGCCTCGGCCGCCAGCGAGCAGCTCGGCCGGCTACGCGGCGAGGCGGAGCGGCTGGCGCCCACCGACGGCGAGGCGCACACCGAGCTGTCCGAGGAGCTGGTGCCCGCCGACGCCGACCGGGCCAAGGAGCTGCTGCGCACCGCGGGCGCCGAACTGGCCACCGCCGCCGAGGCCCTGGAGGCCGCCCGCGCCGAGCACGAGGAGCTGCTGCGCGCGCACCGCGCCGCCGAGGACGCCGCCGGCGGCTTCGACGAGACCGCCGCCCTGCTGCGCGATCTGCTGCGGGACCACCCGGACGCCGAAAAGGGGGCGGAGGGAGAGGACGCGCCGATCGAGCCGTACGCGGGCGGCCTGGCCGAGGCGCGGCAGGCCGCCGCGGAGTCCCGCCGCTCGCTGCGCGGCTGCGCCGCCGACCTCTCCGCCGCCGAGGCCGCCGTCCGGGACGCCTCCGACGTCCTCGTCCGGCACGCCAACGCCACCCGCTACGAGCAGGTGCGCACCCCCGCCCGGCAGCAGATCCGCGAGCTGCCCGCCGCGGCGCTGCCGGACCACGCCGCCAAGTGGGCCGAGGCGTTCGCGCCCCGACTGCGGGTGCTCACCGACGAACTGGCGCAGCTGGAGCGCAACCGCGACTCCATCGTCGACCGGCTCCGCGGGCTGGTGGAGTCCTCGCTGACGACGCTGCGCTCGGCCCAGCGGCTCTCCCGGCTGCCCGAGGGACTGGGGGAGTGGTCCGGACAGGAGTTCCTCCGGATCCGCTTCGAGGACCCGGATCAGGCCACGCTCACCGAGCGGCTCGGCGAGGTCATCGACGAGGCGACCCGCGCGGCGGTGAGGAAGAACAGCGACCTGCGCCGGGACGGGATGTCCCTGCTGCTGCGCGGGGTGCAGGCCGCGCTCCAGCCGCGCGGGGTGGCCGTGGAGATCCTCAAGCCGGACGCGGTGCTGCGCGCCGAGCGGGTCCCCGTCGGGCAGATGGGCGACGTCTTCTCCGGCGGCCAGCTGCTGACCGCCGCCATCGCCCTGTACTGCACGATGGCGGCGCTGCGCAGCAACGACCGGGGCCGCGACAAGCAGCGGCACGCCGGCACGCTGTTCCTCGACAACCCCATCGGCCGCGCCAACGCCACCTATCTGCTGGAGCTCCAGCGCGCCGTCGCCGACGCCCTGGGCGTCCAACTCCTCTACACCACCGGCCTGTTCGACACCACCGCGCTCGCGGAGTTCCCGCTGGTGATCCGGCTGCGCAACGACGCGGACCTGCGGGCGGGCCTGAAGTACATCAGCGTCGAGGAGCATCTGCGTCCCGGTCTGCCGCAGCCGGACCCGTCCGGCGAACCGGTGCACGGGCAGATCACCGCGACGCGGATGTACCGGCGTCCGGAGGAGCCGGCGGGAGCGGAGCCGGCCGCCGGCTGAGCGGGCCGGCCCGCCCGCGGCGGCCGCCCCGCCGCGCCCGCCGCCGCGCCGGGTTCAGCCGCCGTACCCCATGCGGCGGGAGAGCTCGGCCGCGGCCTGCACCGCCGCCTCCGTCAGTTCCGGGAGGCGCTCCGGGGCCATCCGGTAGGCGGGCCCGGAGACCCCGATCGCCCCGATCACCGCGCCGTCGTAGGAGCGCACCGGCGCCGCGACGGCGTTCAGCCCGGTCTCGAACTCCTCGGCGGTGCGGGCGAATCCGTCCGCGCGGACGGCCGTCAGCTGGTCCCGCACGGCGGCCGGGGCGGTCAGCGTGCCGTCGGTGAACCGCGGCAGCTTGCGGCCCAGCAGCGCCTCCCGGCGCTCCCGGGGCAGGTGGGCCAGCAGGACCTTGCCGCTGGCGGTGGCGTGCAGCGGGGTGCGGCGGCCCAGCCAGTTGAAGGCGGTGACCGCGGCGGCGCCCCGGGCCTGCATGATGTTGACCGCGGCATCGCCGTCCAGCACCGCGATGTTGGCGGTCTCGCCGGTCTCGTCGGCCAGTGCCCGGCACACCGGCTGGCCCTCCTGCGAGATGTCCAGCCGGATCGCGGCCGCGCCGGCCAGCCGCAGCACCCCGGCACCCAGGAAGTACTTGCCGCGCTCCTTCTCCTGCTCCACCAGGCCGCGGTTCTCCAGCACGCCCAGGATCCGGAACGCCGTCGACTTGTGCACGCCCAGTTCGTCGGCGAGTTCGGTGACCCCGGCCTCGCCCAGTCGGGCCAGGCTCTCCAGTACGCTCACCGCGCGGTCCACGGACTGGACGGAACCCGCCCCGCGCCGCTCCTCGGCGGGCTCCTCCGCCGCGTTCTTCGTCTTCGCCATGGCTCGTCGCCCCACCGCCCGTCGGGCCGGGGGCACGTCCTGGGGCCGCTCTCCGGGAAGCCCTTGGCGGGGCGCTCCCCGGCGTGGATTCTGTTGCGCATCGTGCGAGGTGATGCGCGATTCACAACGTCATGATAGCGATCGGTGCCGGGGCCGCCATGGCGAACGCCGGCCGCACACAGCGACGTTGGGCGTGCACACCGGCGTGCCCGCCCGTCGCGTCGCCCGTCAGGCCGCCGCGCGGTCCGTCCGTGCCGGCTCCTCCGGCGGGTGACGCCGCTCCCGGCGGCGCGCCTCCCGGCGCTCCCGGCGCAACTCCCGGGCGGTACTGCTCGGTTCGGACCGCACCCCGTGCCGCTGCACCCAGACCTGGCGCGTCACCCAGACGTCCAGCACCGCCCAGGTGGCGACGACGGTGCTGGCGACCGTGCACAGCACCGCGGGGAAGGCGAACCACGACCTCGCCAAGGTGCACAGGAAGGCCACCATGGCCTGGATCAGGGTGACCGCCACGACGATCACGGCGCGGACCGCGGCCGTGCGCACCGGGTCGGCCATCCGGCGCCGGACCTTCGTCTCCTCCTGCCACAAGGGACGCCTGCCGCCGTCCATCGCGTCACACTCCCGTACTCTCCCCGCGTCCCACCCGGGGCTGTCCGACTCCTCGTCGGCTGCCCGGGTTTCACCGGATACATGCCACACGGGAGGTGCTCCTGTCCACCCCGCATCCGTCGCCGGCGCCACGCACCGGGGTGCGCCGAAGCGCCCGGACCGGGTCCGGCCGCCCGCGCGCCCCGGGTGGTCATAGCCACACTCGCCCGCCGGCCGTCCGGTCATCGCCGGACATCTCGTGACGATCCCGGCCCGTCGGCGCCGCCAGCCGCCCCGCCGGGCCTCGGCTCGTTCCCCCGACAGTAGTAGGCTCGCGCCGCTGTTGACGGAACACCAACCCCGCACGCCGGGGGGCGACGTAGGGGAGGCCATGCGCTTTCGCGGGAGGTCGGTCCGCCGGAAGATCGTGGCGCTGCTGCTCGTGCCGCTGGTGTCCCTGACGGTGATGTGGAGCGTCACGACCTACTTCACCGGACGCGAGGCCGACCAGCTCCTCGAAGTCGGCACCGTCGTCCGCAGCCTCGGCTACCCGGTCGAGGACGTCATCCAGGCCCTCCAGCGCGAGCGCCGGCAGAGCCTGCTCTACCTCGCCGACCGCCGCGGCGCCAACGCGCTCACCGAACTCCGCGGCCAGACCCGGGCCACCGACGACGCCGTGACCCGGCTCCACGACGACGTCGACATCCAGGACATCCGTGAGGACCTGGCCGGCTCGGCCGCCCGCAAGGTCGACGACCTCGTCAAGGGCCTGGACGGCCTGGACGCCCTGCGCACCCAGGTCGAGGACAACCGGATCGGCCGCGACGAGGCCATGGAGTCCTACGACGCCCTGGTCGACCCCGGCTACGACCTGCTCGCCGCCCTCCACGCCCTGGAGAACGTCGAGATGGACAAGCAGGGCCGCGCCCTGGTCAACGTCACCCGCGCCCGCGAGGCGTTCTCCCGCGAGGACGCCCTGATGTCCGCGATCCTCGCCTCCGGCAGCATCGGCAGGCACGACCAGCGCGCCCTCTCCGACCGGATCGCCGAGCGCCGCATCCTCTACAGCACCAACCTCTCCCTGCTGCCCGCCACCGACCGCGGCATCTACGAGGACTACTGGCACTCGGCAGCCGCCCGCGAACTCACCTCCTACGAGGACAAGGTGATCGCCGCGGACCCGGCGAACGCCGCGCACGCGGTCAACGCCGACCGCTGGAACACCGCGGCGGAAAAGGTCCTCGGCGACCTCGGCCGGATGGGCCGGGAGGCCGGCGACCGCTACCAGGACCGGGTCGCACCGGTCGCCACCCGCATCATCGTCAAGGCCGTCGCCACCGGCGTGCTCGGCTTCGTCGCGCTGCTGGTCTCGGTCGTCGTCTCGCTGCGCATCGGCCGCCGGCACGTCCGGGACCTGACCCGGCTCCGCAAAACCGCCCACGAGGTCTCCGGAGTGCGACTGCCGAGCGTGATGCGCCGGCTGGCCGCCGGCGAACACGTCGACGTGGAGACCGAGGCGCCCCGGCTGGAGTTCGGCCCGGACGAGACCGGCCAGGTCGGGCAGGCGCTCAACACCCTCCAGCGGGCCGCGATCGAGGCCGCCGTCAAACAGGCCGACATGCGCCGCGGCGTCTCCGAGGTCTTCGTCAACCTCGCCCGCCGCAGCCAGGTCCTCCTGCACCGCCAACTGACGCTCCTGGACGCCATGGAGCGGCGCACCGAGGACACCGACGAACTCGCCGACCTCTTCCGGCTCGACCACATGACGACCCGTATGCGGCGGCACGCCGAGGGCCTGGTCATCCTCTCCGGCGCCGCCCCCTCCCGGCAGTGGCGCAAGCCGGTCCAGCTGATGGACGTGGTGCGCGCGGCGGTCGCCGAGGTCGAGGACTACGAGCGCATCGAGGTCCGCCGGCTGCCCCGGCTCGCGGTGGACGGCCCCGCGGTCTCCGACCTCACCCACCTGATCGCCGAACTCCTGGAGAACGCCACGGTCTTCTCCCCGCCGCACACCGCCGTCCAGGTGCTCGGCGCACAGGTCTCCAACGGCTACACCCTGGAGATCCACGACCGCGGCCTGGGCATGTCCCCCGACCAGCTGCTGGACGCCAACCTCCGGCTCGCCGAGACGCCCGAGTTCGAACTGTCCGACACCGACCGGCTCGGCCTCTTCGTCGTCAGCCGGCTCGCCCAGCGGCAGGGCGTCCGGGTCTCCCTCCAGCCCTCGCCGTACGGCGGCACCACCGCCGTGGTCCTCGTCCCCGGCGCGCTGCTCACAGACACGGCCGGGGGCGCCCGCCCCGCCGGACCGTCCGCCACCGACACCGGGGCCGGCGCCGAGACGTCCGAGGACGCCGGCCTCGACCCGCTCGCCCAGGTGCCGGTCCCGCTGCCCAGGCGCCCCCGCGGCGACGCCCTCGACGGCCCGGCCGAACCGGCGGCCCCCGCGTCCCGCGACCGTGCCGCCGAACCCGCCGACGACCAGGGGGCGTTGTTCCGCGACCGGACCCGCGGCCGCGGCGGCCGGCGGCCCGCCGCGCCGCACGGTCCCAGGAGCGCACCCGGGCGCGCCGACATCCCGTCCGGCGAACAGCACCAGCAGGCCGGCGACCAGGCGCCGACCGGCAACCTCACCCCGCTGCCCCGCCGCCCCCGCACCCCGGTCCTGGTCTCCGACCACGGCCGGACCGTGGACGCCGCCCGGACCCCGGACGAGGACGGCCGGCAGGAGCGCCCGCAGCCCGCCGAACCGCCGGCCACCGCGCAGCACACCCCCGACGAGCCCCCGGCCGACGGCACCCCCGTCCCGGCCACCACCCCCAAGGGCCTGCCCCGCCGGGTGCGCCAGGCCAGCCTCGCCCCGCAGCTCAGGACCGACCCGGGCGCCGGGTCCCCCGCGGACCGCCCGGCCGCACCGGCCGCGGACGACCGGGACGCCGAGGCGGTCCGGGCCCGGATGGCCTCGCTCCAGCGCGGCTGGCAGCGCGGCCGCCGGGAGAACGACCGGGCCCCGCACGCCCCCACACCCCCGGACCGGGGCACCGCAGACGGCGCCGCCGGGGGAGCAACCGCACCACGAACCACATCGGGAGAGGACGGTCCATGACCGCACCGAAGGCATCCGCTTCCACCGCAGTACCGCCGCACGGATCCGGCGAGCTGAACTGGCTCCTGGACGAGCTGGTCGAGCGGGTCGGCAGCATCCGCAAGGCGCTGGTCCTCTCCAGCGACGGCCTGGCCACCGGCGCCTCCAAGGACCTCAGCCGCGAGGACAGCGAGCACCTGGCCGCGGTCGCCTCCGGCTTCCACAGCCTCGCCAAGGGCGTCGGCCGGCACTTCGACGCCGGCCAGGTCCGGCAGACCCTGGTCGAGCTGGACGACGCGTTCCTCTTCGTCAGCGCCGCCGGCGACGGCAGCTGCCTGGCGGTCCTCGCCGACGCCGACTCCGACGTCGGGCTGGTCGCCTACGAGATGACCCTGCTCGTCAAGCGCGTCGGCATGCACCTGGGCACCGCGCCCCGGTCCTGACCTGCCGGCCGAGTACGACTACGGTGACGCCATGACCGATCAGGAGGGCCGGCCGGCACCGGAACGGCAGCCGGCCCGGTGGTTCGACGACTGGTTCGACGACGACGCGGGCCCGGTCGTCCGCCCGTACGCGATGACGCGCGGGCGCACCCGGACGGCCGCCGAGGGGCGGCTGGACCTGATCGCCCTGGTGATCGCCGAGAGCCGCGCCGACGAGCCGATCACCGACCAGACGCTGTCCCCGGAGCAGGTGGACATCGTCGAGCTGTGCCGGGAGACGCCGCAGTCGGTCGCCGAGCTGGCGGCCGAGTTCGACCTGCCGGTCGGCGTGGTCCGGGTCCTGGTCGGCGATCTGCTGGACGCCGGGCTGGTCCATGTCACCCGCCCGGTGCCGCCGGCCGAACTGCCCGACGAGGACGTGCTGCGCGAGGTCATAGACGGCCTCCGCGCACTGTGACGCCCCGGCCGGACGCCGCCGCGCACCACCACCACCCCGCCGCCCGCCCCGCCCGACGGGCGGGCGGCCCCGGTGCCGCACCCCACGGCAGCCGATGATCATGTGCCGTCCCGCCGGCCGCCACCGCACGCCCCGTACCGAGGCCGGCGCCCGAACCCAGGAGCCCCCCCCCGCCATGGCCGACCCCGCCCCCCTCGAACGCCTGCGGATCACCGCCGGACCCCACACCTTCGACGCCCTGGCCTGCGGACCGGCCGACGGCGAGGTCGTCCTGCTGCTGCACGGCTGGCCCGAGTTCGCCGACTCCTGGCGCGCGGTGCTGCCCGCCCTGGGCGCCGCCGGATACCGCGCGGTCGCCGTCGACCAGCGCGGCTACTCCCCGGACGCCCGCCCGCCCCGGATCGCCGACTACGCCGTCCCCGAACTCGTCGCCGACGCCCTCGCCTTCGCCGACGCCCAGGGCGCCGACCGCTTCCACCTCGTCTCCCACGACTGGGGCGGCCTGGTCGCCTGGGCGCTGGCCGGCGCCCACCCCGAGCGGCTGGCCTCGCTGACCGTCCTCGCCACCCCGCACCCCGAGGCGCTCAACCGCGCCGCCGCCGGCGACCCCGAACAGCACCACCGGCTGGACTACGTCCGCTTCTTCCGCCGCCCCGACGGAGCCGCCGAGTCCGCCCTGCTCGCCGACGACGCGGCCCGGCTGCGCGCCGTCTACGGCGGCAAGGTGCCCGCCGACCTGGTCGAGGACAACGTCCGGCGGCTCGCCGAGCCCGGCGCGCTGACCGCGGCCCTGAACTGGTACCGCGCCCCCGAGGCGGTGATCTCCGTGCCCGCCGGCCGGATCACGGTGCCCACCCTCTTCCTGTGGGGCAGCGAGGACATCGCCCTGGGCCGCACCGCCGCCGAGTCGACGGGGGAGTGGGTGGACGGCCCCTACTCCTTCGAGGCCCTGGACGGCGCCAGTCACTGGCTGCCCGAAGAGGTCCCGGCCCTCGTCGTACCGAAGATCCTCGACCACCTGGGGCGCTTCTGACGGAAGCGCCCCAGCCGCCCACCGGCCGGGCTGATCCGCCCGCCGCACGGCCCTTTTGGGGCGGTTGGCGGCCTTGGCCCGGTGGTCCCGCACGGTCCGACCGCACCTCAAGTGGGCGCCGTACCGGCCACGTTGTACGGTGCACTGGCGACCGCCCGGCGGCGGCCGCCAGTGCACCGGGGCGTCCCGCGCTGCCCCGTGCCCCGTATCCACGGCAACCAGGAGAACGAAACCCATGGTCTTCGGGCGTTCCGAACGCCGTCGCCGGCCCGCCGCGGCCGAGCCGGTGACGCTCAAGATCCTCGTCGCGGGCGGCTTCGGCGTCGGCAAGACCACCCTGGTCGGCGCGGTCAGCGAGATCCGGCCGCTGCGGACCGAGGAGCGGCTCACCGAGGCCGGCCGCCCGGTCGACGACCTGCACGGCGTCGAGGCCAAGTCCACCACCACCGTCGCGATGGACTTCGGCCGGATCACCGTCCACGACGAACTGGTCCTCTACCTCTTCGGCACCCCCGGCCAGGACCGCTTCTGGTTCCTGTGGGACGAGTTGGCCCGCGGCGCGCTCGGCGCGGTGGTGCTCGCCGACACCCGCCGCCTGGCCGACAGCTTCGCCGCCGTCGACTACTTCGAGCGCCGCGGCCTGCCCTTCGTCGTCGCCGTCAACTGCTTCGACGGCGCCGACCGCTACCCCGCCGAGGCCGTCCGGGAGGCCCTGGACCTCGACCCCGCGGTGCCAGTGCTGCTCTGCGACGCCCGGGAGCGGGACTCAGTCCGGGACGTGCTGATCGCCGTCGTCGAGCACGCGATGCACCGCGGCGCCCAGCAGCGCGAGCCCGCCCTGCCCTGACCGGCGCCGCCCCGGCACCGCGCCGCCCGGTGCGCGCCACCCGGACCCGCGCCTCCCTGACGGGGCGCGGAAGTACGGCCCGTACCCCGCCGCCCGGGGTGCGGGCCGTACGCCTGCCGGCCGCCGGCCTCAGGACGTGCCGCCGCCGTCCTCCGCCAGCCAGCCGAAGCTCCGCTCCACCGCCCGGCGCCAGTTGGCGTACTCGCGCTCCCGGACCGCCGCATCGAGCCGCGGCGTCCACTCGGTGTCCGGCCGCCAGTGGGACCGCAGCTCGTCCAGGTCCTGCCAGACACCGGTGGCGAGCCCGGCCGCGTACGCCGCGCCCAGGCACGTCGTCTCCGACACCACCGGACGGATCACCGGCACCCCCAGCACATCCGCCTGGTGCTGCATCAGCAGGCCGTTGGCGGTCATCCCGCCGTCGGCCTTGAGCCGGGTGATCGGCACCCCCGAGTCCCGCACCATCGCGTCCACCACCTCGCGGGTCTGCCAGCTGGTCGCCTCCAGCACCGCGCGCGCCAGATGGGCCTTGGTGACGTACCCGGTCAGCCCGGTGATCACCCCGCGCGCGTCGGAGCGCCAGTGGGGCGCGAACAGGCCCGAGAACGCCGGCACGACATAGGCGCCGCCGTTGTCCGGAACGCTCGCCGCCAGCTCCTCGATCCCGGCCGCCGAGGAGATCAGCCCGAGCTGGTCGCGGAACCACTGCACCAGCGCGCCCGTGACGGCGATCGAGCCCTCCAGGCAGTAGACGGGCGGCTCCCCGCCGAGCCGGTAGCCCAGGGTCGTCAGCAGCCCGTGCCGCGACGGCACCGGCCGGTCTCCGGTGTTGAGCAGCAGGAACGAGCCGGTGCCGTAGGTGTTCTTGGCCTCGCCGACGCCGTAGCAGGTCTGCCCGAAGACCGCCGCCTGCTGGTCGCCCAGCGCCGACGCCACCGGAACGCCCGCCAACTGCCCCACCGCCGTCCCGTACACCTCCGCCGACGACCTGATCTCCGGCAGCATCGCCTCCGGCAGCCGCATCGCCGACAGGATCGCCGGATCCCACTGAAGGGTGCGCAGATCCATCAGCAGCGTGCGGGCGGCGTTGGTGACGTCCGTGACGTGCACCCCGCCGTCGATGCCGCCGGTGAGGTTCCAGATCAGCCAGGAGTCGACGGTGCCGAACGCGATCTCGCCACGCTCGGCGCGGGCCCGCAGCCCCGGCACCTCGTCCAGCAGCCAGGCCGCCTTCGGCCCGGAGAAGTAGCTCGCCAGCGGCAGTCCGGTGGTCTCCCGGAAGCGGTCCGGGCCGGCCGCCCCGCCCAGCTCGGCGCAGAGCCGGTCGGTCCGGGTGTCCTGCCAGACCACGGCGTGATGGACCGGCCGGCCGGTGCCCCGGTCCCACAGCACCGTGGTCTCCCGCTGGTTGGTGATGCCCAGCGCACTCAGCTCGTCGGCCCGCAGCCCCGCCCGGGCCAGCGCGCCCGCGACCACCGCCTGCACCCGTGCCCAGATCTCGTCGGCGTCGTGCTCCACCCAGCCGGGCCGGGGGAAGATCTGGCGGTGCTCCTGCTGGTCGGCGGCGACCACCGCGCCGGCGCGGTCGAAGATGATGCAGCGGCTCGACGTCGTCCCCTGGTCGATCGCGGCGACATACGTGCCGTCCGCTCCGCGCCGTCCGCCCGTCCCGGTGTGCAGGGTCGTCATCCGTCCCGCCTCCCGCAGTGATGGCCGGCGGTACGGCGGTGCCCACGGGGCAGCCGGCGACCGGCACCCGGAAGTGTTCTCCGCGGCCGATGGGCCGTCAAGGCCGCGCGGGGGACCCCGCGTCCGCCTCCGCCACCGCGCCCCCCGCCGCCTCTTTCGCGCCCGCCGGGCCCGGCACCCGCGCGGCCGCCCCGCGCCGCACCTCCGTACGCTCCGTCCCCGGCCGCCCCACCACCCAGCTCGCCCCCGGCAGTTCCTTGGCGGCCTTCTTCAACGGCGCCAGCGCGGCCGCCGCCGGGCCGTGGCCGGTGACGCTCCCGGGCGGGCAGACCACCGTCGCCAGCGACAGCGTCACCGGCATCTCGCCCGCCGACCAGTCCACGTCCAACAGCGCCTTGGCGAACGGCTCCAGCCCGTCCGGCTCGGCCAGCACCAGGAAGTCGTCCCCGCCGATGTGCCCCACCCGGCAGCCCGGCTCGTCCACCGCCACCTCGGCCAGCGTCCGCCCCACCGCCCGGATCAGCTCGTCCCCCGCCGCGAACCCGGCCCCGTCGTTGACCTGCTTGAACCCGTCCACGTCCAGCCAGCTCAGGGCGAACTCCCGGCCCTCCGCGACCCGCCGGTCCACCTCGGCGTTGACCGCGTCCGAACCGGGCAGCCGGGTCAGCGGATTGAGCCGCGCCGCTTCCTCCACCCGGCTCTCGGCCAGCGCCCGCAGGATGTCCGCGAGATGCACCACCCCGATGCAGCGGCCGTGCTCGTCCACCACCGCCACATCGTCCCCGGTACGGTCCCGCTCCCCGTCGGCGATCATGTCCAGCACCTGCCAGGCGGTGGCGTCGACGCCCACCGTCCGCGGCCGGTCCGCCAGCCGCAGCGCCGGCCGGTCCGCGTACAGCGCGTGCCCGTACCGCCCGGAGAGCGAGAGCAGGAAGCGGTCGCGGTCGATCGCCCGCACCGGCACCCCCTCCGCGTCCACCAGCAGCACCCCCGACACCTCCGGGAACCCCGTCAGATGGCTGCGCACCGCGCCCGCCGACGCCTCCATCGGCAGCAGCGCCGCCGGCTGGAGGAACTGCGCCACCGGCGGCCCCGACGGCGGGCGGTCCGGGGCCGGCCGGCCGCTCACCGGCGGCGGATGCGAGGCCGGCAGATACACCTCGGCCGTCGCCCGCCGCGCCGGCGGCGCGAAGAGGTTCCCCTGTGCCAGCTGCACCCCGGCCTCCCGCACCGCCATGTACTGCCGCTCGGTCTCCACCCCCTCGATGGCCAGCAGCCCGCCCACCCGGTCGCACAGCTCCCGCATCGCGGCCACCGCCGCCTGCCGCCCCGGATCGCGCTCCAGCCGCGTACACAGCGAACGGTCCAACTTGACCAGGTGCGGCGAGAGTTCACCCAGCAGTCGGAGCGGCAGGTCGCCGTCCCCGACCCCGTCCGCGCAGATCCGGTAGCCCGCGTCCCGCAGCCCCGCCACCGCCGTCAGCAGCTCCCGCTCGGGGACCGGACCGAACGGCCCGACCAGATCCAGCGTGATCTCCCACGGCCGCCGCCCCACGTCCCGCACCGCCTCGCCCAGCGACGCCAGCCCGGGCCGGCGCGCGAGCGTCCCCGCGAAGACGTTGACGTGCAGGGGCAGCGGCGTCTCCTGCTCCGCCGCGGCCCGGACGGCGAGCGCGGCCAGCTCGGCGTCCAGTTCGGGGCAGTGGCGCGCACGG
Source organism: Streptomyces sp. BHT-5-2 (assembly GCF_019774615.1). Lineage (NCBI taxonomy): Bacteria > Bacillati > Actinomycetota > Actinomycetes > Kitasatosporales > Streptomycetaceae > Streptomyces > Streptomyces sp. BHT-5-2. Next base: position 4,944,265 of record NZ_CP081496.1, on the reverse strand, counting down.
GTCAGCAGGTCGGTCTCGCCGTCCTCGGGTCTGGCGAGCGGCTCCAGCGCGGCGACCGTGCCGGTCGCGAGGTTCACCACGGGCTGGAAAGCGAAGCGGAGCTGGTCGGTCCAGGCAGGCACGAGGAGCAGCATGCCGCCCGCACGGCACCGGCGGCACCCCGTTCACGCACTGTTCACGCACCCTTCCGGAGGGTACGACCGTGCGGGTGGCAACCGGAGCCGCCGGAGCGCTATGTGATGGAGCGTCAGCTCCGGGTTGTCCCTCGGGCCGGGCCGGTGGGCGTCGGCACGGACACCGCCGCACCGGCGCCCACCCCTCAGCGCCGCACCAGCGAACCGCGCGCCACCGGGAAGTCGAAATAGGTGTCCGGAAACGTCTCCGGCGAGAAGGTGTAGTGCCACCACTCGTCCGCGTAGTTCACGAACCCGGCGCGCTCCAGCCCCGCCTTCAGCAACAGCCGGTTCGCCCGCTGCTGCCCCCCTGTCCGCGGGTCCAGGGTGTGCGCGAGGGTGTCGAAGCAGTCGAAGCCGGTCCCCATGTCCAGGGAGTTGTCCGGGAAACGGCTCGCCTTCGGCCCGAAGCAGGACGTCAACGGCTCCCCGGGCACATACGGCCGGGTCGGCCGCGCCGGCAGCCGGACCAGCGTCAGATCCACCGTACTGCCCCTGCTGTGCCCGGACTTCTGGGCGATGTACCCGTCCCGGAACAGCACCGACTTGTCCACCCGCGGATAGAACTCCGCCTTCATCCGCTGGTCCGACAGGTCCTTCGCCCACGCCACGAAGTGGTCCACCGCCCGCTGCGGGCGATAGCAGTCATAGACCTTGAGGGAGTAGCCGCGCAGCAGGAAGGACAGCTGCGCCCGGTGCAGCGCCCGCGCCGCACCCCGCGTCAGAATGCACATCGGCTCCCGATAACCCGTCACCGGCACCCCCACGAAATCGTGCGGGGTGGCATAGCGGATCTCCTGGATGATCGTGGGATCCACCTCGCGCAACGCCACGAACTCCCTCGGCGCCTTCGGGTCATGGGCCCGCGCACCCTCCCCGGTGCCGCCCGACGACGGCGCGGCGACGGTCCGCGCGGCGGCACCCGACGGGACGGCGGTGAGGGCCAACAGGGCGGCGGCCGCGGCGACCAGGCCGCGCCGCGTGGCAGCAAGTCTCGGCATGCCCCTCGTCTACCAGCCCCGGCGGGCCCAGGGGAACCCCCGGCCCACCGCCCGTACACCACCGCCCCGCGCACCCGCGCGCCCCAACAGGCCCTACCCGCCGCCCCGTTCAGCCCACCACCGGCCCCGGCCCCTCCAACCCCCGCACCCGCACCGGATACCCCGCCGGACCCCCGTCCCGCCGCTCGACGACCACCCGGCCGCCCTCCCACCGGGAGGCGAACCGTTCCACCTCCGGCCGCCGCCAGCCGTCCCCGCCGTCCGGCACCACCAGCCCCCCGCCCGTACGCCCGGCCGCCGGCGCCCACACCTCCAGCTCCGTCCCACCGTCCGCCCCCGCCACCGGCAGCACCGCACCCGCCCGCGCCAGCACCGGAATACGGGACAGCGGCGCGTCCACCCACACCCGCCCCGGCCCCTCGTACGCCCGCCCGGTCGCCGTGTCGTACCACCGGCCGCGCGGCAACCGCACCGCCCGCCGCACCGCCCCCGCCTCCACTATGGGCGCCACCAACAGCGCGTCCCCCAACAGGAACGCGTCCTCGCAGTCCCGCAGCGCCCGGTCCCGCGGCGCACCCCACCACACCGGACGCACATACGGCGCCCCCGACAGCCGCGCCAACTGCCCCAGCGTCACGAAGTACGGCACCAGCCGCTCCCGCTCCCGCAGCGCCGCCCGCGCGTGCGCCAGCACCTCCTCCCCGTACTCCCACGGCTCCCGCCGCCCCGCCCAGAGCGCCGAATGCGTACGGAACAACGGCAGATACGCACCCAGTTGGAACCACCGCAGATACAGCTCCGGCGACGGCACCCCCGAGAAGCCGCCCACATCCGGCCCGCTGTACGGCACCCCGCACAACCCCAGCCCCAGCACCAGCGCCAACGACGCCCGCAGCCCCGGCCACCCGGTCGCCACGTCCCCCGACCACGTCCCCCCGTACCGCTGCAGCCCCGCCCACCCCGACCGGGAGAAGAGGAACGGCCGCTCCCCGGGCCGCAGTTCGCACAGCCCCTCGTAGGCCGCCTGCGCCATGGCCAGCCCGTAGACGTTGTGCGCCTCCCGGTGGTCACCGCCGCGCCCCTCCAGGTCGTGCCGCGCCGACCGGGGCAGCGTCGGCTCCCCGAACGCCGCGAACGACACCGGCTCGTTCATGTCGTGCCACACCCCGGAGAACCCCTGCGCCAGCCGCTCCGCGTACAGCGCCCCCCACCACTTGCGCACCCGCGCGTCGGTGAAGTCCGGATACACCGACTCGCCCGGCCACACCTCGCCCCGCACCACCCGCCCCCGCGCGTCCCGTACGAAGCCGTCCACCGCCGCCCCGCCGTCGTACACCGCGTTCCCCGGCTCCGCCTTCACCGCCGGGTCCACGATCGACACCAGCCGCACGCCCTCGGACCGCAACTCCCCGGCCAGCCCCGGCAGATCCGGGAACCGCCCGCGGTCCACGGTGAACACCCGGTGCCCGTCGTAGTGGTCGATGTCCAGATGGACCGCCGACAGCGGCAGCCCCCGCTCCCGATAGCCCGCCACCACCCGCCGCACCTCGTCGGCACTGCCGAACCCCCACCGGGCGTGCTGATACCCCAGCGCCCAACGGGGCGGCAGCGCCGGCGCGCCCGTCAGCGCCGTCCACCCCAGCAGCACCCGGGCCGGCGTCCCCGCCAGCACCCAGTAGCGCAGCGGCCCGCCGTCCATCCGCAGCTCGCAGGTGCCCGGCCGGTCGTGCCCCGACCCGGCGCCCTCCGCCCCCTCCTGCAACGCCACCCGGCCGTCCCAGGAGTTGTCGTGGAACACCAGGTGCGTCCCCGCGTCCGCCACCACCATCTGCACCGGCATCGTCAGATACAGCGGATCGTCCCCGGGCCCGAACGCGCCGCCCGGATCGGTGTTCCACAGCCGGTACACCCCGTCCCGCAGCCGCGGCCCCGCCGACCGGCTGCCCAGCCCGAAGAACCGCGCGTCCGCCGTCACCTCCGACCGCTGCACCCACCGCGACGCCACCGCCCCCTCGGGCCGCCCGTCCCCGTCCGCTCCGCACCCCTGCGCCCCGGCACCCGCCGCACCCGCCCCGGCCTCCGCCACCCGGTCCCACCAGCGCGGCGGCAGCTCCCGCCGCAGCATCGCCCCGCCCGGCGTCCGCACCTCCACCCCACCGAACCGCGACACCACCACCAGCACCCGCTCCGAGACGATCCGCCAGCCGCCCTCCGTGTCCGGCTCCAGCACCGCCCGAGGGTCCACCGCCGGACACGCCCCGGCCAGCGCATACGACGGCTCCGGCCCGGCCCCGTCCCACCCGCAGAACACCGCGCCCCCCGCCGCGACCCGCACCCGCAGCGACGACCGCGCGAAACGGATCACCCCGCCACCCGGCAACGGCTCCGCCGCCAGCGCCGTACCCGGCACCCGCGCCCGCTCCGCCCCCCGCCGCGGCAGCGCCCGCGCATCCGCCCTGCTCCGGCGCCACGCCGCACGCACGGACCGCAGCCCCTGCGCCGGCCCGACCGCCCTGACCATCCGTACCGACCGCACCAGATCACGCCCGTTCATGCCGGTCAGCCTGCCACTGCCGACCCCTCCGGCGGGAACCGTTCAACTCCCGTTCACCTGCGCACCGCCGACCCGGCCACCCCACCGGCCCTGGCCGCTCGGCCCACTGGCCGGAACCGTCCCCGTCGAACCACCCCGAACCGTCCCGGACCACCTCCCCGCCGCGCCCCGCACCCGCCGGCCCCCCACCCCCGAATGTGCCGATCCACCCTGGTGCACAAGTCGATCACATGGCATCGTCCACACAAGCCGGCCACGCGCCCCACCGGGGGACCCCCGCCACCGCGCACGGCCGACGCCCACGACGCGTACCTGCCAGGAGCCGCATCATGACCACCGCACCGCACTCCGCCGCCCAGCCGGCCCCGGAACCCCTCTGGCAGCCCGGCCCGGACCGGATCGCCGGCGCACAGGTCACCCGCTTCCACACCTGGGCCGCCACCCACCACGGCGCCCCCGCCCCCACCCCCGGCGACCCCGCTGCCGGTTACGCCGCCCTGCACCGCTGGTCCGTCGACCAGCTGCCGACCTTCTGGCAGGCCGTCGCCGAATGGTTCGACGTCCGCTTCACCACCCCCTACGACACCGTCCTCGCCGACCGCACCATGCCCGGCGCCCGCTGGTTCCCCGGCGCCACCCTCAACTACGCCGAACACGCCCTGCGCACCGCCGAGGACGCCGCCCGCGCCGACACCCCCGCCCTCCTCCACGTCGACGAACGCCAGGAACCCGCCCCCGTCACCTGGGCCGAACTCCGCACCCAGGTCGGCTCCCTGGCCGCCGCCCTCCGCCGGCTCGGCGTCCGCCCCGGCGACCGCGTCAGCGGCTACCTCCCCAACATCCCGCAGGCCGTGGTCGCCCTCCTCGCCACCGCCGCGGTCGGCGCCGTCTGGACCTCCTGCGCCCCCGACTTCGGCGCCCGCAGCGTCCTGGACCGCTTCCAGCAGGTCGAACCGGTCGTCCTGTTCACCGTCGACGGCTACCGCTACGGCGGCAAGGAACACGACCGCCGGGACACCGTCGCCGAACTCCGCGCCGAACTCCCCACCCTGCGCGCCGTCGTCCACGTCCCCCTGCTCGGCACCCCCGCCCCCGAAGGCGCCCTGGAATGGTCCGACCTGACCTCCGATGCCACCGACCCGGTCTTCGAGCAGGTCCCCTTCGACCACCCGCTGTGGGTCCTGTACTCCTCCGGCACCACCGGCCTCCCCAAGGCCATCGTCCAGTCCCAGGGCGGCATCCTCCTCGAACACCTCAAGCAGACCGGCCTGCACTGCGACCTCGGCCCCGACGACCGCTTCTTCTGGTACACCTCCACCGGCTGGATGATGTGGAACTTCCTCGTCGGCGGCCTGCTCGCCGGATCCACGATCGTCCTGTACGACGGCAGCCCCGGCCACCCCGACACCGCCGCCCAGTGGCAGGTCGCCGCCGCCACCCGCGCCACCGTCTTCGGCACCTCCGCCGCCTACGTCATGGCCTGCCGCAAGGCCGGCCTGCACCCCGCCCGCGACCTCGACCTCTCCACCGTCACCTGCGTCGCCACCACCGGCTCCCCGCTCCCGCCCGACGGCTTCCGCTGGCTCCACGACACCTTCGCCGAGACCGGCACCGACCTGTGGACCGCCTCCGTCAGCGGCGGCACCGACGTCTGCAGCTGCTTCGCCGGCGCCGTACCCACCCTCCCCGTCCACATCGGCGAACTCCAGGCCGCCTGCCTGGGCACCGACCTCCAGGCATGGGACCCCCAGGGCAGGCCGGTCATCGACGAGGTCGGCGAACTCGTCGTCACCAAGCCCATGCCGTCCATGCCCACCCGCTTCTGGAACGACCCCGACGGCACCCGCTACCACGACAGCTACTTCGACACCTACCCCGGCGTCTGGCGGCACGGCGACTGGATCACCCTCACCTCCCGCGGCAGCGTCGTCATCCACGGCCGCTCCGACTCCACCCTCAACCGCCAGGGCGTCCGGATGGGCTCCGCCGACATCTACGAGGCCGTCGAACGCCTCCCCGAGATCCGCGAATCCCTCGTCATCGGCCTCGAACTCCCCGACGGCGGCTACTGGATGCCCCTCTTCGTCCACCTCGCCCCGGGCGCCACCCTGGACGACGCCCTCCGCGACCGCATCAAGCGGACCATCCGCGAACAGCTCTCCCCCCGCCACGTCCCCGACGAGATCATCGAGGCCCCCGGCGTCCCGCACACCCTCACCGGCAAGCGCATCGAGGTCCCCGTCAAGCGCCTCCTCCAGGGCACCCCTCTCGAAAAGGCCGTCAACCCCGGCTCCGTCGACGACCTCGAACTCCTCCACTTCTACGAGCGGATCGCCGCCGACCGCGCCAGGTACCGCGCCACATGAGAGCGGGCGGACCGGCGCCGGCGGCACCCCGCCCCGGCGCCGGCCGTCCCGCCGTTGTCAGACCCCCCGATTACTCTCGGTGACAGTCGTCGTCCGACCAGTGACGCCGACCCGTCCGCCCGACCAGCGCACCCACCGAGGGGGAGCCATGACACCCGCCCGACCCACCCACCACCCCGCCCACCCGCTCCGCCGCGAACTCCCCAGCACCGCCGCCGTCCTCGCCGACGCCCGGGACTTCGCCGCCATGCGCCGCTACCGCACCTTCCCCTTCGACGACCACCGCGGCTACCTCCGCCAGTTGGAGACCCTGCTGCGCACCCTCGCCGCCCAGGGCGTGCACACCACCCTCTGCCTCTTCGACCCGGCCGCCTTCGCCCGCTACTGCGCCGACCACGGCCTCGACCCGGACGCCCCGGCCAGCCGCAGCCGCTACACCGCCGCCGTCGCCTGCACCGGCGCCTCCCTCGCCTATGACGGCACCCCGCTCGACCGTCTCCTCCCCTTACTCACCGAAGAAGCCGCCCGCCGGGAATCCTGCGACCGCGCCACCACCCTCCTCGCCCGCGCCGGCCGCTGCGCCACCTGCGGCGAGGACCTCGCACACGCCGCCTTCACCCGGGCCACCGCCGCCCTCCACCACCTCCTCGCGGCCCTGGGGGAGGGCACCCATCACCTCGTCTGCACCCTCCCCGACCCCACCGGTTCGCTCCGCGCCTATCTGCACGCCACCGTCACCCCCGACGACACCCCGCCCCACCTCCCCCCATCCGAAACCCTCGCGTTCTGCACGGTCCTCGCCGCCGCCCTCGCCCAACCCGTCACAGGCGCCCTGGTCTGCCGCACCATCCCCACCACCGACGACCACCCCACCGACCCCGGTCCCGCCACCGTCCGCGGCTGGCGCCTCCGCGGCGCCTGGCCCGACCCCATCAGCGCCGCCGAGATCTTCGACGCCTACTGCACCGACCCCGAAACCGACGAGCCCATCCCGCCCGAACACCGCGTCGACCACGCCCCCGGCCTGCCCCTCCCACCCCCACCCGGCCCCCACTGCCACCCCTGACACCCAGCGGGGCCGGCCCCCCACGCACATGCGGGACGGCCGCCCCGCCACATCGGCGGGACGGCCGTCCCGATCACCTCACACGGCGTCGCGCGCCGCCCGGATCACTCCCCGGAGAGCACCGCCTGCGCGGCCGCCCGGGCATCCTCCGCGGTGTCCGCGGCCCGCGCCGCGGCAGCGGCCCGCTCGCACTGCGCCAGCGTGTGCTTGGCCAGCGTCGCCCGCACATACGGGAGCGACGCCGCACCCATCGACAGGCTGGTGACGCCCAGCCCCGTCAGCACACACGCCAACAGCGGATCGGAGGCCGCCTCACCACACACGCCACAGCTCTTGCCCTCGGCCTTCGCGGCCTCGGCCGAAGCCGCCACCAGGTCCAGCAGCGCCGGCTGCCACGGGTCCTGCAAACGCGACACCGCGCCCACCTGCCGGTCCGCCGCAAAGGTGTACTGCGCCAGGTCGTTGGTGCCCAGCGACAGGAACTCCACCTCCTGGAGGATCGACCGGGCCCGCAGCGCCGCCGACGGAATCTCGACCATCGCACCGAACTTCGCCCGCAGCCCGGCCTCCCGGCACGCGTCCGCGAACGCCCTGGCGTCGGTCCGGTCCGCCACCATCGGCGCCATGACCTCCAGGTACACCGGCAGCCCCTCGGCGGCCTTCGCCAGCGCCCGAAGCTGCGTCCGCAGCACCTCGGGGTGGTCCAGCAGCGTCCGCAGACCCCGGACACCCAGCGCCGGGTTCGGCTCGTCCGCAGGCGTCAGGAAGTCCAGCGGCTTGTCCGCCCCGGCGTCCAGCACGCGTACGACCACACGCCCCTCCGGAAAGGCTTCCAGCACCTTCCGGTACGCCTCGACCTGCTTCTCCTCCGACGGCGCCTGCTTGCTGTCGTCCAGGAACAGGAACTCCGTACGGAACAGCCCGACGCCCTCCGCACCGGCCTCCACGGCCGCCGGCACATCCGCCGGCCCGCCGACGTTCGCCAGCAGCGGCACCTTGTGCCCGTCGGACGTGGCACCCGGACCGGACGCCGCCGCCAGCGCCGCCTTGCGCTCCTCGGCCGCCCGCGTCAGCTCCGCCTTCTTCTCCGCGCTCGGGTCGACGAACACCTCACCGGTGCTGCCGTCCACCGCGATCACGGTGCCCTCGACGAGCTCGCCCGCACCGGGCAGCGCCACCACGGCCGGCACCCCCAGCGCCCGCGCCAGAATCGCGCTGTGGCTGGTCGGCCCGCCCTCCTCGGTCACGAACCCGAGCACCAGCGTCGGGTCCAGCAGCGCCGTGTCGGCCGGTGCGAGATCCCGCGCGATCAGCACGTACGGCTCGTCGCTGTCCGGCACACCCGGCATCGGCACGCCCAGCAGCCGCGCGACGATACGGTTCCGCACGTCGTCGAGGTCGGCCACCCGGCCCGCCAGGTACTCACCCGCCCCGGCCAGCAGCGCCCGGTAGGCGGCGAACGCGTCGTACACCGCGCGCTCGGCCGTGCTGCCCACGGCGATCCGCCGCTCGACATCGGCCATCAGCTCGGGGTCCTGGGCCATCATGGCCTGCGCCTCCAGCACGTGCTGTGCCTCGCCGCCCGCCAGATTGCCCCGCGCGATCAGATCGGCGGCCACAGCCTCCACGGCCTGGCGGGCGCGCCCCTGTTCGCGCTCCGCCTCCTCCGCCGGAATCTGCTTGGCCGGCGGCTCCAGCACCGCCGTCCCCATGTGCCGCACCTCGCCGATGGCCACGCCGTGGCTCACCCCGACGCCCCGCAGCGTTGTCTCCATGTCACCCGTCTCCGGTTGTTGCGGCGGGCCCGGCCGCCGCGGTGGATGTCGTACCTGCCGTCTCGCAACGGCGACCGGTTGCCCCTACTGCCAGGAGAAGAGCTCGTCGCCGGCCTTGACCTCGCCGTCCTCGCGGACGTCGCCGAGCGAGTCCGCGGTCGCCTCCAGCGCGACGACGGGGCACACCGGCGACTTGCCGGCCTCCTCGACCGCAGCCGGGTTCCAGCGCACGACGGCCTGTCCGCGGGTGACGGTGTCGCCCTTGTTCACCAGCAGTTCGAAGCCTTCGCCGTTGAGCTGCACGGTGTCGATACCGAGGTGCGTCAGCACGCCGTGTCCTTCGGCGTCCACGACGACGAACGCATGCGGGTGCAAGGAGACGACCACGCCCTCCACGGGCGACACCGCCTCCGAGGGCTCACGAACCGGGTCGATGGCGGTGCCGGGGCCCACCATCGCGCCGGAGAAGACGGGGTCCGGCACGGCCGCCAGTCCGATGGCGCGTCCGGCAAGGGGGGACGTCACGGTGGTCATGGGAAACCTCCCAGGGGTGAAGATTCATCAGGCCGCCGTCACTGCCTGTCCCGGACGGCGCACCGTTGAGAAGCGTAAGTCATAAGAACTGACGGTTCCGCATGACAGAGCCCAGTTGATGCCCCGTCCGGCGCCGAATCGATTTGCCTCGCCCACCGGGCCCCTGTACTGTCTTAGCTCTGCCCCGGACAGCCAGGAAGCGCCCAGCGCGACCGGCTGAGTGGGCGGCACTCCTCAGAGTCATGATCCAGATGCTCGGATCACGCAATTCTGCATGCCTGCAGAAAAGCGCGGTTCGAAAAGCCGGAAAAGCCCTGATAGAGTGTGGAACACCGAAGGGAAGCGCCCGGCGGAAACCCGGAAGGGAATCCAAAGGAAGCGTCCGTTCCTTGAGAACTCAACAGCGTGCCAAAAGTCAACGCCAGATATGTTGATACCCCGTCTCCAACGTCATGTTGGGGCGAGGTTCCTTTGAAAGTCCTTCCAAAGCTTTGGGAGGCGCACAGCGAGGACGCTGTGAACCGCGGGGATTATTCCTCCTTGTGGTTCCGCTCTCGTGGTGTTCGCCCCGATTACGGGGAAGCATTCACGGAGAGTTTGATCCTGGCTCAGGACGAACGCTGGCGGCGTGCTTAACACATGCAAGTCGAACGATGAACCGGCTTCGGTCGGGGATTAGTGGCGAACGGGTGAGTAACACGTGGGCAATCTGCCCTTCACTCTGGGACAAGCCCTGGAAACGGGGTCTAATACCGGATATGACACACGGAGGCATCTTCTGTGTGTGGAAAGCTCCGGCGGTGAAGGATGAGCCCGCGGCCTATCAGCTTGTTGGTGAGGTAATGGCTCACCAAGGCGACGACGGGTAGCCGGCCTGAGAGGGCGACCGGCCACACTGGGACTGAGACACGGCCCAGACTCCTACGGGAGGCAGCAGTGGGGAATATTGCACAATGGGCGAAAGCCTGATGCAGCGACGCCGCGTGAGGGATGACGGCCTTCGGGTTGTAAACCTCTTTCAGCAGGGAAGAAGCGAGAGTGACGGTACCTGCAGAAGAAGCGCCGGCTAACTACGTGCCAGCAGCCGCGGTAATACGTAGGGCGCGAGCGTTGTCCGGAATTATTGGGCGTAAAGAGCTCGTAGGCGGCTTGTCGCGTCGGATGTGAAAGCCCGGGGCTTAACTCCGGGTCTGCATTCGATACGGGCAGGCTAGAGTTCGGTAGGGGAGATCGGAATTCCTGGTGTAGCGGTGAAATGCGCAGATATCAGGAGGAACACCGGTGGCGAAGGCGGATCTCTGGGCCGATACTGACGCTGAGGAGCGAAAGCGTGGGGAGCGAACAGGATTAGATACCCTGGTAGTCCACGCCGTAAACGTTGGGAACTAGGTGTGGGCGACATTCCACGTCGTCCGTGCCGCAGCTAACGCATTAAGTTCCCCGCCTGGGGAGTACGGCCGCAAGGCTAAAACTCAAAGGAATTGACGGGGGCCCGCACAAGCAGCGGAGCATGTGGCTTAATTCGACGCAACGCGAAGAACCTTACCAAGGCTTGACATACACCGGAAAACTCTGGAGACAGGGTCCCCCTTGTGGTCGGTGTACAGGTGGTGCATGGCTGTCGTCAGCTCGTGTCGTGAGATGTTGGGTTAAGTCCCGCAACGAGCGCAACCCTTGTTCTGTGTTGCCAGCATGCCTTTCGGGGTGATGGGGACTCACAGGAGACTGCCGGGGTCAACTCGGAGGAAGGTGGGGACGACGTCAAGTCATCATGCCCCTTATGTCTTGGGCTGCACACGTGCTACAATGGCCGGTACAATGAGCTGCGATACCGTGAGGTGGAGCGAATCTCAAAAAGCCGGTCTCAGTTCGGATTGGGGTCTGCAACTCGACCCCATGAAGTCGGAGTTGCTAGTAATCGCAGATCAGCATTGCTGCGGTGAATACGTTCCCGGGCCTTGTACACACCGCCCGTCACGTCACGAAAGTCGGTAACACCCGAAGCCGGTGGCCCAACCCCTTGTGGGAGGGAATCGTCGAAGGTGGGACTGGCGATTGGGACGAAGTCGTAACAAGGTAGCCGTACCGGAAGGTGCGGCTGGATCACCTCCTTTCTAAGGAGCACTTCTTACCAGGCTTCGGTTTGGTCAGAGGCCAGTACATCAGCGAGTGTCTGATGCTGGTTGCTCATGGGTGGAACGTTGACTATTCGGCACGATCGTGATGGGGACTGTTAGTACTGCTTCGGCGTGGAACGCGGGGTCTCATCTGGTCGGGTCGGGCGCGCTGTTGGGTGTCTGAGGGTGCGAGCGTTGCTTGCCCTTCGAATGCCGGTCCCGGTGAAGCGCCACGTTGGTGGTGTGTGACGGGTGGCTGGTCGTTGTTTGAGAACTGCACAGTGGACGCGAGCATCTGTGGCCAAGTTTTTAAGGGCGCACGGTGGATGCCTTGGCACCAGGAACCGATGAAGGACGTGGGAGGCCGCGATAGGCCCCGGGGAGCTGTCAACCGAGCTTTGATCCGGGGGTGTCCGAATGGGGAAACCCGGCAGTCGTCATGGGCTGTCACCCGCTGCTGAACACATAGGCAGTGTGGAGGGAACGCGGGGAAGTGAAACATCTCAGTACCCGCAGGAAGAGAAAACAACCGTGATTCCGGGAGTAGTGGCGAGCGAAACTGGATGAGGCCAAACCGTATTGGTGTGATACCCGGCAGGGGTTGCCAGTGCGGGGTTGTGGGATCTCTTTTCTGCAGTCTGCCGGCTGTGGGACGAGTCAGAAACCGTTGATGTAGGCGAAGGACATGCGAAAGGTCCGGCGTAGAGGGTAAGACCCCCGTAGCTGAAACATTAGCGGCTCGTTTGAGAGACACCCAAGTAGCACGGGGCCCGAGAAATCCCGTGTGAATCTGGCGGGACCACCCGTTAAGCCTAAATATTCCCTGGTGACCGATAGCGGATAGTACCGTGAGGGAATGGTGAAAAGTACCGCGGGAGCGGAGTGAAATAGTACCTGAAACCGTGTGCCTACAAGCCGTGGGAGCGTCGCTGGTGAGTTTTCTCATCAGTCGTGACTGCGTGCCTTTTGAAGAATGAGCCTGCGAGTTAGCGGTGTGTAGCGAGGTTAACCCGTGTGGGGAAGCCGTAGCGAAAGCGAGTCCGAAGAGGGCGTTTGAGTTGCACGCTCTAGACCCGAAGCGGAGTGATCTAGCCATGGGCAGGTTGAAGCGGAGGTAAGACTTCGTGGAGGACCGAACCCACCAGGGTTGAAAACCTGGGGGATGACCTGTGGTTAGGGGTGAAAGGCCAATCAAACTCCGTGATAGCTGGTTCTCCCCGAAATGCATTTAGGTGCAGCGTCGTGTGTTTCTTGCCGGAGGTAGAGCACTGGATAGGCGATGGGCCCTACCGGGTTACTGACCTTAGCCAAACTCCGAATGCCGGTAAGTGAGAGCGCGGCAGTGAGACTGTGGGGGATAAGCTCCATGGTCGAGAGGGAAACAGCCCAGAGCATCGACTAAGGCCCCTAAGCGTGTGCTAAGTGGGAAAGGATGTGGAGTCGCAGAGACAACCAGGAGGTTGGCTTAGAAGCAGCCACCCTTGAAAGAGTGCGTAATAGCTCACTGGTCAAGTGATTCCGCGCCGACAATGTAGCGGGGCTCAAGTACACCGCCGAAGTCGTGTCATTGCAGCATGAGGGCTAACGCCTGTTGTGATGGGTAGGGGAGCGTCGTGTGCCGGGTGAAGCAGCCGTGGAAGCGAGTTGTGGACGGTTCACGAGTGAGAATGCAGGCATGAGTAGCGATACAAGAGTGGGAAACTCTTGCGCCGATTGACTAAGGGTTCCTGGGTCAAGCTGATCTGCCCAGGGTAAGTCGGGACCTAAGGCGAGGCCGACAGGCGTAGTCGATGGACAACCGGTTGATATTCCGGTACCCGCTTTGAAGCGCCCAGTACTGAATCAGGCGATGCTAAGTCCGTGAAGCCGCCCTGATCTCTTCGGAGTTGAGGGGAGTGGTGGAGCCGACGGACCAGACTTGTAGTAGGTAAGCGATGGGGTGACGCAGGAAGGTAGTCCAGCCCGGGCGGTGGTTGTCCCGGGGTAAGGGTGTAGGCCGTGTGATAGGCAAATCCGTCGCACGTTAAGGCTGAGACCTGATGCCGAGCCGATTGTGGTGAAGTGGATGATCCTATGCTGTCGAGAAAAGCCTCTAGTGAGTTTCAAGGCGGCCCGTACCCTAAACCGACTCAGGTGGTCAGGTAGAGAATACCGAGGCGTTCGGGTGAACTATGGTTAAGGAACTCGGCAAAATGCCCCCGTAACTTCGGGAGAAGGGGGGCCATTTCTGGTGAGGGAACTTGCTTCCTGAGCTGGGGGTGGCCGCAGAGACCAGCGAGAAGCGACTGTTTACTAAAAACACAGGTCCGTGCGAAGCCGTAAGGCGATGTATACGGACTGACGCCTGCCCGGTGCTGGAACGTTAAGGGGACCGGTTAGCTCCATTTCGGTGGGGCGAAGCTGAGAACTTAAGCGCCAGTAAACGGCGGTGGTAACTATAACCATCCTAAGGTAGCGAAATTCCTTGTCGGGTAAGTTCCGACCTGCACGAATGGCGTAACGACTTCTCGACTGTCTCAACCATAGGCCCGGTGAAATTGCATTACGAGTAAAGATGCTCGTTTCGCGCAGCAGGACGGAAAGACCCCGGGACCTTTACTATAGCTTGATATTGGTGTTCGGTTCGGCTTGTGTAGGATAGGTGGGAGACTGTGAAGCGCCAACGCCAGTTGGTGTGGAGTCGTTGTTGAAATACCACTCTGGTCGTGCTGGATGTCTAACCTGGGTCCGTGATCCGGATCAGGGACAGTGTCTGGTGGGTAGTTTAACTGGGGCGGTTGCCTCCTAAAGGGTAACGGAGGCGCCCAAAGGTTCCCTCAGCCTGGTTGGTAATCAGGTGTTGAGTGTAAGTGCACAAGGGAGCTTGACTGTGAGACTGACGGGTCGAGCAGGTACGAAAGTAGGGACTAGTGATCCGGCGGTGGCTTGTGGAAGCGCCGTCGCTCAACGGATAAAAGGTACCCCGGGGATAACAGGCTGATCTTCCCCAAGAGTCCATATCGACGGGATGGTTTGGCACCTCGATGTCGGCTCGTCGCATCCTGGGGCTGGAGTCGGTCCCAAGGGTTGGGCTGTTCGCCCATTAAAGCGGTACGCGAGCTGGGTTTAGAACGTCGTGAGACAGTTCGGTCCCTATCCGCTGTGCGCGTAGGAGTCTTGAGAAGGGCTGTCCCTAGTACGAGAGGACCGGGACGGACGGACCTCTGGTGTGCCAGTTGTTCTGCCAAGGGCATGGCTGGTTGGCTACGTTCGGAAAGGATAACCGCTGAAAGCATCTAAGCGGGAAGCCTGCTTCGAGATGAGGGCTCCCTCCCACTTGATGGGGTAAGGCTCCCAGTAGACGACTGGGTTGATAGGCCAGATATGGAAGCATCGTAAGGTGTGGAGTTGACTGGTACTAATAGGCCGAGGGCTTGTCCTCAGTTGCTCGCGTCCACTGTGTTGGTTCTGAAGCCACGAACAGACCAACGGTTGTTCTGAGTTTCATAGTGTTTCGGTGGTTTTAGCGTTAGGGAAACGCCCGGTTACATTCCGAACCCGGAAGCTAAGCCTTTCAGCGCCGATGGTACTGCAGGGGGGACCCTGTGGGAGAGTAGGACGCCGCCGAACTCAACGTAATAGAAAGCCCCGTCGGGAACCTTGGTTCCTGGCGGGGCTTTCTTGCGTTGCGGTACGGGGACCCGTGGCGCGGCAGGGCCGGCCGGCCAGGTAAAGTCGGAGGCATCATCGGCATATTTTTCCCACAGGAGGCTTCCGCGTGGAGGTCCAGGAGACGCGGATCCAGACAGATCGCGTCCTCACCATCCCGAATATTCTGAGCATGGCGCGCCTGGTCGGTGTGCCGCTGTTCCTGTGGCTGATCCTCTGGCCGAAGTTCGACGGCCCCAACGCCGATGGCTGGGCGCTGCTCGTCCTCGCATTGAGCGGGGTCAGCGATTACCTCGACGGCAAGCTCGCCCGGCGCTGGAACCAGATCAGCAGCCTGGGCCGGATCCTCGACCCGGCCGCCGATCGCCTCTACATCCTCTCCACGCTCGTCGGTCTGACCTGGCGTGAGATCCTTCCGGTCTGGCTCACCGCGGCGCTGCTCGCCCGTGAGCTGATGCTGCTGATCGCGGTCGGCATCCTCGGACGTCACGGATACGGGCCTCCCCAGGTGAACTTCCTGGGCAAAGCGGCTACGTTCAACTTGATGTACGCCTTCCCGTTGCTGTTGCTCAGTGACGGACATGACTGGCTTCACACACTCGCTGCCATTTTCGGATGGGCGTTCGCCGGGTGGGGTACAGCGCTGTACTGGTGGGCAGGGATCCTCTACGTGGTCCAGGTCCGCCGGATCATCAGGGCGGACGCCACGGCCGACTGAGCTCGCCGAATGGGCAGATCATGCCAAGGCCCGGCGCCCGCACGGGGGAGAAAAAGGGCGCCCTTGACAAGTGAAGTCGGCAAGACCGTCGTCTCTTCGAGGAGGACGCTTCCGACATGAAGGCCGTTGTGATGGCCGGCGGCGAAGGAACACGCCTTCGCCCCATGACGTCCAGCATGCCCAAGCCGCTGCTTCCGGTGGCCAATCGGCCGATCATGGAGCACGTACTGCGGCTGTTGAAAAGGCATGGTCTCAGCGAGACCGTCGTGACCGTGCAATTCCTGGCCTCGCTCGTCCGGAACTATTTCGGTGACGGCGAAGAGCTGGGGATGGAGCTCACCTATGCCAATGAGGAAAAGCCGCTCGGCACCGCCGGGAGCGTGAAGAACGCCGAAGAGGCACTCAGGGACGATGCTTTCCTCGTCATCTCGGGCGACGCTCTCACCGACTTCGATCTCACCGATCTCATCCGCTTCCACAAGGAAAAGGGTGCCCTCGTCACCGTATGCCTGACGAGGGTGCCCAATCCGTTGGAATTCGGGATCACCATCGTCGACGAGGGTGGCCGGGTCGAGCGCTTTCTGGAGAAGCCCACCTGGGGGCAGGTCTTCTCGGACACCGTGAACACCGGCATCTATGTGATGGAGCCGGAGGTCTTCGACTACGTCGAGGCGGATGTCCCGGTCGACTGGTCCGGGGACGTCTTTCCGCAGTTGATGAAGGACGGCAAGCCCATCTACGGCTATGTCGCCGAGGGCTACTGGGAGGACGTCGGCACGCACGAAAGCTATGTCAAGGCCCAGGCCGATGTGCTCGAAGGCAAGGTCGACGTCGAAATCGACGGCTTCGAGATCTCGCCGGGCGTGTGGGTCGCCGAGGGCGCCGAGGTGCACCCGGACGCGGTGCTGCGCGGGCCGTTGTACATCGGCGACTACGCCAAGGTCGAGGCCGATGTGGAGATCCGTGAGCACACCGTCGTCGGCTCCAACGTCGTCGTCAAGAGCGGTGCGTTCCTGCATCGGGCGGTGGTGCACGACAACGTCTACGTCGGGCAGCACAGCAATCTGCGCGGCTGTGTGATCGGCAAGAACACCGACATCATGCGGGCGGCGCGGATCGAGGACGGTGCGGTCATCGGCGACGAGTGCCTGATCGGCGAGGAGTCGATCGTCCAGGGCAATGTGCGGGTCTATCCCTTCAAGACGATCGAGGCCGGTGCGTTCGTCAACACCTCCGTCATCTGGGAGTCCCGGGGCCAGGCGCACCTGTTCGGGGCGCGCGGGGTGTCGGGGATCCTCAACGTCGAGATCACTCCGGAACTCGCCGTGCGGCTCGCCGGCGCGTATGCCACCACATTGAAGAAGGGGGCCACGGTCACCACGGCGCGCGACCACTCGCGCGGTGCCCGTGCCCTGAAGCGGGCGGTGATCTCCGCGCTCCAGGCGAGTGCCATCGACGTCCGCGACCTGGAGAACGTACCGCTGCCCGTCGCCCGGCAGCAGACCGCCCGGGGCAGCGCGGGCGGGATCATGGTCCGGACCACGCCAGGGGTGCCGGACTCGGTCGACATCATGTTCTTCGACGAGCGCGGTGCGGACCTCTCGCAGGCCGGTCAGCGCAAGCTCGACCGGGTCTATGCCCGGCAGGAGTACCGGCGGGCCTTTCCCGGCGAGATCGGTGACCTCCATTTCCCGTCCAGCGTCTTCGACTCCTATACGGGAGCGATGCTGCGGGCCGTGGACACCACCGGCATCAGCGACTCCGGTCTGAAGGTCGTCGTGGATGCCTCGAACGGCAGCGCCGGCCTGGTACTCCCCAGCCTCCTGGGCCGGCTCGGCGTCGACTCGCTGACCATCAACCCCGGTCTGGACGAGGCCCGGCCGACCGAGACCGCCGACGCCCGGCGCGCCGGGCTGGTCCGGCTCGGCGAGATGGTGGCGTCTGCCCGGGCCGCGTTCGGCGTGCGGTTCGACCCCGTCGGCGAGCGGCTCTCCCTGGTGGACGAGCGCGGCCGGATCATCGAGGACGACCGGGCGCTGCTGGTGATGCTGGACCTCGTCGCGGCCGAGCGGCGCAGCGGCCGGGTGGCGCTGCCGGTGACCACGACCCGGATCGCCGAGCAGGTGGCGGCGTACCACGGCACGCAGGTCGAGTGGACGACGACGTCTCCGGACGACCTGACCCGGGTGGGGCGGTCGGACGGCACGGTGTTCGGTGGTGACGGCCTGGGCGGTTTCATCATCCCGGAGTTCAGCAGCGTCTTCGACGGCGCGGCCGCGTTCGTCCGGCTGATCGGCCTGGTGGCCCGTACTCAGCTCACGCTCAGCCAGATCGACGCGCGGATCCCGCGGGCGCACGTCCAGCGGCGGGACCTGGCGACGCCGTGGGCGGTCAAGGGCCTGGTGATGCGGCACGTCGTGGAGGCCGCCGGCGACCGCGACGTGGACACCACCGACGGCGTGCGGATCGTGGAGGCCGACGGGCGCTGGGTGCTGGTGCTGCCGGATCCGGCCGAGGCGGTCACCCACCTCTGGGCGGAGGGCCCGGACGATGCCTCCGTCCAGCAGCTGCTGGACGAGTGGGCGGCCGTGGTGGACAGCGCCGGACGCTGACCGAGGACCCCACCGGCGTGCCGCTCGACGGGCGCGCCGGTGGGGCCATTGGGAGACCGCTTCGCCGACATGGGACGATGTGCGGCATGTCGCAGCAGCGCCCCGTTCGGAGCAGCCCCCACCCCTCGGCCGCGCGCCCGGATGCTTCGATGTCGCTGCTGACCAACGTGATGGACCACAGCCTCGACGACGGGTACGCCGAGGCCGCCGCGCGGAAGTCCGCGGCGGGTGTCGGCGGTCTGCCGCGCACGCTCCGGGCGAAGTTGGGTCTGGCGGCCGGTCTGGTGCTGGCGGCGCTGGTGGTGACGGTGGGGGCGGCGCAGGCACGGGTCTCCGCGCCCACGCTGGCCAAGGAGCGCGAGGAGCTGATCAACCGCATCCAGAAGGGCACCGCCGAGGCCGACACCCAGCAGCAGCGGGTGGACGCGGCCCGGGACGAGGTGGACCGGATGCAGCGCGAGGCACTGAAGCAGCACGGTGACGGCAAGGCCGACCTGCTGGCGCTGCTGGCCGGTTCGACCCAGGTGACCGGGCCGGGCGTGAAGCTCGTCGTGGACGACGCCAAGGGGTCCGAGGCCGGCACCGGAGGTCCGCGCGAGAGCAGCGACTTCTCGGACACCGGGCGGGTGCGCGACCGTGACATGCAGCGCGTGGTCAACGGCCTGTGGCAGTCCGGTGCGGAGGCCATCTCCGTCAATGGGCAGCGGCTTACGTCGCTCTCGGCGATCAGAGCGGCGGGAGACGCCATACTGGTCGACAACAAGCCACTGGTGCCGCCCTACACGGTGCTGGCGGTGGGAGACGGGCAGAGGCTGAGCACCGAGTTCCAGGACAGCCCCGACGGCCAGTATCTGCACGTGTTGCAGGAGAACTACGGCGTACGCGCCAGGATTTCCGTGGAGAGCTCGGTCACGCTGCCGCCCGCGCCCAGTTTGACCGTACGTACCGCAAAGCCGAAGGCCGGTGCCGCGAAGGCGGACGGCGCCGACACAGGGAAGGGCACATCGTGATCGCCGTACTGGGCCTCATCGTGGGAGTCGTGGTCGGAATCGTCGTCCGACCCGTGGTGCCGACGGTGGTCGAGCCCTACTTGCCGATCGCTGTCGTCGCCGCGCTGGACGCCGTGTTCGGTGGTCTGCGAGCGATGTTGGACGGCATCTTCGACGACAAGGTCTTCGTCGTCTCCTTCCTGTCGAACGTCGTGGTCGCCGCCCTGATCGTCTTCCTCGGCGACAAGCTGGGCGTCGGCGCCCAACTCTCCACCGGTGTCGTGGTGGTGCTCGGTATCCGCATCTTCTCCAACGCTGCCGCGATCCGCCGGCACGTCTTCCGGGCGTGAGGCCGATGGGAGCGGACGGGACCCCGGAGCCGGAGCGCACGCCGGACGAGCGGGCGGAGCCCGGCCCGGCGCCGGAAGGCGGTGCGGACCACCCCGCGGGGCGGCGGCCGATGCCTCCGGAGATGCCTCGCCGGCCCGGGGCGGAGCAGCGGGCCGCAGGCCCGGAAGCGGAGCACGAGGAGCCGGAAGCGGGACAGAAGCGGTCCGAACCGGCGGTTGGTGATGGTTCGGGCGCGACGGCGGACGAGGAGCCGGCGGCGCCCGCCGCGATGACGGGTCGGCAGCGGCTCCGGGCCAGTCTGTGGCCGCCGCGACTGACCCGGGCTCAACTGATCGTCGCGTTGCTCCTGTTCATTCTCGGCCTCGGCCTCGCGATTCAGGTACGTTCCACAAGTGACAGCAGTGCGCTGCGGGGTGCACGCCAAGAGGACTTGGTGCGCATCCTGGACGAACTGGACAACCGCTCCCAGCGGTTGACGGATGAGCAGCGGCGCCTGGAGGGACAGAAGGCCGAGCTGGAGAACAGCTCGGACCAAGCCGAGGAGGCCCGTAAGCAGACCGTGGAGAAGGAACAGCAGCTGGGCGTGCTGGCCGGTACCGTCGCGGCGCAAGGCCCCGGCATCAACCTGACCATCGACGACCCGCACCACTCCGTGGAGGCGGACAAACTGCTGGACACCATCCAGGAACTGCGGGCGGCCGGAGCCGAGGCGATTCAGGTGAACGACGTGCGCGTGGTCGCGAGCACCTCCCTCTCGGATCTCCGGGGCGGGGTGCAGATCGACGGCAAGCGCGTCACGCAGCCGTACCGTTTCAAGGTCATCGGGAAGCCGGAGGACCTCGAGCCGGCGCTCAACATCCCTGGCGGAGTGGTCCAGACACTGGAAAAGGAGCAGGCCAAGGTGTCTGTGGCCCGTGAAGAGAAGATCATCGTGGATGCCTTGCGACAGGCGAAGCGGCCTGACTACGCTCGGTTGTCATCCCAGTGAGGCATCTGCGTATGGTGATGGCCCGGCGAGGGCATGAGGTAGCGGGGGGTCGACGCACCGTGCGTGTGGTGTGTGGTGGAAACTGTCTGAAGGCCACGGACGTTCACAGGATGTCCGGATCGGCCGATGTGTGCATCGAGGGTTCGTCCTGCCCCACGGGCGGGTCTGTGTCGTACAAGGGGAATCGCCCGTGAAGTTGTTTGGAAAGCTGTTCGGCAAGAGCGCGCGCAAGGAAGGCGACGGCGGCTCCGCGCGGCACCGTGCGCCGCGCCGGCCGGAGGAGGACGCCGCGGCCGGTGACCGTCCGCTGTTCCGTGATGAGGTCGGCGGTCCGTCCGGGGGGCACGGCGCGGGTTCTGTTGACCCCTCCGGTGCCGGCCGCATAGGTTCCCAGGAACCATCAGCCGCACACACGGGTGGAGGGTCGACCTTGCCGGTTTGTACGAGGTGTGGGCACCGGAACGCCGAGGCGAGCCGGTTCTGCTCCAACTGCGGTGCGCCGCTGCGCGCGGGAGCCCAGCCCGAGCGGGCCTCCGAGACGACCTCGACCATCTCCATCTCGGGGATCGAGGCGTACGACGCGGAGGCCACCGGGCAGAACCTGTCGCCGGCCCTCTCCCCGGAGGCCCAGGCGGCCGTCGACGCCCTTCCGCTGGGCTCGGCCCTGCTGGTCGTCCGCCGGGGTCCGAACGCCGGCAGCCGCTTCCTCCTGGACGGCGAGCTGACGACGGCGGGCCGGCACCCGCAGGGCGACATCTTCCTCGACGACGTGACGGTCTCCCGTAGCCACGTGGAGTTCCGCCGCGGTGCGGACGGCCGCTTCACGGTCACCGACGTCGGCAGCCTGAACGGCACCTACGTCAACCGCGAGCCGATCGACTCCGTCGTCCTCTCCAACGGCGACGAGGTACAGATCGGCAAGTACCGGATGGTCTTCTACGCCAGCCAGCGAGGCGTCGGCATCTGACCGCCAGGGAAGGCATATGCGCCATACACCGACAGGTGGTGCCGGCTCGTCCGGCACCACCTCCTCGGACCGCAAACCGATGAGCATCGGCACGGTGCTCGGGGTTCTGCGCGAGGAGTTCCCCGAGGTCACCATCTCCAAGATCCGGTTTCTGGAGGCCGAGGGGCTGATCGAGCCGCAGCGCACGCCTTCCGGGTACCGCAAGTTCACCGCCGAGGACGTCGAGCGGCTGGCGAACGTGCTGCGGATGCAGCGGGACCACTACCTTCCCCTGAAGGTCATCAGGGACCATCTCGACGCCCTGGAGCGCGGCGAGCAGGTTTCGCTGCCCGCCCCGGCGGCGCCGTCGCGGGACCTCGTCGAGGGCGTGTCCGAGATGGACGGCGAGCGCCCGACGGTGTCCCGGATCGGACGGGCGGAGCTGCTGGCCGCCGCCGAGGTCGACGAGGCGGCGCTCGTCGAGTGGGAGTCGTACGGACTCATCGTCCCCCACGAGGACGGGGGATACGACATCGAAGCGGTGGCCGTCGCCAAACTCGTGGCGGACCTCGGCGGTTTCGGGCTGGAGCCGCGGCACCTGCGGGCGGTGAAGGCGGCCGCGGAGCGCGAGGCGGGGCTGGTCGAACAGGTCGTTGCACCCCTTCGGCGGCACCGCAACCCACAGACCCGGGCCCATGCCGAGGCCACCGCCACGGAGCTGGCCACGCTGTCGGTGCGGCTGCACGCGGCGCTGCTGCAGAGCGCCCTGCGGGTCCGAGTGCCGTGACCAAACGAGTGCCCGACTACCCAAACCGGCCGGGCACGGCCTAGGGTTGCTGTGTGAACGAGCTCGACGTCGTGGGTGTCCGGGTGGAGATGCCTTCCAGCCAACCGATCGTGCTGCTGCGGGAGGTGGGAGGCGACCGTTACCTGCCCATTTGGATCGGGCCGGGCGAGGCCACCGCCATCGCGTTCGCCCAGCAGGGCATGGTCCCCGCCAGGCCGCTGACGCATGACCTCTTCAAGGACGTGCTGGAGGCCGTGGGGCAGGAGTTGACGCAGGTCAGGATCACGGATCTGCGCGAAGGGGTCTTCTACGCCGAGCTGGTCTTCGCCAGTGGCGTCGAGGTCAGCGCCCGGCCGTCCGACGCGATAGCGCTGGCGCTGCGCACCGGGACCCCGATCTTCGGTACCGACGGTGTGCTGGACGACGCGGGGATCGCGATTCCGGACGAGCAGGAGGACGAGGTGGAGAAGTTCCGCGAGTTCCTCGACCAGATCTCGCCGGAGGACTTCGGCACCAACCAGTGATCGGCCAGGCGACCCGCCTGTTTCCGGCCAACCTGCCATTCCTTCCCCGTGACAAGTCACGAGAAACCACTCGTAGGGTGATTATCACTCGGCGTGGCGAGCGCGGCGATCGTTGACGCACCCCGGGTGACTGCATACCGTCGATATGGCAGGTCCCGTCCGGGACGTGGAGGACGGAGGGCGGCGTGGCAATCACCGGCGACGGTACGGCGGCGGAAGGGGCATTGCCGCTCCACAGGGGCGCGGCGGCCAACCGCAGCCCGGTACAGGCCGCTGCGATGTCGGGGGAGCGCGAGCCGGAGAGCATCGGCTACCGCGGACCGACCGCCTGTGCGGCGGCGGGCATCACCTACCGACAGCTGGACTACTGGGCACGCACGGGGCTCGTGGAGCCCAGCATCCGGCCGGCCTACGGGTCCGGCACCCAGCGGCTCTACAGTTTCCGGGACGTCGTGGTCCTGAAGATCGTCAAACGACTGCTGGACACCGGGGTGTCGTTGCAGAACATCCGCGCCGCCGTCCAGCACCTGCGGGCGCGGGGCCTGGACGATCTGACGCGGATGACGCTGATGAGCGACGGCGCGACGGTCTACGAGTGCACCTCGCCCGACCAGGTCGTGGACCTCCTCCAGGGCGGCCAGGGCGTCTTCGGCATCGCCGTCGGCGTGGTGTGGCGGGACGTGGAGGGCGCGCTGTCGCAGCTCCACGGGGAGCGGGTGGACACCGGCGAGACGCTCATCGGGAAGAACCCGCACGACGAACTGGCGCGGCGGCGCAACCGGGCCGGCTGACGGCCGACGGCGGTTCCCGGCCCGGGATCGGGTCGATTGTCAGTGGTGTGCGGCAGCATCAGTGGTGTGAGACGTGCGCCGACGATCCTGCATCTGGACATGGATGCGTTCTACGCGGCCGCCGAGCAGGCGGCCAAGCCGAGTCTGCGGGGGAAGCCCGTGGTCGTCGGCGGGATCGGGCCGCGCGGTGTGGTCGCCACCGCCTCGTACGAGGCGCGGGTCTTCGGGGTGCGCTCGGCGATGCCGACGGCGCAGGCGCGCCGGCTGTGCCCCAACGCCGCTTATCTCAGTCCCCGGTTCACGCTGTACCGCCAAGTGAGTGATGCGGTGATGGAGCTGCTGCGGGCGCTCTCGCCGCTCGTGGAGCCGCTGAGTCTGGACGAGGCGTTCGTGGATCTGGAGGCGGGCGGGGTGCTTGCGGAGACGGCCGCGGCGCGGGCCGTGGGGGAGCAGCTGCGGCGGGACATCAGGGCAGTCACCGGGCTGACGGGGTCGGTGGGGCTGGCCGGCGCCAAGATGCTCGCCAAGATCGCGTCCGAGGCGGCGAAACCGGACGGTCTGGCGGTGATCGAGCCCGGCACCGAGCGGGAGCTGCTGGGGCCGATGCCGGTGCGGACGCTGCCCGGGGTCGGGCCGGCGACGGCCGAGGCGCTGCGCCGGGCCGGGATCCACACCGTCGCGGAGACCGCGGAGGCCGGCGAGGCGGAGCTGGTGCGGCTGCTGGGCAAAGCACACGGCACCGGGCTGTATGCGATGGCGCTGGGGCAGGACGAGCGGCCGGTGGTGGCCGAGCGGGACGCGAAGTCGGTGTCGGTGGAGGACACCTTCGAGGTCGACCTCACCGACCGGACCCGGGTGCGGATCGAGATGCTGAGGCTGGCCGACCGCTGTGTCCAGCGGCTGCGGGCGGCCGGGCGGTCCGGGCGCACGGTGGTGATCAAGGTGCGCAACTACGACTTCTCGACGCTGACCCGGTCCGAGACGTTGCGCGGGCCCACCGACGACCCGGCCGTCGTCAGGGAGGCCGCCGTGCGGCTGCTGGAGACGGTGGACACCACGGGCGGGGTCCGGCTCCTGGGCGTGGGGGTGACCGGGCTGGCCGACTTCACACAGGAGGATCTCTTCGCGCAGATGGCCACGGAGCGGGAGACGGAGGAGGCGGGTGGGGCGGCGGAGCCGGAAGAGGGGACGGCGGCGGAGCCGGAGGCCGCCGTCGAGCTGCCGCGGCGCTGGTATCCGGGGCTGGACGTGGTCCATGAGGAGTTCGGCGCCGGATGGGTGCAGGGCAGCGGTGTGGGGCGGGTGACCGTACGGTTCGAGACGCCGTGGTCCGCACCGGGGCGGGTGCGGACCTTCGCCGTCGACGATCCGGCGCTGCGGCCGGGCGAGCCGCTGACGCTGCTGGGCGGGCCGGATCAGTCCTCCGCGCCGGCGATCCGTCCGAAGTCCGTGTCAGCGGGGGGCGGGTCGGAGTCCGCGGCCGGTGCGGAGATATCCAGGCGGTAGTGGTGGTAGAGCTGGAGCTCCTGCTCGGGGGAGAGATGCCGGCCGACGCCGAAATCCGGGGCATCCTTGATCAGCTTGCGGTCGTAGGGGATGTGCAGGCTGTCGCCGACCATCTTGCTCGGCTCCAGGGGGACGAACGCATCCCTGCTGAACAGGCCGGTGCGGACGGCCGCCCACTCCGGTTCGCCCGTCGCGTCGTCGAGGTAGACCTCGTCGACGGTCCCTATCTTCGTGCCGTTCCGGTCGAACGCTTTGCGGCCGATGAGGCTCCGGGGATCGATATCGGCTTGCACGGTCCCTCCAACTGGTCGCAACTGCCTTGTGACAACTACGAAACGGCACATTTCATGCCTCGGCCACTCGAAGGATCGTTCCGGCGGTGCGCTGGTAGGCTGGCAAATGGCCGTCGACCCCATGCGGGAGAGTCCTTTGTCGTTCGCGACCAGGGCGCCGAAGGAGCAAATCCTCCCCGGAATCTCTCAGGCACACGTACCGCATGGACGAGGTCACTCTGGAAAGCAGGGCGGGCCACGGACAGGCACCAATGCCGGAACCCCTCCTCACCGACGGTGAAAGCCGGACCGCGGTCGCGGGCCGGTGAAGCTCTCAGGTTGAGATGACAGAGGGGGAGGCCGTCCGGGCACCAGCGCCTTGGTGCCCCTCGTAGGTCGCACTGACCAGGAGGCCCCCGCAGATGACCACCCACCGCATCGCGCTGTCCGAGCTGGAGCGCGGCATTCCGTTCGAGGACCGGCACATCGGCCCCGACGACGAGGCCCAGGCCAAGATGCTCGCGCAGGTCGGCTTCGGATCGCTGGACGAGCTCACCGCCACCGCCGTCCCCGACGTGATCAAGAGCGCCGAGGCGCTGGGCCTGCCGCAGGGCCGCACCGAGGCCGAGGTCCTGGCGGAGCTGCGCGCGCTCGCCGACCGCAACCAGGTCCTGTCGTCCATGATCGGGCTCGGCTACCACGGCACCTTCACCCCGCCGGTGATCCTGCGCAACGTCATGGAGAACCCGTCCTGGTACACGGCCTACACGCCCTACCAGCCGGAGATCTCGCAGGGGCGCCTGGAGGCGCTGCTGAACTTCCAGACCGTCGTCGCCGACCTGACCGGACTGCCCACCTCCGGTGCGTCCCTTCTGGACGAGGGCACCGCCGCCGCCGAGGCGATGGCGCTCTCCCGCCGGGTCGGCAAGGTCAAGCAGGGCGTCTTCCTGGTCGACGCCGACTGTCTGCCGCAGACCGTCGCCGTCCTGGAGACCCGCGCCGAGCCGACCGGTGTGGAGGTCGTGGTCGCCGACCTCGCCGGCGGCATCCCGGACGAGATCGCCGAGCGCGGCGTCTTCGGTGTGCTGCTCCAGTACCCGGGCGCCTCCGGTGCCGTGCGCGACCCGCGGGCCGTCATCGAGCGGGCCCACGAGCTGGGCGCGATCGTCACCGTCGCCGCCGACCTGCTGGCGCTGACCCTGCTCACCTCGCCCGGCGAGCTCGGCGCGGACATCGCGGTCGGCACCAGCCAGCGCTTCGGCGTCCCGATGGGCTTCGGCGGCCCGCACGCCGGCTACATGGCCGTCCGCGAGCAGTACGCCCGCAGCCTGCCCGGCCGCCTGGTCGGTGTGTCCGTCGACGCCGACGGCAACAAGGCGTACCGCCTGGCGCTGCAGACCCGCGAACAGCACATCCGCCGCGAGAAGGCCACCAGCAACATCTGCACCGCGCAGGTGCTGCTCGCCGTCATGGCCGGCATGTACGCCGTCTACCACGGCCCCGAGGGGCTGCGCACCATCGCCCGGCGCACCCACCGCTACGCCGCGATCCTCGCCGAGGGACTGAAGGCCGGCGGCGTCGAGATCGTCCACGACGCCTACTTCGACACCCTCACCGCCCGGGTGCCCGGCCGGGCCGCCGAGGTCGTCGCCGCCGCCCGCGAGGCCGGCATCAACCTCCGCCAGGTCGACGCCGACCTCGTCGGCATCGCCTGCGACGAGACCACCGGCCGGGCCCAGCTGGCCGGCGTCTGGGAAGCCTTCGGCGTCCGGGGCGACATCGAGGCGCTGGACGCGGTCGTCGCCGACACCCTCCCGCAGTCGCTGCTGCGCACCGACGACTACCTCGCCCACCCGGTCTTCCGCCAGCACCGCTCCGAGACCGCGATGCTGCGCTACCTGCGCACCCTCGCCGACAAGGACTACGCGCTGGACCGCGGCATGATCCCGCTCGGTTCCTGCACGATGAAGCTGAACGCCACCACCGAGATGGAGCCGGTCACCTGGCCCGAGTTCGGCCAGCTGCACCCCTTCGCCCCGGCCGAGCAGGCCCAGGGCTACCTCACGCTCATCCGGGAGCTGGAGGAGCGGCTCGCCGCGATCACCGGCTACGACAAGGTGTCCCTCCAGCCCAACGCCGGTTCCCAGGGCGAACTGGCCGGTCTGCTCGCCGTCCGCGCCTACCACCGCGCCAACGGGGACATACAGCGCACCGTCTGCCTGATCCCGTCGTCGGCGCACGGCACCAACGCCGCCAGCGCCGTGATGGCGGGCATGAAGGTCGTCGTCGTCAAGACCGGCGAGGACGGCGAGGTCGACGCCGACGACCTGCACGCCAAGATCGAGAAGCACCGCGACGAGCTGGCCGTCCTGATGGTCACCTACCCGTCCACCCACGGTGTGTTCGAGGAGCACATCACCCAGATCTGCGCGGCGGTGCACGACGCCGGCGGCCAGGTCTACGTGGACGGCGCCAACCTCAACGCCCTGGTCGGCCTGGCCGAGCCCGGGAAGTTCGGCGGCGACGTCTCGCACCTGAACCTGCACAAGACGTTCTGCATCCCGCACGGCGGCGGCGGCCCCGGCGTCGGCCCGGTCGCCGTCCGCGCCCACCTGGCGCCCTACCTTCCCAACCACCCGCTGCAGCCCACGGCGGGTCCGGAGACCGGTGTCGGGCCGATCTCCGCCGCCCCCTGGGGCTCCGCCGGCATCCTGCCGATCTCGTGGACGTACGTCCGCCTGATGGGCGGCGAGGGTCTCAAGCGCGCCACACAGGTCGCGGTGCTCGGCGCGAACTACATCGCCAAGCGCCTGGAGCCGCACTACCCGGTGCTCTACACCGGCCCCGGCGGGCTGGTCGCCCACGAGTGCATCATCGACGTCCGGCCGCTGACCAAGGCGACGGGCGTGAGCATCGACGACGTCGCCAAGCGGCTCATCGACTACGGCTTCCACGCGCCGACGATGTCCTTCCCCGTGGCCGGCACCCTGATGATCGAGCCGACCGAGAGCGAGAACCTCACCGAGCTGGACCGCTTCTGCGACGCGATGATCGCCATCCGCGCCGAGATCGACAAGGTCGGCTCGGGAGAGTGGGAGAAGGACGACAACCCGCTGCGCAACGCTCCGCACACCGCGGCCGCGCTCGGCGGCGAGTGGACCCACCCGTACAGCCGCGAGGAGGCGGTCTTCCCGGCCGGCGTCAATGCCGCGGAGAAGTACTGGCCGCCGGTGCGCCGCATCGACGGTGCCTTCGGCGACCGCAACCTCGTCTGCTCCTGCCCGCCGCTGGACGAGTACGACGCCTGATCACCGCCGGCCGCCGGTGACCGGTGGCAACATCAAGGGCCCTCGGCGATGCGCCGGGGGCCCTGGTGTACGTGCCGGGCGATCGCTGGATCACGCCGCGGCGGTCACCCGTGGCGTGCCGAGTGGCCGGTGCGGGGCGATGACCTGCCCGTCCGGCAGCAGCTCACCGGTGTCCTCGAAGAGCAGGACGCCGTTGCACAGCAGGCTCCAGCCCTGCTCCGGATGGTGCGCCACCAGGTGGGCGGCCTCCCGGTCGGTGGAGTCGGCTGAGGGGCAGGGTGGTTGATGCAGGCACATGGAAGTTGTCTTTCGCTGCGGAGTGGTGAACGTCGCACGGCTCGACGAAGTGGTCATGGCCGTTCCCCCGTTTCATGTCGGTCCCAGTCTTGCCCTACGGACGGGAATCCGCAGGGATTTCGCAGCAGCGGTGCACACTCGATACGGACGTGTCACCCGTGCGGGCGGTTGCTCCCAAGTCGGCGTGTGACCCGGGGGGTTGACGCACTACCGGCGCACGGGGCGGACGGCGCCGTGCGCCCCGCGGCCGGGGAGGCCATGGGGCGCACGGTTGCAGGGCGGTCGCATGGTGGCCGGCGTCCTCTTGTGCGGGCCGGCCGGAGCGGCGTCGGCGCTGGTCGGGGCGGTCAGGCCGGCTCGCGGAGCAGCGGCGCCGGGCCCAGGCGCAAGGTGAGGCGGGGCAGCAGGTCGGCGAGCCGCTGCGGGAGATAGGAGGCGATCCCGGGTGGTGCCGGCGCCAGCGGCACCAGGAGGTCACCGTCGGCCGGCATGCCGTCGGCGCCGTCCGCGGTGAGGTCGTGGTGCAGCCACAGGGTCAGCATGTACAGCTCCGGGACGGACAGCAGCCGGGGCTGGTAGGGCGTGGCGAGCGACTCGGCCTGCAGCAGGGCCCGTTCCGTCGCGGCGACGTAGGGGCCGTCGCAGAAGTGCGAGAACGCCCAGCCGTCGGCGGTGAGCCGGGCCTCGGCGGCGGCCACGGCGCGCTCGCCGCCGCGGATCAGGAACCGCCAACCGAGGAGGCGGGTGCGCGGCGGACCGGCCTGGCTGACGTCGTCCCAGACGTGCACGGGCAGCGGGTGGTCGGGACTCAGCGGCCCCTGATGGGTGCGGAGCGCGGCGGCCGGGGCCTCGCGGACCGCGGTGGGGGAGCCGAGGGCGCTGAGAACGCCGCGCAGGGCGGGCGCGGGGGCGGGAGGAACATGCAGCGGCATGGCGGGTCGCCTCTCACTCAGGAGACACGGTGGAGCGTGGCAGTGTGGACGGCGCTGTCTGCGGGCGGGTCAGAGCCTGGCTGGCCGGGCTGCGGACCGGTGGGTCGGACGCAGTGCCGGGGCACCGGCGGAACACCGCCATGCGGGGCGCCAAATCTCTGCCTCGTCAGCGAAGTTTATACGACAGTTGTTCTGGGAGTGTTTCGGCTACCTGTCTTGCGGATTTCCGGCAAGGCGGAATCCGGTCCGCTGTCCGGGGTGATTTTCGCCGCTTTGTGCGGGAATTGGGAGGCGTCACCTCGCCAGTTATCGGTGAAACGGTCGGCCGGAACCCGTCGGTGTTTTTTACGAGCGGAAAGCGGACGGCGCCGGGCGACTGGATATGCCCGCGGAAAATGCCGCGCGCCCTCCTCTCCGAGAGTAACGGTACCGGCATGCCCCCGACGCGTTATCGATCAGACTGCCGGGGCATCATCGACCGTAGCCCGTACGCCCGGGGTGCCGGGACGGGTGCCCACCAGCCCGTGCCCGCGAGCAGTTCACCTGAGGAGGGACCCGCCGATGGGGGAGAAGGTCGCCGCGGCCGGGAACGACCTGGCGGACCGGGAGCGTTATCGAAGAAAGCTGTACGACTGTCTGGAGGGATTGCACCGGCTGCTGGCTGAGAAGCGTTTCGATCGCCCCAAGAATCTCATGGGTCTGGAGATCGAGCTCAATCTCGCGGGCGCCGACGGCCTTCCCCGCATGCTGAACTCCGAGGTCCTCGAAAGGATCGCCAGCGGCGATTTCCAGACCGAACTCGCCCAGTGCAATCTCGAGGTCAACATCACCCCGCACCGATTGTCCGGGCGTGTTCTCGACCAGCTCGCCGAGGAACTGCGCACCGGACTCGGCTATGCGGAGAGAAAAGCCCGGGAAGTCGCCGCCCGCATCGTCATGATCGGCATCCTGCCCACCCTGAACGCCGACGACCTCACCGTCGCCAGCCTCTCCGCCAACGACCGCTACGCCCTCCTCGACGAGCAGATGCGGGCCGCCCGCGGCGAGGACTTCGCCATCGACATCCAGGGCGTCGAGCACCTGGTCACCCGCTCGCCGTCGATCGCCCCCGAGGCCGCCTGCACCTCCGTCCAGCTGCACCTCCAGGTGACGCCCGGCCGGTTCGCCGCCGTCTGGAACGCGGCCCAGGCGATCGCCGCCGTCCAGATAGCCGTCGGCGCCAACGCCCCCTTCTTCTTCGGCCGGGAACTGTGGCGCGAGTCCCGGCCGCCGGTCTTCCAGCAGGCCACCGACACCCGTGCACCCGAACTCCAGGCCCAGGGGGTGCGCCCGCGCACCTGGTTCGGCGAGCGCTGGGTGGACTCCGCCTATGACCTGTTCGAGGAGAACCTGCGCTTCTTCCCGCCGCTGCTGCCGCTGTGCGGGCCGCAGGACCCGCTGCGCGTCCTCGATGAGGGCGGCGTGCCCGACCTCGCCGAAATGGTGCTCCACAACGGCACGATCTACCGCTGGAACCGCCCCGTCTACGCGGTCGCCGACGGCGTTCCCCATCTTCGCGTCGAGAACCGCGTCCTGCCGGCCGGCCCCACCGTCGCCGACGTCATGGCCAACACGGCCTTCTACTACGGCCTGGTGCGCGCCCTGGCCGAACAACCCCGCCCCGTCTGGACCCGGCTCCCGTTCAGTGCCGCGGCCGCCAACTTCGACACCGCCTGCCGCCACGGCATCGACGCGACCCTCCGCTGGCCCCGGCCCGGCCGCGCCGGCGGTCTCACCGAGCTCCCCGCCGTCCGCCTCGTCCGGCAGGAACTGCTGCCGCTGGCGGCCGCCGGACTGGACGCCTGGGGCGTCGAACCGGCCGACCGCGACCACTACCTGGGCATCATCGAGGCCCGCTGCGCACGCCGGGTCAACGGGGCCTCCTGGCAGGCCGGGGCCTTCCACCACGCGCTACGCCAGGGGCTGGCCCGGGACGCCGCGCTGGCCGCGATGACCCGCCGCTACAGCGAGCTGATGCACACCGGGGAACCGGTGCACACCTGGCCGCAGCCGTGGGCGGCCGGCGCGGTCGTCGTCCCGGCGCAGCGGCGCAGCGCCGCCGGGGGCACCGTGTCGTGACCGCCGCGCTGCGCCCGCCGACGGCCCCGTTCACCGGCTGACCCGATGCCGCCCTACCGGGGACCGTGCCGGCCCGCCGCCATGATGGCCTTGAGGATCACCTCGTGGATCCGGGACGGGTCGTCGACCTGGTGCGCGGAGCCGCCGGTGGGGGCCACGATGCGGTCCAGCGCCGCCCGGTCCGTCCGTGGGCCGATGCCGATCGCGATCAGCGGCACCGGCCGCTCGGGGGCGGTGAGCCGCTGCAGAGCGGTGACCAGCGCGTCCAGGCCGATGCCGGCGGGACCGGCGTCGGCGCCGTCGGTGACGATCACCAGCGCGTTGAACCTCCCGCTCGGGTACGTCGCGGACGCCCGCCGGTAGGCGGCCCGGGTGGTGTCGTAGAGGCCGGTGGCGCCCCGCCGGACGGGGGGCAGCGCGCCGAGGGCCGCGGAGAGTTCGTCGCGGTGGGTGCCGGCCTTGCCGGCCAGACGCGCGTCGGCGCGGCCGTCGCCGGCCCGGAAGCCGTGGTCGCGCAGGGTCCGCTGCCCGGGGGTGTCGTCCAGCAGGGTCATGAAGCGGTTGGCGGCGCGGCTCTCGTCGGCGGTCAGGGAGTCCTCGTCGACCAGGGTGTACGGGTAGGTGAGCTGCGCGGTGCCGTCCGTGGGGTAGAAGAGGTCCAGCGCCGGACCGCCGTCCTCTGTGGTGTTGTGGGCGTAGGCGGCCTGTTCGGAGAGGAAGAGGGCCTGGTTGCGGCGCGGATTGCCGCGTTCGGCGCCGGAGTCGTCGCGCGGCAGGGTGGCCAGAGCCTGGGCGTCGCCTTCGGTTGTCCGCTCGTAGAGCAGTTTGGCGGTGGCGGCGGTGCGGGCGGCGGCCTCGTCGTCGCTGCCGGCCTCCTTGTGGTCGGCGGCGACGATACGGGCCAGGGCGAGCAGCCCGGTGGCGCTGCGGGTCGGGTCGGCGACGCCCAGGCGTAAGGCGCCGCCGGTGGTCGCGGCCCGGGTCAGCGTGCCCCAGGAGTACCTCCTCCCTGGCCAGCCGAGCGTCTCGGCGGCACGGTGGAGCGCGCCCAGGGCGATCGGCGAGGAGGCGAGGGTGCTCACGGCGGTCAAGGAGGAACCCCGCTCGTCGGTGACCCGGTCCACCCACAGGTCCGAATCCGGCACCCACACCTGGAACTCCGGGTCGGCCGGCCGCTGCGCGAGCGAGTCGGCGACCTCGGAGGAGGGCTGCGCGTTGACCGTGACGTCCAGGCACTTGCCGTCGGTGCGGACCCCGTCCTCCCTGGCGCGTTCCGCCACCGCGTTCAGCGCCGGCGCCATATCGGGCGAGGCGACCACTTTCAGCCGCACGGAGTCGCCGTCGCACGGTGTGCCGAAGGGGAGTCCGCCGCGCAGCGCCACGACCGAGCCGGCGGCGACCACCACGACGGTGGCCGGGACGAGCGCCCGGCGGCGGGCGCGGGGGGACCCCGTGGTCCGTGGTGCGGAGTCGTCGGGCAAGCTGTGACGTCCCATGCGGTAGCACCCCTCCTGATCTCGGAGGTTCGGAGTCCCGGACCTCCGTCGGGATCGATGCGGACGGGAACGCGCCACGAGGAGGGCGCCCGTTCCCGGCCTGTCGCGAGCGATCTTCGTACCTGCTTTCGAGACCCTAGCGGGGTGGTGGCGGTGCAGAGGCGGTATTGCGGAAGAGGAGGAACCTTTTGCAGTCGGAAACAAGTCCCTTGGGGAACGCGGACGTTCCGGGCGCGGGGAACGGCTCGGGGCGGCTCGCCGAGGCGGCCGGCGAGCCCTCCCGCGGCGTGCTGCGGAACGAGACGCTGATCGTCCTGGCGCTCTCCCTGGGGGCCAGCGCGGTCTCCGCACTGATCAGCTTCGTCGGGTCGCTGACGAGACCCGGTGGCCTGGAGCACCAGGCGGCGACGCTCAACGCCTCGCACGCCCCCGGCCGGCCGTGGCTGGATCTCGCCTGGCAGCTGTTCGGGATCGCGACCGCGTTGG
The DNA here is from genome assembly GCF_019774615.1 of Streptomyces sp. BHT-5-2. NCBI lineage: Bacteria > Bacillati > Actinomycetota > Actinomycetes > Kitasatosporales > Streptomycetaceae > Streptomyces > Streptomyces sp. BHT-5-2. The sequence continues at coordinate 4,909,910 of NZ_CP081496.1, read as the reverse complement.
TGCCGGTCGTGCTGGTGGCCCATCTGCTGCTGCGGGAACGCGCCGACGGGCTGCGCGCGATCGGCTTCGACCGGCGACGGCCCGGCTTCGACCTCGGGTTGGGCACCGGGCTGGCGGCCGCCATCGGGGGCAGCGGACTGCTGCTCTACCTGGGCGCGCGGGCGGCCGGGTTCAATCTGACGGTGGTGCCCGAGGCGCTGCCCGACGTGTGGTGGAAGATCCCGGTGCTGATCGCCTCCGCGGTGCAGAACGCGGTCCTGGAGGAGGTCATCGTCGTCGGGTATCTGCTGCGTCGGCTGGGACAGTTGGGGTGGTCACCGTGGGCCGCGCTGGCGGCCAGTTCGGTGCTGCGCGGCTCGTACCACCTCTACCAGGGCGTCGGCGGCTTCTTCGGCAACATGGTGATGGGCGTGGTCTTCGCCCTGGTGTACCGACGCTGGGGCCGGGTGGGCCCCCTGGTCGCCGCGCACGCACTGATCGACATCGTGGCGTTCCTGGGGTACGCCGTGCTCGCGGGGCGGGTGTCCTGGCTGCCCACGATGTGACCGACGCGGTGAGGACGGTGCGGGGCGGGTGGCCTGAGGGCCCCCGCCCCGCACCGCGTCCGGGCGCCGTCAGGGGGTGGCGAGCAGCTCGCCGTCGATGACGGTCACCGCGGAGCCGGACAGCAGCGTGCGGTCGCCGCGCAGCGCGGTCCGTACGAGGCCGGTCCGCGCTCCGCCCTGGAGGCCGATCAGGGTGTCGCGGCCCAGGCGCGCCGACCAGAAGGGGGCGAGTGCGGTGTGCGCGCTCCCGGTGACCGGGTCCTCGTCGATGCCCACGGAGGGGAAGAAGCCGCGGGAGACGAAGTCGTGGGCGCCGTCGGGGTCTTCGGCGGCGGCGGTGACGATCACGCCCCGCGAGCGGTATCCGGCCAGCAGGGCGATGTCGGGCGTCAGGTCGCGTACGGACTTCTCGTCGGCCAGCTCGACCAGCAGGTCGCCGATGTCGGGCCCGGTGTCGTGGCAGGAGCGGATCTCGGCGCCGAGTGCCCGGGCGACGGTGTCCGGCACCTCCACGGGGGTCAGCGGGGAGGTGGGGAAGTCCATGGTGATCGAGCCGTCCGCGCCGGCCGTGGTGATCAGGACGCCGCTGCGGGTGCGGAAGCGGACGGTACCGGTGGCCGTCCCCGTGGTGTGCAGCACGTGCGCGGTGGCCAGGGTGGCGTGCCCGCACAAGTTCACCTCGGCGGCCGGGGTGAGCCAGCGCAGCGCCCAGTCGGCGTCGCCACCCGGCGGGAGCGGGTGCGCGAAGGCGGTTTCGGAGAGATTGACCTCGGTGGCGACGTGCTGGAGCCAGGCGTCCTCGGGGAACGCGTCGGAGTCCAGCAGTACGACTCCGGCGGGGTTGCCGGCGAACGGGCGCTCGGTGAAGGCGTCGACGATGCGGATCCTCATGGCCGGGAGCCTAGGCGGGCCACAAGGCCACTCGCCAAGGCCAATCCCGGGAAATTGGACCTGTGGAAGTGCGGGTCGGACAGTCCGCTTGCTTGTGTGCCGCCGCGGCGCTGCTCGCCAAGTGCGGTGGGGCGTAGGCCGGTTGAAGCGGATCGCGATCCGGGCTGGGCGGCGGAGGCGCCGAAGCGGTCGCGAGAAGGCCCTTGCTCGCCGAGCGCTCCCGATATATCGTTGAAGCATCGCGATCGGTCAACGATGGCGAGCGATAGCAGTGTGCGTGAGCACCGACGACGAGAGGGAGGACGCCATGCGTTCCCACGGATTTGAGTACGGATCCGAGCGCGGCCGTGAGCAGTTCGGCCCCGGGCGCCACGGCGGCCGCGGGGAGTTCGGCGGCGGCTTCGAGCGGCGCCGGGCCGCCTTCGGCGGATTCGGACCGCCCTTCGGAGGCCCGCCCTTCGGGGGCGGCCGGGGGCGGGGCGGGCCGCGTGGCCGGGCCCGGCGCGGCGATGTGCGCGCGTCGATACTGGCGCTGCTCAAGGACCGCCCGATGCACGGTTACGAGATGATCCAGGAGATCGCCGAGCGCAGCGGCGGGGCGTGGAAGCCCAGCCCGGGCTCGGTCTACCCCACCCTCCAACTCCTGGAGGACGAGGGGCTGATCACCAGCGCCAGCGAAGGCGGCAAGAAGCTCTTCTCGCTGACCGGCGCCGGGCGCGAGGAGGCCGACAGCGGCTCCGACGCCCCCTGGGAGGACGCCGGCCGCGGCGTCGACTGGGAGGCCATGAACGAGATACGCAAGGCGGGCGGCGGCCTGGTCGAGGCGTTCCGTCAGGTGTGGGCCACCGGCAGCCCTGAGCAGCGGGAGAAGGCCATGGCGGTGGTCAACAAGGCCCGTAAGGAGCTGTATCTGATCCTCGCCGAGGAGGACTGACGCGGCGGGCCGGGGTGGCGGTGCGACAGTGCGCGGCCGCCCCGGCCGGCGGCTCAGGCCACCAGGCCGGCGAGCCTGCGCAGGGAGTCGTCCAGCGCGGCGCGCGCCGAGTCCTTCAGCTTGGCCGCCATCAGGGAGACCGCGGCGCCGGTGAAGGTTCCGTCGATCCGGACCGCGGTCGCCTCGCCGTCGGGTGCCAGCTGATAGCGCATGCCGAGGTTGACGCCCATCGGACCCTTGCCCTTGACGGCGAGCAGCCGACCGGGCTCCAGCTCCTGCACGGTCCAGGTCACCTCTGCCGGGAAGCCCATCAGCTTCATGGTCTCCTCGTAGGCCGCGCCCACCTGGAGGGGCTGCGGGCCGCCGCGTGGGAAGCCGGTGTGGGTGGCGTTCCACTGCCCGTAGGAGTCGAAGTCGGTGAGCCGGGCCCAGATTTTCTCGGCCGGTGCGTCGATCCGGATCTGGGCGGTGACATCGGCCATGCGAGCACCCCTTCGGTGACGGTGTCCTGGCTGGTGCGCGGAACGTAGCGGTGCGGACGCGAAGGCGCAAGGGCGCTGACGGGGCGTTGCTGATGGGGTGTCAGGGGGTCGGTTCCGGGGGCCGGGGGAGGGGGTGTGAGCGGGGCGGGACGACTGCGGATCCGGAGGGGCGGACGCGACCGGCCGGCGGCGCCGACGGCTTCGGCGGTCGCCCTACGAGGCATGGGTGTATGGGGCGGTCGAACGGGAGTGCACCTGTTTGCGACGAGATGCCCGGCCTCCATGATCTCTCCGCATATCCTCCGTAAGGATGAGACCGTGTGCGGGCTTCCCCAACCAGGGTGGGATGCGCAAATGCTTCCCGCCGGGGATGCTCCCGCCTTCCAGGACTGGTGGGGTTGGGCTGTGCAAAACCGTACTGCGTACAGCGGCGGGGGCCGCTCCGCCCAGGAAGACCCCGACGGCCAGCTCACCGTGGAGCTCGCTTCGGTGGTTTCCGCTGCCCGCAGGCGGGCCACCCGCGACGGCGACCGGCAGGTCGACACCGCCCACCTGCTCCACGGACTCCTGGAATGGGACCCCGCGGTCCGCGAGGTCTTCGACGGCGGCCACCAGGTCGCCCGGCTCCTCGGCTATCTCGTCCAGCGCAGCATCGGCTACGGCCTCCAGTGGCACGGCACCGTCGAGGACTCCGGCGCCGTCCCGATGGTCGCCGAGGGCGGCGCCCCCGGCTGGTCGCCCGCCGCGGCCGCCGCCATGGACGGCGCCCTCGACCGCGCCCACGCCCGCTACGCCACCCGCGCCGACTGCCTCGACCTCCTCGCCGCACTCGTCGACGACCCCGAATCCCGGGCGGTGGAAGTCCTGCGCCGCGCCTCCGTCGACACCGCCCGGGTCGCCGCCCGCCTCGACGGCGACCCGCGCCCCGTGCCGGACTGACCGGGACGCCGCACACCGCGCCCACCCGGCCGCGTATCGCCAGTCGAGACAGGGATTTCGGGAGATGACGCTCCTGACCGTGGCTGCCATGATGACCCGATGCACGCCTCATCGGGGAGCCCGGCAGGTCGCACGACCGGCCCGGCCCAGGGAACCGGGCCCGGCGCGACCCAGCGGCCGGCCGTCCTCGATCCGCACTCCGCCCGCGGCACCGGACGCGGCGCCGGGCTCGGCATCGCCCTGCTCTCCGCGCTCGCCTTCGGCGGCTCGGGGGTCGCCGCCAAACCCCTGATAGCCGCCGGCCTCGAACCGCTGCACGTCACCTGGCTACGCGTCACCGGCGCCGCGTTGATCATGCTCCCCGTCGCCTGGCGCCACCGCGAACTGCCCCGCCGCCGGCCCGCACTGCTCGCCGGCTTCGGGCTGCTGGCCGTCGCCGGTGTGCAAGCCTGCTACTTCGCCGCACTCTCCCGCATCCCGGTCGGCGTGGCGCTGCTCATCGAGTACCTCGCCCCCGCCCTCCTCCTCGGCTGGGTGCGCTTCGTCCAGAAACGGCCCGTCACCCGGGCCGCCGCCGTCGGCGTCGTCCTGGCCGTCGGCGGACTGGCCTGCGTCGTCGAGATCTGGTCCGGCCTCAGCTTCGACGCCCTGGGCCTGGCCCTCGCACTGGGCGCGGCCTGCTGCCAGGTCGGCTACTTCGTCCTCGCCGACCACGGTGGCGACGCCGAGGGCGACACCGCCCCGGACCCCGTGGGCGTGATCGCCTACGGCCTGCTGACCGGCGCGGTCGTCCTCACCCTCGTCGCCCGCCCCTGGACGATGCACTGGTCCGTCCTGGCCGGCACCGCCGACATGAACGGCATCCGCATCCCCGCCGTGCTGCTCCTCGCCTGGATCGTGCTGGTCGCCACGGTGGCCGCCTACCTCACCGGCGTGGTGTCGATCCGGCGCCTCTCCCCGCAGGTCGCCGGCGTCGTCGCCTGCCTGGAGGCGGTGATCGCCACCGTGCTCGCCTGGGTGCTGCTCGGCGAACACCTCTCCACACCCCAGATCGCCGGCGGCGCGGTGGTCCTGACCGGCGCGTTCATCGCTCAGACCGCCAAACCGCGGAGCCGACCGGCAGAGCCCGGCACCGTCACCGTGGCCGCCGGCGGAGCACCCGCCGCGGACGCCCTCCGGGACCCGGAACTCGACGCGGAACGACGGCCGCACGGCGCCCCTCGACAATGATGTGGCGGCCGGCGCACCCACGGCATAAGCTGGCGATCATGCATTCGACCGTGCTGCCCCCTCCCGCCGCGTAAGGCGGGCGGCGGCCTCCGAGGAAATACCGGCCCGGGCGGAGTCCCGCGCCGGTCGACGCTGCCCGCACACGGGACCACGCGACCATGTCACGGCGCCCCGCGCCGTCCTGGATTTCCCGGAGCACACCTCCCATGCACAGCACACCCCACTCCGCCCTGCCCGTGGGCCGGGGCCTCGTCTACGTCTCCCTCGCCGCGACCGCCTGGGGTACCGCCGGCGCGGCCGCCGCCCTCCTCTACCAGGGCAGTGGACTCGGCCCCCTCGCCCTCACCTTCTGGCGCACCTTCGGCGGCCTGCTGCTCCTGCTCGCCGTACGGGCCGCGCGCCGTCCGCGCACCACCGGCACGGCCGACACCGCCGCCGCCCCCGCCGAGCCGCTGCGCCGCCGCGTGGCGCGGGCCGCGGTCATCGGCCTCGCCCTCGCCGTCTTCCAGGCCGCCTACTTCGCCTCCGTCGAAGTCACCGGTCTGGCCGTCGGCACCGTCGTCACGATGGGCGCCGGCCCCGTCCTCATCGCCGTCGGCGCCCGCCTCACCATGGGCGAACGACTCGGCGCCGGCGGCATCCTGGCCGTCGCCGGGGCACTGACCGGACTGCTCGTCCTCGTCCTCGGCGGCGAGGGCACCGCCACCGTCCGCCCGGCCGGCGTCGGCTACGCCCTGCTCGCCGCCGCCGCGTGCGCCGTGATGACCCTGACCACCCGCCGCTTCGGCCGGGGCGGCGGCAGCGACCCCTACGCCTCGACCCTCGGCGCGTTCGCGGTCGGCGCGCTGTGCCTGCTGCCGTTCGCCGCGGCCGAGGGCCTCTGGCCGCACCTGAACGACCTGGGCCGCAGCCTGCTGTTGCTCGGGTACATCGCCGCCATCCCGACCGCGCTCGCCTACGGCCTCTACTTCGCCGGACTGGCCGTCGTACGGGCCGCGACCGCCTCCGTGATCTCCCTGATCGAACCGGTGTCGGCGGCGGCCATCGCGGTGCTGTTCCTCGGTGAACGGCTCAGCACGGCGACCGCGGCCGGTACGGCGGTGCTGCTCACGGCCGTCGCGGCGCTGGCGGTGACCGAGGCCCGCACCATCGACCGCGGCCGAGCCGGATAGCCGGCCGGCGGCTGGTCCCACGGGGCGGCGACGCTCCTACGAGACGGTGCTCCTACGGGACCAGCCGCCAGAACTGCCGCTTGTCCTTGTCCCGGACGACGATGCCCAGCCGGGCCAGTTCGTCCCGCAACTCCCGGGCCTCCTCGGCCGTATTGGACTTGCCCAGGGCCCGTTCGCGGGCGGTGAACAGGGCGTTGGCCCCGACCGGCAGGTCCGGGGTGTCCGGGACCCAGCGCCGGAACTCGTCCTCGTGCGGATCGCGGTCCGCCCAGTGGTAGCCGTGCGCGCGGAACGCCTCGGCGAGGTCGCGGGCGCTCACGGTGCAGCCCTCCCGGGCGAGTTCGGCGGTGTCCGGGCCGAGGAGGACCAGCTGTTTGCCGTCCCGGAACGCCACGTCGACCCGCTCGCGCGGGAACGCCCGGGGCTTCGCCCGCCGGGTGAGGACCACCTCGTCGTCGGCGACGCGGACGGCCAGCTCCTCGTACTGCCCGTAGAGCGCCGCTGCCAGTCCCAACGCCCCACCCACGGTCAACAGGCCGACCGTCAGCCAGGGTTCCGGAATCGAGGTGAGCAGCCGGGCCGGGCCCTGCCAGGGCGCGTGGTCCAGTGTCACCAGCCACTTCGCGAGCAGTCGCACCAGCCAGCCGACGCCGGCGCCGAGCGCCGTGAACGCCACGCAGACGGTGACCACCAGCGCCGGCGAGTCGGCCAGGACGGTGGGGCCGGTCGGCCGGCCCGGCTCCGGCCCGGTGGGCCCCGAAGCGGACTGTGGTTTCTCGGCGTCCATGTGACGGATCCCCCTGTGTGCATGCGGTCCGGGCCGTGTGGGTCGACCACAATGATAAACCGAGTACGCGGTCTATTATTGGCCACCGGGCCCGTTGGGCGCCGGCCACGGTGGCGACACCGAAGCGGCCCGGCGAGGCGAACGGACGCAAGGGTCACGGGCAGGAAGGCAGCAGCGACATGAGGACGATCGACCCGGCGAAGCACCGGGCCCGACGCCGGCACATCATGCACACCGCCGCCCAACTCTTCGCCACCAAAGGCTTCGAGCGCACCACCACGGCCGAGATCTGCAAGGCCGCCGGCATGAGTTCCGGCAACCTCTTCCACTACTTCCCCAACAAGCGGGCGATCTTCCATGCGATCTTCGAGGACGACGAGGGAGGGGAGGCGGGCGAGGGCAAGGCCGAGCGACTCGCCCGGGCCCAGGCCGGCGACGATCCCTGGGCAGCGCTGCTGGAGGTCGTGGACCTGCTCACCGCCGACGCCATGGACCCGGTGGCTCCGCCGCTGGTCATGGAGGCCGTCGTCCAGGCGCACCGCGACCCCGAACTCGACGCCCTCCTGGGCCGGGATAACGCCCGGGAACACGCGGCCGTCACCGCCCTGCTCACCAAGGCGGCGGCCGCCGGCCAGATCGACTCCACACTGGACCCGCACGCCACCGCGTCCTGGGTCCTGGCCCTCGTCGCCTCCCTCTACACGGGCGCGGCCGGCGACCCGTCGTTCGAACCCGCCGAGCAACTGCCGCTGCTGCGCCTCATCCTCCAGCGCTTCCTCCAGGCGCCACCGCTCGCTGACGCCGCCCCCGCCGGGGAGTGACGGGTGTACGGGTGCCGCGGGCCCGGTGGGGGTCGACGGGCGGGTGCCGGCAGGTGCTCAGTGCTCCTCGGTGCCGGCGCCGGCGGCACGGGACCGGGGCTTGGCACGCACATGCATGCGTTCACCCTGGCGTCCGAAGAGGCTGAGGACTTCCACCGGGCCGTCGCCGGTGCTGCCGAACCAGTGCGGCAGCCGCGTGTCGAACTCCGCGGCCTCGCCCGCCCCCATGACCAGATCATGGTCGGCCAACACCAGCCGCAACCGCCCCGCCAGCACATACAACCACTCGTACCCCTCGTGGGTGCACGGGTCCGGCGTGCACTTCGTGGCCGGAATGACCATTTTGAACGTCTGCAAGGGCCCCGGGTGACGGGTCAGTGGAAGCACCGTGGAACCGTGTATGACCTGCGGCTTCAACCGCACCCGCGGATCACCGACCTCCGGCGCGCCGACCAGCTCGTCCAGCGGGACCTGATGCGCCTGCGCGATGGGGAGCAGCAGTTCCAGACTCGGCCGGCGCTGACCGGACTCCAGCCGTGACAGGGTGCTCTTGGAGATCCCGGTCGCCTCGGCGAGCGCCGACAACGTGACGCCACGCTCCGTCCGCAACCGCTTCAGACGCGGGCCGACCTCGGCGAGGGCCTGGGAGATGGCAGATGAGGATTCCACATCGCCCATTGCACCGCGCCGTTCCCGGAATCGGCAATACGGATTGCCGTGATTCGACGACGAGGGACGCTGTGGCACCGGACGCCCGGTGTGCGACGTCCGAAGCCCGAGCCCGATGCCCGATCCTCGACGGCCGATCGTCCGGCGCCCGGTCGTTCGGCGCCGGGGCGTTCGGAGCCCGGGCGCCGGGTGCGCCACGGGCCTCCCGGCCGCGGTTCCCCGACCCCTACCCTCGCTCGCTCGGGCGGCTCGTGGACGGGGCCGGGCCGCGGGCGGTCGCGAGGCGGCGCTGCTGGTGGCGGCGTGCGGCGGCATCGCCGGGACCGTCCCGGTCGGCGAGGCGTTCCGATATGCGGTGCTGGACGGTCTCGCTCCGCTTGCCGCCGTACTTGAACTTGGCGCGCACCTCGTGCACTTCGAGGCGCAACCCGCGGATCCCGGACAGCTGCCGCCCGTACGGGGCCTGGCCGGCGACGACAGGGGCCGAACCGCCGTCCGGCTGGAAGTGCGTCACCTGGCGTTGCAGCAACTCGGCCTTGGTGTCGGGATCGTCCAGCACATGCGCGGTGCAGACGAGCTGGGCCGCGGCATAGAAGCTGGTGGGCACGCCGTGCTCGGGGGGTTGGTCCACCTCGGCCTGCCAGGGGCCGGGGATGAAGGTGTAGTCGTCGACCACGCTCAGCAGGACCGTCGGGCGGTCGAGCAGGGCGGGCCAGATGGGGTTGGGGCGGGCGAGGTGGGTGAGGGCCTCGCGGCGGGCGGGGTCGTAGGCGAAGTGGAGCGGCTGCACCCACGGCGGTTCGCCGGCGGAGCCGTTGGCGGCCAACTGCCCGAAGTCGTGGGCGGCCAGCCACTCCTGCCATTCGGCGTCGTCGGTGGGCGCGTCCCAGGGATGGATGAGCATCGGGCGCTCCTCAGCGAGCGGAGAGGTAGGCGGGGGCCGGAATGCCGGGGGCGAGGTCGTCGGCCGGTATGGGGGTGCCGAACACGGGGGAGACGGGGAGGACGCCCGTCCAGTGGGGGAGGGCCAGGTCCTCCGGCTCGTCGTTGGGACCGCCGGTGCGGATCTTCGCGGAGACCTCGCGCAGGTCGAGGCGGAGGACGGCGGTGGCGGCCAGTTCCTTGGCGTTGGCGGGCCGGGAGTCCGCGGCGCGGCCGGGCAGCACATGATCGACGAGGGCGTCCAGGGCGGCCGTCTTCTCGCCCTGATCCGTGACCTGGTGGGCGGTGCCGTGGACCACGACGCTGCGGTAGTTGACGGAGTGGTGGAACGCGGACTTGGCGAGGACCAGGCCGTCGACATGGGTCACCGTGACGCAGACCGGGAGGCCGGGGTCCGCGCTCTGCCCGCCGGCCATCCGCAGCGGGCGGGAGCCGGTCGAACCGTGGACGTAGAGGCGGTCGCCGACCCGGCCGTAGAGGGTCGGCAGGACGACCGGGGCGCCGTCGCGCACGAAGCCGAGGTGGCAAACGTAGCCCTCGTCGAGGATCGCGTGCACCGTCGCCTCGTCGTACCGGGCCCGCTGCCGGGCGCGGGTGGGGAGGGTGCGATCCGTCGCCGCGAAGGACTTTTCCTCAGCCATTGCGAACTCCATTGCACTAGTGCATAATCGGCTTTGTGCTAGGAGAGTATCGGATCGAAGGGCGGCGCGCATCGGAGATTGCCGCAAGTGTCGAGCGAGCCGTCGGTGCAGGCGAGCTCCAACCGGGCGAAGTCCTGCCCCCACTAAGGGAGTTGGCCGTCTATCTGGAGGTGAATCCCAATACGGTCGCGGCCGCGTACCGCACCCTCCGCGACCGTGGAGTGATCGAAACGGCGGGCCGGCGCGGCAGTCGCGTCCGTCCCAGACCCGCCAGCACGCCCCGCGAGGCACTGAGGGCGGTGGCACCACCCGGCGTCCGGAACGTCGCGGACGGCAACCCCGACCCGGCGCTGCTCCCCTCGCTGGAGGAAGCCCTGGCCGAAGCCGCCGCGCGCAACAGACAGCGCCCCGTCCTCTACGGCATGCCCGCCGTCGACGACGACCTCGAAGCGCTCGCCCGGGCGGACTTCACCCGGGACGGAGTGCCCGAGGGCCCCGTCGCCGTCGCCAGCGGGTCGCTCGACGCCATCGAGCGCGTCCTCGCGGCACACCTGCGTCCCGGCGACGCGGTGGCGGTCGAAGACCCGGGCTGGGGCAGCCTGCTCGACCTCATCCCCGCCCTCGGGCTGCGCCCCGTACCCGTCGGCGTGGACGACGACGGCCCGATCCCCGAGCGGATGGCGGCCGCGCTCAACGGCGGAGCCCGTGCGGTCGTTGTCACCGACCGTGCGCAGAACCCCACGGGTGCCGCTCTCAGCGGCCCCCGTGCCGCCGAACTCCGCACCCTCCTCGGCAGACACCGCGGAGTGCTCCTCATCGAGGACGACCACGGTCACGGCATAGTCGACCTCCCGCTGAACCCGCTCTCCGGCGCCACCGACCACTGGGTACTGGTCCGCTCGACGGCCAAGGCGTACGGGCCCGATCTGCGCCTCGCGGCACTGACCGGCGACGCGATCACCATCGACCGGGTCCGCGGACGCCAGCGCCTCGGCCCCGGCTGGGTCAGCCATCTCATCCAACACGCGGTCGTGCACCTCTGGCGCACCCACGCGATCGACGCCAAGGAGATCGCCGGCGCATACGGCGAACGACGGGACGCGCTGATACACGCCCTGCAGGAGCACGGAGTCCCGGCGCAGGGCCGCAGCGGGATGAACGTCTGGGTACCGGTCCCGGACGAGACGGGGGCGGTGGCCCGCATCCTGCACTCCGGCTGGGCGGTCGCCCCCGGCGCCCGGTTCCGTATGCAGTCCCCCCAAGGCATCCGGATCACCGTCTCCGGCCTCGCCGCGGACGACATCGCCCCTCTGGCCGAGGCGGTGGCGGCGGCGCTGGGGGCGGGGATGGGCGAGGTGGGGAGGTATGAGTGAACTGAGGGTGGGTGAGGGGGCGGGGGCGGGGGGGGAGCCCCCCGGGGGGAGAGGGGAGTGGAGGAGGGGGCGGCTTGGTGGGGCGTGGTGGGTGACCGCTGGTGGGGCGGTGGGGGTGCCGGGGGCGGGGCTGGTCGGCCCCCGGGGAATTGGGGGCCGAGCGATGTCGGGGCCCTGGTGTTCGTGTCCGGTGTTTGCTTTGGACTTGGGCTTGTTCGGGGTGCGTTGGGGTTGGGGTGGCGGCTATGAGGTGCGGGGCTTGCTCTGGGTGAGGGCGGCGCCGGCCAGGATGATCAGGGCGCCCACGGGGGTGTTCCAGGCGAGGTGCTCGTTGAGGAGTGCCACGCCGGCTGCGGTGGCGATGACGGGCACGAAGTAGGTGACCATCTGGGCCGTGGTGGGGCCGACCTCCGAGACCAGACCGTACTGGAGGAGGAAGGCGATGCCGGTGCCCAGCGCGCCGAGGGCGAAGACGGCGAGCAGCGGGACGAGCGGGAACGACGTCGGCGCCGGTGTGAACAGCGCGGTGACCACGGCCAGTTGGGCGGTGGCGAGCAGGAGCTGCGTGCTGGACATGGCGAGGTGTGAGTGCTGGTCCCGCGCGAGGGTGCGGCGGACGTAGATCCAACCGATCGGGTAGCTGAGCGAGGCGCCCAGGGCCATGGCGGTGCCGGTCAGGTCGGTGCCGGAGAAGCCTTGCCAGGCACCGAGGACGGTGAGCACGCCCAGGAATCCGAGGCCGAGCCCCGCGACCCGACGCCGGGTGGGGCGGTCCTCCGAGAGCGCCACGACCGAGAGCACCATGCCCCACAGTGGCGAGGTGGCGTTGCAGATGCTGGCCAGGGTGGAGGGAATGGTCAGCTCGGAGTAGGCGAAGAGGGAGAACGGCAGCGCGTTGAGGAGGAACGCGGCGACCGCGAGGTGGCCCCAGGTCCGGGCCGAGCGCGGGAGCCGTTCGCGCTTGATCGCCAGGAACGCCAGCAGTACCAGTGCGCCGAACGCCACCCGGCCCAGCGTGACCTGAAGCGGTGCGAAGCCCTCGGTGCCCACCTTCATGAAGAGGAAGCTGAATCCCCACACCAGGCTGAGGGCGCCGAAGCGGATCTGCCAGGCGAGGGCGCGCCGTGGTGTGGGCGCGTCCTGGGTGGGGCGGGAGTTGGCCGTGATCCCAGTGGGCTTCGGCGTGGGGGCGGGCGCCGGGGTGTCGGTGGAGGCGACGGCTGTGGCGGCTGAGGCGGGTGTGTCGGTCGTGCTCATGGCGACTACGATGCCGGGATCGGAATTCTTAGCACAAGCGAAAATTGATGGCAGGTATCGCTTAGCATTGCTTACATGTTGAACCTTGATCGGCTACGTACGCTGTCCGCCGTCGCCCGGCACGGTTCGATCAGTGCGGCCGCCGAAGGACTGCATGTGACGACCTCGGCGGTCTCGCAGCAGATCACCAAGCTGGAGCGCGAGACCGACCAGCAGCTGCTGGCGAAGAACGGGCGGGGGATCCGGCTGACCGACGCCGGGCGCCTGCTCGCCGATCACGCGGCGCGGATCCTCTCCCAGGTGGAGCTCGCGCAGGCCGAGCTGGAGGCGCATCGTGGCCGGCCCGTGGGTGAGCTGCGGATGAGCGCCTTCCCGACCGCGGCGCGTGGCCTCTTCCCGTCCGCGCTGGCCGCGTTGCGTGCCGAACATCCGCAACTGCGGCCGCGATTGCGGGAGATGGAGCCGGATGACTCGGTGCGCGCAGTGGTTCGCGGTGACGTCGATCTGGCCGTCGTACTCGACTGGTACAACCGGCCGTTGTCACTGCCCGAGGGGTTGGCCAAGGCGCCGCTGCTCGACGACCCGTCCGATGTGGCGATGCCGTCGGGCCATCCGCTGGCCGGACGGCAGTACGTGGAGTTGGAGGATTTCACGGATGACGAGTGGATCTCCTGGCCCCAGGCGGGGTTCTGCCATGACTGGCTGATGTTCACCCTTCGCAGTAAGGGCATCGAGCCCCGGATCGCGCATCTGGCCGAGGAGCATCACACCCAGCTTGCCCTGATCGCAGCCGGGTTGGGGGTCGCGGTGGCGCCACGACTGGGGCGCGGGCCGGTGCCGGAAGGCGTGAGCGTGGTGCCCGTACGCCATCCCATGCGGCGCCATGTCTACGCCATCTGGCGCGCGGACGCCGATCGCCGGCCCTCGATCCGGGCGGCCGTGGCGGCGCTTCGGAAGTCCGGCGAGCGTGTTGAGGCGGGGATGGGGGCGGAGGTGGGTGGGGTGGGGGCGTAGGGGTGCGGGGGCAGGGGCGTGGGGGTGGGGAGAGGGGGTGGGTGGGCTGCGGCTGGTGGGTTGTTTGTGGGCTTCGCCTCCCCCTCCCCCTCCCCCCTCCCGCCCACCCACCACCACCCGAATCAGCGCAACACGGCTACGGCATCCTCCGTACCCCCTTTTTCTGCCCCTGTGCCCCCGCTTCCCTCCGCCCCTGCCCCTGTCCCCGCCCCTCCTCAGGCGCCGCCGGCTCCGTCCCCTACCCCCACCCCGGGCCCTGGGGTGGTGATGGCTTGGATGATGCCCAGGTTGAGCAAGTCCTGGGGGCGGATGTGGAGTTGGTCGGCGGTGTGGCGGGTTTCCGAGGGGGTGCGTTTGAGGATGGCGGCGGCGAGTTCGGGGGCGATGACGGAGAAGTAGCTGTCGGGGGTGGCCCACAGGCGGTTCGGTGCCGCCAGGGCCAGGGCGCCGCCCGAGCCGCCTTCGCCGATGAGCAGCGAGGTCACCGGGACGCGGGCGGTGGCGAGCGCGGTGAAGGTGTCGGCGATGGCTGCGCCGGCGCCCGCGCGTTCGGCGTCCGTGTCGTTGGCGGCGCCCGGGGTGTCCACCAGGGTGAGGACAGGGATGCCGAGACGGTCCGCGAGGCGTATCAGGCGGGTCGCGGTGCGGAATCCGGCGGGGCGGGTGGCCGTGCCGCACTGGGCGGCGAAGGCGATGGTGCGGCCGTCGCGGTGGCCGAAGCCGCAGCGCATACCGGGGTCGCGTCCGCCGCAGCGGTCGCCGCCGATCTCCTCCCAGTCGTCGAAGTATGCCCGTAGATACGCCTCGGCGCGGGGGCGTTGGGCGTCGCGGGCCCGGACGACGGCGTCCCAGCCGGTATCCGGTAGTTCGGCGGTGCCCAGTGCGGCGGGGACCGGGGCCGGGAGGGGTGGTTCGGTCGGTGGGCCTTGGGCTCTGCCGAGGAGATGGAGCCAGCGTCGGAGGGTGGCGCGGAGCGTGTCGGCGGGGACGACGGCGTCGACCTGGCCGGCCGCGAACTGGCCCTCGGCGGAGTAGGCGTGGGGGTCGGCGTCCGGAGGGCGCACCCGCGAGCCGGCGAAACCGATCTGGGCCCCGGGGAGGGCGAGGATCACATCGGCCCCGGCGCCCAGGGTGGCCCAGCCGCCGCCGGTGGTCGGATCGCGGAGTACCGCGATCTGCGGGAGTCCCGCGGCGCGGTTCAGTGCGGACTGCCGGGCCACCCGTTGGAGTTGGGACAGGGCCCGCATCCCTTCCTGCATGCGGCTGCCGCCGGTGGCGATCAGCGACACCAGTGGCAGGCGCCGCTCGCGGGCCTCGGTGTAGGCGGCTTCCAGCCGGTCGCCGGTGCGTTGGCCCAGGGAACCGCCGAGGAAGCCGAACTCGAAGGAGAGCACCACGGCCTCGGTGCCACCGATCGTGGCGAGGGCGGTGAGCACCGACTCCTCCTCGCCGGTGCGGGCGCGGGCGCGTTCCCGGGAGGCGTCGTAGCCGTGCCAGCCGAGTGGGCCGTCGGGGGGCGGGGGAGCGGTGGCCGTGGACGGGCCGGCGGGAGCGGGGTGGGGGAGTTCGGTGAAGGAGTCGGTGACGGCCGCCATGGCTTGACGGGCCGTCAGTCGGAGGCTGGGCAGTGGCGTGGTGGGGTGCGGTGGCTGCTCATGCATGGCCGGCTCCCGCCGGGGGCGCCGGGGCTCGGAGGTCGCGCTTGAGGATCTTGCCCATGTCGTTGCGGGGGAGGGCTTCGAGGAAGTGCACGATGCGGGGGCGTTTGTGGGGGGCCAGCTGGCGGGCGACGTGGTCGGCCAGTTCCTGGGCGGAGGGGGCCGGCCCGGCGTCGGGGCCGGTCACGGGCACGATCCAGGCGACGATCCGCTCGCCCAGGTCCTCGTCGGGCTCGCCGGTGACGGCGGCCTCGGCCACGCCGGGGTGCGCCAGGAGGGCGTTCTCGATCTCGCCGGCGCCGATCTTGTAGCCGCCGCTCTTGATGAGGTCGGTGGCCCTCCGGCCGACGATGCGGTAGTTCCCGGCGGGGTCCCGTACGGCCATGTCGCCGGTGCGGAACCAGCCGCCGTCGAAGGCCGCGGCGGTTGCGTCGGGGCGGTTGAGGTACTCGGTGAAGAGGTTGGGGCCGCGCACCTGGATCTCGCCGACCGTTTCGCCGTCGCTCGCCTCCAGGGCCTGCCCCGCGTCGTCGACGAGGCGGACGTAGACCCCGGGGAGGGGCACGCCGACCGTGCCGGTGGCGTCGGGGCCGTCCGCGCGCACGCTGGTGTTCATCAGCGTCTCGGTCATGCCGTAGCGCTCGATCACCCGGCGGCCGGTGGCGGCCAGCAGGCGTTCGTGGTCCGTGAGGGGCAGTGCGGCGGAGCCGGAGACCAGCAGCCGGGCGCGGCCCAGTGCCTTGGCGAGCGCCGGATTCCCGCCGGCTTCGAGGGCGAGGCGGTGGTACATCGTCGGGACGCCGAAGAGCATCGTGCCGTCCGCGGACAGTTCCCGGGCGACCCCTTCGGTGCTGAAGCGGCCCAGGTGGTGGACACTGCCGCCGCGGCGCAGCGGGCCGAGGACGCCCAGGATCAGGCCGTGGACGTGGAACAGAGGCAGGGCGTGCACCAGTACGTCGTCGGCCGTCCACTGCCAGGTGTCCGCCAGCGCGTCGAGGGTGTGGGCGAGGGCGCGCCGGGGGAGGACGACGCCCTTGGGCGCGCCGGTCGTACCGGAGGTGTAGACGATCAGGGCCGGGGACTCGTCGCCCGGCTCCAGGGGGAGCGGGTGGGGGGTGATCTCCTCCGAGGGCACGGCGGGGATCTCCACGTCCAGGCGGGGAAGCGCGGCGAGCGGGCCCGGCAGCGCGGCGTCCGGCTCGGCCAGGACGAGGGCGGGGGTGCTGTCCGCCACGATGTGCGCCAGCTCGCGCTCGCCGATCTTCGGGTTCACCGGCACCGCGGCCACTCCCGCGAGCAGCGCGGCGACGACCGCCACGGACGTCTCCAGCGTCGGGGTCGCCCAGACCGCGATCCGGGCCGCGCCGCCGCCCGGGGCCACGCCGCCGATCCGTTCGGCGAGTGGCCCGACCACCGCGGCCAGTTGGCGATAGTCCAGTGCGCGGTCGCCGAAGCGCAGCGCGGGGGCGGGCGAGCCGTCGCGCAGGGCGGGGAAGAGCACGTTCACCGGGTCTCCTTCGGTCTCGTCGGCTGCCGGCCGGGTGGGCCGGGCGTCCCGATCCCGCACGCGCTGCCGCGCGGAACGGGCTGACGAAGACCACTCTCGCAGAGACCGCAGACTTTGTGATCGACGTGCTGCCGGCCTGTGGACAACTCGGTTCGCGCGCCGGTGGGCGGCATGCCCGCGGTCGGTGCGCGAGGGCGGCGCTCAGCCCGGGATCTTGCGGAAGTCCCAGGACACCAACGATTCCGGCGTCAGGCGCAGCCAGGCGTGCCGGCCGTCGTGCGGCATTTCCGTGAGACCGAAGTACTTCCCCGCGAACAGCCTTTCCGGAGCGGCCAGTTCCGGGCAGGGTTCTCCGGTGCGCGGTGCCTCGCCGACGAACTCGGCGCGGCCGGTCAGTTCGGCGCCGCGCAGCTCCGCGTAGGAGTCTCCGTCGTCGACGAGCACCGAGAGCCGCGGGTCCCCGCGCAGTTGTGCCCAGCGCCGGCTGCGGGTGATCGAGTACAGCCAGAGCGCCGTTCCGTCCCAGGCGAACCACAGCGCGCCCACGTGCGGAGCGCCGTCCCCGCCGACCGTGGCGACCCGGCAGGTTCGCTGGGTCGTCAGGAAGGTGTCCAGTTCCTGCGGGGTCATCATGATGCGGCGGCCGTGGCGCTGGGGTGGCGGCGCGGGCCTCCTGGACGGGCCCTCCGTGTGCGGTGTGCCCGCTGCGTCGGGTGTGCCAGGTGTGATGGGTGCCCTGGGTGTACTGGGTGTCTCGGGTGCCCGGGTCATCTCTGCCGCCCCTCAACGAATCTGATGCTATGTCAGAAATCATCGGGGCTCTTCCCCGGCGGACGCAATGGTCGGTACCCTCGCGCCTTCCGGCCCGCCGCCCCGCGCACCGCCCCGTATCCGTGGGTGCCGCCGGCGCGACTTCCGCAGAGAGGAAAACCGATGTCCACGGACGCCCGGCTCGCCGAGCAGCTGGATCCGGACACGACGGTGCTGCTCACCGTCGAATGCCAGCGCGGCGTGGTCGGCCCCGACAGCGCGCTGCCCGAACTGGCCGACGCGGCCCGCACCTCAGGGGCGTTGATGCGGATCGCCCGCCTGGTGGCCGCCGCGCACGACACCGGCGTCCAGGTGCTGCACGCGGTCGCCGAACGCCGTCCCGACGGGCGCGGCGCCAACCGCAACGCCCGCCTCTTCCGGGCCGCCGAGCGGCTGCCGGTGCAGCAGGTCGTCGGGTCCACCGCGGTGCGCGTCGCCGACCCCATACCGGTGTCGGAGGACGACCTGGTGGTGCGCCGGCTGCACGGGCTCTCACCGCTCGCCGGCACCGACGTGGACCCGCTGCTGCGGAACTTCGGTTGCCGCACCCTCGTCGTCACCGGGGTCTCGGCGAACGTGGCGATCCCGAACGCGGTGTTCGACGCGGTCAACCTCGGCTACACGGTGGTGGTCCCGGCGGACGCCATCGCGGGGGTGCCGGCCGACTACACCCCCGCGATGGTCCGCAACACACTGGCGCTGGTGGCCACGGTGACGACCACCGAGGCCGTCCTCACCTGCTGGCGCCGGCCGCGGCGCGCTCACTGACCCGGACCGCCGGGCGCCGAAGGTGCGCTAACCCGCCGCGGTGGCACCTCCCGGGGCGGGCAGGGCGTCCTTGAGGAAGTCGCGCTGGACGCGCAGGAGGTTGGCGTTGACCGCGTCGTCGGCCGGCATGTGGGTGGCGCCCGGTAGCGGCAGCACCGTGTGCGGCCGGCCCGCCGCCAGCAACTCGGCCGAGAAGCGCAGGGTGTGCGCGGCGGCCACGTTGTCGTCCGCCAGCCCGTGGATGAGCATCAGCGGGCGGCGCAGTAGATGGCCGTCGCCGGCAAGAGAGGAGCGCGCGTAGTTCTCCGGGTGCACTTCGGGGTGGCCCAGGAACCGCTCCTTCCAGTGGGTGTCGTACATCCGCTGGTCGGTGGGCGGCGCACCGGCGACCGCAGCGTGGAAGACGTCCGGGCGGTGCAGGACGGCCGCCGCGGCCAGGAACCCGCCGAACGACCAGCCACGGATCGCCACCCGCCCAGGGTCCAGGTCGGGGAAGCGCTCGGCCGCCGCGCGTACCGCGTCCACCTGGTCCTTCAGCGCGGGCCCCAACTGGTCGCCGTGCACGGCCTTCTCCCAGACGGGTCCCCGCCCGGGAGTGCCGCGCCCGTCCGCCACCAGGACCGCGAAGCCCTGCTCGGCGAACCACTGGGACACGCAGCTGGTCCAGGTCCGCGCCCGTACGGCGAGTTGCATCGCCGGGCCTCCGTACGGGTCGAGCAGGACCGGCAGCCTCCTCGTGCCCGGCTGGTGCCAGGAGGGGAAGTACAGGGACGCCCGCAACTCCCTCTTGCCGAGGGAGAGATGGAGCGGGCGCGGTACGAGCACCGGCTCCTCGGCGAACGAGGCGATGTCCGCGGTGTGCCGCCGTGCGGGCTCGTGTGCGGGCTCGTGGGAGGAGCTGCGCGCGGAGTCGGGGCCGGAGCCGGGTCCGGGCCGCCGAGCTGGTTCCGGGGCGGTCGCTGCGTCGTCGTCACGCAGGACGTGCACCCCGTGCCCGTGCGGTGTCAGGCCCGCCAGGACGGTCGTGCCACCGCGAGCGGTGCCCGTCCAGACGCCGGGATCCCGGCTCAGCCGACGGCAGCCGGTGGCCGGCTCGTGGCACCACACATGCCTCTCCACCGGATCGTCGCTCGCCGTGAACAGCACCCGCTCACCCTCGACGCCCAGTACAGCGGCCAGTTGCAGCCCGTCGGGCGTGACCCGCCGTCCGCCCACCGTCAGCCGGCGGGTGCCGTCCGCGTCCTCCGGGAGCACCAGGGCACCGGAGGCAGTACGGGACGGGGTGCCGGGCACCAGCTCCACCCACGCGGGATCGGTCCGCTCGTGCCGCACCTCCGTGGCGCCGGTCTCGGGATCGACCGCCAGTGTCCGCAGCACCCGCTGGTCCCGGCTCTGCACCGCCATATACGGGCCGTGCGCGTCCCAGCCCGCGTCGACCACGTACTCGTACGCCGCGCGGTCCCAGGAGACCTCGGTGCGACCGCCGTCCAGGGCGAGCAGTTGGAGTGTCACGTCCGCGTTGGCGGTGCCCGCCGACGGATAGCGGATCACCTGGGGCGGCCGGGACGGGTCCGCCGGGGCGCCGAGGTAGCGCCGCGCCACCGGGGAGGTGTCGACCCGCGCCACCAGGAGGCGGCGGCCGTCCGGCGCCCACCAGTAGCCGCGCGACCGGCCCATCGACTCCGCGGCGACGTACTCGGCGAGCCCGTAGGAGACCTCCGGCCGCTCCGCCCCCGCCAACTGCCGGTCGCCGCCGTCCAGCCCGACGACGTGCAGCGAACGCCCGCTCACATACGCGACGCACCGCCCGTCCGGCGACGGTCGCGGATCGACCGCCGGCCCGGCCGTCGGAACGCTGAACGGCGCTCCACCGTCCGTACGCACCACCCACAGCGCACCGGACAGCGCGAACGCCACCACCCGCACCGCGGCATCGGTCGCGTACCCCACCACGCCGACGGAGCGCTCCCGCGCCCGCTCGCGCCGCAACCGCTCCTCCTCGGGGACATCCTCGGCGCCCCCGCCCACCAGGAGCGCCGGGTCGGCCAACAGCCGCTCCTCGCCTGCCTCGTACTGCCACAGCCGTCCGACGGGGTCACTGCCCGACCCGGTACGCACGAACAGCACCCGCCGCCCATCGGGGGAGACGGTGAACTGCCTGGGCACGCCCAGGGAGAAGCGCCTGGTACGGGCGAACTGTTCGGGAAAGGCATCGGTGTTGGTTGTTTGCCGTTTCACGGTGGGCGTCCTCCAAGGAGTGGTGGTGCGAACGGCGGGCACGCGTGCCAGGTGCATGGGTGCCCGCCCGTAACGGTGCGGGTGGCGTGCAGAGTTTGCGCATGGCGCAGCGCACGTGTCACCACGTGAGTGGAGATGGGTATTCGTGCGGTCCGGGCGCAGAGCCGGAAAGTCATCGAAGTCGTCGCGCGGAACCGGTGGTTGAACGGCGTGTCGGAAGCCCATGCCGGGACCCGGGTGGTGGCGGCCGTCCTCGGCGGTTGCCGTCCTGCGGGGCATCTACGCGGGGACGACGGCGGCCTGTGGCGATCCGACAGGCGACGGTCGATCAGAGCCGACAGATCATACCCGGACTGCGTAGCAGACCGCAGCGGAATTCAGCAGAAGGTCACCGGAGGAATCCAGCGGCGGGGCACCGGAACGGCAGCGGAGCGGCGGCGGAGTCCGGCAGCCCGCGGGCCGTGCGGAGGACGGCACGGCAGCGGGGCCCGGGACGGCCGGCGGCGCATGGGACGGCCGGCGGCGGGTGCCGAGCCGGTCGGCCCGCCGGGCGCGTGTCCTCAGCGGAAGTCGTCGGCGTGGTCGAGGGCCCACCGGGCGTAGGTGCGCCCCGGCCTGCCCATCAGGTCCCGGTACGTCGGGTGCACCGTCGCCGGCCGGTCGTCGGCGTCGGCGAGATGGCCGAGCAGGGTGTCGACCATCTCCTCGTCGCCCCACTGGCGGAGCGTCGCGCGGTACTCCTCGGGGGCGACCTCCGCCAGAGTGCGTTCACCGTCGGGGCCGGCTTCGCCGGCTGCGCGCTGCTGAGCGCCCTCGTCGTGGTAAGTGGCACTCGGACGGGGACATTCCGCCGAGCAAGGGACTTCGGAGGGTCGGGTCCCGGACTGAGGAGAGTCCGCCTTGACGTCAAGTTAACTTGACGTATCAGGCTGGGTCGCATGATCGATGACAGCGCAGTTTCCCGGTCCTCCGCCTCCGCTTCCTCCGACTCCTCCGCTTCCTCCGACTCCTCTGCCTCCTCCGACTTCTCTGCCTCCTCGGCGTCCGCGGCGGCGCTCGAACTCCGGGACTCGGCAACGCCTTTCGGTGCCGCGCCGCTGTCCGACGCCGCGCTCGACGAACTCGCCGCGAGCCTGGCGGACGGCACCACGATCGTCGGTATCGGTGGGTCCACCCGCTTCGCCCGGGAGACCTTCGAGGTGCCGGACCAGCTCTTCCGCCGGCTGGTCCGGCAGCACGGATTCCGGGCCCTGGCCGTGCAGGTGAGCGTCGACACCGCCGCCCGCCTCGACCGGTACGTGACCACCGGCGAGGGCACGGCCACGGCCGCCCTCGACGGCGCCTGGCGCCCGATGCGCACCGCCGAGACGGCCGCCGCCCTGGAGTGGATCCGCGCCTTCAACCGGGACCATCCGCAGGACCCCGTCCGCGTCTTCGGCGTCCAGCCGGCGAAGGCGCGCTCCGAGGACTACGACGCGGTGCTGGCGCACGTCCGCGCCACGGCCCCGGAGCGGGTGGCGGAGGTGGCGGCCCACCTGGAGCCGATCCGCACCGCCCACCGCGTCGACGAGCATGTGCAGCGCGCCCGGGGCGTCCATCCGGGCCGCCCGTTCGCCGAGCACGCCCGCGACGCGCTGGCGCTGCTCCGCGGGTTGCCCGACGCCGGACACGACGAGCGGGTCCTGACCAGGATGCGCCGGATCGTGGAGTTCCACGAGCACAGCGTCGCCGGCCGCGGCAGTTATGCGGGCGAGGCCGCGGTGTGGGCCGACGTCCTCGGCGACCAGCAGCGCCGCACCGGGCTGCGCGTCGTCTACTGGGACGGCATCGCCCACACCTCGGCCACCGGCGGCACCTTGGGCCTTGCCCCCGAGCGCGGCCCGCAGCCCAGCGTCGGCAGCCTGCTGCGCGAGCGGCACGGCGCCGGCTACGCCTCGGTGGCCGTCGGCTTCCACCACGGGGACCTCGGAGTCGTCGCCGTCCCCGAGCCCGCCGGCGACTTCCTGGACGCCCGGCTCGGCGCGGTGGACCTGCCCGCCCACTGGCTGGATCTGCGCCGTGCCGACGCCCGCCGCCGCTGGGACGGACCGGCGAAGCTCCGTGTCGTCAGCGGCGTCTACGACCCGTCCCGGGACGCCCGCGAACACCTCGCGGTGGCCTCCCTCGCCGACGCCTTCGACGTGCTCGTCCACCTCCGCCGGGCGACTCCCGTGCACTGGTTGCCGTAGGGCGTGTGCGCCGGCCCGGCGGGCACGTGCCAGGTCGCACCGTGCTTCCCGGCGGCCCGCGAGGACACTTCGGCCCCGGCCAAACGGAAATTCCGAATACTTGGATCAGGGCAGCCGGTGCGCACACCGTGCCGGCGCCCGCGTCAGTCGGCCCGCAGCGCAGAGGGTCCCGCCCGGCCGGAGCACCGGCGTCCGGTGCCGGCCCGGCCGATCTGCGGAACACCGGAGGAAAGGTAGTCGGATGCAGCACGCAGTGGCGGAGTTCCCCCTCACGATCCCGGCGTTGATCACCCAGCGGGCCGAGAAGCTGTACGCCGGCCGTCCGGTGGTCAGCCGGGTCGGGACGACCTTGCACCGCTCGACCTGGGGCGAAGTGGTGCACCGGGCACGGCGGTTGGCGGGGGCGCTGGACCAGCTCGGCATCCGGCCGGGCGACCGCGTGGCGACCTTCGCCGGCAGCACCCACCGGCACCTGGAGGCGTATCTCGCCGTGCCGTCGATGGGCGCCGTGCTGCACACCGTCAACATCAACCTCGCCGCCGAGCAGGTGGCCTACATCGTGGACCACGCCGACGACGCGATCGTCCTGTGCGACCGCAGCCTGCTCGCCGACTGGCGCCGTGTCGAACCGCACCTGAGCCGCGCCCGCCGCGTCGTCCTCCTGCCGGACACCGACGACACCACCCACGACGGGGACGCGCTGGACTACGAGACGCTGCTGGCCGCCGCCGAGCCGATGGCGACCTGGCCGACCGTGGCGGAGAACGCCCCCGCCCACACCAGCTACACCACCGGCACCACCGGACTCCCCAAGGGCGTCGTCTACAGCCACCGCAGCACCGTCCTGCAGAGCTTCTGCACGGGCCTGGCCGACGCGGAGGGCCTCGGCTCGTCCGAGACCCTGCTGGCCCTGGTGCCGCTGGCGCTCAGCCAGGTCGGGCTGCCGTTCGCCGCCGCCCTGCACGGCACCGCACTGGTGCTGCCCGGCTGCGACCTGAGCCCGGCCGGGGTCTGCGAGCTGGTGGAGAAGGAACGCCCCACCGTCGCCGTCGGGTTCGGCGCCGCGCTGCCCGCGCTGCTGTCCCACTGGCGCGCCGAGCGCCCCGACCTGTCCTCGGTGCGCCGCATGGTGTGCGGCGGCTCGCCGGTGGCCCGCCCGATCTCCCGGGCGTTCGAGGAGGAGGTCGGCTTCCCGATCGTCCAGGTCTTCGGGATGACCGAGACCAGCGGGCACGGCAGCTTCAGCAAGCTGCCCGCCGACGTCGGCGACGACCCGTCCGAGGAGACCCTCGGCTACTACGCCACCTCCCAGGGCCGCCCGCTGCCCCTGGTGGACATGCGGATCGCCGACGACGCGGGGACGGAGCAGCCCTGGGACGGGCGGGCGATGGGGGAGTTGCAGGTCCGCGGCCCCTGGGTGGCCCGCGAGTACGCCAAGGACGGTGCCCAGCCCGACAAGTTCATGGACGGCTGGCTGCGCACCGGAGACGTCGCGGTCATCGACGCCCTCGGCTACGTCCGCATCGTCGACCGGATGAAGGACCTGGTGAAGTCGGCCGGCGAGTGGATCTCCTCGCTGAAGGTGGAGGAGGAACTCCTCGGCCACCCGGCGGTCGCCGAGGCCGCGGTCGTCGCCGTCCCCGACGCCAAGACGGGCGAACGCCCCCTGGCCTGTGTGGTGTTGCGCCCCGAGGACGACGGATCGGTGACGGGGGAGCAGCTGCGGGAGTTCCTGGCCGACCGCCTCGCCCCGACCTGGGTGCCGGACACCGTCGAGCCGGTGGCCGAACTGCCCAAGACCAGCATCGGCAAGACCGACAAGAAGACCCTGCGGGCACGGTACGGCGAGGGCCGGGCCTGACGGTCGCCGCCGCCCGCAACCGTTGGCAAGGAGGAGGAGATCGTGGGGCAGAGCGTGACGACCGGCGCACCGACGCAGACGGTGCCGGCACCCGACCGCGTGACGAGCTGTGAGGTGGCCGACCGGCTGGCCCGGCAGGCGCTGGCGCTGCCGGAGCCGTGGCAGATCCCGACCAGCCCGAACCTGCGGATCCCGGCGAAGCTCGTCCGGGTCGTCGGTTCCCGGGCCTTCGTCTCGGGCCATGTGCCGATCACCGAGGACGGGAAGCTCGCCGGGCCGTACGGCAAGATCGGCGACACCGTCGGTCTCCCCTCCGCGCAGGACGCCGCGGTGCGCACGATCCTCGGCATGCTCGCCAGCATCCAGCAGGAGGTGGGGGACCTGGGCCGGGTCAAGGGCTGGTGCCGGCTGCACTGCATGGCCAACTCCGTGCCCGGTTTCATCGATTTCCCCGCCGTCTTCAACCCCGCCTCGCAGCTGCTGCTCGACGCGTTCGGGGAGGAGATCGGCTACCACGCCCGCGTGGCGGTCGGCATGATCGGGCTGCCGTGGGACGTACCGGTCGAGATCGCGGCCGAACTCGAACTGCACCCCGAGTGAGCACCGGGCGCGGCCGGCAGCGCACCTCACGCGGGCCGTGCCCCGTTTCCCTGGCCATCGGAACTCTGTCCGCACAAGCGGCCTTCACCGGCCTTGTCCGGGCACCTCACGGGAGGGCACCACGATGAAGACGCGCAAGCTGGGGGGACTGGAGGTCTCCGCCATCGGCCTCGGCTGCATGGGCATGTCGCAGAACTACGGCCCCGCCGACCGCGGTGAGTCGATCGCCGCGCTCCGGCGGTCCCTCGACCTCGGTATGACGTTCCTGGACAGCTCGGACATGTACGGGCGGGGCCACAACGAGGAGTTGATCGGCGAGGCGATCGCCGGGCGCCGGGACGAGGTGGTGATCGCCACCAAGTTCGGCATCAAGGGCTGGTCCGAGGACCGAAGTTTCGTCCTCGACTCCAGCCCGGCCTACGCCAAGGAGGCGTGCGAGGCGTCGCTGCGCCGGCTCGGGGTCGAGGTGATCGACCTCTACTACCTGCACCGCAGGGACCGTTCGATGCCCATCGAGGAGATCATCGGCGGGATGGCGGAGCTGGTGACCGAGGGCAAGGTGCGCCACATCGGCCTGTCCGAGGTCAGCGAGGAAACCCTCCGGCGGGCCCATGCGACCTATCCGCTGGCGGCCCTGGAGAGCGAGTACTCGCTGTTCGCCCGGCACGCCGAGCCCGATGTGCTGCCCGCCTGCCGGGAACTGGGCATCGGGGTGGCCGCCTTCTCACCGCTGGGCCGCGGCATGCTCACCGGCACGGTGCGCGACCTCGCGGCGCTCTCCGCCGACGACTACCGGCACACCGACCCGCGCTTCCAGGGCGAGAACCTCGCCCACAACCTCGCCCTGGTGGAGCGCATCCAGGAGTTCGCCGAGGAGGCGGGGGCGACTCCCGGCCAGATCGCGCTGGCCTGGTTGCTGGCCAAGGACGAGCACATCGTCCCCATCCCCGGCACCAAGCGGGTGCGCTACGTCGAGGAGAACGCGGCGGCCGCCGAGGTCGAGCTGACGACGGAGCAGGTCCGTACGCTCGACGAGCTGATGCCCGGCGACGCGATCGCCGGCGAGCGTTACCCGGAAGGGATCATGCGGACGATCGACGCCTGACGGCGCGGAGCGCGAAACGGGCGGAGCGGCGCCCGGGAGGCCGGACCGGCTTCCCGGGCGCCGCCGTGTGCTGTGTGGGCCGAGCGGCTCCGGGCCCGACCGGTGGTGGCGTTCACCGGTCGGGCCCGAAGTCGCTCAGCGACAGTCCGAAGGTGCGCCGTAAGCCCACCACCCCGGCCGCCGTCGCGGTGACGAGCCGGGCGTCCGTGGACACCCGGGTCAGCCACCCCAGGCTGAAGAGCCGCTCGGTCACCGCGGCGGCCAGCCCCCCGGCGATGTGGTGGCGCGGGCCGTTCCAGTCCGCGCAGCCGCGCACGATCGGCCGCCGGGAGCCCTTCAACGGCGCACACGTGATGCCCAGCGGATGCCAGGCGTCCCAGGCGTCGGCCGCCACCTCCCACTCCTGGGCGCGCCGGCAGATCAGGCCGCGTTCCTGGAGCACGTCGGTGAGCGCCACCCCGAGCCGGCCGCCGAGGTGGTCGTAGCAGGTCCGCGCGGTACTGAGGACGCCCGGGCCGTGGGTCGGCGCCGCGGCCGGCCGGGTCAGGCCCGGGGCCACCGAGGCCAGGGCCCGGAGCGCCACCGCGACGTCCTCGCTCGCGAGCCGGTAGTAGGCGTGCCGCCCCACCCGCTCGACATGGAGCACCCCGCCCTCGACCAGTTTGGCCAGGTGCTCGCTCGCGGTGGGCCGGGAGACGCTGACCAGGGCCGCCAGGGAACTGGCGGACAACGGTTCGCCGGTCGCCAACTCGCTGACCATCAATGCACGTGTCCGGTCACCCAACAGCTGGGCGACGATGGCGATATCCGGCCCGATCTCCGGTGTACGTGGCATGTCGATCACCATAATCGGGGAGCGCCCGGAAGAAGGGATTCGAGCGGCCGTTTTCGGCCATGCCGGCCGGAACCAGGCTTTATTATCCAAGAATTCGGGCGGAATCAGTGATTCGACGTCGCATCGGAATGTGGTATTCCGTCTCGTCGTCGCAGGGCCGCGACCGCTACCCACACTTAGGCGGCCTCCGAACTGTTCCTCAGGTAGTTTTTCGAACGGGCGGTACGGGGGAAATGACCACGCTGAACCCCGTTGTCGCGCCTGGTACGCCAAGTTGTCCGCTCATTCACGAGAGGGTTCACGCAATGGCTGACAGGATTACCCACCGCGGCACCTACGACGACAAATTCTACTGGGAGCGCGTCGACCGCAATCTCGGCTGGCTCGGCGACACCCCGGAAGAACAGCGGGCCCGTCAGGAGAAGCTCCGCGACTCCGTCGTCGGAATCGTCGGCACCGGCGGCATCGGCGGTGCGGTGGCGCTCCGGCTGGTCCGCATGGGCGTGCGGAACCTCAAGCTCGCCGACCCCGACCTGTTCGAACTCTCCAACGTGCAGCGGCAGATCGGCGCGGACGTCGAGCATCTCGGCCGCAACAAGGCCGAGGTCGTCGCGGAACTGGCCTACGACCTCACCCGGGACGTCAACATCGACGTGTTCCCGGAAGGCATCACCCCGGAGTCGGCCGAGGAATTCATGGACGGCTGCGACTACGTCATGGACCAGATGGAGTTCTACCAGATCAAGAATCGCTACGCCCTGCACCGGGCGTTCCGCAAGTCCGACCGCTGCAAATTCATGCTCAAGATACCGACGGTGGGGCACACCGTCATCGTCTACAAGTACACCAAGGACTCGATGACCATCGAGGAGGTGTACGACATCCCCGAGGACGCCGAGTTCACCCCCGACGTCATCCACAAACTCGTCGAGCGCGCCATCGCGGTCATGCCGTCGTACCCGAGCCGCGAGATGATCGACCACTGGTTCGTCGACATGCAGCGCATGCCCATCTTCGGGGCCTGCCCGCCGATGGCGGAAGGCATCCTCACCGAGCGGCTGGCCCTGGAGATCCTGGAAATCCCCGGCCTCGAACCGCTCCCCGTCCAACCCGGCTACGCCATCTTCGATTCCCTCAGCTGGACCGCCAAGATGGTCCCCGGAAAGTGGTGGACGGAGTGAGCGAGCCGCACCCGATCCGGGTCGTGCTCTTCTCCGAAGTCAACTCGAAGCTGGGTGCGCCCTTCCTGTCGATACTCGCGGAGCACCCGCTGGTCCGCCTGGTCGGCGTGGTCACCAGCCCGCCGGGCAGGCTGTGCCCCTACTTCATCGGGGAAGAGGACCAGGTCGACCTCGAGAAGCAGGCCGGCGAACGCGGCGTCCCGCTCTTCCGCCCGGCCAAGGTCAACGACCCCGGGCTGATCCGCGAACTGGCAGCACTGCGCCCGGACTACTTCCTGACCGGCAACTACCAGCAGATCCTCAAGCCCGACCTGCTGGCCGTCCCGGCCGTCACCTCCATCAACTTCCACCCCAGCCCGCTGCCGCGCTACGCCGGCTGGGCACCGTTCTTCTGGACGGTCAAGGAAGGCGAACGCGACAGCGGGGTGACCGCGATCGAGATGACGCCGGAGATCGACGGCGGACCGGTCGTCATGCAGAAGCGGATCCGGCTGGCCGGTGACGAAACGGCCCTGGAGGTCCGGGAGTCGCACACGATCGCCAACGTGGCGTTGCTGCGGCAGCTCCTCCCGCGGCTGATCGCCCGCGAGTACCCCACCGCACCCCAGGACGCCACCCTGCGCAGCTACTTCGGCAAGCCGGGCGACCGCGACTACTGGCTGGACTTCTCCGGGCCGACCGACACCGTTCTGCGCACGGTCCGCGCCGGCTACCGCAGTCCCGGTGCCTATGTGCACACCGACCAGGGAGGCCAACTCACCGTCCTGACGGCCGAGGACGTAGGACAGGCGTTCCCCGCTCCGCACGTCCCCGGGACGCTGCGCATCGAGTCCGGCGCCCTCTACGCGGCGAGCGCCGACGGCTGGCTGCGCCTGTGGTCCGTCGACGTCCACGGCCAGGAGCGGCCCGCCCGCGTCCCCGACGGCACCACGCGGTTCGACACCCGCTTCCAGGCCCGCGCCCGCGCCTGACGGCCGCCGCCACACGGTCGTCGGACCGCAGCCGACGCTGCGGTCCGGCGGCCGTTCCCCCCACCCGCGGCCGTGCCGGGCCGTCCACCATCCCGCCGGCCGTGCCCGGAAGCCCTTCCGGTCGTCCGGCCACGAGAGGAACTCCCCTCATGACCGAGCAATCCGTCAGCACCACCACCGCCACCCACGGCCACACCCGCGCCACCGGCGTCTCCGCCCGCCGCGACAACAGCGTCCGGAGCCTGGTGGACTACAACTACCTGTCCGCCACGACCGGCGAACGCAAGACCATCCGCGCGGCCCACCAGCTCTACGAACACCTCATCAGCCTCTGGGCACCCGCCATCATCGAAACCGCCCACGACCTCGGCGTCTTCGCCTGGCTCGCGGAGCGCAGCGGCACCGCCGAGCAGCTCGCCGACGGCCTGAAGACCGACCGGCGCGCCACCCGCGTCCTGCTCGACGGCCTCTTCGCCTACGGCGTGCTGGAGCGCTCCGCCGCCGGCGGCGAGGTCCGCTACACCCTGCCCGAGGACTTCCGGCACGCCCTCCTCCCCGGCGGGACCTTCAGCCTGGTGGGCAAGATGGCCCACGACCGGCACGTCGCCTGGGCCGCCTGGAACAACCTCGGCGACGCCGTCCGGCACGGCACCCGCGACCAGTCCGGCAACGACCGCACCAACCAGATCTCCGAGACCGACTACGAGGACCTGACCTCCGGCATCAACTTCTGGGCGCCCCCCATCGTCGACGTACTGGCGTCCTACCTCGCCGAATCCGGCTGGAAGCAGAACGAGACCGCCTCCGTCCTGGACGTCGGCTGCGGCACCGGCCTCTACAGCCAACTGCTGCTCGAACGCTTCCCGTCCTGGACGGCCGAGGGCATCGACGCCCCGCGCATCATCCGCCTCGCCGACCGGCAGGCCGAACGGCTCGGCGTCGCCGACCGCTTCACCGGCACCGTCCGGGACTTCTGGCAGCACGGCTGGGGCGAGATCGTCGACCTGATCCTGTTCGCCAACATCTTCCACCTCCAGACCGCCGACTCGGTCCAGAAGCTCATGCGCAGTGCCGCCGACGTCCTCGCCGCCGACGGCCTGATCTGCATCGCCGACCAGATCGTCGTCGACGAGGCACACCCCACCACGGCACAGGACCGCTTCGCCCTGCTCTTCGCCGCCTCCATGCTGGCCACCGGCGGCGGCGACGCCTACGCGCTGAGCGAGTACGACCAGTGGCTGGCCGAGGCCGGGCTGGAGCGGGTGGCCGTACTGGAGGCCCCCATGCACCGGCTGCTCCTCGTCGGCCACGCCGGCCGGCACCCGCGCACCGACTGAACACCCGCCGTCGTCGGGCGGCGGCGCGCGCCGCCGCCCGACGACAGTTCGGCCGGGGACAAACTCCCCGGCAACTAGGCTTGTTCAGCGAAACGGAGTGGCCACGGTCCACATCCGGTCTCCAGCATCCGAAAGAGTGACCATGACAGTGTCCTTATTCGCGGTGGGCGACGTCTTCATCGACCGGGAGAATCCCGAGACTGCATTCCAGACGGCCGGCGCATTCCTGAACACCGGCGACGTCGTCTTCGGCAATTGCGAGGGCGTCTTCAGCGACACCTGGGAAAGGGCGCCGAGTTCCGGATCCCCCGTCGTCGCCCCCGGCCGGAACGCCAAACCGCTCGCCGACGCCGGCTTCCACGTGATGTCGCTGGCCAACAACCACAGCGTGGACGGCGGCCACCAGGCACTGCTCAACACCCGGGACACCCTCCGGGACCTGGGCATCGCCACGACCGGCGCCGGCGCCGACATCGCCGAGGCACGCACCCCGGCGATCGTCGAACGCGACGGACTGCGCATCGCCTTTCTCGCCTATTCCTCGGTCTTTCCGCACGGTTACGAGGCCCGGGCCAAGGTGCCCGGACTCGCCCCGATCCGCGCCCACACCCGCTACACGCCGTGGGAACTCAACGAATGGAATCCCGGACTTCTGCCCCGCGTCACCACGGAGAACTTCCCGGAGGACGTGGCCGCCTTCACCCGTGACGTGCACGCCGCACGTGAGCAGGCCGACATCGTCGTCACCAGTTTCCACTGGGGCGACTTCACCCGGCCGTTCCTGCTCACCGACAACGAGCGCCGGCTGGCCCGGCTCGCCGTCGACGCCGGCGCGGACGTCGTCCTCGGACACCACCACCACATGCTGCGCGGCATCGAGTTCTACAAAGGCAAGCCGGTCTTCTACGGACTCGGACACTACGTCTTCGACCTGCCCGACCTCCCCCGGCGGCTGGCCAAGGACGGCTACCTCAGCGCCGCCCGCCCGGAGGACGAGCGCGAACTGAGCCGCCGCTTCGGCGAGTTCCGGATCCGCCCGCAGCAGGAGTACCCCCTGCTGCCCTTCCATCCGGACGCGCGGATGACCGGCGTGGCCGTGGTCCGCCTCGACGCCCGGGGCGTCCACGCCGCGGGCTTCTGCCCGGCCGTGATCGACACCCGCAACGAGCCGGTGCCGGTGGCACCGCAGAGCGAGGACGGCCGCCGGGTCGCCGCCTACCTCGCCGAATGCTGCGCCCAGGAGCAGCTGCCCACCCGCTTCACCCCGCCGCAGGAGGGCTCCGGGCTCCCGGCCGGCAGCATCCAGGCCCTTCCGGCGACCGAGTCCGAGCAGTCCGAGCAGTCCGAGCAGTTCGAGGAGCAGGCATGAGCGACAACCAGCGACAGGGCACCGAGGCCACGGCGGACGGGGCCATCGTGCGCCATGTGGACGTGCCCGGGGTCGGCGACCCGCGCAAGTTCGGCTACGCCCAGGCGGTGGCCGCCGGCGGACTGCTCTACATCTCCGGGCAGTTGGGCATCGACGAGGAGTACCAGCCGGTCAGCGACCGCTTCGACGACCAGGCGTACCGGGCGATGGAGAACGTCCGGCACGTACTGAAGGCGGCCGGCGGCGACTTCGAGCACCTGGTCTCCATGACCATCTACCTCACCGACATGCGCAACGCACCCCGCTTCTTCGAGATCCGCCGCGAGATCCTGGGCGACATCCTGGTGTCCAGCACCGCCGTGGCCGTCGCCGGTCTCCCGCTGCCCAACCTTCAGGTCGAGGTGCAGTGCGTCGCCCTCGTCACCCCCTTGCAACCCACGGCGTGACGACGGAGGAATCATGCTGGACCCCTCGCAGCCCCGACCAGACATCGCCACGGTCGCGGAACTCCTGGGCAACGCGACCCGCGCGGCGATGGTCAGCGCGCTGGTGGGGGACTTCGTGATGCCCGCCGGGGAACTCGCCTCGATCGCGGGCGTCTCCCGCCCCACGGCGAGCGAACACCTCTCCCGGCTGGTGGAACACGGCCTGCTCTCCGTCGAGCGGATGGGCCGGCACGCCTACTACCGGATCTCCAGCCCCCAGGTCGCCGAACTCGTCGAGGCGCTGGCCGTCATCGCCCCCGTCCGGCAGCCCACCTCGCTGCGCTCCGCGCGGCTGCTGAAGACGCTCAGCCACGCCCGCACCTGCTACCGGCATCTGGCCGGGCGGATCGGGGTGGAGCTGGCGGAGGCGCTGTGCCGGCGGGGGCTGGTCCGGCGGGCGGCCGGCGGGCTGGAGATCGACGTGGCCCGCTGGGACGCCAACGAGCCGCTGGGGCTGGCCACCCGCGCCCTGGAGGCCGAGGGACAGCCCCTGATCAAGGGCTGTGTGGACTGGAGCGAGCGGCGCCACCACCTGGCCGGCACCGCGGCCACGGCCCTGACGGACCGTCTGTTCGCACTGGGCTGGATCACCAGGGCCCGCGAGCACAAACGGGCCGTGGTGGTGACCGCCGAGGGCACCGCGGGCCTGTCGAGCGAGTTCGGAGTGCACCTTCGGTGAACCGCCCCCGCCGCCCCATGACGTCCAGGGCGCGGCGGGGGCAGCACAGTACGCGCAGACGGCGGCCGCCACGGCGCCGCCCGCGCGGCCCGTCTGCCCGCGCACGCTACCCATGGGAGAAGGTCATGGTCGGTCGACGGTTCGACATCTGCATCATCGGCATGGGCCCCAGAGGACTCTCGGTCCTGGAGCGGATCTGCGCCAACGCCCGGCACACCGCGGCGGACACCCGGATCACCGTGCACGTCGTGGACCCCCACCCGGCGGGCGCCGGCAAGGTATGGCGCACCGGGCAGTCCCGGCACCTCCTGATGAACACCGTCGCCTCGCAGGTGACCATGTTCACCGACGCCAGCGTGGACCTCGAAGGGCCGCTGTCCCCCGGGCCGAGCCTGCACGAGTGGGCCCGCTTCCTCAGCCTGATGGGGCCCTTCGACGGGCACCAGTACCCGCCCGAGGTCCTCGCGGAGGCCGCCGCGCTGGGACCGGACTCGTACCCGACCCGCGCCTTCTACGGGCACTACCTGCGCTGGGTGTTCCAACGTGTCGTGGACACCGCGCCGGACCACGTCACCGTCCGCACCCACCGTTCGGGTGCGGTCGCCCTCGACGACGCCGGCCCCGCCGCCACGACGCCCATGACGCCCGCGCCGGGCGCCGGGGACACCGGGTACGGGCGCCGCCGCCTGCAGACCGTGCGCCTGGCCGACGGCACCCGCCTGCGGGACCTGCACTCGGTGATCCTCGCGCAGGGCCATCTGCCCACCCGCCCCAGCGCCCGCGAGACCGAACTGGCCCGCTTCGCCGCCGAGCACGGCCTGCGGTACCTCCCGCCGACCAACCCCGCGGACGCGGACCTCGCACCGGTCCGCCCGCGGGAACGCGTCGGCCTGCTCGGCCTGGGCCTCAACTTCTTCGACTACATGGCGCTGTTCACCGTGGGCCGCGGCGGCCGCTTCGAGCGCCGGGACGACGGCTCGCTGCGCTACCGGCCGTCCGGCGACGAGCCACGCCTGTACGCCGGCTCCCGGCGCGGCGTCCCCTTCCACTCCCGCGGCGAGAACGAGAAGGGCCCCTACGGCCGGCACGTGCCGCGGGTGCTGACGCCCGAGGTGATCGACGAGCTGCGGGCACGGGCCGCCGGCGGCGACGGCGTCGACTTCCGCCGCGACGTGTGGCCGCTGGTGGCGAAGGAGGTGGAGACCGTCTACTACGCCACCTTCCTCGCCGCCGAACAGGGCCTGCGGGCCGCCGAGACCTTCCGCCGGCGCTATCTCGACGTGCCCTGGGGCGCCCCGGCCGAGGCCCGGATCCTCGACGTCTTCGGCTTCCCCCGGGACCGCCGCTGGGACTGGGAGCGCCTGGCCCGCCCGTACGGCGACCGAAGGTTCACCGGCCCCGGCGACTTCCGCGGCTGGCTGATGGACCACCTGAACCACGACATCGTCGAGGCGCGGGCCGGCAACGTCAGCGGACCCCTGAAGGCCGCCCTGGACGTCCTGCGCGACCTGCGCAACGAGCTGCGGCTCGTGGTGGACCACCGCGGCCTCACCGGAGGCTCCCACCACCGGCACCTCGACGGGTGGTACACCCCGCTGAACGCCTTCCTGTCGATCGGCCCGCCCCTCCGGCGCATCGAGGAGGCGTTGGCCCTCATCGACGCGGGCGTGCTGGACGTCCTCGGCCCGGACGTGGCCGCGCACGCCGACGCGGAGGCCGGGGTCTTCGTCCTCCAGGCGGGCGGCGTCCGGGCCTCCGGCATCCGCACCACCGTCCTCGTCGACGCCCGGCTCCCCGACACCGACCTGCGCCGGACCGCCGATCCGCTGCTGCGCCACCTCCTGGCCGGCGGCCAGTGCCGGCCGTACGCGATCCCCGACCCGGACGGCACCGTCTACCAGACCGGCGGCCTGGAAGTGACCGAGGACTACCGGCTGGTCGACGCGGCGGGCCGCCCGCACCCGCGGCGCTTCGCCTTCGGCGTACCGACGGAAGCGGTGCACTGGGTGACCGCCGCCGGCATCCGCCCCGGCGTCAACTCGGTGATCCTCGGCGACGCCGACGCCCTCGCCCGGACCGCCCTCGCCCTGGTCACGAAGGCGGCCACGACCGCACCCGAGAGCACGGAGGCGACGGTATGACGCCCCAGAGCACGCCCGAGGACACTCCCGCCCCGGCCTTCGATGCCGGCCCGGACTCCGGGCTGCTCGCCCCGGTCCGCGCGGGCGCACCTGCCGAGGGCGCGACCTCCGACGCGGCCTGGCTCCAGGCGCTGTTGGACGCCGAGGCGGGCCTGGTGCGCGCCCAGGCCGGTCTCGGCGTCGTGCCCGAGGCGGCCGCCGCGACCATCACCCGCGCCGCCCGGGCCGAGCGGTTCGACCTGGTCACCCTGGCCCGGCGCAGCCGCGGCGCCGCCAACCCCGTGGTGGCGCTCGTCGAGGACCTGACGACCGCCGTGGCGGCGGCCGACCCGGCCGCGGCCGACTACGTGCACCGCGGTTCCACGAGCCAGGACATCATGGACACCGCCGCCATGCTCGTCGCCCACCGGACCACCGGCCTGATCCTGACCGACCTGGACCGGGTGGCGGCGGCCCTGGCCCGCCTGGCCGAGCAGCACCGGGACACCCCGATGCCGGGCCGGACGCTGGCCCTGCACGCGGTGCCGGTCACCTTCGGGCTGAAGGCGGCCGGCTGGCTCCAGGCCGTCCTGGACGCCACCGCGGAGCTGCGCACGCTGCGCGCCGCGCTGCCCGCCCAACTCGGCGGCGCGGCAGGCACGTTGGCGGGCTACGTGGAGTACGCCCGGCTCACCGCGCGCCCCGGCCCCTCGGCCCCCGGCGACGGCCCCTCGGACGGTCCCGCCACCGTCGTCCCCTCCGACGGTCCCTCCGACGTCCGCGGCTACGCCGAGAAGCTGATCGCCGCCTTCGCCGCCGAGGTGGGGCTCGCCGAACCGGTGCTGCCCTGGCACACCGCGCGGGGTCCCCTCGCCCGGCTCGGCGCGGCGCTCGCCACCGTCACCGGGGCGCTCGGCAAGTTCGCCGTGGACGTCCAGACCCTCTCCCGCACCGAGATCGCCGAGGTCGCCGAGCCGGCCGCGGCCGGCCGGGGCGTCTCGTCCGCGATGCCGCACAAACGGAACCCGGCCCTGGCCACCCTCATCCGCTCGGCCGCGCTCCAACTCCCCGCGCTCTCCCTGGTGCTGGCCCAGTCGATGCTGGCGGAGGACGAGCGGCCCGCCGGTGCCTGGCATGCCGAGTGGCAGCCGATGCGGGACTGTCTGCGCCTGGCCGGCGGCGCCGCACACACCGCCGTCGAGCTGGCCGAGGGACTCACCGCGGACCCCCGGCGGATGCGGCACAACCTGACCCTCACCGGCAGTCTGCTGACCACCGAACGACTGGCCGCCGTGCTCACCCCCGTCGTCGGCAAGGCCACCGCGAAGACGCTGATGAGCCGGGCCGCCGCCGAGTCGTCCCGCACCGGCCGTCCGCTCGCCGCCGTCCTGCGCGAACTCCCCGGCCTGGCGGGCCGCTTGGAGCGCCTGGACGCGAGCGGACTGGCCGAACTCCTCGACCCGGAGCGCTACACCGGCGCCGCCGGCGAACTCGTCGACCGCGCACTGGCCCACTACCGGCAGACCGGCCGCCCGCGCTGACCGCCCCCGCTCCCGCAGCCCGGATCCACGTCCCTCCCGACCGCATCCGCACAGGCAAGGGGTACCGCGATGTCCCAGTCCGCCCAGGCCGCCCAACCCGATCCCGCACCCGGCGAGCAGCGCCGGACCCAGATGCGCCGCGTCGTGCTGTCCGGCCTGCTCGGCAGCACCATCGAGTACTACGACTTCATGCTCTACGGCACCGTCGCCTCGCTCGTCTTCGACAAGCTCTTCTTCACCGGCCTCTCGCCGCTGGCCGGGACGATCGCCGCCTTCGGCACCTTCGCCGTCGGCTATCTGGCCCGCCCGCTGGGCGGTGCCCTCTTCGGCCACTTCGGCGACCGGCTGGGCCGCAAGACGATGCTGGTGCTCTCGATGGCGATGATGGGCGTCGCCAGCACCCTCATCGGGCTCCTCCCCACCCACGACCAGGTCGGCAACCTGGCACCTACGCTCCTGGTCGTCCTGCGCCTGGTCCAGGGCGTCGCGGTCGGCGGCGAGTGGGGCGGGGCCGCACTGCTGACCGCCGAGCACGCGGCGCGCCGCAGACGCGGACTGCTCACCAGCTACGTGCAGATGGGCGGGCCGGCCGGCACGGTCCTGTCCACCCTCGTCCTCACTCTGTTCGCCACCCTGCCGGACGACCAGTTCCTGTCCTGGGGCTGGCGGGTGCCCTTCCTGCTGAGCGCGGCGCTGCTCGCGATGGGCCTGTTCGTCCGGCTGAAGGTGACCGAGAGCCCGCTGTTCGCCGAGGTGCAGCAGAGCAACGCCGTCGTGCGCAGACCGGTGATGGAGATCCTGCGCCGGCCCAAACCCCTGCTCCTGGCCTGCTTCGTGGTCTTCGGCGCCACCGTCTCCCAGGCGCTGACCGGCGTCTTCGCGATCAGCTTCGCCACCGGCGTCGGCTACGAACGCACCGACATCCTGGTCGGCCAGCTCCTCAACGGCATCACCGCGGCCGCCGCGATGCCCCTCTCGGCGGCCCTGTCGGACCGGATCGGACGCCGTCCGGTGCTCCTGGGCGCGGCGCTCGCCCTCGCCGCGGTCGCCTTCCCGGTGTTCCTGATGGTCGGCACGGGCTCGGTGCCGCTGATGATGCTCGCCCTGGGCCTGCTCGCCCCGCTCCCGATGGGGGCGTTGCTCGGACCCGTACCGGCCCTGTTCTCCGAGATGTTCGGCACCAGCACCCGCTACACCGGAGTGTCCATGGGCTACCAACTGGCCGCCGTCCTCGGCGGTGGCCTGGCGCCGCTGGCCGCCACGACACTGCTCTCCGCCTCCGGCGGCCACAGCCCCACCCTGGTCGCGCTCTACATGCTCCTCGCCTGCCTGGTCAGCGCCACCGCGATCCGCCTCACCTCCGAGACCCACGGCCACGACCTGGACCACACCACCACCCCCGAGCCCGAAAGACCCCTGGCCGGCCACCTCTGAGCCGCTCGCCCCGGGCGCCCGACCCGTCCGGCACGAGGAGGAGCAACGGGACCTCGGCCGCTGCCCGGCCGAGCCACAGCAGGCGGCACCACCTGGGCCTCGGCCGGGCCATGAGGAACCATGCCGTACATGACCCTGGCCATAGCACCCGCCATCCAGCCCGGCACCCTCTCCGCCTCCGCGCAGCCCGTCATCCCCTCCCACGACGGCGACCTGCTGCTGCGACCCTGGGCGGCGGCGGACGCCCCCGTCCTCCAACGTGCCTACGAGGACCCGTCGGTCCGCCGCTGGCACATGCACCATGTGACCTCGGCGGAGGAGGCCCGGGACTGGATCGCGGCCGCCCATCGGTCCTGGCAGCAGGAGCGGGCCGTCCAGTGGATCGTCACGCGGGGTGGCGACGAGGCGCTCGGCCGGATGGCCCTGCGCCGGCTGGACCTCGTCCACGGCCGCGCCGAGTGCGCGTACTGGGTCCTGCCGCACGCCCGCGGCACCGGAGTCGCCCCGCGGGCCCTCGCCGCGTTGGCCGCCTGGGCGCTGGACGAGGCCGGTTTCCACCGCCTCGAACTCGCCCACTCGGTCGCCAACGAACCCTCCTGCCGGGTGGCCACCAAGTCCGGCTTCGCCCTGGAGGGCACCCGCCGCAGCGCACATCTGCAACCGGACGGCTGGCACGACATGCACATCCACGCCCGAATCCACGGCGACACCTGACCCGCTCCACGCGCGGATTCTTCCCAACTAGCCCTGCAAGCCCGGTTCCAGTGCCGCGACCTGTTTTGCGGGGAGTGCCTGGTCGAAGACCTGGACGCGCTCGATGCTGCCGGAGAAGAAGTCGACGGGGCGGCCGCCGAAGGTGGCGCGGCCGATCATGAGGGAGCCGGGCCTGGTGACGGGGCGGGTGTCGGTGGCGGCGCCCTGCTGCGTGCCGTTGACGTAGAGGTGGAGCCGGCGGGCGGCGCCGTCGCCCGCCCCATGCCGCCGGCGCCCAGCCGGACCGACAACTCGTACCCGCCGATGGACCGCGGACCGTCCGGATCCAGCGCTGCCACAACCCCCTCCTGCGCCGTCGCCCCGGTCACTTCCGGCCGGGCGGCCTCCAGCATTGGGGGCGGCCCCGCGTCGCCCCGGTACGCCCTCCGGCCGGCCGGTCAGGTCGTCGATGCCGGCCGTGGCGTTCCGGGGACCGGACGGCGTACCAACGGGTGACGTCGAAGTCACCGTCGATCAGGTGGACTTGTGCGCCCGGGCGCAGCGTGGCCGCGAGCGGTGTGCAGGGCGCCCCCGGGTTGCGTCTGCACGGCTGGATAGCCTGGGCCCGTCAGTGAAGATCACAGAAGGGCGGAGCGCATGGCGGACATCGTGGAGACGGCGGCGCGGAAGGTTTTCGAGCGTTACGACATCGACGGGGACGGTCAGGTCACCGCGGAGGAATACCGGAAGGTGGTTGCGGAGCTGGAGGGCACCGAGATCACCGAGGCGCAGGCTCAGGAGCTGATCGACTCCGTCGACACCGACGGCGACCGGATGATGTCCTTCGAGGAGTTCTGGGCGGCCATGAACGGCTGACGCTGCCGGGTCCGGCACGCTCACGTGCCGGACCCGGTTCGTCCGGCGGAGATGCGGTCGGGGCCGGTTGCCCGGGGCGCATCCGCAGGGGCGGCGTCCCGGCGTTCTATGTCCAATCTGCGTTGTTTCTAGAATGGTCGTGTGAACGACATCGACGCGATCGCGGCGTTGCAGGATCCGGTGCGGCGCCGCCTGTACGAGTACGTGGCGGCACAGGGCCGCGAGGTCGGCCGCAACGAGGCTGCCGAGGCGGTCGGGGTGGCGCGCACGCTCGCCGCGCACCATTTGGACAGGCTGGTCGAGGCCGGGTTGTTGGAGAGCGGGAGCCGTCGCCTGACGGGCCGTGCGGGGCCGGGGGCGGGCCGGCCCGCCAAGGTGTACGCGCGGGCGCCGGTCGAGCGAACGGTGTCGCTGCCCGCCCGCGACTACCGCACCGCCGCCGAGCTGCTCGCCGAGGCCGCCGAGCAGGCCGGGCTGGATGCCGGGCTGTGTGCGGCCGCGCGTCGCCGGGGCGAGTCCCTGCGCGGCTCGGCGGCACCCTGCGGCGGTCTTGAAGAGGCCATGGAGATGCTGGCCGCCCGTGGCTACGAGCCGCACTTGGAGAGCGTTGAAGGCGCAGAAGGCACTGAAGGTGCTGAAAGCGCTGACGGCGGCGAGGGTGTTGAGGGGGCGTCCGGGGCGGGTGGGCGCGTTGTTCGTATGCGCAACTGCCCCTTCCACGCCGTCGCCGAACGCTTCCCGCCGCTGGTCTGCGGCATGAATCTCGCGTTGCTGGAGGGGCTGTTCGGCACGGACGGTCCCGTCCGTGCCCGCATGGACGCCAGGCCGGGGGAGTGCTGTGTGGTGATCGAGCCTTCTAAAAACAATAATCGTTGACATAGAAAACCGGGCCGTGCTGGGATGGCGCCATGACCGCATCCACGCCTGCCGTCCACCTTGCCCACCTCAACGTCGCCACGCTCCGATACCCCCTGGACGACCCGCGCATGGCGCCGTTCGTCGAGCTGCTCGACCCCGTCAACGCCGCCGCCGACGGCGCTACCGGCTTCGTATGGCGGCTGGTCGAGGAGGGGAAGGCCGACGCCACCGGCCTGCGCCCGGCGGGTGAGGACGTCGTCGTCACGCTGTCGGTGTGGGAGTCCCGGGAGGCCCTGTGGGAATTCACCTACCGCAGTGGGCACTTGGAGGCGATGCAGCGGCGTCGCGAATGGTTCGAGCGGCACGTCGAGGCGCATCTGGTGCTCTGGTGGGTGCCCGCCGGTCACCTCCCGACCGTCGACGAGGCCCTGGAGCGGCTGGCGGACCTGCGGGCGCACGGGCCGTCCCCCCGTGCGTTCACCTTCACCTCCTCCTACTCCGCCGCCGAGGCCGCCGAGCGGCTTCAGGCCGTGCCGTCCGTGCCACCCGCTGCGCGCTCCGTGCAGGAGTAGAGGGTCTGGGTGGCGGCGCCGTTGCCGTAGCCGTTGCCCCCTCGGGCCGGTGCGGCCGCCGACGCTGCCCGCGCCGAAGACCAGGAAGTACGTGGTCAAGGCCACCTGCCGGGCGCGGTGCACCTGTCTGTCGCGGCATCCCGGCTCGGTGCCGCAATCCTTTTGGACCCAGCGGTTTCCGCCATCGGCTACTTCTTGGGTCCGGCTGTGACGGCGCCACTTGTACGGCGCCCGCCCTCGCTCGACTCGGCTACCGGATCGAGGAGATGATCGGTGGCACCGAGCACCGGATCCGTGAGGGCTTTCCGCTCGAAACCGCCATCTGCGCCCGCTGAACGAACGCGCGTGCTGAATGAGATCGCGGATGCGGGTCATGGCTCGGGCACGGAATTCTTCGTTCCTCGCTCGGACGGACCGGCGCGTGGTGGGCGGGCCGGCGGGCCGCGATGCCGTATGTGGTCGGCTACGCTCTCGCCCCCTTGCGGGCGACCGCTGTCTGGGCCATGCCGGGCAAGAAATCGGTGAACAGTTCGTGCACCTCGTGGACCAGTGGGCGCAGCACCCGGAAACGAGCCAGCGACACGCCCCTTGCGGTCAGTTGGGCGCCGCGGCCGGCCAGTTGGCGGCTGCGTTCGCGACCGGGGGAGCGGTCGAAGACCCAGTACAGGACGAGTCCCATCTGGGACAGCCACATCAGCTCGGGCAGGACGTCGGCGAGTTCGGCCGGTACCTTCGCCTTCGAGCCTGCCAATACTTCGCGGTGCACGTCGATGGCTGCCTGACGGGCGTGCTCGGACTCGGCCGAAAAGGGGCTGAGGGGGCTGTCCGGGTCGGCGGCGTTCTTGAAGAACTGGGCGGCGAATTCGTGGTACGGCGTGGCGATGTCGAGCCATGCGCGCAGTACTCCGGCCAGTCGTGCCTCCAGATCCGTCTCCTGGTCCAGGACGTCGCGGACCGCCGCCTGGTGCTCGGCTGCGATCCGGTCGTAGAAGCCCTGGATCAGGTGCTCCTTGCTCCCGAAGTAGTAGTAGGCGTTCCCGACGGAAACCCCGGCCTCCTTGGCGATGGCCCGCATCGTGGTCTTGTCGTAGCCCCGTTCCTGGAACAGCCGCATTGCCGTCTCCAGGATCAGAGTGCGGGTCTTCTCGCTTTTGGCCGGTGGGGGCTGGTTCTGTGCTGGCACGGTCAGAGCCTAATCGTGCACTGCGCAGCCGCTGCGGCACCCCGGGGGTGCGGAGTGGGCCGCTGGGGCGGCCCGGCTGTCCCAGGAGGTGTACGCCGGCTGTTCAGTGGGCGGGGAGACCCGGTGTGTCTCGCGGTACTTCGCCGCGGCGAGGACCGCGCCACGTGCGAAGCGGAGCCCGGAGGGGGTTGCGACCTTGTGGGCGAGCGGTCGGTACTTGTGCAGCGCCCACAGGCATACGACCCAGGCGGCGGCGCCCCGGTACACCTGCCCGCCGTCGCCGACCACGGTGATCTCTTCCAGCGTGGCGGTGTGGTCGAGTTCCGGAAGCCGCTGCCGGGCTTCCGGCGTCCCGGCCGGCACCAGGTCCAGCGGCACCAGTTGCCGCTGCCGGGCGAGCCAGTCACGCAGGAAGGCGCACAGCGGACAGTGCGCGTCGTAGAGCACGGTGAGCCGGCGGACCGGGGCGCTCGGGGCGCCCCGGTCGGCGGTGGCGACGGTCACTGTCATCCTTGTACCTGACCGGCGGGCGCGCCCCAGGGCCCGGGCTGGGTGTATCCCTGAGGCAGCACCGGCGGGTTCTGCTCCCGATCCATCATGCCGCGCCGGCGGAACTTGTTGAGTGCGAAGACGTTGCCGAGGTGCATCAGCCCGAGCACCAGCAGCACGACGCCGAGCTTCTGCGACAGTGCCTCGAACACCTGCCGGGAAGTGGCGATCACGGCGTCGTCCTGCAGATAGAGCGCGACGAAACCGAGGTTCACGAGGTAGAACCCGACCACGAGCAGGTGGTTGACGGCATCCGCCAGCTTCTCGTTCCCGTGCAGCACGTCGGCCAGGAAGATCCGCCCGTTCCGGCTGAGGGTGCGGGCGACCCAGATGGTGAGGCTGATGCTGACAAGCAGGTAGATGACGTATGCGACGACGCTGAGGTCCACGTTCCCCACTCCTTCTTGAACGTGTTCAAAAGTATTGCCGCCGGTGACTGTAGACCTGTTTTTGAACGCGTTCAAGCGAGGCGTGGGTCTTGGAGTGGAGACGTGACTGGCCCCGAGCCTCGGAGTGCACCCTGGCGTGCCTGGTGGGTCAGCCGCCGGAGCATGGAGATGCCTGTGTGTCGACAACCCACCGGCTGGCCGCGGAACGCCTCCTTGTTTGTGACGCCGTGACCGCGCAGCTGTGGGCAACGCGGGGTGGACCACATGCGGGGCACGTGGGTGCACCTCTCGTCGCGTTGCTGCAACGACGGGATGCGACCTCAATGGGGCGCCGGGACCGGGAACTTTTCATCTCGACGCCAAGCCGGTCCCGATGACCTGGCAACTCGACGGTGATGAAGTGTCGGCCGGGAGCCCGAAGACGCTCCCGGCCATCCCTTCGTTCGACCAGGGCGTGTATCGAGTCGTGATCAATCTTCGGATTCGCCTTCGTGGCGACACGTGGTCCGGTGGATCGTTTGGCATGGCACGGGTAAATCGCTTATGGAGTACAGGAGTTCGGGGTGGGGTCGCGTTCGGCCCGATTCTCCGAAACCCGGCTGACACGGGCTCGTCAACGCGACACGATGTCCGTTTGCCGTACCGGCGAGTGAGAGGCAGTCCGCATGCCGCACCCTGCACCGCGACCGATTCCCGACTCGACCGGCCTGCTCACCGCGGAACTGGTGGTGGACATGGCCGCCCCCGTGGCGCCGGCCATCTCACCGGACGGTCGCCTGGTCGCCTACGGCGTGGTCGCGAACAGCGGAAGTGGCGGACGTCCGCACAGCTCAATCTGGGTCGCCGCCGTCGATGGCAGCGCAGCCCCGCGCAGGCTGACCGGCGGCACGGCCCGCGACGCCGCCCCGAAGTGGGCGCCGGACTCGGCTTTTCTGTTCTTCACTTCCGACCGCGAGGAGCGGGGCACCGCTCAACTCCGGCGGATTCTGCTGGATGGCAGCGAGGACATCGCCGAGGCGGAGGCCCTGACCAGGTGGCGCGGGGGCATCTGCGACCA
This sequence comes from Streptomyces sp. BHT-5-2, assembly GCF_019774615.1. NCBI lineage: Bacteria > Bacillati > Actinomycetota > Actinomycetes > Kitasatosporales > Streptomycetaceae > Streptomyces > Streptomyces sp. BHT-5-2. The sequence continues at coordinate 4,865,309 of NZ_CP081496.1, read as the reverse complement.
CTACCCGCTCGCCGACGGGAGCACCGTCGCGCTGCTCACCGAGGACGAGCCCACCGCGGAGGACGCACGCCGGGAGGCCGAGGGTGACGACGCGAAAGTATGGGGCCGGCACCTCCCGGTCACCCGGCTGCGCCTGCTTAACCTGGCGACCGGCGTGGTCCGCACCGTGGACGGCCTCGGAAACCGCCATGTCGTGGAGGTGACCCAGCGTCCGGACGGCGGCCCGCTGGCCGTGCTGAGCTGGGCCACCCCCGAGCTCGACCCCGGCGTCACGACGGCACGACTGCACCTGGTCGCCCCGGAGACGGGAGCTGTCCAGGACCTGGGCCCAGTCGGAGTCGAGGCCCGGTCCCCGGTCTGGTGGCATCACGACGGTGAATGGCATCTGGCCCACCTGGCGGTGACCCCTGGGCACTTGGTGGGCGCGCTCGCCGTGATCGACACGGCCCCGCCGGCGACCGGCCCGACCGTCGAACAGCGCAATCTCACGGTCGGCATGTCCGCCTGCCCCACCGAGCTGGTGCAGGTCGCCGACGGGCCGCCGCTGGCGCTGTTCGCCGACGGGCTGGACACCGCGCTGTACCGCCTCGATCCGCAGTCGCTGCGCTTCCACCGATTGCTCTGCGCGCCCGGCACGCTCGCCGGGCTCACCGCGAGTCACTCCGGAGAGAGCCTCGCGGTGCTGATGAGCACCGCGCACGAGCCCAAGAACGTCCACGCAGGCCCCACGGGCGGGCCACTGCTCCGGCTCAGCGACACCAGTCCCGAACTGCGCAGGATCCGCTGGGGTGTCCAGGAACGGCTCAGCTACCAGGCGTCCGACGGACTCCAGCTGGACGGCCTGCTGATCCTGCCGGCCGGCCGGACTCGCGACGAGGGTCCGTTCCCGCTCGTCACCATGGTCCACGGCGGCCCGTACTTCCGCCATGCCGACGAGTTCACGCTCACCGTGGTCGACTGCGGCCAGTGGCTGGCGACGGCCGGATATGCGGTCTTCCTGCCCAATCCCCGGGGCGGGTCGGGCCACGGCCATGAATTCGCCGCCGTGGTGGCGGGCGCGGTGGGCGGCGACGAGTGGACCGACATCCTCGCCGGGATCGACCTGCTGGTCGCCCAGGGAGTCGCCGATCCCGAACGCCTGGGCATCTCCGGCTGGAGCCACGGCGGTTTCATGGCGGCCTGGGCGATCGGCCAAACCGAGCGGTTCAAGGCCGCCATGACGGGCGCCGGCATCAGCGACTGGGGCATGCAGGCCGGGACCGGCGAGTGGGGAATCATGGAAGCGGCGCTCGGCGGCAGCACCGGCTGGAACGGGCCGGGACCGCACATCCACGACCGGAACAGCCCGATCTCCTACGTGTCCCGGATCCGCACCCCGGTCCTGATCCTGCACGGCGAACAGGACACCAACGTCCCACTCGGCCAGGCGGTCCACTTCCATCGCGCACTGCGCCACTTCGGCGTCGAGCACGAGTTCGTCGTCTACCCCCGAGAGGGCCACGGGCTTCACGAGCGCGCCCATCAACTCGACGCCCTCCGGCGCATCCGCGCCTGGTACGACCGCTGGCTGTAGCCCCGCGGTCAGGATGAACGCCGGCGGTCGGCACGTGCGGTCGGCGACGAGACGGACCCTGCCGGCCTGGCCGCCTCTGGAACGTCCGAGGAGGGCGACCTTCAGTCGGAGCTTTCGCCGACGGCGGCTGCGTCGTCACTCCTCGCGCCCGGGATAGGGGCCGTACGCACCGACCGGCAAGCAGCGGGGTGCTTGAACGGGTGAGGACCTTCTGGGTTTGCTGTGGATTGGTGAGACGGACACGTTCAAGGTCCTCCTGCCAACCGTCGCAAATACGCAGTCCGCCGACACCGGATCAGCAGGAGGCCCGCCACCGGTCCACCCACGGCGCTGACGAAGCACCAGCTCAACAGCGGTCCACCGCCTGGGTCGACCCCTGCGACGATCAGGCATACGGCGAGGAAGCCGAGGCCGAACCCATACATTCCCGGCCCGTGTACGGCCGGCTGCCACAGCGCATAGGGTCCCACCGCACGCAACGGACGGGCGTCTGGGAGGGGCAGGCCCACCGGCTCGCCCTGCGGAAGGCCCTCAGCACTTCCCGGCGGCGTCACCCCGTAGACGTACCGGTCGTCGTCAAGAACGAGCAGGGCCGCGACGGACCACTCCGGGGGCTTGCCTGAATCCGGGGCCCAATAGAGCCACCCGGCCTGGCCTTCGAGCACCCCGGCCAGCGCCTGAGGGTCGAGGCACCGGTCGATGAACAGGTCACGGGTGCCTTCTGGCGACGAAAGACGCAAGGCCGGGGACAGCGTGGCCCGAGGGGCGTCGGAGTTCTTTTTGGGATCAGGTGCTGTGAGCCATGTCCCGGCTGTCCCACCCGCGATATGCACGCGTAGTCTGCGCGCCGGTCTGTCGCCGAACACGGACTCGGGGGTCAACGGTCCGCCCTTGTTTTTGGAGCCGGACCTGGCGAGCACGAGGAACAGGCCGACGGGGAAGGCGCTGATGGCGGCCAGGAGAGTCATCTCGGCACATGAGGCCGGACCCCCCAGGAGAGAGGCGACCTGTCGACGGTTGGTCAGGATGACGCCCAGGGATGGGGCATCCGGAGCGTAGAGGCCCCCCGTCAAACGATCTCCGATTGACAAGCTGCCAGATGATGATTCCGCTTCCCCTCGCAGGCTTAGGTCTTTACCCTGCCCACCAGGGCCGGGCGCCTGGACGGTGACCATGTATCTGTACGTCGTGCCGGTCTTGGATTGGTTTCGGTATTTGTGGTGGATCTTCGTGATCGTGACAGGTGCGAACCGGTAGTCGTGCCGGGTAATGGCTGCCAATTGAGGGGTGTTGTCCGCTGTCGAAACACCCAGTAGAAGGAAGGGGACGAACAAGAGCCAGACCGCGAGGATGATGTAGGTACCGCGAACCGGTGGCCACCACCATCGGCCCACCTTCAGCCCGAACGCCGGGGGTACAACTCCTCCGAGTGGAGAACGCCACCGTCCAGTTGCCCGCAGCCACCACGCCAGGAACGCCACCGCCGACAGCGTCAAACAGGCCAGCAGATCCCAGCGCGGATACGGCGCGATCTTCCGCACCAGCAAACAGACCAGAAACGCCGCGGCACCGGCCCAGGCCAGTGCCGACGCCGCAGCGGTTCCAAGGTCTCGCTCCCTCATCCGAAAACGTCCTTCACTGACCCCTTCTTCTGCCCTTGTGGTGTGTCGGCGGCTTCGCTGTTCGCCTCACCGGAGTTCTCGGGCCAGAGGGCGTCGTGCAGTGGCTTGGCGATGGCTCCGGCGCCGCCGTAGACGATTCCCTGCGCCGGACCCTCGACCGGGAAGTGCGGACCTTCCCGCCCAGGAGGCAACTGCGTGTTCGCGCCGTGTACGGCGGCGCCTCCCGCAGCGCCGCCGACCACGTTGACCCCCGCATCCCACAGCAGATCGCGCTCGTTGACGTGGTCCGACGGGTCGTTGCCGAGGTTCTTCGCCCCGTCGACGGCGAGCCCGCCGGTCATGCTGCCCGCGGCGCCGCCCGCCATATCTCCGAGCAGTCCAGAGTGTCGACCGAGCCCCCGGGCAAGGGGATTGGTGAGTTTCCCGGCAGCCTCGCCCAGAGCTTTGCCGCCGGCCGTCGCGAGCATGCCCGGCCCGGTGCCGACAACCGACGAGAGTCCGCCCTGCCAGACCGCGTCGCCCAGATTGGTTTCCTGCCCCGTGAGGGCGTTGGTGATGACGGTGCCGCCGGTGTTGCTGGTCCAGTTGACCAGGACGTTCTTCAGGAAGCGGTGTTCCTTGGCCAGCCGGGAGATGACTTTGAACGCCTCACTGACCTTCCGCAGGATCGTGCCGAGCGTTTTGGCGAGTTTGGCGGCGCGGGCGGCGAGTTGGGCGGCTCGGGCGGCCCCCGCGGCCGCCGAGAACCCCATGGTCAGGAAAGACATGCCGACCGAGACCCCGATGGATATGCCGATCTCAAGGTAGATCTCGTGGATCTCGTGATTGATGTCCTCGATGGCGTCCGCGGCCTTGTCGAGGCTCTGCGCCGCCTCCGGCAACTGCGGCAGCGTCTTGCCCATCGCCGTGTTGAGGTGTTTCCAGTGTTCGGCGAAGGAGTCGGCTGCCGGACCGCGCCAGCCGGACTCCAGGGTCCGCTGCACCTCGCGGTCGAGGTCATGGAACATGGTTTGGAGGTTTTCGTGGAGGTCCCGCCAGCCCTTGGCGGCCGAGCGCAGGACGTCCGGATCGCCCCCAGGGTTGATGATTTCCAGGCCGGCCTCGTAGACCTGCTCCGCTACGGACTCGTCACCGCTCATGCGCCACGCCCGTGACTGAATCCGGCGGCCAGGGACTCGTCCGTGCCCGTGGCATTCTGCTGAACCGTGCGCAGGCCCTGGCTGATGTGATCCAGGTGCTGCCGCAGAGCGTTGAGCGTCTCCACCATGTCGGTGGACATCTCGACGTAGGCGGAGGTCACTTCCTCGGATTCCGTGAGGACACCGAACCCTTTGTCAATCACTTCGGCGTCGGTCTTCGCCCGGAACTCCTTGTTGTAGGTCTCCAAGTCCGAACCATGGGTATCGAAGCTTTTCGCTAACCTGGCGAGAGCCCCCGCGTCCACTAACGACCCATTTTCGGGCATGGTTCACTCCTCGTTTCTTACTCAAACTATCTAGACCTGCCAGTGAAGATTGGCGTGCAACCAATAGATCCTAGAAACGAGTGATCACTGAACTGAGGGCCTGACGATCTACTGATGCACCCTTATCGAATCTCATACGCCGTGCCTTCCTTGCTCGGCGCGGCGCGACGGCCCTTGTTGCGTTCACGCGGTTTCGGGAGTGCGGCGTTCGATCTGGTGGGTAGGGGGTGCGGAGAGAGAACGGTCGTCTGTGGGGCGCGGTCTTCGCCACCATCCCCAACCTTGCCCAGGCATTCTCAACCGCCTTGTCGGACCCGCAGCCGGTGATGCGCCCACGTGGGTACCTCACGCTCACCGACCGGAGCCGCACCACGTCGGTCTCCGTCCGGCCGAGCGAACTGCGGGCTTGGGAGCAGGCCCGCATCCACGCAGCCCGCGCTGCCGCCTGAGCCCCCAACTCCCCCAGCACGCACCCCCGTGGCACCCCCGGATCCCCCTCTCGGTCGGCGTGATCAACACCTCGCACTCTGCCGCCGTTTCCCCTGCTATCCGGGAGTGCACTGACAGAAACAGGGCTACGCGTAACTCATCCGTAGATGCAGGAAACTTCGAGAGGCCCGGTGTGTGCACACCGCGAACAGCCGCCGAGGAGGTTCGAGGCGATGGTCGACGTCTTCGCGCGGGACGAAGGCACTGCTTCCGGAACGTCCCGTAGAGAGCGGTCCCCGAGGGGCCGAAGGCCGGCAGCATCCCGCTGCCCCGCGGGCCGACAAGTTACGGTATCGGGATTCATCGGCAGTGTGAGGCGGCGGGTGGACGGCCGCTCGTCGCGCGCCGCCAGGACGCCTGAGGAAAGGTGCGCAGATGACCAATGTGCAAGGTGTATCACTCGGCCTTCCCACTCCGGATGGGACTGCCGACGCCTATCTCGCCCACCCCGACGACGGTGCGCCTCACCCTGGCGTACTGCTCTACATGGACGCCTTCGGGCTGCGCCCCTCATTGGAGGCGATGGCCAGGCGACTGGCCGGGCACGGTTACACGGTGCTGGTGCCCAATGCCTTCTACCGTGCGGGGCGCGCTCCAGTGGCGGAACTGCCCACGTACATCAAGCCGGCCGAGCGGCCCGAGATCTTCGCCCAACTCGGTCCGATCATCCAGGCCCTCACCCCCGAAGCGGCCATGCGCGATGCCGGCGCCTATCTCGACTGGCTGGCCGCCTCGCCCTTGGTCACGAACGGCCCCATGGGCACTACCGGTTACTGCATGGGCGGCGCCCTCGCGGTCCGTACCGCCGCACGCTTTCCTGACCGGATATCGGCTGCGGCGGCCTTCCACACCAGCCGTATGGTCACCGATGCTCAGGACAGCCCGCATCGGCTTGTCGACCACATCACGGCAGAGCTGTACTTCGGTCATGCCGACCAGGACCCCTGGATGTCGGTCGAGCAGGTCAAAAGCCTGGGGCAGGCGCTGGATGCTGCGGGCGTGTGCTACCGCAACGAGGTCTACGAGGGGGCCCAGCACGGATACACCCAGTCCGACACCGCCGCATACAACGCCGAGGCGGACGACCGTCATTGGCGGGCACTGCTAGACCTCCTCGACCGGGCACTCTGAGCCAGGTCGGTACCGCCGCGCATTCACCAACCGGCGCCAGTCACCGAGAAGCTGAATGTGGTCCGGCATGGCCACTCTGCGGTTGGCAGCGGGGTTCGGCGGCCACCTCACGGGCGGGGTCGGGCAGGTTCTCCAGATGAGCGTGCTCGCCGGGGTGAGTACGGTACGCGTGTCGGACAGCGGCGACAGCTCAAGTTCGTCATGGCGCGCACCGTAGGAAAGGGGCTGACACGGCGTACCCCGTCCGGCACAGCGGAGAGCGGCTCCGGGGAATCCAGGTCGCACGACCGGCCGCTCACCGTGCTCGGCAGTTGACGGCCGGATCATCTCGGAGGCCGCGGATGCAGAGCCCCGGCGCATTGGGCGCCGCGACCTGGCCGGTGGTGTTCTGCGAGTTCGCCGAATTTCAGCTTGAGTTGGTCTCTGGGGTGAAGTGAACGAGCACTTCACTTGGCGGATGAGTGCCTGGTTGGGCGGGGCTGAGTGGTCAGTTGGCGGGTGGGGCGCAACTGGGCGTTTCGTGAGGGCTTATGGCGTGGGGGTGGTGCCCGTCGCTGTTTCGAGGTTGCGGGTCATGCGTTCGAGGACGTGGACGGCCGTGCAGTACTCGTCCTGGGAGATGCCGGCGGTGGAGAGTGTGCGGAAGGTGTCGACGTGTTCGGCGATGCGGGCCAGGCGCTGACGTCCGTCGGGGGTGAGGGAGAGTCGGTTCGGTGCGGGGCGTGTGGCCCAGCTCTCGACGAGCACGGCGTCGATGGCGGCGGTCAGTGTGGGGGTGTCGGCGTTGGCGGAGAGTGTGGACAGCACTTGCGCGTCGGTGACTTGGGGGGTGTCGTGGATGACGTTGAGGACCTGCCAGGCGATCCGGGTGAGCCCGAATTCCGCAAGCATGTCGTTCATGTGGCGGGTGAGGGCTTTGTCCGTGCGGTTGAGCCAGTAGCCGATGGGCTTCACGGTGATGCTCCTTCAGAGGTATGGGCGGGTGTGCGCTTTGGGCAGGGATCTCACTGATGCGCCGGGGTGGGGGCCAGGAGTGTGGGCCAGTCCTGGCCGGCGGCCCAGTTAGTGAAGGTGTGCCAGCCGACTTCGGGGTAGTCGCGTCGCAGCCCGGCGACATCGACATCGAGGCCGACGGTGGTGAAGTACTCGAACATGGCGGCCAGATCGGCGGATCGGGTACGGACCTGGGAGAGCGGGACCTCGTGGTGGGCGATCGGCCGGTCGGCGGCTGCAGCGAGGATCTCTGCGATCTGGCTGGGGGTGCACTCGTCGGAGGCGATGTCGATGCGATGGCCGGCGAACTCGTCGCGGTGCTGGAGGACCAGCGCCGCGAATGCGCCGATGTCGGCGGCGGGGATGAGTGTGAGTGGCCGGTCGGCGGGCATGGGCCAGGCGAAGGTGCTCTGGCGCAGCCCGTCGAGGGTCCAGTCACTGGCGTAGTTGTCCATGAATGCCGCCGGGGCGATCACGGTCCAGGGCACGTCGGCTGTGTGGAGGTACTGCTCGACCAGGTACTTGCTTTCGTAGTGCGGGACCGCGGTGCCGCGGTCGGCGTGTGCGGCGGAGGTGAGGACGATGTGTCCGAGGCGGGCGGCTGCCGCGGCGTCGACGAGGGCCTTGCCCCGCCGGGTTTCGGTGGTGGTGTCGGTGCCGAACGGGGTGGTGACCGCGAAGAGGGAGTCCGTCCCGGCCAGGGCGGCGTCGAGGGAGGCGCGGTTGTCGAAGTCGGCGTGGCACACGTCGGCTCCCAGGCCGCGCAGGGCCTCGGCGGCGGGCGAGTCGGGGCGGCGGGTGAGTGCGCGCACGTGGTGACCGGCGGCCAGCAGGGCGCGAGCGGTCGCTCCGCCCTGGGCTCCGGTGGCTCCGGTGATGGCGACGGTGAGCATGGTTCCCCCAGGCAGGTAGTATTGATGCGCGGTGCATTAACTGCGCCGCGCAGTGAATATTACCGGGAAGACTGCTGCGTCGCGCAGCGATTTGGGATGTGATCCAGGTGACAGACTCACACCGGGCCCGGCTGTGCGAGGAACTGTCGAGGGAGTCGCGCCGCTACCTGGCGGCCTACGTACTGTTCAACCAAGCCGTCGCCGATCATCTCGGGCTGCACCCGACTGACGTGCAGTGCCTGAGCCTGCTCACGGCCGACCCCGCGCCGCGCACGGTGAAGCAGATCGCCGAGATCACGGGTCTGACCACGGGGTCGGCCACACGGCTGGTGGACCGGCTGGAGCGCGGTGGTTATGTGGTCCGCACACCCGACCGGCAGGACCGACGCCGGGTGCTGGTCACGCCGGTGCCCGATCGCATCGCCCGCGTCGCCGCGGTGTGGGACGACCTCGGTCCGGCCTGGCAGTCGCTGCTCGACGACCACAGCGAAGACGAGCTAGAGGTGATCACCCGCCATATGCGACGGGCGTACGACCTCAGCCACGCCCAGATGCAACGCCTGCGATCCCTGCCGAAGCCGGACTGAACCCCTCGGCGGTGCGGCATCCGTCAGGCTGCGAAGTCCGGGTGGCGGGACGCCGTCTTCGCCAGCCGGTTCCAGGATGGCCGGCAATGCTGCTGAACTGGGCGTGTGCGGTGCCGACTTGGGGTGCCGGAGCGCGGTCCCGGGCCCCACTATTCAGTCTTGCCAAGTACCGGTAGTCAGTGTTACGTTCTACCGGTACTCAGCAACGCCAACTAGTGCAGGGAGGAGGTGCTTCATGGCCAAGCTGCTGACGGAGATGCTCAAGGGCACGCTGGAGGGCATCACCCTCGCGTCCCTGTCCGACCGACCCGCCTACGGCTACGAGATCACGGCACGATTGAGGGAGCAGGGGTTCTCCGACATCGCCGAAGGGACCATCTACGCGCTGCTCATCAGGATGGAGAAGCGCGGTCTCGTCGACGTGAAGAAGGTGCCCTCCGAGAAGGGGCCACCACGCAAGGTGCACTCTCTCAACGCTCAGGGACGTGAGTACCTCGATGAGTTCTGGAGGACCTGGAGCTTCCTCGCAGAACGACTGGAACAGCTCCGTGAAGGGGGCGGATGACATGTCCGACGCAGAAGAGCACGGCTTTCTCTCCAAGGTGATCGGGCCCAAGAGGCGTTGGTGGGCGTACAAGGCGCGCGTCAAGGAGCTTCCCGAGAACTACCGCACGGCGGTCGACGCGATCGAGCGGTACCTCATGCACTTCGTGCCGACGGACGACGACAGCGCGTCCTCCGCGTTCGAGGACCTTGTCGACCTGTTCGAGCAAGCCGCGGCGGACGGCACGGCGATCCGTGATGTCGTCGGGGACGACCCGGCGGAGTTCGTCGAGGAGTTCGCGCAGAACTACACGACGGGCGGCTACGTCCCCGCCCGCGCGCGGAAGCGGCTGGCCGAGGTCATGGAGCGCGTCGCCGGCTAGGCCACCGGAAAAGACCACACGACCGCCCGATACCGGGCACGACACATCGTGCCCGGGCCGGGCGCTACTTTCTCAACCCTCTGCACTGTCGCGACCTCTGCACGGTCTGCGCGACCTGCGGGGTCGACGACGACGCGGCCGCACGGTCATGCCTGCCTGGCCGGCGAGTTCACGCCGCACTTGTCAGTAGCGGCATCAGGACGGCGACAGCTGATAGCAGCGCAATCGACGCTGCGAATGTCATGAACCGTTCACTCATGCGTGCGCCTTGGGCCGTGAACCGGGCCACGCCGAACCACCCACCTCGTGCGGCGCCCAGGGCTGCCCCGGAGCGCCACACCGGGACGCGTCCGTCCTGCACATCGAGCACCGCACGTATCCGAGCACCGCACACATCGAACGTTGCACGTGAGGAGATTCATCATGGGACAAGGCAACAGCGGCTTTTCCGAAGCAGGGTTGCGCAGGCTGCGCGAGGTACTGGCGCGGTATGTCGACTCCGGGAAGATTCCCGGGCTGGTCGCCCTGGTCAGCCGGGGCGAGGAGACCCACGTCGAAACGCTCGGGACGATGTGCCACGACGGCGGCGCGCCGATGCGCCGGGACACCATCTTCCGGATGGCCTCGACGACCAAGCCGGTCGCGGTCGCGGCGACGATGGTCCTGCTGGACGAATGCCGGCTGCGGCTGGATGACCCGGTGGACCACTGGCTGCCCGAACTCGCCGACCGGCAGGTGCTCAAGCGGCCCGACGGCCCGCTAGAGGACACCGTGCCGGCGCGCCGTCCGATCACCGTACGGGACCTGCTCACCGCCACGTTCGGGCTCGGACTGGACATGACGGCACGCACCGCCCCGATGATGAGCGCGCTCTTCGAGCGGGGGGTCTACGGCCAGGAGGACGGATGGCTGCTGCCGGCGGTGGAACCGGATGAGTGGATGCGCCGCCTGGGCACGCTTCCGCTGATGTGCCAGCCCGGAGAACGCTGGCTGTACAACATCAGCGACGACGTCCTCGGGGTGCTCGTCGCCAGGGTCGCCGGCCAGTCTTTCGAGTCGTTCCTGCACGAGCGCCTTTTCGAGCCGCTGGGCATGAAGGACACCGGCTTCTACGTGCCCGCCGACAAGATCGACCGGCTGCCGCCCCTGTACGCCCCCGATCCGCAGACCGGTCAGTTCAAGGTGGAGGACCCGGCCCAAGGGGGACACCACAGCAAGCCCCCGGCCTTCGCCTCGGGCGGCGGCGGACTGGACTCCACCGCCGACGACTACCACGCCTACTTCCGGATGCTGCTCAACGGCGGGACGCACCAGGGCCAGCGGATCCTCTCCCGTGCCGCCGTCGAGCTGATGACCACCAACCGCCTCCCCGCCGAGCAACTGGCTGCCCGGGAAGCCTTGGCCCGCAACCTCGTCCATCTCTCCTACGGCCAGGGACAGCAGGGCGGTTGGGGCTTCGGAATGGCCACCCGAACCTACCGGGGCGACTACGCACCCATCGGCCAGTTCGGCTGGGACGGCGGAAGCGGCACCACCACCTACGCCGACCCGCACAACCAACTCGTCGGCATCCTCCTCACCCAGACCGGGATGACCACCCCGGACTCGGCACGAGCCATCACCGACTTCTGGACCACGCTCTACCAGGCCCTCGACAACTGACACCGGCGCTGAACACGACGACCGACTCAGCACAGTCGCGAACACCACCTTCAAGGGGGCTCGGCACCACCGAGCGCCGAGCCCCCCCACACAACAGCGAGGGACGGGAGCGGCCCCCTCCGGGGGAATGACCGCGACCAGGCCCAGGCCCGCGCACCACGTGCGGCACCGAAGAGACGTCGCGTACGACACCTCACGCAACCAAGGAGGAACACATGACGAAGAACCGTACGTCCTCGACCACTTCACCGTGGACCGGCATGCTGCCGGTGGACGACACGGCCCTGGCCGTCACCGACACCGGCGGCCCCGGCATCCCCATCGTCTACCTCAACGGCCACTTCGCCACTCAGGGGTACTGGCGGCGGGTCCTGGCCGAACTGGGGCCGGGCTGGCGGCACATCACCTACGACATGCGGGCCCGCGGCAAGTCGAAGCGTTCGGCGGACCCCCATTCCTTCGAGACGCACATGCGGGACGTCGAAGCCGTTCTCGCGGCCAGAGGGGTGGACCGGGCACTGGTGGTGGGTTGGTCCTACGGAGCCTTCCTCGCGGCGCATTGGGCCAGCCGGAACCCCGGCCGCACCGTGGGCGCCGTCCTGGTCGAGGGCGCACAACCGGACGACTGGCTGGACGAAGCCATGGAGCAGCGGATCCGGAAGCTGTTTCGACGGCTGAGCCCGCTCATGCTGTTGCTGCGCCCGACGGGCCTGACCCCGCGGATGACCGCCGCACAGATGGCGAACAGCAACATCGAGGGCGGCGTACTCGCCCGCAACCTGGGCCCCGTGCTGGACAACATCACCGTCCCGACCCGGTACGTGGTCGCCTCGGGGAAGTCCTTCGGAAGCAAGGGCGACGAGCAGGAACGACACCGCGCCACCCTCCCCGCGGTGGCCGCCCGCAACCCGAACATCACCATCCACCCAAAGGTCACCAGCACCCACGCTACGATCCTGAAAAAGGACTTCCGCGCCGTCGCCGCGGCCGTACGCAAGGTCGCCGCCCCCAACCACACCAAGGCCCGCAACACCTGAACCAGGACTGGCGGTTGGCCAGGCAACGGCCTTCGCCGACGCCACGGTGAAGGCAGGATTGCGCAGTCGCCTCAAGCGCATGTTGCCGCACTGGGTCTGTCACCGGTGGTCGGTGAGAACGATCAAGGCCATGTGCCGGGCGCCGCGACGTCCGGATGCGGACAGGGAGCGCCGGCACCCAGGGGCGGCGACGTCGGGGTGGGTCCACGCGACAGCTTGGGGTACGCCGCGTGTCCGGCGAGTCCCGTAACGCCGGCCGGAAGGATCTGCACCTGGTCCTCACCCCGGTTGGTCCTCGTCCTGCCGTGGCTGATCGGTTTTCTGATCGATGATGCGGATGCCAAGCCGAAGTACTGGCAGTACAAGGTGCGCGGGAAGCAACTGCTTCGGCTCGCTGAGAGCACGGAAAACCCGGCGCAGATGAAGAAGCTGCTGGCGCTCGCGCATGCGGCTGGCCTGGAACACGCCGAGCGCATCGTTGAAGGCATGCGAGGAGCGGCCGCCGAGCCGGTCGAGCCCCAGGGCGTTCACGGCACGGTCCTTAGAAGTCGATAGAAGTCGATGTCGGCTCCTCTCACTGCTGGCTATGGCCCCAGGCCCGAGCCCTACCTGATCGTTGCGACGGGCGTGAGCGTATGAGCGAGCCGAGCAATGGGGGTGACCGCGTGAAGTCGGCGAGGCCGACCGCAGGGTCCGCGATGGGGGCTCGGACGCCCCTATTCCAGCTGGTCAGCGGTAGGAACGGTTGTTGGAGGCGGGGGAGTCCATGGTGACTGTCGCCCGGTGGCTCGGGCACTCATCCCCGGCCATCACGCTCGGTTACTATGCTCACTTCATGCCGGAGGCCGGAAGCAAAGGTCGAACGAGAGGGGTGATCTGTGCGCCAGTCGATTCTCCCCAGATTCTCCCCAGGGCCGATCGGGGGCGATTTCGAGGTGAGCGCCTCCTCGAAGCAAACCGTTGAAACTAAGGAAAGTAGCCCGTGGGGCCTAAGGAAGCGTTGAGAGAGGTGGTTGCGACCCGCTATGTCACGCCGTTGCGTGAGGGTGGGTCGCTCCCGGGGCTCGTCGAGGGGGACGACCTCGGGACCTACATCATGAAGTTCACCGGCGCCGGGCAGGGGCGCAAGACCCTGGTCGCGGAGGTGATCTGCGGGGAGCTCGGACGGCGGCTCGGGCTGCGGGTGCCGGAGCTGGTGCGGATGCAGCTCGACCCGGTGATCGGGCTGAGCGAGCCGGACCAGGAGGTCCAGGCGCTGCTGAAGGCCAGCGGGGGACTGAATCTGGGGATGGACTACCTCCCCGGGTCGCTGGGGTTCGATCCGCTGGCATTCGAGGTGAGCGCGCGCGAGGCGGGCCGGGTGGTGTGGTTCGACGCGCTGATCAACAACGTGGACCGGTCCTGGCGCAACCCCAACCTGCTGGTGTGGCACGGGGAGTTGTGGCTGATCGACCACGGTGCGGCGATGATCTGGCACCACAACTGGCCGACCGCGGAGAAGGCGTCGGCGCGGCCGTACGACGCCTCCGACCACGCACTGGCCACGTTCGGGCCCGATGTGGCCGCCGCGGCCGAGGAGTTCACGCCGCTGATCACCGAGGAACTGCTCGTCGGGATCGCCGCCGACGTGCCCGACGAGTGGCTGGCGGACGAGCCCGGTTTCGACTCGCCGGAGGAGCTGCGTGCGGCGTATGTGCGCACACTGCTGGCCCGGGCGCGGACGATCGGCGAGCAGATCACCATCGGGGAGCCGACGAAGGACAGGCCGTCACAGGCACCGGAGTGGCTGGCGGGCAAGTTGCCGCGGAGGGCCGTGAAGTGAGCGGACTGCACAACGGACGCGACGTCTTCGAGTACGCCCTGCTCAAGGTCGTACCGCGGGTCGAGCGCGGAGAGATGATCAACGCGGGGGTGGTGGTGTACTGCCGCGCCCAGCGGTTCGTCGAGGCTCGTACGTATCTGGACGAGGCCCGGTTGCGGGCACTGGATCCCGAGGTGGACATGGCCGGTGTACGGGCCGCGCTGTGTGCCGTCGAGGGCGTCTGCGCGGGCGGCGCGCGGGCCGGACAGGCCGCCGGCGACGATCCGGGGCAGCGCTTCCGCTGGCTGATCGCGCCGCGCAGCACGATCGTCCAGCCGGGGCCGGTGCACACCGGTCTGACCGTCGACCCCAGGGTCGAGGCGGAACGACTGCTGGAGCTGCTGGTGCGCTGACGGCGCGCCGGGCACACGGTGAGCGGGGCGGATTCCTTCGGGGTCCGCCCCGTGTGCTGTTTGCGGTCGGTGTGTGGTGGTGGGGCGTTGACAGGGGGTGGCCGGGCTTCTAGCGTCAGCCCTGCTGAGGCTACTAAGCGGTTGCTCACCTGGATCGGGAGCCGGCCGCTGGTGTTCGAGGTATCGACGATCGAGGGTGAGGAGAACCCGCATGTCCACCACCGAGCAGCGTGTCGCCATCGTGACGGGCGCGGCCCGCGGCATCGGCGCGGCCACCGCCGTCCGCCTGGCCGCCGAGGGCCGCGCCGTCGCCGTACTCGACCTCGACGAGGCGGCCTGCAAGGACACCGTCGCGAAGATCACCGCGGCCGGCGGCAAGGCCGTCGCGATCGGCTGCGACGTCTCCGACGGCGACCAGGTGGCGGCCGCGGTCGAGCGGGTCGCGGGGGAGCTCGGCGCACCCACCGTCCTCGTCAACAACGCGGGCGTGCTCCGCGACAACCTGCTGTTCAAGATGAGCGAAACCGACTGGGACACCGTGATGAACGTCCACCTGCGCGGTGCGTTCCTGATGTCGCGGGCCTGTCAGAAGCACATGGTGGACGCCAAGTTCGGGCGGATCGTCAACCTCTCCTCCAGCTCGGCGCTCGGCAACCGCGGCCAGGTCAACTACTCGGCGGCCAAGGCCGGCCTCCAGGGCTTCACCAAGACCCTCGCCATCGAACTCGGCAAGTTCGGCATCACCGCCAACGCCGTCGCCCCCGGCTTCATCGCCACCGACATGACCGCCGCCACCGCCGCGCGGGTGGGGATGGACTTCGAGGACTTCAAGTCCGCGGCCGCCACCCAGATCCCGGTGCAGCGCGTCGGCAACCCGGACGACATCGCCAACGCCATCGCGTTCTTCACCGGCGAGGCGGCCGGGTTCGTCTCCGGCCAGGTCCTGTACGTCGCCGGCGGCCCGCTGTGCTGACCGCCGGACCGACCGCAGGAGCACACGAGCAGGAGAACGGGATATGACCGAGCAGCACAGCGGGCTCCCCGAGCCCTCCGGCAAGGTGGCCCTGATCACCGGGGCCAGCCGTGGCATCGGCTACGGCATCGCCGAGGCCCTGGTGGCCCGCGGCGACCGGGTCGTCATCACCGGTCGCAATGAGGAGGCCCTGAAGGAGGCCGCCGAGAAGCTCGGCGCCGACCGGGTGCTCACCGTCGCCGGCAAGGCCCACGACGAGGCGCACCAGGCCGTCGCCGTCGAGCGGGCCATGGAGACCTTCGGCCGGGTCGACTACCTCGTCAACAACGCCGGCACCAACCCGGTGTTCGGCCCGATCGCCGACCTCGACCTCGATGTGGCGCGCAAGGTCTTCGAGACCAACGTCGTCTCGGCGCTCGGCTTCGCCCAGCGCACCTGGCACGCCTGGCAGAAGGAGAACGGCGGCGCGATCGTCAACATCGCCTCGATCGCCGGCGTCGCGCCCTCGCCGTTCATCGGCGCCTACGGCATCAGCAAGGCGGCCATGGTGAACCTGACGCTCCAGCTGGCGCACGAGTTCGCGCCGGTGGTTCGGGTCAACTGCATCGCCCCCGCGGTGATCAAGACCAAGTTCGCCGCGGCGCTCTACGAGAACCGCGAGGAGGAGGCGGCCGCCGTCTACCCGATGGGGCGGCTGGGCGTCCCCGAGGACATCGGCGGGGCCGCGGCCTTCCTGTTGTCCGACGCGTCCGGCTGGGTCACCGGCCAGAACCTCGTCGTGGACGGCGGGCTGTTCCTGAACGCGGGCGTGTGACGGCCGGGAGGTGACGGCCGGGGCCGCCCCGCAGCGGGCGGCCCCCGATCCGGGCCGTCGGACATCGCCCGCGGAGCCGGCCATGCCGCCGTGGGCGCCGGCGAACGGCCCGCTGCGGGGATTGTCAGTGGTCGCCGGTAGGTTCTGAGGAGAGAACGGAACGCACACCGGAGGTTGTTGACGTGGTCACCGACATGCTGCCCGAGTCCTGGCGCGGGGTCCTGGGCGAGGAGTTGGAGAAGCCCTACTTCAAGGAGCTGATCGACTTCGTCGAGCAGGAGCGCGCGGCCGGCCCCGTCTACCCGCCCCGCGAGCAGGTCTTCGCGGCGCTGGAGGCCACGCCCTACGACCAGGTCAAGGTGCTCATCCTCGGCCAGGACCCCTACCACGGCGCCGGCCAGGGCCACGGACTGTGCTTCTCCGTGCAGCCCGGGGTCAGGACGCCGCCGTCGCTGCGCAACATCTACAAGGAGATGCAGGAGGAGCTGGGCCACCCGGTGCCGGACAACGGCTATCTGATGCCCTGGGCCCAGCAGGGCGTCCTCCTGCTGAACGCCGTGCTCACCGTCCGCGAGGGCGAGGCCAACTCCCACAAGGGCAGGGGCTGGGAGAAGATCACCGACGCGGTGATCCGCGCCGTCGCCAGCCGCCCGGACCCGGCCGTCTTCGTCCTCTGGGGCAACTACGCCAAGAAGAAGCTGCCGCTGATCGACCAGGAGCGGCACGCGGTGGTCCAGGGAGCGCACCCCTCCCCGCTGTCCGCGAAGAAGTTCTTCGGCTCCCGTCCCTTCACCCAGATCAACGACGCGATCGCCGCCCAGGGCCACGCCCCGATCGACTGGCGCATCCCCGACCTGGGCTGACCGGCCCCCGGCCACCCGGTGCGTCGCGCACACCGCGCGGAGCCTCCCCCCGGCGGTTAGCGTCGGGGGGAGCAGGCGGTGGCGGCGATCGAGACGGGGAGTGCGCGGTGGCGGAGCAGCGACGGGAGGCGGAGCACGAGGACCGCATGCTGACCCGGATCGGCCAGGCGATCATGCTGCACCGAGCCGGCGACCGGGAAGAGGCCCGCAACCGCCTGGCCGCCCTGTGGCAGGAGATCGGCCCGCGCGGCGACGCCTTCCACCGCTGCGCCCTCGCGCACTACATGGCCGGCACCCAGGACGACCCCCGGGACGCCCTGGACTGGAATCTGCGCGCCCTGGAGGAGGCGGAGGGGTTCGTCACGGAGCGGCCCCCGCGGGCCCGGGCCGCGGAGCCCGCCACCGGGACGGCGAAGGCCGGCGAGGCGGGCACCGCCGGTGGGCCGGCCCCCCGCCACCCCTTCGCCGCGGTCCGGGCGTTCTTCCCCGCCCTCCACCTCAACCTCGCCGCCGACTACGCCGGACTCGACCGCCCGGCCGACGCCCGCGCCCAGCTCCGGCGGGCCCGCGCCTCGGCGCGCACCCTCGCCGAGGGCGACTACCGGCGGCGCCTCACCGACGCCATCGAGCGACTGGAACTCCGCATCGAGGGCGCCTCGGGCCCGTCCCGATAGCACGCGCGGCCCGGCCCCGCCCCGCCGCCGGCCCGGCCGGCCCCGTCCGTCGGCTCAGCCGCGCAGCATCCCGTCGAGCAGTTCCGCGCACGAGGCACGCAGCGCTTCGCGGGTGGGGGCCTCGGCGTGGAACTGCCCCGCGACGCAGGAGAACAGCACCCCGTCGCACCACGCCACCAGGGCCAGCGCCTGCCGCTCCGGGGCGCGCGAACCGGCCGCCCTCAGCAGTGCCTCCACCGGATCCCTGAAGGCCCGGCCCGCCTGGTCGTAGACCTCCCGCAACTCCGGCCTGCGGGTGGCCTCCAGCGCCAGTTCGTAGCGGGCGATCAGCAGCGCCCGGTGGTGCGAGAGATGGCGGTGCAGACCAAGCGCGAGCGCGTCCGCGAGCGCCGCCGGGGCGCCGGCCGCCGGGTCGGCGACGCCCGGCATCTCCTCCGGCGCCAGCACGGCCGCCTCCCGCTCGGCCAGCCGCCGCACCGCCGCCGACAGCAGCGCCGCCCGGGTCCGCGCGAGGTTGGACGTGGAGCCCTGCGGCAGTCCGGCCGCCTCGTCGACGGCGCGGTGCGTCAGCCCCCGCATGCCCCGCTCCGCGAGCAGGGCCAGGGCGGTGTCGGCGATCAGTCGGTGCCGGGGGGCCGGAGGCGGGGGAGCGGCGGCCTTGCGGGCGTTCATGCAGGTGAGCCTAGCGGGACGGCCCATCGGTGACTACGTCCGTAGTCACCGTGCATCCTCACGTAACTACAGGTGTAGTCTCAGCTTCATTCGGAACTACAGGTGTAGTCACACCGGGTGGCGCGTGGCCGCGCGTCGGAGGCGTCGCCGCCCGGCAGAGGGAGGGAGGCGGCGCCGTGCCGCAACGCACCGCGATCGTGATCGGCGGCGGGATCGGCGGGCTCACCGCCGCGGTGGCGCTGGACCGGCGGGGCTGGCGGGTGACCGCGCTGGAGCGGGCCGCCGCCCTGGAACCGGTGGGCGCGGGCATCGGACTGGCCCCCAACGCGCAGCGCGCGCTGGACACCGTCGGCGTGGGCGACGCGGTCCGCGCCATGGCCTCCCGGCAGCTGACGGGCGAGATCCGCCGGCCCGACGGGCGGCTGCTGGCCCGTACGGACAACGCGGCCGCCGTCCGGCGGTACGGCGGACCCGTCGTGATCGTCCACCGTGCCGACCTGATCGCGCTGCTCGCCGGCCGGCTGCCCGGCACCGCCGTCCGCACCGGCGCCCCGGCCGCCCTCGTGGACCCCGGCGATCCGCTGCGCGACGACCGGCCGGCCCGGGTCCGTGTCGCCGGCCCGGACGGCGAACCGGAGGAGCTGACCGCCGACCTCGTCGTCGCCGCCGACGGCATCCACTCCGCCGTCCGCCGCGGCCTCTTCCCCGCCCACCCCGCGCCCCGCTACGCCGGCTTCACCGCCTGGCGCTTCGTGGTGTCGGCCGCCGACGCCGCCGGGCTCACCGCCCCCGACACCGCGCACGAGACCTGGGGACCGGGCGGCGTGTGGGGCACCCTGCCGCTGCACGACGGGCGGATCTACGCGTACGCCACCGCGGCCGTCCCGCCCGGCGGCGGCCGGGACGGCGGCGACCAACGCGCCGAGCTGCTGCGCCGGTTCGGCGGCTGGCACCGGCCCGTCCCGCAGTTGCTGGCCGCCGCCGACCCGGCCGCGGTCCTCCGCAACGACGTGTACGCCGCGGCCGCGCCGCCGCCCGCCTTCCACCACGGCCGGGTCGCCCTGCTCGGTGACGCGGTGCACCCGATGACGCCCAACCTCGGGCAGGGCGGCTGCCAGGCCGTGGAGGACGCCGTGGTCCTCGCCCACGAGGCCGCCCGGGACACCGCCCTCGCCCCGGCGCTCGCCGCCTACACCCGGCAGCGGCTGCCCCGCGCCATGGCCGTGGTCCGCCGGTCGGGGCGGATCGGCCGGCTCACCACCTGGCGGTCCCGGCCCGCCTGCGCGCTGCGCGGCGCCCTGATCGCGGCCACCGCCCGCCTGGCGCCCGACCTCGCGCTGCGCGGCCTGGACGGCATCGCCGACTGGCGGCCGCCGACCGCCCCGTAAGCTGCGTGACCAGGTGCCCGGACGCGCGATGGGCCGGGCACCGGACCGCGGAACCAAGGGAGAAGTCGAGTGAAGGTCGGTTGCATCGGGCTCGGGGACATCGCACGCAAGGCGTATCTCCCCGTACTGGGCGCGCAGCCCGGGATCGAGCTGCATCTGCAGACCCGCAACCCCGTCGCGCTGCAACAGGCCGGCGACACCTATCGGCTGACCGGGCGGCAGCTCCACGCCGATCTGGACGGGCTGCTCGCGGCCGCGCCGGACGCCGTCTTCGTCCATGCCGCCACGGTCGCCCACCCGGAGCTGGTGACCCGGTTGATCGAGGCCGGGGTGCCGACCTACGTGGACAAGCCGATCGCCTACGACATCGCCGACACTCGGCGGATCGTCGCCCTCGCCGAGGAGCGCGGGGTGGGTCTGGCCGTCGGCTTCAACCGCCGCTTCGCGCCCGGTTACGCGCAGTGCCTGGAGCACCCCCGCGAACTGATCCTGCTCCAGAAGAACCGCGCCGGGATGCCCGAGGCCCCCCGCACGCTGGTCCTCGACGACTTCATCCACGTCGTCGACACCCTGCGCTTCCTCGCGCCCGGCGAGATCGAGCACCTCGACGTCCGGGCGCGGGTCCGGGACGGCCTGATGGACCATGTGGTGCTCCAGCTGTCCGGCGACGGGTTCACCGCGCTCGGCACCATGAACCGGCGCAGCGGCTCCGTCGAGGAACTCCTGGACGTCTCCGGGCAGGACGCCCGGCGCCAGGTCGTCAACCTTGCCGAGGTCGTCGACCACAAGGGGCAGCCGAGCGTCCGCCGTCGCGGCGACTGGGAGCCGGTGGCCCGTCAGCGGGGCATCGAACAGATCGTGCGGGCCTTCCTGGACGACGTCCGGGCCGGGCGGCGGCCGTCGGCCCAGGACGCGCTGCGGACCCACGAGCTGTGCGAACGGGTGGTCACCGAGGCGCTCGCACAGGCCGCCGCCCGGAGCTAGCCCCGGGCCCCGCGGAGCGCTCGGCGCGGCGCCGTCGGACGGCCCGGCTGGCCTCGATCGCCCCGTAGACGAGCAGCGCGGCGACCGCCCCCTGGACCGCCCAGTCGCCCCACCGGGTGTACGGGCTGGTGCCGCGGGCCAGCGGCAGGTCGTAGACGGCTGCCGTGCTGTGGTCGGTGCCCAGCCGCTCGCCGACCGGCTCGCCCCGCGGCCCGTACACCGCGCTGACGCCGGTGAGCGTGGCGTGCACCATCGGGCGCCAGGTCTCCGCCGCGCGCAGTGCCCCCAGGGAGGCGTGCTGGGCCGGTGCCCAGCTGTCCTGGAACGTCGCGGTCGAGGACTGGGCCACCAGCAGCTGCGCGCCGTCGGCGGCCAGTCGGCGGCTCATGTCCGGGAACGCGGTCTCGAAGCAGACCAGCGGACCGGCCCGCAGTCCGGCCGCGGCGGGCAGCGCCATCACCACCTGGTGGGTGCCCCGCCGGCGGTCGCTGGCGGCGGCCTTGCCCACCTTCGTCGCCCAGCCCAGGACGGACCTGGCGGGTATGTACTCGCCGAACGGCACCAGCCGCATCTTGGCGTAGCGGTCGCCGGTCGGGCCGGTCGGGCCGATCAGCACCGCGCTCTTGGAGATCCCGGTGCCCGCGCGGCCCGGCGCGTCGGCGTTCACCAGCAGGTCGGCGCCGGTGTGCCGGGACAGCGCGGCCAGCCGGGCGGCGAGCGCCGGATGGTCGGCCGGGTCCTGGTAGAGGCTGCTCTCGCCCCAGACGACCAAGCGCGTCCCGCGGCCGGCCAGCGCGCCGGTGAGCGCCTCGCTGCGGGCTAGCCGCTGGGCGGGCGTACCACCGGGGCCCGGCTGGACGACCGCGATCCGCACCGTCCCGGCGCGCCGGGGGAGCGGCGCCCACAGCCAGGCCGCGGTGCCGGCCAGCGCGCACACCAGCAGGCCCGCGACGGCCGGCGCGCGGGCCGCGGGGACGGCGATCAGCCCGGCCAGCGCGGTGTTCACCGCCACGATCAGCAGGCTCAGCAGCCACACCCCGCCGAGCGACGCCAGCCGCAGCGCGGGCGGCACCTGCCACTGGCTGGCGCCCAGCAGTCCCCACGGACCGCCCAAGTACTCCCAGGAACGGACCAGTTCGACCATCAGCCAGCCGGACGGCACCAGCACCAGCGCGGCGGCGGCCCGCCCGACGGACGACGCCCCGCCCAGCAGCGCCCGCACCAGCATCCCCCAGGGTGCCCACAGCGCACCCAGCAGCAGCGCCAGCACCAGGATGAAGACATGCAGGCTCGGCAGCAGCCAGTGGTGCACCGCCAGCATGAAGCCGGCGCCGCCCAGCCACCCGTACACCGCCGCCCGCCGGGCGGTCCGCGCCGAACGCACCAGCAGCAGCCACGGCACCAGCGCCCCGTACGCCAGCCACCACCAGGACGGCGCCGGGAAGGCGAGGGCGGGCAGCGCGCCGGCGAGCGCGGCGGCCGGGCCGCGGATCCAGAGGGATCCGGCCTCCCGTGTCCGGTGGCCGAGCGGTATGTCCATACGGGCTCCCTGTCGCCGTGCCTGGCCCAACGTCCGGTACGTCCCGTCGATATCTCTTGCCACGCTCAAGGGTTGTCAGCCCTCCCCGGCTTCCGCCACTTCTCGTGCACCCGGATCGCCGCTCCGGTCGAGGGTGCGCCGAGGCCCCCGCCCCAAGGGGCGAGGGCTTCTCGTCCGTCTTGCCTTGTCCGGTGGCCGCCGTCGTCAGTTCACCAGCGAGGGGACGGGGGCCGGCTCCGGCTCGGCGTCCGCGGCGGCGAACTGGGTCCGGTACAGCTCGGCGTACCGGCCGCCGCTCGCCAGCAGCGTCTCGTGCGTCCCCCGCTCGACGATCCGGCCGCCCTCGACGACGAGGATCAGGTCGGCGGCCCGCACGGTCGACAACCGGTGGGCGATGACCAGCGCGGTCCGCCCGTCCAGCGCCTCGGTGAGCGCTTCCTGGACGGCCGCCTCCGAGGTGTTGTCGAGATGGGCGGTGGCCTCGTCCAGGATCACCACCCGGGGGTGGGCCAGCAGCAGCCGGGCGATGGTCAGCCGCTGCCGTTCGCCGCCGGACAGGCGGTAGCCGCGTTCGCCGACGACGGTGTCCAGACCGTCGGGCAGGCCGGCGATCAGCTCGTCCAGGCGGGCCCGGCGCAGCGCGTCCCACAGCTCTTCCTCCGCCGCCTCGGGGTTGGCCAGCAGCAGGTTCTCCCGGATGGAGTCGTGGAAGAGATGGCCGTCCTGGGTGACCATGCCCAGGGTGTCCCGCAGCGAGGCGGCGGTCAGCTCGCGGACGTCGACGCCGGCCAGCCGCACCGCACCGGAATCCGCGTCGTACAGCCGCGGCAGCAGCTGGGCGATGGTGGACTTGCCGGCCCCCGAGGAGCCGACCAGGGCGACCATCTGGCCCGGCTCGGCGCGGAAGGAGACGTCGTGCAGGACCTCCTCGCCGCCCCGGGTGTCGAGGGTGGCGACCTCCTCCAGGGAGGCCAGTGACACCTTGTCGGCGGACGGGTAGCCGAAGCGCACCGCGTCGAACTCCACCGACACCGGGCCCGCCGGCACCGTCCGGGCGTCCGGCCGCTCGGTGATCAGCGGCTCCAGGTCCAGCACCTCGAAGACCCGCTCGAAGCTGACCAGCGCGCTCATCACCTCGATGTGCGCGCCGGACAGGGCGGTCAGCGGGGCGTAGAGCCGGGTGAGCAGCAGGGCCAGCGAGACGATCGAGCCCGCCTCCAACTGCCCGCGCAGCGCCAGGAAGCCGCCCAGCCCGTAGACCACGGCCAGCGCCAGCGCGGAGACGAGGGTGAGCGCGGTGACGAAGTACGTCTGCACCATCGCCGAGCGGACGCCGATGTCGCGCACCCGGCGGGCCCGGGCGGCGAACTCGGCGGACTCGCGGGACGGCCGGCCCATCAGCTTCACCAGGGTGGCGCCGGGCGCGGAGAACCGCTCGGTCATCTGGGTGCCCATCGCGGCGTTGTGGTCGGCGCCCTCCCGCCGCAGTGCCGCCAGCCGCCGGCCGACCAGCCGGGCGGGCAGCACGAACACCGGCAGCAGCACCAGCGCGATCAGCGTGATCTGCCAGGACAGGCTGAGCATCACGCCGAGCGTGAGCAGCAGGGTGACGATGTTGCTGACGACTCCGGAGAGGGTGTCGCTGAACGCCCGCTGGGCGCCGATCACATCGTTGTTGAGGCGGCTGACCAGGGCCCCGGTGCGGGTGCGGGTGAAGAAGGCGATCGGCATCCGCTGGACGTGGTCGTAGACGGTGGTGCGCAGGTCCAGGATGAGGCCCTCGCCGATGCTCGCCGACAGCCAGCGGGTCAGCAGCCCCAGCCCCGCCTCGGCCAGCGCGATGGCCGCGATCAGTCCGGACAGTTCCACGACGAGCCCGGCCGACCGGCCGCCGACGATCGCGTCCACCACCCGCCCGGCGAGCAGCGGGGTGGCCACCGCGAGCACCGCGGTGACGGTGCTCAGCACCAGGAACCACACCAGCATCCGGCGGCGCGGTCGGGCGAAGCCCGCGATCCGGCGCAGCGTCCCCCTGGAGAAGCGGTGCCTGCCCCGCTGGGCGTTCATCGTGCTGTGCAGCGAATGCCAGGCGGTGACTTCCATGTCCATCGCGGCCTCCTGTTTGCCGGTCGTCACGGGATCGCCGTGAGCACCGGCGACACGAAAGAACCTAGAACCTCAACCAATCTTTAGGTCAAGGGATTCCGATCACCGTCACCCCGGGGGGACGATCGGACCGCGCCCGTCCCCGCAACCGGGCCACACCGCCACGCCCGCCACCGCCTCGCCCCCGTGCCGCGCCCGGGCCCCGGCCCTACGGCTGAAGGGGCCGCTCCCAGACCACCGGCCCGGCCGGACCCTCCGTGCTCTCCCCGCCGCCCTCACCGGTCACCGTCATCCGCACCACCTCCCGGCCGTCGGCCAGGACGGCGGTCGCGTCCACGACGACCCGCGCCGAGGTCGCCGTCCGCGCCACCTCCGCCAACGCCCGCCCGACTGCCGCCACCAGCTCCCGGGCGCATTCCGCACCGACCCGCGCGTCCACCGGCCCGACGAACTGCACCGACGGCCGGGCGCCCAGCACCGCCGTGGCCGCGCCGGCCTCCCGCAGGATCCGGGTGCGCGGCCCGGCCGGCGCCTCCGGCGGCCCCTGCTGGAGCGCGATGATCGCGGTACGGATCTCCTGGATCGTGGCGTCCAGCTCGTCCACCGCCCGCCCCATGTCCTCCTTGACCTCCGGGAGTTCGGCCGTGCGCTGGGCGCTCTCCAGCAGCATCCCGGTGGCGAACAGCCGCTGGATCACCAGGTCGTGCAGATCCCGGGCGATCCGGTCCCGGTCCTCGTAGACCGCGAGCCGCTCCCGGTCGCGGTGGCGGTCGGCCAGGACCAGCGCCAGCGCCGCCTGGGACGCGAACTGAGCGCCCAGCGTCCGCTCCATATGCGTGAAGCGGGGCCCGCCGGACGCCCGGCACAGGGCCAGCGCGCCCAGCACCCGGCCGCTGCTGCGCAACGGCAGCAGCATCGTCGGCCCGTAGTGGCGCGACAGCGGGGAGATCGAACGCGGATCGCCGGCGAAGTCGTCGGAGAAGACCGCCAGCCCGGCGTGGATCCGGTGCAGCACCGGGCTCTCCGGCGGGATCGTGCCCCCGTACGCCTCCGCGCGCACGGGCTCGGGCAGCTCCGTGGAGATCGCCACCACCTCCATCGCGCCGTCCGGCTGCGGCAGCAGCACCGCCCCGGTCGCCGCCTCGGCCAGCTCCCGGCCCTTCTCGGCGACCACCGTCAGCGCGTGCTCGGTCGTGGAACCGGTCTCCGGCCCGGCCAGCAGTGCCGTGGTCACCGACGCCGCGCCGTCGATCCAGCGCCTGCGCTGCCGGGCCGCGGCATGCATCCGGGCGTTGCCCATGGCGATCCCGGCCTCGGTCGCCAGCACCCGCACCAGCTGGAGGTCGACCTCGCCGAACCGCCCGTCGCGCGCAGCGGCCCCCGCCGCCACGCCGTCCACCTTCCCGGCCAGGAAGACGCTCCCGAACAGCTCGCCCTGCACCTTGATCGGCACCCGGAGGGCGAACGGGGCGGCCGGCCGGCCCTTGGGCGGGCTGCCGTGGGTGATCAGGTCGCGCAGCCCCTCGCCGTCCTCGTCCAGCACCTCCACGGCCGCGTAACGGGCGCCGGTCAGCGACGCGGCGGTCTCGGCGATCCGGTGCAGCACCCGGTGCACGTCCAGGTCGGAGCCGATCGCGACCATCGCCTCCAGCAGCTGCGGCAGCCGGGACAGCGGACCGCCGGCCAGATGCCGCAGGCTCTGCGCGGTCCGCTCGGCGAGCTCCGCCGCCGAGCCCTCGACCCCGGCCCCGGCATGCGGGTCGGTGGGCTCGGGGGACGGCGACGCAGGCGGCATGAAGACGGCTTCTGGTTCGGCGCAGCGCGGAAACGAGGCGAAACGATACGGCTGCGGCCAGTCTAATTCGCCCGCAAGGAGGACATCGGGCCGGCCGCACCGCCGCCCTGCACTGTCGGTCCGTCGGTGTGCCATTTAGACGCCATGTCAGCGCCACGTCAGCGCTGTGTCCACGGACCGGACGATCGTCCCCTGCATGGAAACCATACGGAAGCCCCTGTCCACGACAGCAGGCGCCCGACCGAGCCGAATCGCCGAGCGGTTGCTGGCCGACCGCCACTCGCTGCCACTCTCCATCGCGCTGCACTTCGCCCCCGGAGCGCTGATCGTCGCCGTCTACCTGCTCGTCGCCGAACCACTGGTCAAGTCCCTCGGATATCCGCCGTTCCTGGGCTGGGCGGTCGCCATGCTGCTGGCGCTCGTGCCGTTCGAGCTCGGCCTGCTGCTGTGGCTGGGCCGCCGGCGCAACGGCGGGTTCTCGCTGCGCGGAGTGGTGCACTACCTGGACGAGCCGATCCCGCGCCGGAAGCTCGTGGCCCTCGTCCTCCCCCTGATCCTCTGGTTCCTGGCGGTGTCATCCCTCCTCACCCCCATGGACAACTTCTTCTACCGGTCGCTGTTTCGGTGGGTTCCCTTCGAGGGTGCGGGCGGTGGCGTCACCGACGTCCTCGCCGGATACCCGCACTCGGTCATGCTGACCGCGCTGGCGGTGTGCATTCCGCTGACCGGGCTGTCCTTCCCGGTCATCGAGGAGCTCTACTTCCGCGGCTTTCTGATGGCCCGCCTGTCCCGACTGGGCCGGTGGGCGCCGGTGGTCAGCACGGTGCTGTTCTCGCTCTACCACCTGTGGACGCCATGGGTGTTCCTGTCCCGGGTGATCTTCTTTCTCCCGGGGCCCTGGTTCGCCTGGCGGAAGCAGGATCTTCGGGTGTCGATCGGGATGCACGCCGGCACGACCTTCGTCCTGCAGACGTTCGGGACCATCGCCCTCCTGCTGAACCTCGTACCGTGACGGCCGTACTGCGGTTCGCAGGCTGGACCGGGCAGCCCCCGGATCGGGGCGGCAGCTACGCCTGACCAGGGACGGCCGCACAGTCGCCCGGGCCCGGCCGGCGCCGCGCACCGGCCGGGCCCGCCGCCGGGACGCCGCGGATCAGGCCGGCAGTGCTGCCTCGATTGCCGCCACCAGCTCCGCCGCCTCCGGCTCCGTGCGCGGGCGGAAGCGGGCGGCCACCGTGCCGGTGTGGTCGATGAGGAACTTCTCGAAGTTCCACTGGACGTCGCCGGCCGTGCCCTCGGCATCCGGGGTGGCGGTGAGTTCGGCGTACAGCGGGTGCCGGTCCGCGCCGTTGACGTCGGTCTTCTCGAACAGCGGGAAGCTGACGCCGTACGTCGTCGAGCAGAACGTCGCGATCTCCTCGGCCGTGCCCGGTTCCTGGCCCGCGAACTGGTTGCTGGGGAAGCCCAGAACGCTGAAACCACGGTCGGCGAACAGCTGCTGGAGCCGCTCCAGCCCCGTGTACTGCGGGGTCAGCCCGCACTTGGACGCCACGTTCACCACCAGCAACGCCTTGCCTTCGTAGTCGGCGAGGGAGGCGGGCTCACCGGTCAGGGTGCGCAGCGGGATGTCGTACAGGCTCATGCTCGGGCTCCTCAATGCGGTTCCGTGGACGGGGACATCCGTCATCGCCCCCAACAACCGTGCCCGGCCTGATCTTCCCCGGATCGTCGACCGGCCAGGTGACCGCCGGCCGCAGCTCGCCGGCCCGCCACTCCCTGAGCAGCTGGTCGAAGATCGGCGTGTCCTCCTCGGCGGACCGCCGGGCGGCGGGCGGCGGCAGCCGGGGCGGCTGGTGCGGCAGCGAGATGCGGTGCAAGGAAGGCCCCGCGGTCTTCTTGGCGTCCATGCCCGGACTCAACACCACATCGCCTTGGGAGTTGCGGCACGGGGCCGGTCACGCGCCAGATGACCCCTGCGGCGGTGACGGTCAGAAGATACGTTCCAGAGGGCGGGAGATGTGTGCGCGATGGTCGGTGGTGGACGGGGGCGACCGCTCGCCGGCCCCCCGGCGCGCTGCCGTCCGTGGACCGGCCCGGCCGCCCCGGTCGGTTCGGGCCGGTCGGCTCAGGCCCGGCGGAGCAGGCCGCCGAGCACCTCGCGCAGCGCGCCCTCCGGGTCGGCGACGCGTCCCTCCGCGCGCCACCCCACGAAGCCGTCCGGCCGCACCAGCACCGCGCCCTCCGGCGCCGTCCCGTGCACCTCGGCCCAGTCGGTGCCGCCCTCCGGGACCAGGTCGGCGTCGGCGTCGGTGCCCACGCGGTAGTGGTCCAGCCGGGCCGTCCAGTGCGCTGCGGCGGCCTCCGCCGCGGCGCGCCAGATCTTGCCGTCCTCGGTGCCGGTCAGCAGGACGAACGACCGCTCGTAGAGGTCCAGCGTGGAGCGCCGCTCGCCGTCCGCGTGCACCCACAGGTGCGGAGCCCGGGTGCCCGGCTCGCCGGTCAGCCGCATCCGCTCGGGAACGACCGGGAGTTCGGGGTCGGCGCCGATGACCGCGCCGCGCGGATAGCAGTAGCCGAGCGCGACGGTCAGCACCCCGCGCTGCCGGCCGCCGCCCCCGGGGCCCGGGTCGTAGCCGGGGTGGCTGTGCTCGGCGGAGCGGGCCGAGGCGCGGGCGCTGGTCACCTCGGCCACCGGCCGGCGCTCCTCCTCGTAGGTGTCCAGCAGCGCGGGGTCCGCGGAGCCGTCGAGGACCGCGGCGAGCTTCCAGGCGAGGTTGTGCGCGTCCTGGATGCCGGTGTTGGAGCCGAACGCGCCCGTCGGGGACATCTCGTGGGCGGCGTCGCCGGCGAGGAGGATCCGGCCCGCGGAGTACCGCTCGGCGACCCGCTCCGCGGCGTGCCAGGGAGCCTTGCCGGTGATCTCGACCGCCATGCCCGGTACGCCGGTCGCCCGGCGGATGTGCTCGATGCAGCGCGCGTCGGTGAAGTCCTCCAGGGTCTCGCCCCGGTCGGGGTGCCAGGGCGCGTGGAAGACCCACTCCGCGCGGTTGTCCACGGGCAGCAGCGCCCCGTCGGCCTCCGGATTCGTCAGGTAGCAGGCGATGAAGCGGCGGTCGCCGACCGCGTCGGCCAGCTCCGGGGCCCGGAAGGTGATGCTGACGTTGTGGAAGAGGTCGCCGGGGCCGGACCGGCCGATGCCCAGCCGCTCCCGCACCGGGCTGCGCGGCCCGTCCGCGGCGACGAGGTAGTCGGCGCGGAGAGTGGTGTGCTCGCCGGTGTTCCGGTCCTTGACGACCGCGGTCACGCCGTCGGCGTCCTGGTCGCACGTCATCAGCTCGGTGTGGAACCGCAGGTCGCCGCCCAGCTCGCGGGCGCACTCCAGCAGCACCGGCTCCAGGTCGTTCTGGCTGCACAGGCACCACCGGGACGGGCTGAAGCGGGCCAGCGCGCCGCCCGGGTCGATCTCCCGGAACAGCCACTCCTGTTCGTCGCCGGTCAGTGAACGGGCCTGGAGGATCCCGTGGTTGTCGGCGAGGACCGAGGCCGCCTCCTGGATCCGGCGCTCGGCGCCGGCCACCCGGTACAGCTCCATCGTGCGGACGTTGTTCCCCCGTCCGCGTGGATGCCGCGAGGTGGCCGGGTGCTTCTCGACCAGGACGTGCGGGACGCCCAGCCGCCCCAGGAACAGGGAGGCGGACAGGCCCACCAGGGACCCGCCCACGATCAGTACCGGCACCCGGTCTTCGGCCTTCGGGTTCATGTGCTTGGCTCCAGCTCCAGCGACGCAGACGGGAGATGGAGCAACGCATGCCCGGCCCGTGGTGCCTTCCATCAGGGTTCACCTGCATGGCTCACAGATCTCGCGCCGACCGTGGGTCTTGGCCACGATCGAATCCGGACCGCCGCCCGCGACACGCCGGGGCCGGAGGTCCCCCATCCGGCTCAGTCGCCCGGATCGCACCGGGCGTGCCGGAGGCACCGGAATCCCGGTTCGCCCGGAACTGACGACGCACCACAGGGGCCCGCCGCCCCGGAGGAGATGCGTAGACGATGACACCGCTGTCGGAACGAATATCGCAGTCCGCCTTCGACGGATCCAGACTCCGGGTCGTGCTCCTGCTGGACCTGCGGGAAGGTGCCCAGCAGCAGTTCCTGGAAGCCTACGAGCAGCTGCGGAACCAGGTCGCGTCGGTCCCCGGGCACCTCAGCGACCAGCTGTGCCAGTCCATCGAGAACCCCTCCCAGTGGCTGATCACCAGCGAATGGGAGAGCGCTCCGCCGTTCCTCGCCTGGGTCAACAGCGAGGAGCACGTGAAGATGGTGCAGCCGCTGCACAGCTGCGTACGCGATACCCGCTCCCTGCGCTTCAGCGTCCTGCGCGAGACCTCCGGTGCGGCCGCCGGTGCCCCCGAGTCCGCGCGGGGCCGGCTCCAGGCGCACCCCCGGGTCGGGGACGGCGTGGTCCGGCACGCGCTGACCTTCACCGTGAAGCCCGGCAGCGAGTCGATGGTGGCCGACATCCTCTCCGGCTACACCTCCCCCGAGGCCCGGGTCGACGCCGGCACCCGGCTGCTCCGCACCTCCCTCTTCATGTACGGCAACCGCGTCGTGCGGACCATCGAGGTGCAGGGCGACCTGGTCGCCGCGCTGCGCCATGTCTCCCGGCAGCCCGAGGTCCGGGCCGTCGAGGAGGCCATCAACCCGTACCTGGAGCAGGACCGGGACCTCAACGACCCCGATTCCGCCCGGGTGTTCTTCACCCGCGCCGCGCTGCCCGCGGTCCACCACGTGGCGATCGGCGGCCGGGAGCCCCGGGACTCCCGGGACCTCGAGCGGCATGCGCTCTTCTACCCGGCGAAGGACGGCTGCGGCCTGTCGCTGGCCAAGCTGCTGGCCCGTCAGGACGAGGAGGCCGCCGACGACCCGGTGTGCCCCGTCCACAGCAGCACGGTCTTCCAGCGCGACGACATCGTCGTCCGCCTCGTCGACCTGCGGGTCCCGCTCGACCGCGACCCGCTGGTGTCCCTCGGGGCCCGTGGCCCCCGCAGCCTCGCCGCGCTGCGGCGGCTGCTCGACGGCGACGTGGCCGGCGGTCTGACCAGCGACCGCGACCTCGCGCGCTTCCTGGCCCGCGCCGACATGGACCTCGTCACCGACCGCCGGGCCCCCGGCGCCTGAGCGCGCCGTCCGCCCGGCCGTCCACGGGCCACCGGCCGCACCCGGCCGTTCCCCCTTCTCGCCCGCCCCGCCCCTTCTCCCCGTGCTCACGTCCGCCCTGCCCTCACCGTTCCACCCGTCCACCGGCATCACGCCCTGGAGGAATCAGCCATGACCACGCACCGCCCACGCATCGTGGACCTCAGCGAGACCCAGCCCAACCGCCGGCGCGGAGGTGACCTGCGCGCCATGCTGACACCCAGCGCGGTGGGCGCCACGAGCGGCTTCATGGGCATGGCACTGGTCCAGCCCGGCGAGCACATCGGGGAGCACTACCACCCGTATTCCGAGGAGTTCGTGTACGTCGTCCAGGGTTCCCTGGAGGTCGACCTCGACGGGGAGACGTACGCGCTGCGCCCGGACCAGGGGCTGATGATCCCGCCGTACATGCGGCACCGCTTCCGCAACGTCGGGGACACCGAGGCCCGGATGGTCTTCCACCTCGGCCCGCTGGCGCCGCGGCCGGAACTGGGGCACGTCGACACCGAGGGCGCCGAGGCGAGCACCCCGGCCGCCCCACCCGAACGACCGGAGCCGGTGTCATGAACCGCCGCGTGGCGGTCACCGGCCTCGGTGTCGTCGCCCCCGGCGGCGTGGGCATCCCGGCCTTCTGGGACCTGCTGTCCGCCGGCCGCACGGCCACCCGCGGCATCACCCTCTTCGACCCGACCGGCTTCCGGTCCCGGATCGCCGCCGAGTGCGACTTCGACCCGGCCGCGCACGGTCTGGACGAGGAGCAGGTGGCCAGGTCGGACCGGTACATCCAGTTCGCGCTGGTCGCCGCGGCCGAGGCGCTGCGGGAGGCCGGCCTGGACGTGGAGCGGGAGGACCCCTGGCGGATCGGGGTGTCCCTGGGCACCGCGGTCGGCGGCACCACGCGCCTGGAGCACGACTACGTGGCGGTCAGCGAGTTCGGCCGCCGCTGGGACGTGGACCCCCGGCCCGCCGGGCCGCATCTGCACCGGGCCTTCTCGCCCAGTTCGCTGGCGTCCGCAGTCGCCGAGCAGATCGGCGCGCACGGGCCGGTGCAGACCGTCTCCACGGGGTGCACCTCCGGCCTGGACGCGATCGGTTACGCCTTCCACACCATCGAGGAGGGCCGGGCCGACGTCTGCGTCGCGGGCGCCTCGGACTCGCCGATCTCCCCGATCACGGTGGCCTGCTTCGACGCCATCAAGGCCACCTCCGCCAACAACGACGACCCCGCCCACGCCTCCCGGCCGTTCGACGCCCGGCGCGACGGGTTCGTCATGGGCGAGGGCGGCGCCGTCCTCGTCCTGGAGGAGCTGGAGCACGCCCGGGCCCGCGGTGCCACCGTCCACTGCGAGATCCGTGGCTACAACACCTTCGGCAACGCCTACCACATGACCGGCCTGACCCAGGAGGGTCTGGAGATGGCCGAGGCGATCAACCGCTCGCTGGCCCACGCGCAGCTCGACCCCACCCAGGTCGACTACATCAACGCGCACGGCTCGGGCACCAAGCAGAACGACCGCCACGAGACCGCCGCGGTCAAGAAGTCGCTGGGCGCCCACGCCTACAAGGTGCCGATGAGCTCGATCAAGTCGATGGTGGGCCACTCGCTGGGCGCGATCGGCGCGATCGAGGTCGTCGCCTGCGTCCTGGCCCTGATCCATCAGGTGGTCCCGCCGACCGCCAACTACGAGAACCCGGACCCGGAGTGCGACCTCGACTACGTGCCGAAGACCGCACGGGAAGTGCCGCTGCGGTCGGTGCTGTCCGTGGGCAGCGGATTCGGCGGCTTCCAGTCGGCCGTGGTCCTGACCCGCCCGGGTGGGAGGACCCGATGAGTTCCCCGCGCACACGCTGTTCCGTCGTCACCGGCATCGGGGTGATCGCCCCCAACGGGGCCAACACCGAAGCCTTCTGGAAGGCCACCAAGGAGGGCATCAGCGTCCTCGACAGGGTCACCCGCGAGGGGTGCGAGGAGCTGCCCCTGAAGGTCGCCGGAGAGGTCCGCGACTTTGACCCGACCGAGCTGATCGAGGAGCGCTTCCTCGTCCAGACCGACCGGTTCACGCACTTCGCGATGGCCGCGGCCAACCTCGCGCTGGACGACGCCCTGCTGGGCCGGGCCGACTACAACCGCTCGCCGTTCGCGGTGGGAGTGGTGACGGCGGCCGGCTCCGGCGGCGGCGAGTTCGGCCAGCGGGAGCTCCAGCACCTGTGGGGCCAGGGCTCGCGCCATGTCGGCCCGTACCAGTCGATCGCCTGGTTCTACGCGGCCAGCACCGGCCAGATCTCCATCCGCGGCGGCTTCAAGGGGCCGTGCGGGGTGGTGGCCAGCGACGAGGCGGGCGGGCTGGACGCACTGGCGCACGCCAGCCGCGCCATCCACCGCGGCACCGACGCCGTGGTGGTGGGTGCCGCCGAAGCACCGCTGGCCCCGTATTCGGTGGTCTGCCAGCTCGGCTACGAGGACCTCAGCCGCGCCGTCGAACCGGACCGCGCCTACCGCCCGTTCACCGCCTCGGCGTGCGGGTTCGTGCCCGCCGAGGGCGGCGCGATGCTCGTCGTCGAGGAGCGGGACGCCGCGGTGGACCGGGGCTCCCGGCCCCGGGCCGTGCTCGCCGGTCACGCCGCCACCTTCACCGGGGCCGCCCTCTGGGACGCGTCCCGGGAGGGCCTGGCGCGGGCGATCCAGGGCGCGTTGGCGGAGGCCGGCTGCGCCCCCGAGGAGATCGACGTGGTGTTCGCGGACGCCCTCGGGGTGCTCGCGGCGGACCGGGCCGAGGCGCAGGCGCTCGCCGACGCGCTGGGCCGGCACGCCTCGGAGGTGCCGGTGACCGCACCCAAGACCGGCTTCGGCCGGGCGTACAGCGGTGCCCCCGTCCTGGACATCGCGGCCGCGGTGCTCTCCATGGAGGGCTCCGTCGTGCCCCCGACCCCCAACATCGTCGAGATCGACGTGGACCTCGACGTGGTGACCGGCAGGTCCCGGCCCGCCGAACTCCAGACGGCGCTGGTGCTGAGCCGGGGACTGATGGGCTCCAACGCGGCGCTGGTGCTGCGGCGGTGCGAGAAGTCCCCCTCCTGAGAGGAGAACCCCATGACCGCTCGACTGACCCTCGACGAACTGGCCGCGCTGATGAAGTCGACGGCCGGTCTCACCGTCGACCCGACGGAGATGGCGGACCGGCCCGAGGCGACCTTCGCCGAGTACGGCCTGGACTCGTTGGGCCTGCTCGGCATCGTGGGCGAGTTGGAGAACCGGTACGGCCGGACGCTGCCGCCCGACGCCGAACGCGCCAAGACCCCACGCGACTTCCTCGACCTGGTCAACACCGACACCGTCACGACGACAGGAGCCTGAACATGCCCGGCCACACCGAGAACGAGATCACCATCGCCGCCCCGCTCAGCCTCGTCTGGGACATGACCAACGACCTGCGGAACTGGACGCGGCTCTTCAGCGAGTACGCCTCCGTCGAGGTGCTCTCCCGCGAGGGCGAGACGACCACCTTCCGGCTGACCATGCACCCCGACGAGAACGGCAAGGTCTGGAGCTGGGTCTCCGAGCGGACCCCCGACCGCGGCGCGCTGACCGTCCGCGCCCGCCGCGTGGAGACCGGCCCGTTCAAGTTCATGGACATCTTCTGGAAGTACAAGGAGATCCCCGGCGGCACCTCGATGCACTGGACCCAGGACTTCGCCATGAAGCCCGAGGCCCCGATCGACGACCGGGGCATGACCGAGCACATCAACCGCAACTCCCGGGTCCAGATGGAGCTCATCCGGGACCGGATCGAGCAGCGCGACCGCGAACTGCGCGCCGGTGCCCCGGTCGACTGACGCGCCCGACGCCCCCTCGGCCCCACCCCGGACCGCCGCCCGGCGGCAACGAAGGGAACCTCCCCGATGCACCACGCTCTGATCGTCGCCCGGATGAAGCCCGGCTCGGCTCCCGACATCGCCGAGGTCTTCGCGGCCTCGGACCGCACGGAGCTGCCCCACCTGGTGGGCGTCAACCGGCGGACGCTGTTCCAGTTCGGCGACGTGTACCTGCACCTCATCGAGTCCGACGCGCCGCCCGGCCCGGAGATCGCCAAGGTGCACGGGCACCCGGAGTTCCGGTCCGTCAGCCGGCGGCTGTCGGCGTACGTCAGCGCCTACGACCCGGAGACCTGGCGCAGTCCCGAGGACGCCATGGCCCGGCAGTTCTACCGCTGGGAGCGGGACGGCACCGGCTGATCCCGGCCGGCGCACGGTGCACGGCCTCCCCGCTATGCCGGGCGGGGAGGCCGCCGCGGTGTCCGCCGGACCGCTCACGCCCGCCTCACTTCGCCGGGACGGTGCACTCGAAGGCGTGCAGATACGGGTTGACCTCCACGATGTCGTGGACCTGCAGCCCCGCCTCGGCCAGGTGCCGCACCAGGCTCTCCTTGGAGTGCTTGGCCCCGCCCACGTTCAGGAGCAGCAGCAGGTCCATGGCGGTGGTGAACTTCATCGACGGACTCTCGTCGACGAGGTTCTCGATGACCACCACCCGGGCACCGGGCCGGGCCGCCTCGACGACCTTCGCCAGCGTCCGCCGGGTGCTCTCGTCGTCCCACTCCAGGATGTTCTTGATGATGTAGAGGTCGGCCTGCACGGGGATGTCCTCCCGGCAGTCGCCGGGCACGATCCGCGCCCGGTCGGCCAGCGCACCGCCTTCGCGGAGCCGGGGGTCGGCGCTGCCCACCACCGACGGCAGGTCCAGCAGGGTGCCGCGCAGCGCCGGGTACTTCTCCAGCAGGCCGGCCAGGACGTGGCCCTGCCCGCCGCCGATGTCCGCGACCGACGACACCCCGGTGAGGTCGAGGAGTTCGACGATGTCGCGGGCGGACTGCCGGCTGGAGGTGGTCATCGCCCGGTCGAAGACCTGGGCGGAGTCCCGGGCGTCCTCGTGCAGGTAGTCGAAGAACCCCTTGCCGTAGAGGTCCTCGAAGACGTTCCGGCCCGAGCGCACCGCGTCGTCCAGCCGCGGCCACGCCTCCCAGGTCCACGGCTCGGTGCACCACAGCGTGATGTAGCGCAGGCTGTTCGGGGCGTCCTCCCGCAGCAGCCGCGACATCTCGGTGTGCGCGAACGACCCGTCCTCGGTCTCCTCGAAGATCCCGTAGCAGGCCAGCGCCCGCAACAGCCGTTGCAGCGGCCGTGGTTCGGTGCCCACCGCGGCGGCCAGCTCCGCCACCGCGGTGGGCTGCTCGCCCAGTGCGTCGGCCACGCGGAGCCGGGCGGCCGCCCGGACGGCCGCCGCGCACGCGGCACCGAAGACGAGTTCCCGCAGCCGCATGGTGGGCTGGGGGGTGGGGCTCACGGTGGTCATGCCGCCTCGTTTCTCCGTTGACGTTCGCCGGTTCGCGCCCTAGCCGCACAGCCCGGGCGGCCTGGAGGTCCGGCAGGTGTTGCGGGTGAAGACGTTCCCCCGCCCGTTCCGGTCCGCGTTGATCAGGTCCGCCGGGGCGTTCCGCAGCACGACGTTGTCGCTGATGACGTTCCGGTCGCCGGTGGCCTTGACGAAGCTGGGGAAGAGCACCACACCGCCGGAGAGCGGGGACTTGCCGACGTTGTCGCGGACGAGGTTGTGCGTCACCAGCGTCTCCTCGGTGCCGGTGAGGACGACCCCGGAGCCCTGGAGGAACGGCAGCCGCTTGGTCTTCGGGCAGTGCTTGTTGTTCCGCGAGACCTCGTTGTCCCGGACGGTCAGCGCCCCGGCCTTGGGCCGGCCCTCGTCGCCGACGACGAAGATCCCGGCGCAGTTCCCGGACACGGTGTTGTGGCCGATCTCCAGGTTCCGCAGCCGCCGGACCGTGATGCCGATGCGGTTGCCGAGCAGCCGGTTGTCCACGAGCCGGGTGCGCCGGGTGTCGAGCGCCCCGCCCTCCTCGTCGACCACGTTGGCCAGGAAGATCCCCGCGTCGCCGTTCTCCGAGGCGGTGTTGTCGCTGAGCAGGCTGCGCACCGACTTCTCCAGCGCGATGCCCCACTGGCCGTTGTGCCGCGCGGTGACGCCGCGCACCGTCAAGTCCTCGGTGCCGGAGGCCCAGATGCCGTTCCGGCGGAAGCCCTCGACGGTCAGCTGCCGCAGCTTGACGCCGGTGACCGGGCCGCCGGCGCGGCCGGTGACGCAGATGCCGTCGCCGTTCCGCCCGCAGGCGTTGCCCGCCCGTCTGCCCGGCGGGACGATCACGGCGTCGCCGTCGGTCCCGCGGAGCGTCACATGCGACTTGTCGATCAGCACGCTCTCGCGGTACACGCCCGGCAGCAGCAGCACGGTGTCGCCGGGATGCGCCGCGTCCACCGCGCGCTGGATCGATTCGCCGGGGTGGACGACGAGCACCTCGTCGTCGCGGTCCGACGAGGCGCTGGACGGCGGGGCCGTTCCGAGTGCCCCGGCCAGGACCGCCGCCGCGCAGCCCAGGTAGCTCATCCGCCGTGCCCCATGGGCCTTTTGCCGTGCCCCATGGGCCTTTTGTCGTAGTGCCATGAAGCGAAGCTATGGGCGATCATCCGCGCTCGCCACACGGGGTAACCCGGTGGGCACAGTGCGTGCAACGCTCAGCTTTCCGGGCCGGAGGCGGCCGGCCGGCGACCGGGGGAGCGCGGCACGGTCGGCCGTTCGGCGCTCCCGGGAGTCGGCCGCCGGTCGGCCGCCGGGCCGGGCCCGGGATCGGACGGGGCATCAGCCGTACCGTCCGGCAGGGCCTCCGTCAACAGGGCCGCGAGGCTGGCGGGCAGGAACCACGGGCGGAGGCGCGGGACGGTCACGGATGCTCAACGCCGTCACGCGGCCGGACGACACCCGTCCGCCGCGCTCCCGTCCGCTTCATCACTCCAACGGCCGCTACCGGGGTGGCCGCCCGCCCCGCACTGCCGGGAGCTCCCAGGACGGGCGGCCGGGTCGGGTCAACCGAGGCGGCGGCCCTCGCCGGCCGCCGCCCGGATCAGCACCTCGGTCAGCTCACCGGGCCGCGACAGCATCGGATAGTGCCCGGTGTCCAGGTCGAAGTAGCCCACCCGGGGCTCGGTGAGCACCGCGTACCGCGGGTCCCCGGTGGCCACCAGGGCCTGCACCGCCGCGATGCTCGCCCCGTTGGCGGTGCAGAAGACACCGGTGCCGGGCAGCTCCGCGGCCGCGCCGGTCAGGCGCAGCGGCCGGGTCAGCGTCGCCAGCGGCTGCGGCGCCGCCAGCCGCACCAGCCGCTCCCGGTCGGCCGGCGACACGCCGGTGAGACTGCCCCACCGCTCCTCGTCGTCCAGCAGCGGAGGCGGTATGAACCGCCCGTCGCCCTCCGCCGCCAGCCGCAGCAGCAGGTCCCGCAGGGCCGGGTCGGGCATCACGTCGACGCCCGCGTCGCCGTCCCGGGGCATCCCGGTGTCCAGATGGACCACCGCGCCCGCCCGGTCCGGGCGCCGGTCGGCGGCCCCCAGCACCGGGAGCAGGCCGTAGCAGTGCCCCACCAGCACCCCCTCCCGGACGTCCTCGTGGTCCAGCACCTGCACGATGTCCTCGATGTGCGTCTCCAGGTCCGTGTCCGGGCCGGCCAGGTGCCTCCGGTCGCCCATCCCGGTCAGCGTCACCGGAAGCGCGGTGTGCCCCCGCTCCCGCAGCAGCGCGGTCACCTCCCGCCAGATCCAGCCACCGGTGTGGCCACCCGACACCAGGACGAATGCCGTCATGCGCGCGCTCCTTGTTCCTCGTCCACCGCACGGGTCCGCCGGGGCGGCGGCCGCGGGCTTCGGACCGTAGAAGCTCCCGCAACGGGAGATTCAAGGGCGGCAAGTGACGGGGCCGGGCCGTCGGTTCGGTACGAGGAGCGGACCCGCCGGTCGCGCCCCGGCCATTCAACCCGGCGGGTCCTTCGTCTACAGTTGAGGAATTCCCCTGTTCAACGATCAACGCGATGGCCGGTCGGCCTGAACGCGGAGGGCATGCGTGGGCGGTTTCGCCGAGTCGGTACGGGAGCGGGTGCGCGCGGCACGGGCCGCCGTCGAAGCGGCGCGCGACGCCGACGACGCCTGTGCGCTGGCCGTCGCGCAGGACGAACTGGACGACGCGCTGCGGATCGCGCACGGCATCGGGATCGACCCGGACCGCGCCTCCGGGGCCGCGCCCCAGGCCGGGGCGCCGGAGTGAGCGGCACGCCGCCGCGGCCGCGCCCGGTGCGGTCCGGCGCCGCCGTAGCCGGGTGACCGCCGATGTCCGGCGCACCACGACGCAAAGGGCCGCCGCTGTGGCGCGCGGTCCGCTCCCGCACCTGCATACCCACCGCCTCCGCCCGGACCTGCCGGGGCCGCCGCCCCGGTCCGGGCCCGCTGCGCTCCGCCCGCGGCCACGGGCGGAGCTGCCCCGACCTCGCCGCCCGGCACCGGATGTCGCCGCGCTGCGGCGTCCGCCGGGCCCGGGCCACTGCGGTCCGCCCCGGCACCCGCCTGGCCCGTCTGCCCGGCACCGTCCTGGTGACCCACCGGGCCGCCGCCCACGAGGCGGTCCGGCGCAGCCTGTGGATACGGGCGCTGCTCTACATCGCCGTGACCCACCTGGTGCTGGTGTTCCTCGTGCTCGTCGTCTACCTCGGCCGGCACGCCGGGACCTGACACGACCCCGCCCTCACCCCGGGCGCGGCACCGACTCCCCGCCGCCCGCCCGCACCGCGGACGCCCCGCCGGCCCGCTCCCGGGCCCGCCACAGCCACCCGACGTCCCGCCCGAACGACCACACCAGCAGCGCCAGCGCCCCCGCCACCGCACCCCGCTCCAGCACCCGCGGTGCGAACCCGGCCCCCGCCGCCACGAGCACCACGCCCTGCACCGCGGCCACCGTCTTGCGCGCCATGCTGGGCGGCAGCGGCGCACACAGCCACGGCAGCACCCAGGACGCCGCGACGAACAGATAGCGCAGGGCGCCGATGACCGGCACCCACGGCCCCAGCGGACCCGCCGCGTGGACGGACAGCACCAGGATCAGGAACGCGTCGACCTCCATGTCGAACCGCGCCCCCAGCGCCGTCGCCGTCCCGGTGCGCCGGGCCACCCGTCCGTCCACCGCGTCCAGCGCCAGCGCCACCGAGGCCGGCCCCACGAGCGCCGCCACCGGCACCGGCCGGGCGAAGGAGTCGGCGACCAGCGCCGTCACCCCGCCGACGAGCGCGGCCCGGGCCAGCGTGACGCGGTTGGCGGGACCGAAGCTCCGCAGCCAGGACCCGCGCACCGCCCGGACGAGCACGGCCCCGGTGACCGCCGCGAAGGCGACACCCGCCAGCCAGCCCACCGGGCCCAGCCCCACCACCCGGCACAGCACCTCCAGCAGCACCAGCTGCGCGACCGCCCCGACCACCAGGTCCGGGCCGAACAGCCGCGCCCCGCACCGTACTTGTCCGGCCATCGCACCTCCCCGACCCTGTGGCGGAGCCGGGGGACGCCGCGTAGGGTGACCGCGTCGCCATGAGCCCCGGCATGCGCCCCTCAGCATTCATGACGCATCGCCGCACCGTCCAGGAGGAATCCTTGCCGCGCGTCGCCGAGAGCTTCTGGCTGAGCGCCCCCGGCCGCGGCGAGATCCGGACGGCCGAGCTGCCGCGCCCCGGCGCCGGCGAGGTCCTGGTGCGCACGCTGTACTCCGGGGTGAGCCGGGGCACCGAGAGCCTGGTCTTCCGCGGCGGTGTCCCCGAGAGCCAGTACACGGCGATGCGGGCCCCGTTCCAGGAGGGCGCGTTCCCGGCACCCGTCAAGTACGGCTATCTGAGCGTGGGCGTGGTCGAGGAGGGGCCGGGCCCGCTCCACGGCCGCACGGTCTTCTGCCTCCACCCGCACCAGACGCACTACGTCGTCCCGGCGGACGCGGTGACCCCCGTGCCCGACACCGTCCCCGCGGCGCGCGCCGTCCTCGCCGGCACCGTCGAGACCGCGGTGAACGCCGTGTGGGACGCCGCGCCGCTGCTCGGCGACCGGATCGCGGTGATCGGCGGCGGCATGGTCGGGGCCGCGGCCGCCGCGCTGCTGGCCCGCTACCCGGCCGCCCGGGTCCAGCTGGTCGACGCCGATCCGGCGCGCGCGGCCACCGCCGCGGCGCTGGGCGTCGCGTTCGCGCTGCCCGCCGACGCCCGCGGCGACTGCGACCTCGTCGTGCACGCCAGCGCCACCGAGGAGGGCCTGACCCGCGCTCTCGAACTCCTCGCGCCGGAAGGCACCGTGATCGAGCTGAGCTGGTACGGCGACCGCCGGGTGAGTCTGCCGCTGGGGGAGTCCTTCCACTCCCGCCGGCTGACCGTCCGCAGCAGCCAGGTCGGTGCCGTCGCCCCGGCCCGCCGCGGCCGGCGCGGCTTCGCCGACCGGCTCGGGCTGGCGCTCGACCTCCTCGCCGACCCCGCCTTCGACGCGCTGATCACCGGCGAATCG
The DNA here is from genome assembly GCF_019774615.1 of Streptomyces sp. BHT-5-2. Lineage (NCBI taxonomy): Bacteria > Bacillati > Actinomycetota > Actinomycetes > Kitasatosporales > Streptomycetaceae > Streptomyces > Streptomyces sp. BHT-5-2. The sequence goes on along the minus strand of NZ_CP081496.1, from coordinate 4,823,290 downwards.
CCCTTCGCCGAACTGCCGTCGGTGCTGCCCCGGTTGGCCTCCGGCGCGCTCCCGGCGCTCTGCCACCGCATCCGCTACCCGGCGTGACACTGCCCCGCGCCGCCCCGTTCACCGCACACCTGGAGGAACACCCGTGTTCAGCATCACCGTCCGCGACCACCTGATGGTCGCGCACAGCTTCCGCGGCGCGGTCTTCGGCCCGGCGCAGCGCCTGCACGGCGCGACCTTCATCGTGGACGCCACCTTCCGCCGCCCCGAACTCGACGACGACGACATCGTGGTCGACATCGGCCTGGCCACCCAGGAACTGGGCGCGGTGGTCGCCGAGCTCAACTACCGCAACCTCGACGACGAACCCGCCTTCGCCGGCACCAACACCTCCACCGAGGCACTGGCCAGGGTCATCGCCGACCGGCTCGCCGACCGTGTGCACGCCGGCAACCTCGGTGCCGGCGCCCGCGAGCTCGCCGGCATCACCGTCACCCTGCACGAATCCCATATCGCCTGGGCCAGTTACGAGCGCGCGCTGTGAACCGGCCCGGCGGCCGTACCCGGTGACCGCCCCCGGCCCGGAGGGCCCGCGCGAGGTGCACGCCGTCCTGCCCGGCGGCGTCGCCGACCCCGCGGCGCCCAGCGGCGGCAACGTCTACGACCTGCGGGTCTGCCGCGAACTGGCGGCCCTCGGCTGGCGGGTGCACCGCCACCCGCTGCCCGGCGGCTGGCCGCGCCCGGACGCCGCCGCCACCGCCCGCCTGGCCCGGCTGCTGGCCGAACTGCCGGACGGCGCACCGGTGCTGCTGGACGGCCTGCTGGCGTGCGGGGTGCCCGATGTCCTCCGTCCCGCGGCCGCCCGGCTGCGCCTGGCCGTCCTGCTGCACCTGCCGCTCGCCGACGAGACCGGGCTCGACCCCGGGACGGCGGCGGAGCTGGACGCCCGGGAACGGCGCGCCCTGCACACCGTCGGCGCGGTGATCGCCACCAGCGACTGGGCGGCCCGCCGCATCCGCGCCCACCACGGGCCGGGACTGCCGCCGGTGACGGTCGCCCGGCCGGGCGCCGACCCGGCCCCGCCCGCCCCCGGCACGGACGGCGCCGGCGGACTGCTGTGCGTGGCGTCGGTGACCCCGCGCAAGGGCCACCGCCGCCTGGTGGACGCCCTAGCGACCGTCACCGACGCGCCCTGGACCTGCACCTTCGTCGGCGGGACGGACCAGGACCCGGAATGCGCCCGGCAACTGCGCGCACGGATACGGGAGCTGGGCCTGACGGACCGCGTCCGACTGGCCGGACCGCGGACCGGTGCCGCGCTGGCCGCCTGCTACGCCGCCGCCGACCTGGTGCTGCTCGCCTCGTACGCCGAGACGTACGGCATGGTGCTCACCGAGGCGCTGGCGCGCGGCATCCCGGTGCTGGCCACGGCCGTGGACGGGGTGCCCGAGGCGGTCGGACGGGCCCCCGACGGCCGTGTGCCCGGCCTGTTGGTCCCGCCCGGCGAACCGGCGGCGCTCGCCGGGGCGCTGCGCGCGTGGTTCGACGGTCCGGCGCTGCGGCGGCGACTGGCGGACGCCGCCGCGGCCCGCCGTGCCATGCTGGAGGGGTGGGAGACGACGTCGCACAGCCTGGCCGGGGCGCTGGAACGACTGCGGACCGCACCGCGGAGCCCATGAGAGGTGCGGTCGGCAGCCCGTACTTCTGCCCCGACTGGCTGGAGTTGCGCGAGCCCGCGGACGCCGCGGCCCGCGCACCGGAGCTGCTGGGTCCGCTGCGCGACCGGCTCGCCGCCGCCCCCGAGCGCCCGGACGGCCTCGTCATCCGCGACCTGGGCTGCGGCACGGGCGCGATGGGCCGCTGGCTCGCGGCCCGGCTGCCCGGCCCCCAGCGCTGGATCCTCCAGGACCACGACCCGGAGCTGCTGGCCCGGGCCCGGAGCCGGCTGCCGTCAACCACCGCCGACGGACGGCCGGTTACGGCCGTGACCGCGCACGGCGACCTGACCGCCCTGACCGCCGAGGCGCTCGCCGGCACGTCCCTGGTGACCGCCTCCGCACTGCTCGACCTGCTCACCCGAGACGAGCTGGCATCCCTCGCCGCGGCCTGCACGGGCGCCGGCTGCCCGGTGCTGCTGGCGCTCTCGGTCACCGGCCGCGTCGAGCTGTCCCCGGCCGACCCCCTCGACGCCGCGCTCTCCGCCGCGTTCGACGCCCACCAGCGGCGGACCGCGGGCGGCCGCCGGCTGCTGGGCCCGGACGCGGTCGCGGCGGCCACCGAGGCGTTCACCCGGCGCGGCGCGCGGGTGCTGACCCGGCCCAGCCCCTGGCGGCTGGGCGGGCCCGAGCGCGCGCTGACCGAGCACTGGCTGCGGGGCCGGGTCGCCGCCGCCCGCGCGCAGCGCCCGCAGCTGGCCGCCGCGGCCGACGGATATCTGCGGCGGCGCCTGGCGGCCTGCGCGGCGGGGGAGTTGGCGGTCACGGTGCACCACACCGATCTGCTGGCGCTACCCGGACCGGCCCCGGTGCCGGCCCCCCGCACGGGCTGATGGGCCGTCATCTCTGGCCCTGGGCGAAGGTGTGCGGGGGACTGGCCATCCTGGCGGTGCTGCTGTGGCACCTGGGCTCCGGCGCCTTCGTCGACGGCCTGTGCCGGATCGACGCCGCCACCCTGCTCGCCGGGGTCGGCATCGGTGTGCTGACGACGGTGTGCAGCGCCTGGCGCTGGTGCCTGGTGGCCCGCGGCCTGGGCCTGCGGCTCCCCCTGGGCAGGGCGGTGGCGGACTACTACCGGGCGCTGTTCCTCAACGCCGCGCTGCCCGGCGGCGTGCTGGGCGACGTCCACCGGGCGGTGCACCACGGCCGCACCGCGGGCGCGGTGCGGCGGGCCGCCGGCGCCGTGGTCCTGGAGCGGGCCGCGGGCCAGTTGGTCCTGTTCGCGGCCGGGGCGGTGGTGCTGACCGGCCGGCCGTCACCGGTGCGCACGGCGCTCGGCCGGGCCCTCGGCACGCCGGCGGCCGAACCGCTGCTCGCGGTGGCCGCGCTGTGCGTGGTGGGCGTCCCGGCGGCCGCACTGCTGCTCCGCGCGCACCGGCGCCGCACGGGCGCACCCCCACGACCCGGCGACCGGCTGCGCGCCGCCCTCACCGAGGCCCGGCGGGCCGGCGCCGCCCGGGCGCTCTGGACGGGCGTCGCCGCCTCGTCACTCGTCGTCCTGGCCGGCTATGTGGCGACGTTCCTGCTGGCGGCCCGGGTCGCCGGAGTCCGGGCGCCGGCCGCCGACCTGCTGCCGCTGGTGCTGCCGGCCCTGCTGGCCATGGCCCTGCCGTTGAACGTCGGAGGCTGGGGGCCCCGCGAGGGCGTCGCGGCCTGGGCCTTCGGCGTCGCGGGGCTGGGCGCCGGGCAGGGCCTGGCCACCGCCGTCGTCTACGGCGTGCTCGTACTGGCCGCGAGCCTGCCCGGCGCCGGGGTGCTGGTGGTCCGCTGGGCCGCCGGGCTGCGCGCCGCCCGGCGGCCGCAGCTCCAGCTCGAAGAGCGTGTCCTCGCCGAGTGCGGACCGCCGGACCGGCGGCCGTAGAGCCCGCCGCATCACCGGCGTACCGGGAAAGCGCAGGCCGGGCACGCCGTCGCCGAGCAGGACCGGCGCGACGGTGAGATACAGCCGGTCCAGCGCCCCGGCCCGCAGGAACCGCGAGACGGTGACCCCGCCGCCCTCGACCAGCAGACGGCCCAGGCCGCGCGCCGCCAGCGCGGTCCGCAGCCGCGCCGGGGCGAAGGCGTCCGGGCCGGGCGGCGCCAGCACCTCGACGCCGTCCCCGACGCGTTCGGTGGCCACGCCCGGGCCGACCACCCACAGCGTCGGCGCCGCACCGTCGGTGAACACCCGCCGGCTCCGCGGCACCCGCCCGCGCGGATCGAGCACCACCCGCACCGGGTCGGGCCCGGAGCAGGCGCGGACGGTCAGCCGGGGGTCGTCGGCCACCGCGGTCCCGGCGCCGACCAGCACCGCGTCCGCCAGCGCCCGCAGCCGGTGCAGATGGCGGCGGTCCGCCTCCCCGGTGACGTAGTCGGCGTCTCCGGTGCGGGTCGCGATGAAGCCGTCCAGGCTCTGTCCGAGCTGGGCGAACGCGAACCGGGGCCCGGCCAGGCACAGCGGCAGATACCGCTCGGTCAGCTCCGCGGCGGCTGGTGAGAGCGCCAGGGGCGCGCGTCCCCCGGGACGGTCCCGTCCGTCCGTGCCGTCCGTCGGCAGCCCGGCCGCCGCCGCGTCCGGCGCACCGCGGACTCCGAGCAGCAGTTCCCAGACCTCCGCCGCGGCCAGCGGTTCAGCCGCCGACACCGCACACCTCCGGGTACCCGTCGAACGCCTCGGCCAGCCCCGCCAGCAGCGCCCGGCCCTTCTCGGCCGTGGCCAGCGACGGCCGCCCGATCACCCCCGAGGCGGTGTAGGCGGCCATGCCCAGGGTGAGCAGATGCGGCCGTGGGCCGCCGTCGTGATCGGCCGAGGCATACCCGTCCCGGACCACGTCGGGACGGGTGTGCAGCAGGATCGAGGTCTCGGTCTCGCCGGCGTGCATGTCGTCGTGGGCGGAGGTCTCGATGCCGGCCCGTTCGCGCGCCGTGTCCCAGTCCGCCGGGCCGGGGAAGAGCGCCATCCGGATGCCGCCGTCCGCCGCGGACTCCTGGACGACGTTGCGCAGCACGTAGTTGCCGCCGTGGCCGTTGACCAGCACCAGCGCGCCGAGGCCGGCGCGGCGCAGCGACCCGGCGATGTCGGCCACCACCACGTGCAGGGTCCGGGCGGAGAGACTGACGGTGCCCGGCCAGCCGGCGTGCTCGTGGGAGCAGGAGAAGGTCAGCGGCGGCAGCAGCAGCACGTCGTGGCGCCCGGCGATCTCCTCGGCGACGGCGCAGGCGATCAGGGTGTCGGTGGTCAACGGCAGGTGGCCGCCGTGCTGTTCGAAGCTGCCGACGGGCAGCAGGGCCAGCGCGGGACGTCTGCGGCGGATGTCCTCGGTGGTGTCGGTCGGCAGTCCGTCGGGCGAACTCCGGTGTCCCGGCGCGGTCGTGGGCATCGGCGGCTCCGATTCGTCGGCAATCCGGCGCGAGAGGACGGGAGTCGGCGGATCCGCGAGGGCCGGGCCGGCCGCCGCGGGTCCGAACGCGGGTACGATCATGCCATGACGGACTCCGAGGGCGCGTCCGGCGCCGCTGACGAGGGCGTGCGACGGGTGGTGGAGGTCCGACTACCCACCACCTACGGGGAGTTCCGGGCGGTCGGCTATCTCGACCGCCGCACCGGCACCGAGCAGGTGGCCCTGGTCCAGGGGGATCCGGCGGGGGAGCGGGTGCTGACCCGGCTGCACTCGGAGTGCCTGACGGGCGAGGTCTTCGGCTCCACGCACTGCGAGTGCGGTGAGCAACTGGCCGCGTCGCTCCGGGCGATAGCCGAGGAGCGGCGCGGCGTCCTGGTCTACCTCCAGGGGCACGAGGGCCGTGGCATCGGGCTGCTGGCCAAGCTGCGGGCGATGCGTCTCCAGCAGGACGACGGCCTGGACACGGTGGACGCGAACCTCGCGCTCGGGCTACCGGTCGACGCCCGCGACTACGCCGGTGCGGCCGGGATGCTCCGCGACCTCGGCGTCCGCTCGGTACGACTGCTGTCGAACAATCCGCGCAAGGGCGAGGCGCTGGAGCGGTACGGCGTCCCGGTCGCCGCACGGCTGCCGCTGCTGGTGCCGCCCGGCGCGGAGAACCTCCGCTACCTCCGCGCCAAGCGGGAACGGCTGGACCACGACCTCCCGCATCTGGACGGCATCCCCGGCCGGCTCTGAGCGGCGACATCTTGATTGTCCGGATCGCGCCAAAATTTCCCGGCCAGGCATCTACACATAAAGGCGACATAAGCGCAAAATAAAGGTGCGCGGCTAATGCCACGCGACACGGCCCCGACTTGTGAGCGAAGGAGGCGAGTCGTATGGCCGACGTCTCACACCACAGAGGAGATCTCGCTGGTCACCCCGACGTTTCCGAGATGAGAGAGCGGTTCGAGCGGACGGTCGGCGGGCGTGATGTGGTGCTCGTCGACGGGCCGGTGTTTCTGGTCGGTCTGTACTGCGCGGTATCCGCGTGGATCGTGCACTTCAGCGCCTCGCAACCGGCGCTGACGACCCACAACCTCATCGTCGGCATCGCGATCGCCCTGCTGGCGGTCGGGTTCACCGCCACTCCGGAGCGCATGTACGGCCTGAGCGGCGCGATGTGCGCGATCGGCGTCTGGATGATCATTGCGCCCTGGGTCGTCGGGCGCGCCCCCGACGCGGGGGTCATCTGGAACAACGTCGTCATCGGCGCCCTGACGTTCCTGCTGGGCGCGCTGTGTGTCGCCGTGGCTTCGAGGAGCCGCCGTGTCACGTGAGACGCGCTCCCGCCGGGGCGTGTGAGAACCACCGGCCCGCCTGCCCTTCGGTTCCAGAACGACGGCAGGCGGGCCGGGCACGTCCGGCCGCGTACGGGCGGTTCCCGTCCGGCTACCGGTGGTGGTCGGACTCCCGGCCGGCCGGCCGGTTCGGCGTGACGAGCTGCCCGGCCACACCGGCCAGCACCAGCCCACCGGCCAGCACCAACCCGTGCGCCAGCGCCACTCCGGTGACCAGCACCGCGATCGCGGTGGCCAGTATCAGCCACACCGTCCAACGCCGGAACGGCGCCGCGGGGGCCGCCGGTATGGCAACCGGCGGGCAGGGGGCGGCATCGGGCGGGAACTCCTCCGCGAGCTCGCGGAGTCGGGGGTCGTCGTCGGGGGACAGGGAGCGTCCCTCCTCTCCCGGATGGTGCGGCCGATCGTGCGCGCGGACTGGCGGCACACACGCGTTGTTGTGCCCTTTGCGGCTGGCGCCTAATCGGTTCCCACGTAGCCGGCGTTTCCGCCGCAGGTTCGCCGCTTGCCTGTCGCGCCTGGCGGCGCGAGCCTCGTCGTACGTTGTCGGCCTTCCGGCCGTGGGGGGCTTGTCTGTTGCGCCTGCGGCGCGGTGCCCGCCTGACGGCGGGATTGCGGGTCCGCTGCGCGGGGCTGTTGGGTGCGGTGCCGGGCCTGCGGGGGTGGTGTGTCGGACTGCTGCGCTTTACGTCCGACACACCACCCCCTCCGGCCCGTCCCCTCCCGTTGGGGGTCATGAAGACGGTGGGTGGGGGCCGGCCTCAGTGGTCCGCTGACGGTCGCTTGTTGAGGGCTGAAGGTCAGTTGTTGAGGGACGGCCGCCCATCAGTCCAGAGCCCGCAGGAGCCCAGCAACCGTTGCCCCGTCTATGGGTTTTCATGACCACCCACGGGAGGGGACGGGTCGGAGGGGCAGGGGGTGTGTCCGGACGTAAAGCGCAGCAGTCCGGACACACCCCCTGCCCCGGAGGCCCGTCACCGCACCCAACAGCCCCGCGCAGCGGCAACACAACGCCCGCGAAGCGGGCCGGAACAGCCCCCGCGCAGCGGACCGGCAAGCCAAGCGCAACGGACGGTCACTCACGAGGGTGACCCCCCGCCGGGGTCATCGCTCTGGTCCCGGCGTCGTCCCTGGTCGCCGGGCTCCGTGCGGGGCACGGAAGGTGCACACTGGCCGGGTGGCGAGCAACATTCCCGAGGAGTCGACGAGCTTCGTCGGCCGGAGAGCCGAATTACGGCGACTGAGCAGCGAGTTGACACGGCACCGGCTGACCACCCTGACCGGTCCCGGTGGCGTGGGCAAGACCCGGATCGCGGTACGGGTCGCGCAGGCCGCCGCCGCGCGGTTCCCCGACGGCGTCCGCTGGGCCCCGCTGTGGCCCTTGCAGGGCGATCAGCTGCTGGTCGCCACCGTCTGCGACGCCGTGGGGCTGGCGGACCACTCGGCACGGACGCCGATGGACGCGCTCTGCGAATGGCTCGTCGACAAGCACCTGCTGCTGGTCCTGGACTCCTGCGAACATCTCGTCGCGGCCTGCCGCGACCTGGTCGGCGACCTGCTGACCGCCGCCCCGGGCCTCGGCGTTCTGGTCACCAGCCGTCAGCCGCTGGGCGTCGCCGGGGAGCGGGTCACCGAGGTCGGCCCGCTGCCCTGTACCGGCGACAACGACGCGCTGACGCTCTTCACCGAACGGGCCGGTGTCGCGGCCCCCGGCCTCCTGCTCACCGAGCCGGCCAACGCCCAGGCGGCCGACCTGATCTGCCGGCGCCTCGAAGGCATCCCGCTGGCCCTGGAGCTGGCCGGGGCCCAGCTGGCGCACCGTCCGCTCGACCAGGTCGCCGAGCGGCTCGGGTCCCGCCTCGACGCGCTGGACGGCACCGGCCTGCCCTGGACCGCGCGGCACCGCACCCTGCGCAACGCCATCGGCTGGAGCCACGAGCTGTGCGCACCGCTGGAGCGGCTGCTGTGGGCCCGGCTCTCGGTCTTCCGCGGCACCTTCGACACCGACTCGGCGGCCGCCGTCTGCGCCGACGGCCCGCTCTCCGCCGACGGGGTGCGCGCCGCGCTGGCCGGCCTGGCCGCCAAGTCCGTGCTCAGCCGGGAGGGGAGCCGCTTCCGGATGCTGGACACGCTGCGCGAGTACGGTCGGATGTGGCTGGCCGAACTCGACGAGGCGGCCATCGTCGCCGACCGGCACGCCGAGCACTTCGTCGGCCTCGGCCGCCGCGCCGAAGCCGGCTGGCTCGGCCCCGACCAGGTCACCTGGTACGGCCGGATCGCCGAGGCGTACGTCGACCTGTGCACCGCGCTGGACCACCTGCTGGGCAGTGCCCCGGGCCGCGCCCAGGAACTCTCCGCGGCCGTCGGCTTCTTCTGGTCCTGCTGCGGCCATCTGCACGAGGCCCGCGACTACCTGGAGCGCGCCCTGGCCGCCCAGGACGCCCCCGGCCCGGCCCAGACCCGGGCCCTGTGGGCGCTGGGCATCGCGGTGCTCCTCCAGGGCGAGCTGCACACCGCCGAGTCCCTGGGCCGGCAGTGCGCCCGCGCGGCCCGGGAGGACGGCGACCGGGACGCGCTGCTCGCCGCCGGCTACCTCATCGGCCTCACCCACCTGATGGCCGGCCGCCCGCTGACCGCCCACACCGTCGCCGGGCAGGTGCTCGGCCCGCCCCCGCAGGACCCGTTCGGCTCCGCGAGCCGGCTCCGCTGCCACCTCGTACGGCTCTTCGCGCTCACCGCCCTCGGCCGGCTCGACGAGGCGCGGCGCCAGGCCACCACGCTGCGGCACGGCTGCGTCCAGCGCGGCGAGTACTGGTCCCGCTCCTACACCGACTACCAGCTCGGCCTGATCTCCCTCTTCCAGGGCCGGCCGGAGGAGTCCGCGGAGCACGCCCGCGCCATGCTCGCCGCCAAGCGGCTGATCGGCGACAACTTCGGGATCGCGCTCGGCCTGGACCTGCTGGCCGCCGCGGTCGCCGCCCAGGGCAAGGGCGCCGCCGCGGCCCAGGTCTACGGCGGCGGCCAGGCCGTCTGGCGCACCGTCGGCCACCCGCAGCGCGGCACCCCCGAACTCCGCGCGGTGCGCGAGGAGGGCGAGCAGCGGGCCCGCGCGGTGCTCGGCGACGAGGCGTACGCCGCGGAGTTCGACCGGGCCGCAGAGCAGGACCCGGAGGTGCTGCTCGCCCGTATCCTCGCCGGGGAACTGTGACGACCGGTCCGGGCCGGACTCAGCCCTCCTCGCCGGCCAGCGCGTACAGCAGCTCGTAGGCGGTGGCGGCCAGTCGGCAGGTCCGGCCGCGTCGTGTGGCCAGCGCGACGAGCCCGGTCCCGGACGCCGGGTGGTAGCCGGCGAACGCCTGCTGGCCGAAGGTCGCCCCGACGTGGAAGAGCAGCGGACCGCGCGCCGCGGGGTGCTGGTACCACGTCAGGGTGTGGGTGTCGCGGTGCCGCAGGCCGCGCCGCAGCAGCGGGACCCGCACCATGCGCAGCGCCTCGGCCAGCGGAGCGTCGTCCGGGAAGAGGTGCGCCTCCAGGTAGGTGAGCAGGTCGTCGGGGGTGGCGCGGACCGCCCCGGAGGGGGCGAAGGCGCCCATGTCGGTGCTGCGGACGGGGGTGATGCCGTTGGTGCGGTGGCCGATGGCGTCGGTGCCGGTCGTGCCGGGCGCCAGGGTGGTGCCGGTCAGGCCGAGTGGCTTCAGCACCCGGGCGGTGAGGAGGTCGGCGTAGTCCGTGCCGGTGGTGTGGCCGATGGCCGTGCCGAGCAGCGCCGGGCCGAAGTTGGAGTAGTGCCAGCGGGTGCCGGGCCGGTGCCGGGGCCGGGTCCGGGCGAAGGTGGCCAGCAGCCGCTCGGTGTCGTAGCCGGCGTAGCTGTTCTCGTACGGCCGGACCAGCGCGCCGAACAGCATGTCGGTGGGGACGCGCGGCAGGCCGGAGGTGTGGGTGGCCAGGTGGCGCAGGGTGATCCGGCCCGAGCGGGGGTGGCGCAGCGGCAGCCGCGGCAGCCGGGCGGTGAGCGGGTCGTCCAGGGACAGCGTCCCGTCGACGACGAGGTCCGCCAGCAGCAGCATGGTGAACGTCTTGGACAGCGAGCCGAGTTCGTAGCGCAGCGCGGGGCGCGGGGTGGGTGGGGCCAGCGCGGTGCCGCCGTCGGCCACCGTGCGGTGGCGCTGGCGGGTGACGGCCAGCACGACGTCCGGCGCGTCGATGCGGTTCACGGCTTCCGCGAGCCGGTCCGCGAGCGCCGGCCCGCCCGGTGCGGTCCGCATCAGCCGGCGTCCGCGCTCAGCGCGCGGGAGGTGGCCATCGCCGAGGCGAACGCGGCGACCAGTGTGGGGTGGTGTACGAGGTCGAAGACGATGTCCGGGTCGCCCTCGGGCATCCCGCGCTGGACGGGCATCGCGCCGGAGGCGTCCTGGGCGGCGGCGAACCGCTCCCACATCCGGGCGTCCAGGGCGGGGCGCGGCAGGCAGGCGTCCACGACCAGGAACTCGCCGATCAGGTCCCAGTGTTCGAGGTCGGCCCAGTCGTCCAGCCAGGCCGGCAGATAGCGGGTGAGGTAGTCGGCGATGTCCGGCGGCATCCGGTCGGGGGCCTCGCCCCAGTTGGTGATGTGGAAGACGGTGTGGGTGATCTCGTAGGCGATGTGCAGCTGGACCGTCCAGGGCTCGGGCATCCGGCCCAGCCAGGTGCGGGCCAGGGCCTGGTCGAAGTCGGAACTGGGCGCCAGCCCGAGCCGGCGTTCGGCGTTGAGCACGCCGAGCCGCCGGTAGGGCGCCATCTCCAGGGCCGTCCAGGTGGCCGTCTGCCGGGCGACGGCCAGTGCCGCCTCCAGGCCGGGGTGGCGGTGGCCGAGTTCGTGGAACGGCGCGTAGATCTCCAGGGGCACCGGGGAGTGCGGCTCGTCGTGCTGGTGCTCGGCCAGGAGGTTGCCGCCGTCGAGCAGTTCCCGCCAGGCGAAGTCGAGCAGGGAGCCGGCCCGGGTGCGCTGCCGGGAGCCGGCCACGCCCTCCCGGAACAGCACCTGCATGTTGATCGCCAACTCGCCGACGGGCTTGAGCCGTTCGATCCTCGCGCGGCCGGTGGTGCGGTCCTCGGGGGTCAGCCGGAAGTGCTCGCGGTGCGCGTCGAGCCAGCTCAGGGCCCGGTCGCCAATCCGGTGCAGCACTGCCGGGGAGGCCGGCGGGGCCTGGGACGCAGCCGTCACGGTCACAGCGCAGCCTCGCTTTCGCAGGGGGCCGGGCCGGTCACCGCCACCGCGTCCCCGGCCGCCGCCGGGCCGGCCCCGGCCTCGTCCGAGGCGGTACGGGCGAGGGTGGCGGCGAACGCGGACACCAGGGTGGAGTGGTAGCAGGCCCGGAAGTCCTCGGTGGGGTCGGTGGGCCGGGGCACGGTACCGGTCTCGGGCAGGCCGCCGTCGGCGCCCTGTGCGGCGGCCAGTCGTCGCCAGGCGGCCGCGTGGTAGGGGGCCGCGGGGAGGATGGCAGCGACGGCGAGCAACTCGCCGACCAGGTCCCACAGTTGCTCGTCCAGCCAGTTCTCCAGCCAGGAGGGGAGCCAGAGCCGCAGATATCCCGCGGTCTCGGGGGCCAGTCGCCGGCGGTCGTGGCCCCAGTCGGTGAGATGGAGGACGTCGTGCGTGACGCCGTACGCCGCCCGGACGTCCAGTGCCCAGGGCTCCGTCAGCATCCCCAGTCCGGTCTGGGCGAACTTCTCGTCGAAGTCGTCGTGTTGGGCCAGTCCGATCCGGCGTTCGGCGTTGAGCACTGCCAGGGTGCGGGTGTGGTCCTCGCGGGCCACCCGCCAGCCGCGCAGTCCGGTGGTGGTCGGCACCAGTTCCTCGACGACCGGGTGCCGTAGTCCGGCCCGGGCGAAGGCCCCGTAGATCTCCACCGGGTAGGTGGCGTACGGCTCGCCGCGGATCAACTCGGCGAAGAGCTCGCCCTCGCGGGTCTCCTGCCAGGCGAAGGCGAACAGCTCCGCCGCCGCGTCCCGCAGGTCGGCGCGCGGGTGCCGGGTGGCGATCTGTCCGCTCAACTCGGCCAGTTCGCCCAGGGGTTTGAGGGTGTGGTTGGGGTCGGCGTCGGTGGTGACGTCCGGCGGCAGGCGGAAGAAGTCCCGCTGCTCCGTCAGCCAGTCCAGGCTGCCGCCGGCCACCCGGTCCAGCAGCTCCGGGTCGCCCCGGCCGGCGGTCACCAGCCCCGCCCGAAGAACCGCTGGGCGGCCACCACGTGCAGGGTCACGCGTGGGTCGGTGCCGCCCATCTGCCGTACGAACGCCAGCCCGGCGTCCAGCCCCAGGGTGGGCGGCACGTCGGGGAGTCGGGCCAGCCAGCGGCCCACCCCGGCGGCCTGGAGCCAGTCCCGGCGGCGCACCGCCCGGACGAAGCCGCGGGCCAAGTCGTCGGTCCGCGCGGCCAGTTGCTCCTCCACTTCGGATGCCAGGCCGGGCAGGGCCAGCGCCGCGAGCTGGGAGATCCGGTGCGCGAGCCGCGGCCAGGGGGCGGTGTCGATCCACTCCGCGCCGGCCTCGGGGGGCCGTGGCCAGGGCTGGGTTCCGGAGGGGAGGTAGGCGTGCGTGGCCTCGACCAGCCCGCGGTAGCTCCATGCCGATACTTCGGAAGCGTCCGCGCCCGGCGGGAAGCTCGCCAAGGTCTGCCGCACCACTGCCTCGTCGTCCGCGCCCACCGGCACCGCCCGGTGCTCCAGTGCGTACGGCGCGAGTGCGTCGGCGCCCAGGACCCGGACCGCGGCCGGGGCGAGCGGATCGCCCTGGCGCAGGATCCGGGAGAGCGCATAGGGGTCGCCCCCGCCCTGGAGGGCGAGGGCGACACCGGTTGCGGCATCGGCGATCACAGCGCTGAGCGAGACAGCTCCCTGCGTCTGTTCAGCCAACACGGTTCCTCTCAGCGGGCGCCGGACTTGGGGCGCGGAGTGGGGGGCGAGAACAGCAGTGCTCCGAGCAGCAGCACCGCACCACCGCATTCGCGGCTGTCGCGGTAGATGCCGTCGGGCTCGGCGGGGCTGAGGAGCCCCTCGACCTCGGAGGCCAGGGCAGCGGTCTCGACCGGCGCTGTGGGATCCGTAACCATGTGATCAACTCCTTCGATGAGCGGGGACACCAGGCTGACATTCGGCATAAACGGTCGCAATCCAGATGATGACGGTGTGTGACTGGGGTGCCGGTGGCTGCGCCGCGTCACCATGCCGACCGATGATCATGGGGTCGGCAACTCTCATTTCCCACAAGGGAGTTGGCGGTATCCGAAGTGCGGGAAACGGCGCTTCGCCGGCGCCGCGTGCCGCTCGCGCAGGCCCTGAAGCCCCCGTTCCGCACTGCTCTGATCGGTGGGTTTTCGGCGGTGGATCACCAACTCCGCGCCCAGCGCCGCTCCTCGGCCCCGTGCGATGCGGCGGAGCCGCCAAGGCACCTGCCGGAAGCCCGGCCAGGCACCCCGGACCGGCCCGACTGGTGGGGCAACCTCACCTTCGCCGCCGGACTCGTCGCCGTGCCGTGCCCTGCCGGGATCACCTACGGCATCCAGCCCTGTGCCGGGCACACCGGGGGGGGGCTGGACCAGCCGCGCGGTGTGGGGCGCGGACCTTCGCCACCGGCGGGATGGTCCTGGCCGCCGCCCCGCCGCGGACCCACCCCGCCGCCCCGCCGCCCCGGCCCCGCCGCCCGGCGCGCCAGCCTGATCAGCCTGAACGACGCAGGCCAGGCGCTGCTGGACGCCGTACGGCAGGAGACCGCCGGCGTCCTCGCCGAGGGGCTCGGCCGGCTCGCCCCCGCCCGGCGGCGGCTGCTGGCCCGCGCCCCGCCGGCGCTGGAGGAGCTGGCCGAGGCCCTGGGGCAGCGCCCGGCCCCCGGCCCGAACGGGCGGGGCGGCCCCCCCGGCCGCCGGCCCGGCAACGGCCGGCGGTGAAGCCGGGCCGGCACCCCCGGCCGCCGGCCCGCCCGACAAGATCGATCTCGCCGGGACGTCCTGTACCGCGCCGCGCCGCGCCCGTAGAGTGCCGACGTGCCCTCGTACAGCATTGGCCAGGCAGCTCGGCTGCTGGGCGTGAGTTCCGAGACCGTCCGCCGCTGGGCCGACGGCGGGCAGTTGCGGATGGACCGGGACGGAGCGGGCAACCGCGTGATCGACGGGGTGAGCCTGGCCGGGTTCGCCAAGGAACGGGCCCTGGGGCAGCATCCGGTGCCCGGCGAGATCCGCACCTCGGTCCGGAACGCCTTCGCCGGGATCGTCACGGCGGTCACTCTCGACGACGTGATCGCCCAGGTCGAGATCCAGTCGGGGCCGCACCGGGTGGTGTCGGTGGTCAGCCGGGAGGCCGTCGAGGACCTGGGGATCGAGGTCGGTGTCGAGGCCACCGCCCGGGTCAAGTCCACGCATGTGCATGTGGACCGGCCGGCCGGGCGCGGCTGACGCCGTCCCGCGCGGCAGTCGTCAGCGGCACAACAGCGCCGCGTGCAGATCCAGTTTGTGGTCGAGCCGGGACAGGTCGCGGCCGGTGAGCGTCTCGATCCGCTGGATGCGGTAGTGCACGGTGTTGACGTGCAGATGCAGGATCTCCGCCGTCCGCGCCCAGGACCCGTGCTGGGCGAGGAAGACCTCCAGCGTCTCCATCAGCATCCGGTGCGAGGCGCTGCCACCGCGCGCCAGCGGCCCCAGCACCCGGCTGCTGAACGCCTCCCGCACCTCGGCGGGCACCCCGGAGAGCAGCGCGCCCAGCGTGGCCAGCTCGTCGACGGAGGTCACCCCGGCGCCATCGGGGGCGGCCGAACGGGCCGCGGCCAGGGCGTAACGAGCCTGGCGCAGCGCCGAGTCGAGGTCTCCGGCGGTGGCCGCGGGGCCGCTCACCCCGGCATGCAGCGGCGCCTGCGGACGGCACTCGTGCAGCGCCGGCCATATCGCGTCCAGGGGCCGCGGGTCCGCCTTCCCGGCGCCGGCGGCGATCACCGCGGCGGGCCGGCCGCCGGGCAGCAGCCCGGCCGCGAACGGCTCGTCGGGGGAGTGCCGCAGCGCCTCGGCCAGCGCCCGGACCGCCTGGTCGGGCTCCGCGTCCTCCAGCGCGGCGACCACCACGCGGAACGGGCCGTCCGCGGGCAGCCCGCAGGCGTGCAGTGCCGCGTCGAGTGCCGGCCGCTCGGCGGCGTCCCCGGCGACCAGCGTCAGCAGCGCGTCCGCCGCCCGCCGCGCGGCCGCCTCCCGGGCGGTGCCGTGGTGCCGGTACTGGGCGAGGACCTCGGCGATCTCGTGCAGCACCCGCGGCGGTGCGTCGTCCGCGCCGCGCAGATGCAGGAACCACGCGTCGTACGGCCCCTGTTCGCCCTCGATCCGCAGTGTCGTGCCGACGCCGGCGGCCATGTCCCGCCGCGCCTGACTGCTCGTCATATCCGGCGCGGCGGGGGTGCGGGCGACCATCCGGCCGGTGGCGGTCAGCAGATGGCAGGCCGGGCCGCCCAGGTGCGCGAACGCCCGGTCCAGCAGGGCGTCCGGCGCGGCGCCCTCGGCGAGCAGACCGGCGAGTTCGGTGCGGACGTTCTCCGGCAGTGCGTAGTGCCCGGCGGGCCGGCGGCTGAGGTCTCCCCAGCGGCGCAGGTACACCGCCTCGGTGATGGCCCGGAAAGTGGTGTGCGCGGGCACCGCGAGCAGGGCGACCCGGTGCGCGCGGCAGGACTCGACCAGGACCTGTGGCACCGTCCCGTGGGTCTCCTCCCCGGCCAGCAGTGCCGACGCGCCCGCGTCCGCCAGCGCCGCCACGAAGCGGTCCACCTTCTCCCGGTCGTCCCCTGGCGCCCACCACACCAGTCCGCTCAGCACCAGCTCTCCCGGCTGGAGGAAGCGGGCCGGGTCCTCCAGGTCGGTGGCGGTGACGCCGCTGACCTCCTGGGCGAGCAGCGGGTCCTCGCCCCACAGGACGGTCAGGTCGAGCGCGGCGAGCTGGAGAAGATCGTGGACGTGCATGTGGTGGCTCCTTGGACGGCTGCCGAGCGCGTACCCCGGCATCTCACATTCACCAGGCGAATGCGGGTCCAGGCATCGTAAATGCCAGCCGCTCACATCGATATCCCTCTTGGTTGATCATCCAGTTCCGGGCTCCGGCGTTGGTGTGTTTTCCGTGCCGCGCACCAGTCGTGCACCGGGGCGCCGCGTTGCTTCACTCGGCGGCATGGACCTGAACACCGTGCTGGAGGTGCGCGACGCCCGGCAGCACGCCCCCTGGCGCACCGGTGACGCCTGGCTGGGCGGCGGCACCTACCTCTTCTCCGAGCCGCAACCGCGCCTGCGCCGCCTGGTGGACCTGAGCCGGATGGGCTGGAAGCCGGTCGGGCAACTCCCGGACGGCTCCCTGGAGATCGCCGCCACCTGCACCATCGCCCAGCTCTCCCGCTTCGCCGCCGCCTTCCCCGCCCCGGCGGCCCCTCTCTTCGAGCGGTGCTGCCGCGCCTTCCTGGCCTCGTTCAAGATCTGGAACATGGCGACCGTCGGCGGCAACCTCTGCAACGGGCTGCCGGCCGGCCCGATGATCTCGCTCACCGCCGCCCTGGACGGCAGCTGTCTGCTCCAGGCCCAGGACGGCTCCCGGCGCCGGGTCGCGGTCGCCGACTTCATCACCGGCGCCGGCCGCAAGGACCTCGGCGAGGGCGAGCTCCTCCGCTCGGTCACCCTGCCCGCCCGCGCGCTCACCTGCCGCACCGCCTTCCGCCAGGTCTCCCTCTACGGGCTCGGCCGCTCCGGCGCCCTGGTCATCGGCGCCCTCGACCCCCTGGACGGCTCGCTGGCCGTCACCGTCACCGCCGCCACCGTGCGCCCCTTCCGTCTCTGGTTCCCCACCCCGCCCGGCGCCGCCGCGCTGCGCGCCACCCTCGACGACGCCGTCACCGACGCCGAGTGGTTCGACGACATCCATGGCCTGCCCGCCTGGCGGCGCCACATGGCGCTCCGCCTCGCCGAGGAGGTCCGCGCCGAACTCACCACCCGCCCGCCGTCCCCCAGGGAGGTCCTCCGATGAGCTACGCCGTCCACGTCAACGGCCGGGACTTCGACGCCGAACCGCGCCCCGGCCAGTGCCTGCGCACCTATCTGCGGGACCGCGGCTGGTTCGGGGTGAAGAAGGGCTGCGACGCCGGGGACTGCGGCGCCTGCACCGTCCATGTCGACGGCGAGCCCGTCCACAGCTGCCTCTACCCGGCCGTCCGCGCCGCCGGCCGCCGGGTCACCACCGTCGAGGGACTGGCCGAGCCGGACGGTGAACTCCACCCCGTCCAGCGGAAGTTCCTCGATGCCCAGGGCTTCCAGTGCGGCTTCTGCACCGCCGGCTTCCTGATGACCACCGCCACCCTGGACTCCGATCAACTCAGCGATCTGCCAAGGGCGTTGAAGGGCAACCTCTGCCGCTGCACCGGCTACCGGGCCATCGAGGACGCGATCCGCGGCGTCACCCACGTCGAGGAGCCGCGCCCGGGGGAGTCCGTCGGCCGCAACCTCGGCGCCCCCGCCGGCCCGCAGGTGGTCACCGGCACCGCCCGCTACACCTTCGACATCGAGGTCGAGGGACTGCTGCACATGAAGCTGCTGCGTTCCCCGCACCCGCACGCCCGGATCGTCTCGATCGACACCGCCGACGCGCTGCGCGTCCCCGGCGTCCGCCTCGTCCTCACCCACCACGACGCTCCCGAGCGGCTGTTCTCCTCCGCCCGCCACGAGCACCCCACGGAGGACCCCGACGACACCCGCGTCCTGGACGACGTGGTCCGCTTCGTCGGGCAACGGGTGGCCGCCGTGGTCGCCGACACCGAGGGCGCCGCCGAGGAGGGCTGCCGCCGGATCGCGGTGGAGTACGAGGTGCTGCCGCACGTCCTCGACCCGGAGGAGGCGATGCGGCCCGGCGCGCCCGTCCTCCACGCCAAGGACCCCGGCACCGCCCGGATCTCCCGCCCGGACGACAACGTCGTCGGCGAGGTGCACGGCGAGATCGGCAGCGTGGCCCAGGGCTTCGCCGAGGCCGACGTGGTCTACGAGGAGACCTTCCGCACCCAGCGGGTGCAGCACGCCAGCCTGGAGACGCACGGCGCGCTCGCCTACTTCGAGGAGCCCGGGGACGGCGCCGGCGAGCGGCTGGTGGTCCGCTCCAGCACCCAGGTCCCCTTCCTGACCAGGCGCGCCCTGTGCGCCCTCTACGACCTGCCGGAGGACGGGGTCCGGGTGGTCGCGGGCCGGGTCGGCGGCGGCTTCGGCGGCAAGCAGGAGATGCTCACCGAGGACATCGTGGTGCTCGCCGCGATGCGGCTGCACCGGCCGGTGAAGCTGGAGTTCACCCGCGCCGAGCAGTTCTTCGGCGCCACCACCCGGCACCCCTTCACCATCGGCATCAAGGCCGGCGCGAAACGGGACGGCACCCTGACGGCCCTTCAACTGAGGGTGATCGCCAACACCGGCGCGTACGGCAACCACGGCCCGGCGGTGATGTTCCACAGCGTCGGCGAGTCGATGGCCGTCTACCGCGCGCCCCACAAGAAGGTCGACGCCCACTCCGTCTACACCAACTGCGTTCCCGCCGGGGCGTTCCGCGGCTACGGGTTGGGCCAGGTCACCTTCGCCGTGGAGTCGGCCATGGACGAACTGGCCCGTCGGCTGGGCCTCGATCCGCTGGTCTTCCGGGAGCGCAACATCATCGGCCCCGGAGAGCACATGATCAGCCCCGGCGGCGAGGAGGAGGACCTGCAGATCGCCAGCTACGGCCTGGACCAGTGCCTCCAGGTCGTGCGCGACGCGATCGCCGGGGACCGCGACGACCCGGACGTCCCCGAGGGCTGGCTGATCGGCCAGGGCACCGCCATGTCGATGATCGCCACCGGCCCGCCCGGCGGCCACTACGCCGACGCCACGGTGTCCCTGCTGGACGACGGCACCTACGACATCGCCGTCGGCACCGCGGAGTTCGGCAACGGCACCACCACCGTCCACAAGCAGATCACCGCCGGCGCACTGGGTACCACCGCCGACCGGATCGCCGTCCGGCAGTCCGACACCGACGTCGTCCGGCACGACACCGGCGCCTTCGGCTCGGCCGGCACCGTCGTGGCCGGCAAGGCCGTGATGCGGGCGGCCAACGGCCTGGCGGAGAAGGTCCTTTCGTTCGCCGCCGAATACGCCCGCACTCCGCGGAGCCGGTGCCGGCTGCTGGCGGACGCGGTGGAGTGCGCGGACCGGACGGTTCCGCTCAAGGAGCTGCACCAGGCCGCCCGCGAGCGCGACGTGGAGCTGGCGGCCGCCGGGCACTGGGGCGGCTCACCGCGGTCGGTGGCCTTCAACGCCCAGTGGTTCAAGATCGCCGTCGATCCGGACACCGGCGAGATCCGGATCCTGCGCAGCGTCCACTCGGCCGACGCCGGCAGGGTCATGAACCCCATGCAGTGCCGCGGCCAGGTCGAGGGCGGGGTCGCCCAGGCCCTCGGCGCCACCCTCTTCGAACAGGTCCTGGTCGACGAGCGCGGCGCGGTCCTCACCCCCGCCTTCCGCCGCTACCGGCTGCCCGCCTACGCCGACGTCCCGCGCACCGAGGTCCACTTCACGGAGACCTCGGACGCCATCGGGCCGCTGGGCGCGAAGTCGATGAGCGAGAGCCCGTTCAACCCCGTCGCCCCCGCCTTCGGCAACGCGCTGCGCGACGCCACCGGGGTCCGCTTCACCGAAGTGCCGTTCCTGCGGGACAAGGTGTGGCTGGCCCTGGCGGAACACCGTGCGGCGGGCGGCGAGGAGGGCCGGCCGGCCCGGGCACACCCCTCCCGCGAGGGCTCGGTCTGAGGCCGGCCGGGAACGCCCACGGGGC
The DNA here is from genome assembly GCF_019774615.1 of Streptomyces sp. BHT-5-2. Taxonomy (NCBI): domain Bacteria; kingdom Bacillati; phylum Actinomycetota; class Actinomycetes; order Kitasatosporales; family Streptomycetaceae; genus Streptomyces; species Streptomyces sp. BHT-5-2. The sequence goes on along the minus strand of NZ_CP081496.1, from coordinate 4,803,029 downwards.
CGGCAGGTCCGGGGCCGCACCGGGGGCGGCCTCGGACCTGCGGTCCTCCTGGCCCCATTTGCCTCACTTACGCAAGGGGAACATCCGCAGTCGGATGGCATATGTGATTGAGTCATGCATCGCCGGGGCATCACTGGGACGCAGCCTCCGCATGGATCGTCTCCAGGGGGACACCGATGAGCCGACTCAGCCCGTCCCGCCCCGCCGCCGTCCGCGGCCCGTCCGAGGCCGCCCCGCCCGCCGCCCGGCGCTTCCGGATCAGCGGGCAGCTGCACCGCCCGCTCGTGCTGACCGTCGCCGACCTGCGGACGCGCTGGCCGCAGCGGCACGCCCCGGTCGTCTTCGACTGCGCCACCAACGGGCCGCAGCACCACACCTTCGACGGCCCGCTGCTGCGGGACGTCCTGGACGCGGCGGGCCCCGCCTTCGACGCCCGGCGGCGCAAGGACCGCTCCCGCTTCCTGCTGACGGTCACCGGCGGGGACGGCCACCACACCGTGCTGTCCTGGGCGGAGATCGACGCCGACTTCGGCAACGCCCCGATCCTGCTGGCCACGGCCATGGACGACCGGCCGCTGGACGCCATGGGTAGCCAGCTCGTGGTGCCGTCCGACCGCTGCGGCGCGCGGTACATCAGCGCCATCACGGGTATCTGGGTGGGTACGTGCCCGGCACCGGGGGAGCGGTAGCCGGGGACGGGGCCCGTCGCCCCGGCCGGTCCGGGACGCGTCCTGCCGGATGCCGCGCGGGGCCGGGCCACCCGGCTTTCCGCTGGCCGGAATTCGCCGTTGTCCCATCCTCCAAGTGGCCTTGCATCTGCCATGGAGGAAAGCCAAAAGGATTGTAAATGCGAGACAACACCTCATATCTTGTCGCACATGCAGTCCTACACAATCGGCCAGGCGGCCCGTCTGCTGGGCGTGAGCCCGGACACCGCCCGCCGCTGGGCGGACGCCGGACGGGTCGCGACCCATCGCGACGAGAGCGGCCGTCGCCTGATCGACGGCCGGGACCTCGCCGCCTTCTCCGTCGAGGTGGGCCAGGCCCCCGGCGGTGAGGACGACGACACCTACACCTCCGTCCGCAACGCCTTCCCGGGCATCGTCACCGCCGTCACCCTCGGCGACGTCGCCGCCCAGGTCGAGATCCAGGCCGGCCCGCACCGCCTGGTGTCCCTCCTCACCCGAGAAGCGGTCGAGGAACTCGGGCTGGAGGTCGGCATGCAGGCCGTCGCACGGGTGAAATCCACCAGCGTGCACATCGACCGCACCTGACCCCCCGCGACATCCCCGGCGGTCCGCTCCACGTCCCTCGGACCGGCAGCCCACCCAGCGGCGTCGCCCTTCCCCGGCTCCCGAACGTCCTCGACGAGCAGGGGAGACCCCACTCGGCGCGGCTTTGTCCCCATCCGCTCGGGCGACCGCATCGCCCCGCGTTCCAAGGAGTCCCGCACCATGTCCCCGTTCCTCACCGGGCGCCGCGCCGCCGCCGCGATCGTCACCGCCGCCCTCCTCGTCCCGCTCGCCGCCTGCTCCGGCGGCAGCGGCGACAGCGCCAAGAAGGACGGCGGCGCGTCCGGCGGCACCACCAAGCTCACCGTGCTCGCCGCCGCCTCGCTCACCGACGTCCTCCAGAAGGCCGGCGCCGTGTACGAGAAGGAGCACCCGGGCACCAAGGTCGCCTTCTCCTTCGCCGGCTCCCAGGAGCTCGCCGCCCAGGTCAAGCAGGGCGCCCCCGCCGACGCCCTGGTCACCGCCGACACCAAGACCATGGACGGACTCAAAGCGGACACCGGTGCCCCCACCGTCATCGCCAAGAACCGCCTGGTCATCGCCACCGGCAAGGGCAACCCCAAGAAGGTCGGCGCCCTGAAGGACCTCGCGAACAGCAAGTTGAAGGTGGTGCTGGCCGCCCCCGACGTGCCGGTCGGCCGCTACGGCAAGAAGGTCCTGGACGCCCAGAAGCTGACCGTCAAGCCGGTCTCCCAGGAGCCCAACGTCCGCGCCGTCCTGAGCAAGGTGGAACTCGGCGAGGCGGACGCCGGCATCGTCTACAAGACGGACGCCGCCACCGCGCCCAAGAAGGTCGACGCCATCGACATCCCGGACGCCCAGAACGCCGTCGCCTCCTACCCGGCGGCGACCCTGAAGTCCTCCCAGCACTCGGCCGCGGCCGCCGCGTTCGTGAAGTGGCTGAGCACGCCCGAGGCGCAGAAGCTCCTCCAGGAGGCCGGTTTCCAGAAGCCGTGACGATCCGCGGGGCGGGGCCCGTCCGGCTCGGGGGAGCGGGCAGCCCCCGCCCCGCTGCCGTACCCGCCGCCCGGCTCGTACCCGCCGCCCGCCCCGATCCCAGGACACCCGATGAGCCGCCCCAGCACCCCCGCCGCGGCGCCGGCCCCCCGGCGCCGCGCACCCGGCGCCCGCACCCCGGCCGCCCTGGCCGTCCCCGCACTGCTCGCCGTCGCGTTCCTGCTGATGCCGCTGCTCGGCATCCTCGCCCGCACCGGCTGGAGCGACCTCGGCACCCATCTGACCAGCCCCGGAGTGCTCCAGGCGCTCCGGCTGTCGCTGCTGGTGTCGTGCTGGGCGCTGGGCCTGTCGGTGCTGCTCGGCGTCCCGCTGGCCTGGCTGCTGGCCCGGGTCGACTTCCCCGGCAAGGTGCTCGTCCGCTCGCTGGTGCTGCTCCCGATGGTGCTGCCGCCGACCGTCGGCGGTGTCGCCCTGCTGCTCGGCTTCGGCCGCCGCGGACTCCTCGGCCCCTGGCTGGAGGACACCTTCGGCATCGTCCTGCCGTTCCACACCTCCGGCGCGGTGCTGGCGGCGACCTTCGTCGCGATGCCCTTCCTCGTCATCAGCCTGGAGGGCACCCTCGCCGGTCTCCGGCCCAGCTACGAGGAGACCGCCGCCTCCCTCGGCGCCTCGCCGGTACGGGTCTTCTGCACCGTCACCCTGCCCCTGGTCGCCCCCGGACTGGCCGCCGGTGCCGCGCTGACCTGGGCCCGCGCGCTCGGCGAGTTCGGCGCCACGATCACCTTCGCCGGCAACCTCCCCGGCACCACCCAGACCCTGCCGCTCCAGGTCTATCTGCTGCTCCAGGACTCCCCGGAGGCCGCCACCTCCGTCTCCCTGCTGCTGCTCGCCATCGCCCTGGCCGTACTGGTGTGTCTGCGCGGGCGGTGGACGGGCGGGCCCGCGGACCGCACCGCCCGTGCCGCCCGCGGCGGGCTCACCACCGACGCGACGGCCGACAGCGCCGGGACCGGCGCGGCCGACGGCGCCGCATTCCCCGAAGACGGTCACTCGCAGCCCCTCGCACCCGACCCGTCCGCCGGCGGGCGCTGGCCGCTGGACGCCGAGGTCACCGGCTTCACCGAACTCACCCTCCGGGCCGAGCCGGGCACCACCATCGCCGTCGTCGGCCCCAACGGCGCCGGCAAGACCACCCTGCTGCGCGCCCTGCTCGGGCTCACCCCGCGGGCCCGCGCCGTGCTGCGCCTGGGGGAGAGCGACGCCACCGCGCTGCCCCCGCACCGCCGGGGCGTCGCCTGGGTCCCGCAGGACGGGGCACTCTTCCCGCACCTGACGGCGCTGGCCAACACCGCCTACGGGCTGCGCGCCCAGGGCGTCCGGCGCGCCGAGGCCCGGCGCACCGCCCAGCAGTGGCTCGACCGGCTCGGCGTCGGCGCGCTCGCCCACCGCCGGCCCGCCCAGCTCTCCGGCGGCCAGGCCCAACGCGTCGCCCTGGCCCGCGCGCTCGCCGCCCGGCCGCGGCTGCTGCTGCTCGACGAACCGCTGGCCGCGCTCGACCAGACCACCCGGGCACACGTCCGGCACACCCTGCGCAGCCATCTCGCCGGCTTCGGCGGGGTCTGCCTGATCGTCACCCACGACCCCGTCGAGGCGGTCTCGCTCGCCGACCGGGTCCTCGTCCTCGACGGCGGCCGTGCGCTCCAGGACGCCCCGCCCGCCGACGTCACCCGCCATCCGCGCTCGCCCTGGGTGGCCCGGATGCTCGGCCGCAACGCCTGGCCGGGCACCGCGGCCGGCGACGGGCTGGCGCTCACCGGGGGCGGGCACCTGGTCGCCGCCGAACCGCTTCCCGACGGCACCGCGGCGCTGGCCGTGATCGCCCCCGAGGCGGTCTCGGTGCACGTCGAGAAGCCCGCGGGCAGTCCGCGCAACGTCTGGGCCGGGACCGTACGGGAGATCACCGCCGCCGGCAGCCGGCTGCGGGTCCTCGTCACCTCGCCCGAGGCGCCCGACCTCGTCGCCGAGATCACCCCGGCGGCGGCCCTGGACCTCGGGCTCGCCGACGGCGCCGCCGTCTGGACCAGCGTCAAGGCCACCGAGGTGGCACTGGTGGCGATCTGACGGAGCGTCGGGTCAGGTCGGATGTCGGTACGCGCCAGGCCGGGACGGCGTCGTCCCCGGCCGGGCGCGCGGGCCGGGGACGACGGCGTCACGAGACCGGTTCGACCGCCCGGCTCCGGCTGCGGCGGTGCTGCTCGGCCCAGTTCGCCAGGGCCGCCTGGCAGGCGTGGTCCATATGCCGCAGCCCGCTCAGGTCGAGCTCCACGTCCCGGTCCGCGGGCAGCGTCTCCAACTGGTCGAGGAGCTTGGGCAGTCGCAGGAAGGTGGCATTGCCGACCGCACGCACCTGCACCGGACCCGGCACGCTGGGCACGTGGATCTCCAGATGCGCCTGGGAGGTCTCCCAGGCGGTCTTGGCGACGGCCAGCAGCAGACCGATCAGCACGCCCTCGAACATGTTCACCGTCACGATGGCCAGCGCGGTCACACACAGCACCACCGCCTCACCGCGATGCGACCGCCACAGCGGCCGCAGCTCCCGCAGCGGTATCAGCTTCCAGCCCGCGTGCACCAGTACACCGGCCAGCGCCGCGACCGGCACCACACCGAGCGCCGCCGGGAACGCCGCCGCGAACAGCAGCAGCCACACCCCGTGCAGCACCCGGGACGCCTTGCTCCGCGCCCCCGCCTGGACGTTGGCGGCACTGCGCACGATCACCGCCGTCATCGGCAGCGCGCCCAGCGCCCCGCACAGCGCGTTGCCGGCACCCTGTGCCATCAGCTCCCGGTCGTAGTCGGTGCGCGGCCCGTCGTGCAGCCGGTCGACCGCCGCCGCGCTGAACAGCGACTCGGCCGACGCGATCAGCGCGAACGCCAACACCGTGCCCAGCGCGCCGAGTTCGGTCAGCCGGCCGATGTCGGCGAACCCGGGCGGCTGGATCGCGTCCAGCAGGCCGCTGACCCGGACCCGGGCCACCGGCAGATCCAGCACCCCGACCGTGACGGTGGCCAGCGCGACCGCCGCCAACGGGGCCGGCAGCACCCGCGCCGCGGGTCGCCACCGGGGCCACAGCACCAGGACGGCGACGGTGCCGGCGCCGATGGCGAGCGCCGTCAGCGCGGTACCGGAGCGAGCGGTGTCCAGCACCAGCGGCGGCAGCGCCCCGATGTTGGCCAGTCCGCTGCCCGGCGCCTTGGCGTCCGCCAGCGCGTAGAGCTGCCCCGTGATCAGGACCAGCCCGATGCCCGCCAGCATGCCCTGCACCACCGCGACCGAGATGGCCCGGAACCAGCGTCCCAACTTGAGTGCACCCATGGCCAGTTGGAACAGTCCGGCGGCCAGGACCAGGGCGCCCAGCGCGCCCAGTCCGTACTCCTTGACCGCTTCGAAGACCAGCACCGTCAGACCGGCGGCGGGGCCGCTGACCTGGAGGCTGCTGCCGGGCAGCAGCCCGGTGACCAGCCCGCCGACGATGCCGGTGACCAGGCCCAGTTCGGCCGGCACACCGGAGGCCACCGCCACGCCCACGCACAGCGGGACGGCTACCAGGAAGACGACGAGGGAGGCGGTGAAGTCCGCCCGGAGGAAAGGAAAACGCTTCATCACGTACAGCTCGCCTTCACAGGGGGAGGAACGCGTCGACGGCCGGCCGGTACACCGACACCGACCCGGTGTGCACCTCGTAGAACCAGCCGTGCAGCCGCACCTCGCCGGCGTCCAGCCGCTCCCGCACACACGGATGGCCGCCCAGCCGGTCCAGCTGCCGGCACACATGGCGCTGCACGGCCTTGGTGACGGCCGGCCCGTCGTCGCCCGGGAGTTCGTCGGAGAGTTGGCGGGTGAGCCAGTCGCGGACGGCGGGCGCCCCGGTCAGGTCCTCGCCGCGGGCCCGGGCGCCGACCGCGCCGCAGTGCGAGTGGCCGCAGACGATGATGTCGGCGACCCGCAGGACCCGCATCGCGTACTCGATGGTGGCGGCCTCCGCGCCGGCCGCCATGCCTTCCTGGTGGACGGGCACGGCGTTGCCCGCCGTGCGGAGTTCGAAGAGTTCTCCGGGGCGTGCGCCCGTGATCAGGGACGGGACGACCCGGGAGTCGGAGCAGGTGATGAACAGGGCGAGGGGGGACTGGCCGGCCGCCAGCCGGCCGAAGGACTCCTGGTCCTCGGGCTGCGCGGCGATACGGGCGGTCAGGCCCCGGGCGTGCTGAATGAAGGTCTCCACGAGGAGGTCTCCTGCTGAAGAGTGATGCCACCGTGGGGATGGCGAGGATGTGCGGCACGGGGGGCGGGCGCGGCGCGGGGCCGTCGCCCGCCACGGGCCCGCTCAGCAGCGGAAGACGCAGTGGAGTACGGGGAGTTGGGCCGGTCTGTCGGCGGGCGACGCACCGCGGCCGGCCGGAATCCGCCCCGGCCTCCCGTCGCCGGCGGTGCCGCCGAGGGACGGCGGCAGCGCGCGCCGGGTGGCCGGGAGTCCTTCCGCGGCCGGCGTCGTCCGCCGGGGGCGGCCGCGCTCGGTCTCGCGCTTGGAGTGCTTCTCCTCCTCGGAGTTTGCGTTCGCGGCGGCCGGGGAACCGGTGGAACCGGCCGCAGGGGAAGCCGGGCGGCCGCAACCGGCCGCGGACGCCGGGGCCGCCGCGCCGAGCAGGAACGTCAGGACGACGGCGAGGGCGATCAGTGGCAGACGGCACAGGGCCGGTATCCGGGGGCGCCGCCCCGGTGTCCCGGTGTCCTTCCGCATCGTCGTCCTCCGCTTCGTCCCGTGTCGCCGGGGGCCGTTCGGTCGTTCGTCAGGGGTGGGGGCCGCGGCGGGCCGTGAGCGCGGCCGGCCGTCGTCGGGCACGGGCCTGGTCGTCGGGGCGCGGCTCCGGTCGCGTGCGCCGAGCGCCGAACGCGTCGTCCCAGAACCGCCCTCTCATGGTGCGGCAGCCAGGTTTCCAGCAGGAAAACGAGAAATGACGCCATGTTGCGTGCTTTCTCAGGATTCTCGAGGAGCGCCGGCACCCCGTGCGGCGAGCAGCGCCACAGGCACCACCACCGCCGCGAGCGCCCCGCGGCCCAGCGCCGGCACCGGGAATCCGCTCGCGGCCACCACCGGACCGGAGGCCGTCCCGCCGGTCGCACCGGCCAGCGCGATGCCGACGTCCGCCGGCCCCTGGGGCGTGGCCCGGCGAGCCGGCGGCAGCGGCCCGCGGCGCCCAGCGCCGAACCGGCGGTGAACAGCGCACCGGGCACGTCGACCGTGATCCCGGCCGCCGGGCCCGCCGCGCTGAGCACCTGCGAGAGCACCAGCACGGCCGGCGGCCGCCGCGGTGCGGCACCACTCATGCGGACAGCGGCTCCAGCGCCGCGATCTCCGCCAGGGACAGCCCCATCCGCCGGTGCAGGAAGCGGACGACGGTCCAGTGCGGCAGCGCGCCCTCGTCGAACGGCCCGAACTCCCGGCAGTACAGCGGGATCCAGCGCAGTGCCTCCTCCAGGACCTGCTCGCGGCCCGGCTCCCGCTGGTACGCCTCGTAGCCGATGCTGCGGTGTTCGACGAAGTACCGGCCCGGGAGCCGTTCCTCGCACAGCGCGCGGTACTCGCGGGTCTGCAGGATGAGGTAGTGCCAGATCTCGTCGATGTCCTGCTCGACGGGCAGGAACAGCCCACCGAGCAGGTCGGGATACCGGGAGACGAGATAGAGGTGGCGCAGGCACTCGGTGACCTGGCGGGCCACGAACTCCGGTGGTGCGTCGGTCCGTTGCCGGAAATGTGCGACGACTTCGGCGTGCAGCGGTGCCCCGAGGAGGTCCCGGAGGTCCTCGGCGGTCACCACCCGCCCCGTGGCTGTGGGCGCGGTCCGGTGCCTCATGCCTCTCCTCTCGCGAGCCAGGAGTACTTCCCGGACCTGCCGATGGGGATGTGCGGTCGGTGGTCGAGCCGGCAGCGCCGGTCGACGAGTTCGGAGATGCTGCGTTCCAGCGCGGTGGTCTCGGCCGGGCCCAGGGGCGCGCCGTGGAAGGTGGTGTAGGCCAGGCGGGCCTCGGTGCCGCCCACCAGCCGCAGTTGATGGACGAAGACGTGCGGGGTGGCCTCGCCGATGCACCGGTCGAGGTCGCCCTGGGCGACCGGGCCGTGCCGGGTCTCCAGCAACTCCTTCTGGCGGCCGCAGAACTGGGCGATCCGTTCCGGGTCGGGGGAACCGTCCGTGGTGCGCACGCAGTCGCCCGAGCGGTAGCGGACCAGTGGCATGTAGGGATTGCGCACACTGGTGACGACGAGGTGGTACAGCGGGCTGTCCGGGGCGACGGGGTGGAGTTCGACGCTCGTCCTGTCCAGGTGCGGCCGGTAGTTGCCGCGGCGGTCGCTGGAGTAGAGGTAGCCGAGTTCGGTGCTGCCGAAGAGGTCGATGATCGGGCAGGCGAAGTGCTGGTGCAGGAAGCGCCGCACGTTCACCGGCGTGTACTCGTAGGCGTGGACGATGCTGGCGGGCGGCGGGAAGTCGTCCCACAGGCCCCAGCCGCCGATCTTCCGGACCAGATGGGCCAGGTGGTATCCGGAGCAGTCGAGGTGGTACCAGCCCTGAGGGTGGGCCTCCTGGGCGAGGCGGATCTCGTCCAGCATGCGCACGACGTCGTCGCGGCTCCACAGTGCCGGGTCGAGCCGCAGGTTCACATAGCAGGTGCGGTCGTCGAGCCGGCGCTCGTCGAGGGCGGGCACGGGGTCGGGCGGGGCGCCGCGCCGGGCCGCGTTGACCCGCGCGACGTGCTCCGTCGCCAGGACGGTGGTCAGTGTGACGCGGCGGCAACCGGCGTCCCAGGTGGCGGCGAGGTCCGGGTGCTCGCTCCACAGCTCGTAGTAGGAGTGCAGCAGGAAGTACGGGGGGCGGATGAGCTGCATCCGGGCGTGGTTGGTGCCGGTGGAGAGCACGAACTCGGCCTCGCCGGACTCCAGCGCGGCGGCCAGGTGGGGAGTCATCCAGTTGTCGGGGAAGCCGCGGGCGATCTCCGGCTTCTCCAGCACCGGGAAGTGGCCCTTCGCCAGGGCGGCGCGGTAGAGCGGGATGTCGCGGATCTGCTCGATGACCTCGGCGGTCGGCTGGCCTTCCAATGGGATACCTCGGGTCGGGGTGCGCGGACGGGAACCGCGCGGACGTCGGGTGCGGGCGCCCGTCGGCGGACCGGCGGCGGGGGAGTGGCCGCCGCCGGCCCGCCGGGGGCGGCCGGGTGTCAGGAGATGCAGCCGTCCTTGGGGGTCGCGCTGATGCAGCCGGCCTTGGGCGCGGCGCTGATGCAGCCGTTCTTCGCCGTCCGCGGGTCCGGCCCGGCGGAGTTGGCGGCCACCCAGCTCTGCCAGACGTCGTCCTGGGCCATCTTCTTGATGAGCTGCTCCATGGGGACCTCCAAAGGTGTGGGAAGGGGGACGGCACTCGGTGTCGCGGTGCTGACCTGCGCCGGTGTCGACGCACCGAAAAAAGTAAAAGGATCGCCAAGTGAATGTCAATGAAAGGCAATATGGGGATGTCGGGAACGCGGCTCGGCGCGCCAACTTTGGCGGAATCCCGCCACGTCGACAGGGCGCGGAACTTTCTGACGAACCGTCAAGTGCCTGATCGGGGTCCGCCGCCCGGCGGGCGCGGACCGGACGCTATCGGGTGACCTGCCTGGCGGGTCCACCGCCCGGCCGCCGCGCACGAGTAACGATCACGACCGTCCACCGCCCCCAGCCACCCCAGGGAGCCCGCCGTGCGCATCCTGCTCCTCGCCGACGCCTTCAACAGCCTGACGCAGCGCGCCTACGCCGAACTCGCCGACCGCGGACACCGCCTCGGCGTCGAACTGGTCACCCGCGGGACGCCACTGGCCGCCCTGGTGCCCCGGCACGCCCCCGACCTGATCGTCGCGCCGATGCTCACCACCGCCGTCCCGCGCGAGGTCTGGTCGACCCGGCCCTGCCTGATCGTCCACCCCGGCCCGCTCGGCGACCGCGGCCCGTCCTCGGTCGACTGGGCCGTCCACCTGGGCGCGGAGCGCTGGGGCGTCACCGTCCTCCAGGCCGACGAGGAGATGGACGCCGGCGACATCTGGGCGACGGCCGAGTGCCCCGTCCCGGCCGTCGGCAAGAGCGACCTGTACCGCAACGAGATCGCCGACGCGGCCATCGAGGCACTGCTGACCGCCGTCGACCGCTTCGCCGCCGGCAGCCACCGCCCGGAACCGCAGCACGTACTGCCCGCAGCCCGGCTCCTCGGCCGCCCCCGGCCACCGCTCCGCCAGGACGACCGCCGCATCGACTGGGCGACGGACCCCACCGAGACCGTCCTGCGCACCCTGAGGGCCGCCGACTCCCGCCCCGGTGTACGGGACGAACTCCTCGGCGGGACCTGGTTCCTGCACGGCGGCCACCCCGAGGACACCCTCACCGGCCGCCCCGGCGAACTGCTCGCCACCCGCCACGGCGCGCTCTGCCGGGCCACCGCCGACGGCGCCGTCTGGATCCCCGAACTCCGCCCGGCCCGCACCCCCGGCGGGCCCGCCACCGTCAGACTGCCCGCCACCCTCGCCCTGGGCGACCGGCTCCCGCCGCTGCCCGAGATCCCCGCCCCCCTGGAAGCCGCCGACGGCGCCCCGCGCACCTGGACCGACATCCGCTACCACGAGGACGGACCGGCCGGATTCCTCCGCTTCTCGTTCCCCGGCGGGGCGATGAGCACCGACCACTGCCGCCGGCTGCTGGCCGCCTACCGCCACGCCTGCACCCGGCCCACCTCCGTGCTGGTGCTCGGCGGACAGCGGGACTTCTTCTCCAACGGCATCCACCTCAACGTCATCGAGGCCGCCGCCGACCCCGCGGCCGAGTCCTTGGCCAACATCAACGCCATCGACGACCTGGTGCACGCCGTGCTGACCACCACCGACCGACTGGTGGTCGCCGCCCTCGGCGGCAACGCGGCGGCCGGCGGCGCGATGCTGGCGCTCGCCGCCGACGAGGTCTGGTGCCGGCACGCCGCCGTCCTCAACCCGCACTACCGGCTGATGGGGCTCTACGGCTCGGAATACTGGACGTACTCCCTGCCCCGCCGGGTCGGTCCGCAGACCGCCGCCCGGCTGATGGACCGCGCCCTGCCGCTCACCGCGGCGCACGGGCAGCGGCTCGGCCTGGTCGACCGGATCATCGACTGCACCGCACAGGACTTCGGCGACCGCACCCGGACCCTCGCCCGCCGGCTCGCCGCCTCACCCGGCGTCCCCTCGCGGATCGCCGCCAAGAAGGACCGCCGGGAGGGCGACGAGGCACGGCGCCCGCTCGCCGCCTACCGGGCGGACGAACTGGCCCGAATGCAGCGCACGTTCGCCGACCCGGGCGCCCCCTACCACGCCCTGCGCCGTGCCTTCGTCCGCAAGGAGCGCCTGCCCGGCACCCCGGAGCATCTCAACACCGCTGCCCCGGCGGCCGGTTGCGCACCCCGCAGGCACGGCTGAACGGGCCGGGGCCGCGGGTGCGCCGGCCGCCGGCCCGCCCCCCCGTCCGTCCCGGCCTACCCCGCCGGGCTCACGGGATGGGCAGGTACTTGTACCCGATGCCGAAGACGGTGGTGATCAGCTTCCGCCGGCCCGGGCCCAGCCGCCGGCGCAGCCGGGCGATGTGCACATCGACGGTGCGGTCGCTGGAGCGGCAGTCGGGCCAGACCGCGGCCATCAGCTGCTGCCGGGTGAACGCCCGCCGCGGATGCAGCACGAGATGGGCCAGCAGGTCGAACTCCAGCCGGGGGATGTCGATCTGCCGGCCGTCGATGGCGACGGTGCGGGCCGCGGTGTCGATCTGGATCGGGTCCGGCGCGCGCGGCGGCGCACCGACGGTCGCGGGCGCTTCCGCGCACGACGGGGCGAGGATGATGTGCAGCTTGTCCGAGGTCAGTCGGTGAACCGATACCGGTTCCAAATCGTGCAGCGTGAGTTGCCACTTGCCGTCGGGGAGCCGGTCGACCGCCAAGGGTGGTCCTCCGGGGGCGGTCTTTGCCGGCCCGCCGAAATCGGCATCCGGACGCAACGCAAGGGGGGTCGTCGACGCGTTCATAAACATGATCTGGGCCCATTCCTCTTGCAAAGCAGGCGTGTTCGGACAGACATGGCGGTGCTCGACGCGCGGCGTGCGTACCGCTGTGCCGCGATCGCTGCGCAGCCCGGTGGCAGGCCGGGCCGGGGCCGGTGCACCGACACTCGTGATGCGGGTGCCCCTGATGAGCCGATCGCCCTCCCTCCCTGTTAGGGAGTGCGGTCGCGCCCGTGCCCGTACTCGGTCGTGACGTGAACAACCGTCACGTCACCGGTCCGAACGAACGCTACATGTGATCGCGCGCTTCCGGATAGTAGCTTCCGCTAATTACGGTTGCTCTTGAGCCGATTTCATGTTTGCCGGGCTTCGCGCCGGCCGCGCCCCGTTGCACCGAGTCGCCGGAGCCCGGGAATCAGTTCAATGGGCATCGATTTCCTTATGTATTCCTTATGGGGTCTTCCGCTTCTCGCGCCGGGCGCGGTGCCGCCGGACCGCGTCGCGGTTGGCACAGGTGGGGGAGCAGTACCGCTGCCGGCCCGCACGGCTGAAGTCCGCGAAGGCGCGGGGGCATTCGGCCAGCGCGCAGCGTCCCAGCCGGTGCATCCCCAGCCCGGTCAGATGCAGTGCGGTGCCGACACCGGCCACCGCCCGCAGCACCCCGGCGAGGTGCTGGCCGTCCTCGCGGTAGTGGATGTGCCAGCCGCCGTCGGCGTGGTCGGTGAGCCGTGGATGGGCGGCGGCCTCCGCGAGCAGGGAGTTGAGCAGTTCCGCCCGGCGGGCGTCGGTGGGGGCGTCGACGACCTCGGCGAAGCGGTCCAGGTAGGCCAGCACCTCGGTCAGGTCGTCGTCGGTCACCGGGTGGTCCAGGACCATGCCGGCCGCCACGGACCGCTCGGCCAGCTCCTTCGCGCTGGTGGGCGGGGAGTTGGTGAGGTCGACCACATAACGGACCGGGTCCGCCCCGTAAGGGTTCAGCTGCATAAGGGAATTACATCAGGGTGGGGCCATGGACGCACACCTGGCCGGCCGGCCACCCCGTACCTTTCCCTTTCCCGGCAACTCCCCGACGGGGCAGGGGAGATGGCTGCCGCTGGCGGCCGCCTGCCTGGGCACCTTCCTGCTGCTCGTCTACGCGACGATCGTGACGGTGGCGCTGCCCCGTATGGCCGGCGCACTGCACGCCGACTTCGGGGCGCTGCAGTGGATCACCGACGTCTACACCCTGGCCCTGGCCGGCCTGCTCCTGGGCATGGGCTCCCTCGGCGACGCCCTGGGCCGCAAGCGCCTCTACGTCCTGGGCCTCGCCGCCTTCACGGCCGCCACCCTCGCCTGCGCGCTGGCCGGAAACGTCCGCCTGCTGATCGCGGCCCGCGCGGTGCAGGGCATCGCGGGCGCGGCGATGTTCGCCACCCTCGTCCCGCTGATCGGCCTGGCCTACACCGGCCGCGACCGGGCCCGTGCCTTCGCCGTCTGGGGCGCGGTGGCCGGCGCGGCCGCCGGTGTCGGCAACGTCGCCGGCGGCATGCTCACCCAACTGCTGTCCTGGCCATGGATCTTCTACGGCGCGTTGCCGGTCTGCGCCGTGGCGCTGTGGCTGGCCACCAGGATGCCGGCCGACCGCGCCCGGAGCACGGCCCGGATCGACTGGCCGGGAATCGCCACCTTCAGCCTCGCCGCGACCGGCATCACCTTCGGCTTCATCCGCGGCGGCGAGGCCGGCTGGGGCGATGGCCCGACCCTGTTGGGCCTCGGAAGCGGTGTGGCGCTGCTGCTCGCCTTCGCCGTCGTGGAGCGCGCCGCCCGCCGCCCGATGGTGCCGCTCGGGCTGTTCCGCACCCCCGCCTTCAACGGACTCCTGCTCGCCTCCGGGGCCTACTACCTCGGCGCGTTCGCGTTCCTGCCGGTGCTCTCCCTGTGGCTCCAAAACGGCGCCGGGCTCGACTCGTTCGGCACCGCCCTCGTCATCACCGTCCAGCCGCTGGCCTTCTTCGCCACCTCCGCGCTGGCCGGCGGCGCGCTGCACCGGATGCCCGCCCGGTGGAGCGTCGGCGGCGGCACCCTCCTGGTGGCCCTCGGTGATCTGCTGTTCCTCCTGGTCCGAACCGGGGCGTCCTGGCAGGAGTTGGTACCGGGCCTGATCGTCACCGGCGTCGGTGCGGGCCTGGTCTCACCGGTCCTGCCGGCACTGGCCATGGCCTTCGCGGAACCGGCCCACAGCGGCGTCGCCGGCGCCGCGGCGAACAGTGCTCGCCAGCTCGGACTGGCGCTGGGCGTCGCCCTGTTGGGCACCGTCTTCCACGGCTCCGTTCCGGGCACCGGAGCGGGCGCCGCGCCGGCGGCGTACGCGGCCGGATTGACCGCGGTGTTCCTCGTCGCGGGCGCGGTCGCCGCCCTCGGCGGACTGGTGGCATGGCTGGTGTGCGGGAAGGAGTGAATATGCCACCCAAAACCTCCGGTGCACTGGTTTCTTTTTCAATCTCCGTCCGGCGAAAAGGTGCGGAACCAGATATTCCAGACGACTGTTTTCGAAAGGTGGAGGAAATGAGTAGGGTGTGGCCCGCTGCCGACCGACCAGCGGCGGCGGTCCGGTCGAATTCGGCACGGACGAAATGCGTGGGCGCCGCAAGGCACCCGCGTGCACCGGGAGGGGAACATGCCGGCCGGCTCTTTCGAGGGGCAGTACGTATGGAGTCCAGCAGCCGACGACCGGGCGCTGGCGCAAGCATGTGTGGATGTCCGGGCCGGGCGCTACTTCAGCGCCCATGAGGTGCTCCGGGAGACCCGCCGGGATTTCGAGCTGCGGGCCCATCGGTCACTGGTACTGGCCTCCGAGGCGGCCGGCTCCGACCTCGCCGAACGCTGGCTCGACGAGGAGCCGGGCCCGGAGGCCGCCCTGATCTGGGCGCGGGTGGCGATGCTCCGGGCGCTGCGGATGGCCGACGCCGGCGACCGGCGGGCCGGCGCCCTGGAACGCATCGCGCGCACCGCGTGCGAACGCGCCGCGAAGCTCGCGCCCGAGGACCCCACCCCCTGGGTCGCCCAGCTCGCCCTCGCCCGGCTCGACCGGCCCCGGGACCCCTCCCCGCAGGGCCTGTTGACCTCGCCCACCGGTCCCTGGTATCTCCTCGCGCACATCCTCCGGCTCGACCCCTGGCACCGCGAGGCGCACCACCGCTTCCTGTCCTTCTTCTTCGCCCGGTACGGCGGCTCGTCCAGCGCGAGCTGGGACGTCGCCGCCTTCCTGAGCCAGCGCGCGCCGGCCGCCTCGCCGCTCCGGCTGCTGCCCCTGGTGGCGCTCCTGGAGGACTACAACCCCGAGGCGCCGCTGGCCGCCCGGGCCTGGGAGCAGCCGCAGTGGATCAGTGCGGCCACGGGCGTCCACCGCAACTGGTTCCCCACCGTGGCCGCATACCGCTTCACCCCGGTCGTCGACCTGGCCTATCTCGGCCACGCGCTCTTCATGGCGAAACTCGAATTCGAGGCCCGCGAGGTCCTCACCGCCATGGGGCCCTATGCCTCCCGTATGCCCTGGAGCGCGTTCGGCGATCCCGAGGAGCAATTGACAAAGGCCCGGAGAGCGTGCGGACTTCCCGTCCCGAACACCTTGTGACGCACCGGCCGCATATTCCCGCCGAACCCGTTGACCCCCACCAGCAGAAAGGTTTCGGTAGTGTCCGACCGTACGTCCTCCCCGCCGCGTACCAAAAACCGATCGAAATCCTCGCAGGGCCTGGACCCCGCCGCCCTCGACGACGATGCCACGCTGCACGCCATGGGTTATCCGCGGAAACTCACCCGTAGATTCCGCGCCTTTGACAACTTCGCCATTTCCTTCACCATCATCAACATCATCTCCGGCATCTTCTCCTCCTTCGGCTTCGGCCTGAACGCCGGCGGACCCCGCATCCTGGTATTCGGCTGGATCGGGGTCTCCCTCATGGTGCTGTTCGTCGGGGCCGCCATGGGCGAGATCGCCTCCGCCTACCCCACCAGCGGCGCGCTCTACTTCTCCGCGGGCAAGCTCGCCAAGCGCCACCACGGCGCCTGGTCCTGGTACACCGGCTGGCTCAACTTCGTCGGACAGGTCGGTGGCACCGCGGCCACCAACTTCGCCGCCGCCACCTTCATCCAGGCGTTCATCGCCATGCAATGGCCCGCCTATCAGCCCACCGCCCCGCAGACCGTCGGCATCACCGCGGCGATTTTGCTGGTGCAAGCCCTCGCGAACACCTACACCGTCCGACTTGTCGCGCTGGTCAACCGGATTTCCGTGTGGTGGCTGCTGGTCGGCATGGTGGTCATCGTCGCCACCCTCACCCTGATTCCGACGCACCATCAAGCGCCGTCCTTCGCCACCCACTTCGTCAACAACACCGGCTTCACCAACGCCGTTTACGGCGGAATGCTCGGTCTGCTCGTCACCAGCTGGACCTTCACCGGTTTCGACGGCAGTTTCCACATGTCCGAGGAAACGGTGAAGGCGACGGTCAATGCCCCGCGCGGCATCATGCGGGCCATCGGATACTCCGCGATCACCGGGCTGATCCTCATGCTCGCCCTGGTGTACGCCATCCGCGACTACGCCGGCGCCGCGAAGGACGACGCCCCGCCGGTGCGGATTCTGACCGACGCGCTCGGCGTGCACACCGCGAAGTTCCTGCTGCTGATCGTCATCGGCGCGATGCTCTTCTGCGGGCTCGCCAACATGACCAGCAACACCCGGCAGATCTTCGCCTTCTCCCGCGACGGCGCGATGCCCGGCTCCCGTTGGTGGCACTCGGTCTCCGACCGCACCCGCACCCCCGTCAAGGCCGTCTGGTTCGCCGCCGTCTGCTCGCTGGTCCTCGTCGTCCCCGGCTGGTGGTCGCACACCGCCTTCACCGCCGTCGTCAGCATCAACGTCGTGGGCCTCTTCCTCTCCTACGGCGTGCCCATCTTCCTCCGCCTGCGACTTGCCGACTTCCAGGCCGGCCCCTGGAACCTCGGCCGCTACGGCAAGCCCGTCGCCGCGATCGCCGTGCTGTGGATCGCCGTCAGCAACGTCCTGTTCATGCTGCCGCAGCAGTCCCCGGTCACCCCGGCGACCTTCAACTACGCGCCGATCGCACTGGCGGTGGTCCTGGTGATCGCGACCGTCTGGTGGTTCGCCACCGCCCGCCGCCGCTTCCAGGGGCCGGTCAGCTACGGCAGCCCCGACGAGGTCGCCGCGATGGACCTGATCTGACCACACCCCCCACCAGAAAGGACGCACCCCCGATGCGACCGACCACCCGTACCGCTCCCGCCGCCGGCGAACTCGCCGTATCCGCCGGCCCGTTGGACCTCTGGCACGAGGTCGTCGACTGGACCGCAGACGAGGGCTGGAACCCCGGCGAGGGCGACATCACCCGCTTCCACCCCACCGACCCCGGCGGCTTCTTCCTCGGCCGCCGCGGCGACCGCACCGTCTCCTCCCTCTCCCTCGTCAACTACTCCGACGCCTACGCCTTCCTGGGCTACT
Organism: Streptomyces sp. BHT-5-2; assembly: GCF_019774615.1. Lineage (NCBI taxonomy): Bacteria > Bacillati > Actinomycetota > Actinomycetes > Kitasatosporales > Streptomycetaceae > Streptomyces > Streptomyces sp. BHT-5-2. The sequence continues at coordinate 4,785,183 of NZ_CP081496.1, read as the reverse complement.
ACCTCGTCGCCCCCGACCTCCGCGGCCAGGGCCTCGGCCTCGCCACCTGGCGCGCCGCGCTCCCGTACGCCGGGGCCCGGACCGTCGGCCTGGACGGGGTCCCCGCCCAGCAGGACACCTATCGGCGCGCCGGCTTCACGCCCGCCCACGACACCCTCCGCTACAGCGGCCACCCCGCCCCCGGCGCCGCGCTCTCCCCGGACACCCGGCCGGTCGCCGCCGACCACCTGGACGCGATCGCCGCCTACGACCGCCGCTGCTTCCCCGCCGACCGGCGGGAGTTCGTCACCCGCTGGCTGACCGCACCCGGCCACACCTCCCGGGTCCACCTCCGGGACGGCGAGGTCGTCGGATACGGCGTGCTCCGCCCGGCCCGGTCCGGTCACCGCATCGGCCCGCTCTTCGCCGACTCCCGCGAGACCGCCGAGGCCCTCTTCGACGCCCTCACCGCCCACCTCGACCCCGACGACGAGGTCACCCTCGACATCCCCGAACCCAACACCCCCGCCCACACGTTGGCCACCACCCGCGGCCTGACCCCCCGTTCCCACACCGTCCGCATGTACACCGGCTCGGTCCCGGCGGCGGACGCCGCCCACACCTTCGGTGTCACCAGCCTCGAACTGGGCTGACGACCGGGACCGCCCCGCACGCCGCCGGCGTACCTGCGGCGACGTGCGCGGCCGGTCACGAGCCGGTCGGCACCCCGGCGTTGGCGAGGATCTCGTGGGCCGGCAGCGCGACGCTCTGCGCGGCGGTCAGCCCGGACGCCGCCAGATGCGCCGTCGCTATCCGCAGCCCGGTCGCGTACCCGGCGAAGTCCGGGAGCCCCACGGGCTCGGCCCCCATGAGCCGCGCGGTGGCGTCACCGTAGACGTACGGGGGGAGGTTCTGCATACCGGCGACATCGACGGCGCCGGTGACCTTCTCGTACGCGGCGTCCAGCGCGGAGCCGGTCAGGCCCCGGGTCCACGGGCCCATGGCCTGCTCGTCGTAGAGCTCCCGCACGAACGCCTCGGCGAGTCCCTCGGCGACGACCTGTTCGCCGACGGTGACGGCTGCCGGGTTCCAGACCACGTTCGCATAGCGCACGTTGTGGTGGAGCTCGTGCGCGGCGGCATGGCCGATGTGCCGCAGGCTCGTCTCGGTGGGCCAGATGTACAGCTGGATGGCGCCCGGGAACCCGCCGAAGCCGAGATAGCCCTGACTGCGGCCGGTCAGGTGCTCGTTGTCGGGATCGCCGAGCACCACCTGGACGTGCACGGTCCCGGCGTGCCGGACGCCGGGCACCGCGCCGTCGATCCGTTCCCACGCGGCCGTGAGCGCCTCCTCGACGCGGTTCCACACGTCCGCTTCCCGCATCGTGCGCAGGGCGGCCGGATACCGCGGGTCGTCGCGGTCGGTCCGGAAGCCACCGCCCGTCCGGTGCATCGCGACGAGGTCCACCGGGCCCATCACGCTCTGGACCGGCTCGAACATCTCTCGCAGGGCGTCCGCCCGCTGCTCCTGGGGCCGTTCCAGGAGCTCCAGCATGGTGGACGCGGTGTCATGAACAACGATCTTCATGTCCGGGACCGTAGGGCCTCCGGTAACAGGAGGGTCAAGCGAGTCGGCCGGGCCGCCCGCCGGCCCGCAGGGGGCACCGACGTAGATTGCTGTGGTTCAAGTGGACCCAGGGGAAGGGAAATTGCTCGTGGACGTCTACGAAGCGGTGACGAGTCGGAGGGCGGTGCGCGGCTTCAACGGTGCGCCGGTGCCCAGACGGGTGCTGGAGCGGGTGCTGGGCGCCGCGGCCCGCTCGCCGTCCGGCGCCAACCTCCAGCCCTGGTACAGCTATGTGCTGACCGGGGAGCCGCTGACCTTGCTCAAGAAGCGCACCGCGGCGCGGGTGGCCGCCGGGGACGCCGGTGACGAGCGGGAGTACCAGATGTACCCCGACGAGCTGGAACCCCCATACCAGGAGCGCCGGTCGGCCGCCGCCGAGCGGCGCTACGGAGCCCTGGGCATACCGCGGGAGGACGGCGAGGCGCGGCGGCGAGCCGTCGCCGCGAACTGGCAGTGCTTCGGCGCCCCCGCCGCCCTCTTCTGCTACATCGACCGCACCATGGGGCCGTCCCAGTGGGCCGACCTCGGGATGTACCTGCAGACCGTCATGCTGCTGCTCCGCGCCGAAGGGCTGCACAGCTGCCCGCAGATCGCCTGGTCGGTCTACCACGGGACGGTCGCGGAGATCGTCTCCCCGCCGGAGGGCATGATCCTCTTCTGCGGGCTGTCGATCGGCTTCGAGGACACCGCCGTCGCCTGGGCCCGGACCGACCGGGCTCCGCTCGCCGAGACGGTCACGTTCCTCGGCGACTGAACTTCCGGCCGCGGGCAGGCGGGGACGCCGCTCGCACTCCGCCGCCCGCGGCCCCCGCCCGGCTCACGCGACCGGCGCCGGGTGCTCAGTGCGCGAACACCGTGCTGGCCAGGACCACATGGACGGTGGTGCCGCCGAGGATGCTGAGCAGGGCGTTGCGGCGCCACAGGTGCAGGCCGACGGTGACGGCCAGCGCCGCCAGCGGGGCAAGGGCGCGCGGCTCGGTCAGCGGCAGGTCGCGCAGGCAGTAGACGAGCAGGATGACCATGACGCCGGCGGGCATGCCGCGGCTGAGGTACTGGACGGTCCGGCTCGCGCGCAGGGGGGCGAGGGCGGCGAAGGGAAGGGCGCGCAGCCCCCAGGTGACGGTGGCGGAGAGCGCGACCGCCGCGACGAGGTACGGGATGTCAGGCATCGGCGCGCCTCCGCTCGGCAACGAAGCGGCGGGTCAGGAGACCCGCGGTGAACAGGCCGAACGCGGCCGGGAGCAGCTGGTCGGGGAAGACCAGCCGGGCGGCCAGCGCGCTGAGCAGCGCCAGGGCCGGGGTGGGCAGGTCGCCCCGCCGGTCCCGGATGGCGTCGAGGGCCAGGACGGTGAACAGGGCGGTCAGTGCGAAGTCCAGGCCCTGCACGCTCTGGGGGATCAGCGAGCCGAGCAGGGCCCCGGCGGTGGCGCTGCCGGCCCAGTACAGGTGCATGAACACCTGCAGCCACAGAATGCGGCCGCTGGGCCAGGAGCGGGCCTGCTCGCCGGTGGTCAGGGCGAACGCCTCGTCGGTGAGGGCGAAGGTGCTGTACGTCCTGGCGGCGCGGCCCCTGACGCGGTGCAGGGGGAAGGACAGCGCGTAGAAGACGTGCCGGATGTTGACGAGGAGGGCGGTCAGCGCGACCGTCGCCAGCGGGGCGACCGCGCCGACCAGGCCGACCAGCACGAACTCGAACGAGCCGGCGTAGATGAGGGTGGCGAACAAGGTCGCCCACCACCAGGCGAGGCCGGAGTGGGTGACCAGTACACCGAAGGCGATGCCCAGCGGGACGAGCCCCAGGCCCACCGAGGCGGAGTCCTTGAAGGCGGCCCGGGACTGGGGCGGCGTCCGGGACGACGGGGCGGGAGGCGCGGGCCCGACGGGAGCGTCGGCGGTGACCGAGGGTATCGCCATGCCGCAATTTTAGGACGAAATGGATCTTATTTGGTTGCTGATTGTGCCTCTATGATCGCCCCATGGGCAATGAAATCGACCTTGATTCCCTTGATCGAGAAATTTTGTTTCACCTGCGCCAGGACGGGCGGCTGACCAACGTCGAACTGGCCAGACGCGTCGGACTGACGCCGCCGCCGTGTCTGCGCCGGGTCAAGCGCCTGGAGGAGAGCGGTGTCATCGCCGGCTATCGCGCCGTCATCGACCCCGCCGCGGTCGGCCGCGGCCTGGAGGTGCTGGTCGACGTCGAGGTGTACGCCACTGACCGCGAGACCGTCGAGGAGTTCGAGAACACGGTGGCCGCCTACGAGGAGGTCGTCGAACTGCGGCGGTTCTTCGGGCGGCCGGACTATTTCCTGCGGGTGACGGTCGCCGACCACGCCGCCTACGAGGCGTTCCTGACCCGCAAACTGACCGGTCTGCGCGGGGTGCTGCGGGTGGAGTCCCATCTGACCATGAAGAAGATCAAGACCGAGCTGTGAGCCCGCCCGGTCCGCCGGTTGGCCGCTTTGCCTCTCACGGGCGGCCGCCCCGACCGCACTACGCTCCGGTCGGTGACCACGCAACCGACGAACGACGCGGCGATCCGGCAGTGGAACGACATTCCCCGCGCGGCCCTGGAGGCGATGGAGCCCGACGGCGACTTCGCCAAACGCCATCTGGTCAACCCGGTGCTGCTGCGGATGCTCGGCGACGTGAACGGGCGCCGCATCCTGGACGCGGGGTGCGGGCACGGCTACTTCAGCCGTCTGCTCGCCGCCCGCGGCGCGCAGGTCACCGGCGTCGAGCCCACCGACACGATGTTCGGCTACGCACAGGAGAAGGAACGCGCCCGCGCCCAGGGCATCGTGTACGTCCAGGCCGATCTGACCCGGCTGCCGGACCTCGGCGGTCCGTTCGACGCCGTGGTGTGCAGCATGGTGCTGCCGGCCGTCCCGGACTGGAAACCGGCCATGCGCGCCTGCGTCGAGGCGCTGCGCCCCGGCGGACTGTTCCTCTTCTCCGTCAACCACCCGGCGTTTGAACAGCTGCTGTCGACGTGGCGCGAGCACGGCGACTACCGCCTGCGCCGCTATCTGGAGGAGTACCGGCTCGCCCGGACCCACGCCCCCGACTTCCACCGTCCGCTCTCGGCCTATCTCAACGAACTCGCCGCCCTCGGCTGCCGGTTGCGCGAGATCGCCGAGCCGGGACTCGACCCCCGTGCGGCCCGCGAGGAAGAGGCCACCACCCCCGGCATCACGAGCTACGTCCACCTGCCCAACTTCCTGATCGCGGCCGCCGAAGGCCCGTGACGCCGGGTACGAGAAGGCCACGGGGCGCGGGCGCAGCGCACTCCCGTGGCACGAGCGGCTTGAGGTCCGTGCAGGTCCGCGATCAGCTGAAGCGACCCGGTCCCCGACCGGGTCGCCGTGGTGGGCCCGAAGGGCTCAGTGGAGGCAGAGGCAGAACGGATGGCCGGCCGGGTCCGCGTAGACCCGCCAGTTGGCCTCCGGGCGGAGCTGGTCCGTCCGCTCCAGCACGGTCGCGCCGAGGGCGAGCGCCCGCTTCTCCTCCCCGTCGAGGTCGTCCACGTCGAAATCCAGGTGGAGCTGCTGCGGATACCGGTGGCCGGGCCATTCGGGCGGCCGGTAGCCGTCCACCCGCTGGCAGGCCAGGGGCGTTCCCTCGAACCCGTGCACCTCGACCCAGTCGGGCTCCTCCGGCTTAGCGACCACCCGGCCGCCGAGCAGGCCCGCGTAGAACTCCGCCAGCCGTACCGGATCGGCGCAGTCCAGCGCGACCGCCTGCAGCCTTCGAATCACTTCCGACTCCCCTCGTTCCTCGGCCACTTCCGGGACTCCCTCGTACGGGACTGGTCCTTCCCACCGCCGCGGCGGACATGCGCGGCGGTGCGTTGCGTGGATCGGCCGCCGAGCTGTCGCGGGCTCGCCTCCATCGCGGACTCGCGTCCGTGGAGGGCCGCCGGTACGCGTCCAAGAACCAGTGGCGTAGGGCGGTGGCGCCGGCGCATTCACTCGTGTGAGTGCTGCGCCGGAATTCGAACACGTGATGCAATTTCTGGTGTGACGAACTACGCCTTTCCCAGTGACCTCGTCCGGGCCCAGTCCGCCTGGTACGCCGCCTATCAAGAGCTCGCAGCCGAGGAGAGCCCGGCGCGGACTGCCGTGCTGCGCCGCCGACTTCAGCGGCTCTCCGTGCAGATCGCCACGCATCCGTACTGGGCCGACATCCCCGGCCATGCCCCGGCCGCCCGGATGGCGCTCAAGGAGCTGGCCTGGCAGGAGCTCCGGCCATGACCGGGCGGTCCGGTCGGGGTCAGCGGCCGAGGCGGCTGCGGAGCATGGTGGACATCGCGTCGAGTTCGGGGAGTTTGAACAGCTTGGCGAGGACGAGGAAGAGGGCGAGGAGGACGGCCGTGCCGGCGGCCAGGGCGGTCAGGGAGCCCAGGGCATCGCTGCCCATGGCGTGGAGCAGGGCGGTGGCGGTGACTCCGGCGGCGAGCGCGGCCGGTGCGGAGACGGCGCACAGGCGCGCGTATGTGCGCAGGACGCGCGCACCGTCCAGGTCGCCGCCCAGTCGGCTGCGCAGCCGGCGCCAGGCGACGACGATTCCGACGGCGAAGCCCAGGCCGTAGGAGGCGGCCATGCCGGCCACGGCCCAGTGTGCGGGGAGGAGGACGTAACACAGCGCGGAGGCGGCGGCGTTGACGGCGGCGACGACGAGGGTGTTGAAGAAGGGGGTGCGGGTGTCCTCGTAGGCGTAGAAGCCGCGCAGGACGACGTACTGCGCGGAGTAGGGGACCAGGCCCAGGCCGAAGGCCATCAGGACATGACCGATGCCCTGGGCGCCCTCGCTGCCCGAGCCGGCGTAGAGCAGGGTGGCCATCGGCGTGCCCAGCGCCAGGAAGGCGAAGGCGCAGGGGACGACGGCGACGGCCGAGGTGCGCAGGCCGTAGGAGATGTCGTGGCGGACGGCGGCGGCGTCGCCGTCCAGGGCGGCGCGGGAGATCCGTGGCAGCACGGCGGTCATGACCGAGACGGTGATGATGGCCTGCGGCATCTGCCAGATCTGGTAGGCGTAGTTGTAGGCGGTGATGCCGGAGCCGGGGTGGCCGGCGCGCTCGGCGAGGGCGCCCGCCTTGGTGGCGAGCTCGGTGACGACGATCAGGCCGAGCTGGTTGGCTAGCACGAACAGCAGCGTCCACTTGGCCAGACCGACGGCCCTGCCCAGGCCGTGGCCGCGGAAGTCGAAGCGGGGGCGGAGCCGGACGCCGGCCTCGCGCAGGTACGGCAGCATGGCCAGTGCCTGGACGGCCAGGCCGAGCAGGGTGCCCAGGCCGATCAGCCGGACGCCCTCGGGGGTGATGGTCGCCGCGCTGACGCCGGAGTCGGTGAAGCTGCCGAAGGCCCAGATGAAGGCGCCGAAGGCGGCGATGATGACGACGTTGTTGAGGACCGGGGTCCACATCATCGCGCCGAAGCGGCCGCGGGCGTTGAGGATCTGCCCGAGCACGACATGGAGTCCCATGAAGAACATGGTGGGCAGGCAGTAGCGGGCGAACGCCACGGTGAGGGCCATGCGTTGGGGGTCGGCGGCGATGTCCGGGGACATCATGCGCACCAGCAGCGGAGCGGCCAGGACGCCGAGCGTGGTGACGCCGGCGAGGACGATGACGACGAGCGTGAGCAGGCGGTTGGCGTACGCCTCGCCGCCGTCCTCGTCGTTCTTCATGGCGCGGACGAGCTGCGGGACGAACACCGCGTTCAGCGCCCCGCCGCTCACCAGCACGTAGATCATCGTCGGCAGGGTGTTGGCGACCTGGTAGGAGTCGTTGAGCGTACTGACGCCGATCGCGGCCGCCATGACGAGCGTGCGCAGGAATCCCGTGATCCGGGAGACGATCGTGCCCGCCGCCATCAGGGCGCTGGACCTGCCCAGGCGGCCGGTGCCGCCCTTCGGTTCGGGTTCGGGTGCCGGGGCGGGCGCGGTGGCCTGCGCGGTGGCCGGGCGCAGCGGCAGGGTGTCGTCCGGCAGAAGGCTGCGCGGCCCTCCCGGTCCGTGGGCCTCTTCGCTCGGCGCGGCCATGCCTGTTCCTCCTCGTCAGGGCGGGCCCCACGGCCCGTCGTTGGACTGCACACCCTCGCATCCCGCGCGGGCCGGCCGTTCGCGGACCGTCGCGGGCAGGGGCGTTTCCGTCATCTTCGGCCATGTTCGGCCGGAAGTCCGCCTGGCGAAACGGGGCCCGGAAGTCCGCTATGATCATGGACGAACTCCGGTCCTGCGGACGGGAGTCGCGCGTCCGTGGTCCAAGGAAAGACGTCCACCAACCGGTGGGAGATGCAGGTGCAAGGCCGGCCGGGCGCTCAGGAGAAGCAGCCGAGGTCCCTTTCCCGCGTGGGGAAGGGACCTCGTCGTATGTGCGGACGGCCGTGGGCGGCTGCGGGCGTCCGCCGCGGGGCTCAGGGGCCGGTGGCCCCGTCCACGCCCTCGCGCAGGAAGTCGGCATGGCCGTTGTGCCGGGCGTACTCGTGGATCATGTGCAGCATGATCAGGCGGAGCGAGACGTCCTTGCCCCACCGGGGCTGGTGGGCGGTGATGTCCAGGGACTCGGCGGCCTCCTCGATGCGCCGGGAGTGCGCCACCTCCGTCTGCCAGGTGGCGAGCGCCGAGGCGCCGGTGGACTCGCCGTCGTCGAACGCGGCCTGGTAGTCGCCCTCTTCGGACCAGACCAGCGGAATGTCCTCGCCGTTGACCACCCGGCGGAACCAGGTGCGCTCCACCTCGGCCAGGTGCCGCACCAGGCCGAGCAGGGAGAGCGTCGACGGCGGCATCGAGCGCCGCCGCAGCTGTTCGTCGGTCAGCCCCTCGACCTTCATCGCCAGGGTGGCCCGGTGGAAGTCCAGGTAGGCGCGGAGCATCTCGCGCTCACCGGCCTGCGAGGGCGGATCGATCCGTTCGATTGTCATGTACCGAGAGGGTAGTGGTGGGTCGCACCGCGCATGCCGCGGCCCGGGGGCCGCCGCCTCCGGGCCGGACGGACGGGGCGCGGCGTCACCGCCGCACCGCCACCACTAGGGCAGATACCGCTCGATGGCGGCCCGCCCCTTCTCATCGATCAGGCGCTGGGCCCAGGCCAGGCTGTGCGGCGTGGGCTCGCGCCCGGACGCCCTGACCAGGTCCTCCGCGTCGAAGGGCCGTTCGCTACCGGTGTACAGCTCCGCTGGCCGCTGCTGGGCCGGGGTCTCACTGCCATTGGTCGTCACAGGTCCTCCTCTTTCCTCGCCCGCCGAGTGCCGGGACCTCGTTGGTGGTTTCCATCATGGGACCGGCTTCGCCGACCCGCACGGCGTACACCGGCCCGCCTGCTCAGCCCACCGGCCGCGGAGCCCCCGGATAGTCCGCCGGGAACGCCTGCTCCGTCCAGATCGTCTTGCCGGACGGCGTGTACCGCGTCCCCCAGCGTTGCACCAGCTGCGCGACGATGAACAGCCCCCGGCCGCCCTCGTCGTCGCTCGCGGCGTACCGCAGGTGCGGCGAGGTGTGGGCGGTGTCGGACACCTCCGTCACCAGCGCCAGATCCCGCAGCAGCCGCAGGTGCACCGGTCCGGACGCGTGCCGCACGGTGTTGGTGACCAGTTCGCTGACCATCAGCTCGGTCGCGTAGGACAGCTCCGCCAGGCCCCACCGCGCCAGCTGCCCGGTGGCCAGCTCCCGGGCGGTGGCGACCGCGGCCGGCTCCGCGGGCAGCTCCCAGGCGGCCACCTGCCGGGCGTCCAGCTCCCGGGTCCGCACCAGCAGCAGCGCCGCGTCGTCGGCCGTCGCCCCGCCCGGCAGCAGTTCCGCCAGCGCCCGGTCGCACAGCTCCTCCAGTGGCCGCGCGTCCGCCCGCAGCACCTCGCCCAGGATCGCCAGTCCGGCGTCGACGTCCCGCTCCCGGTCGCGCAGCAGCCCGTCGGTGAACAGTGCCAGCAGGCTGCCCACCGGCAGCTGGGTCTCCCAGGACTCGAACGGCAGGCCGCCCAGCCCCAGTGGCGGCCCGGCCGGCAGGTCCGGGAAGGACACCGCGCCGCCGGGCGTCACGATCGCCGGCGGCGGATGCCCGGCCCGGGCCATCGTGCAGTGCCGCGAGACCGGGTCGTAGACCGCGTAGAGGCAGGTCACCCCGGGTGTCACATCGCCCGGGCCGGGCTCCGCCGCGCCCCCGGCGGCGCGCTCCTCCGGGGCCTGCCCCACCAGGTCGTCGAGCCGGCCGAGCAGCTCGTCGGGCGCCAGGTCCATCCGGGCCAGCGCCCGTACGGTCGTGCGCAGCCGCCCCATGGTGGCGGCGGCCTGGAGACCGTGCCCGACCACGTCCCCCACCACCAGTCCGACCCGGGTGCCGGACAGCCCGATCACGTCGAACCAGTCGCCGCCGACCCCGGCCCGGTCGTCGCTGGGCAGATAGCGGTATGCCGCGTCCACCGCGGACTGCGGGGGCAGGTGCTGGGGCAGCAGATCGCGCTGGAGGGTGAGCGCCGCGGTGTGCTCCCGGGCGAACCGGCGGGCGTTGTCCATGGAGACCGCGGCCCGCACGACCAGTTCGTCGGCCAGGTCGACCTCGCCGCCGTCGAAGACCCGCGGGCTGTCGCCGCGGTCGAAGGTGACCAGCCCCATGAGCGGGCCACCGGCCCGCAGCGGCACCACGATCGTCCGCTCGGTGCGGATCAGCCCGCCCGACGACAGGCTCCGGTACGGCAGCATGCCCCGCCGGTAGGCGACCGGGTGGGGCGGGGTCGGCGGCCGGTCCGGCGGGTCGTCCCGGGAGCGGGCGGCGACCCGGACCAGTTCGGGCATCCCGGCCTCGTCCGGCTCCGGGTCGCCGCCCTCCAGCACCGAGCGCACCAGGTCGACGGTCACGGTGCTCGCGAAGTCCGGGACCGCGACCTCGGTCACCTCCCGTGCGGTGCCGACCACGTCCAGCGTGGTGCCGATCCGCCGGCCGGCCTCCACCAGGAGGTTCAGCCGGCGCTGCGCCTGGTAGCGGTCGGTGATGTCGAAGGAGTCCTCGCACACCCCCAGCACCCGCCCGTCCGGGTCCTGGAGCCGGTAGTAGGAGCAGGACCAGACGTGCTCGGTGCCCGGATCGGTGGGCTGCTCGCCGACGAAGTGCAGATCGACGAAGGGCTCGCCGGTCGCCAGCACATGGCGCATCACCGCCTCCAGCGCGTGCGGGTAGCCCTCGGTCACGAACTCGCCCGGATACAGTTCGTTCGCCCGCTTGCCGATCAACTGCCGCAGCGGCAGCCCGATCTCCCGCCCGTACGAGCTGTTGAACCACGTCAGTTGCAGGTCGTTGTCGTAGATGGCCAACCCCACCGGCGACTGCGTCGCCAGCCCGTGCAGCATCGCCTGGCGCGCCTCCCACCGCCGCAGGTCGTCGAGCCCGGTCGCCACCAGCACCCGGGCCGGGCCGGCCGCGGCGTTCTGGAGCGCGTCGGCCAGCGGGCACATGGTGATCGCCACCGGCAGCCGGTGGCCGTCGGCGTGCCGTGCGGTGCGGGCCTCGATGTGGGACATGTCCGGGGCCGACGGTTCGGTGGGGCCCGGGGCACGGTCGGCCGTGCCCGGCAGGAAGGTGGCGGCGGGCCGGCCGACGATCTCCTCCGGTGCGTAGCCCAGCAGCTTCCGGGCCGCCGCGCTCCACCCGATCACCAGCCCCCGGGCGTCCAGGACCGCCGTGGCCGCCCTGGTGACGTCGAGGGGACCACGGAAGTCGGCGCTCGTCGCCGCGTTCCATGCGTTCATGGCATCAACCCAGCCCGGTTCGGTACCTCCAGCATCGAGCCCGGTATCGAGCCGCACAACCGGCCCTGCACCGAGCGGGCGACCGGCGGGGCGGGCGTCCCTTGGTGCGGGGCCGGGCGGTCGCTGGCACAGTGGGAGGGGGCGCCGAGGACCCGGCCGCGATCCACGCCGACCCGCGCGGGCTGACCCACGTTCACCCGTCGAACGGCCCGAGCACCAGGAGGCAGATGTCGATGCCGTCGCCCCGCCCGACCGCTCCGGTACGCGGCGCGCCCTGCTGGGTGAGCCTGATGACCAGCGACCTGCAGTCCGCCCATCGCTTCTACGGAGCCGTGCTGGGCTGGCAGTTCCGCTCGGCCAGCCTCGGCGAGGAGTTCTCGGTCGCCCTGCACGACGGGGAGCCGGTCGCCGGGATCGGGGCGCTGGCGCCGAGCTTCCAGGTGCCGGTGGCCTGGACCGCGTACTTCGCGGTGCCGGACGCCGACGACGCCGCCGCCCGGATCCGGGAGCGCGGTGCCACGGTCGCGGTGGGGCCGCTCAAGCTCGGACCGGGGCGGGCCGCCCTCGCCGCGGACCGCGACGGAGCCACCTTCGGCTTCTGGGAGGGGCAGACGCTGGCCTGGTCGGTGGGCACCGGCCACGCCCCGGCGATCCTGGAACTGCGCACCAGGGACGCGTTCGCCGCGGCCATCTTCTACGCCGAGGTCTTCGACTGGGCGTCGGAGAAACCTGGCGGCTGCCAGGTGACGTACGAGCACGACCAGGTGATCGTGCACGACGGGACGCATGTGGTGGCGGCGCTGCGCGGCGGGGCGGTGGAGGCCGCCCCGGATCCGCGGGTGCGGCCGCAGTGGCATGTGCACTTCCGGGTGCCGGACGTCCCGGCGGTGACCGAGGCCGCGGTGGACGCCGGCGGCACCGTCACCCCGGTGACCGCGACCCGGGACGGGACCGGCAGCCGCGCGATGGTGCGCGATCCGGACGGCGGGCTGTTCACCGTGACCGGCCCGGGGCCACCGGACTGATGCCGGCGGCGAGGGAGCGGCAACTCCCGCCCCACCGGGCCGCGTTTCCCGCTGCTGACGACCCCACCGGAGGCTGATGTGACGGCTCTGCATTCTTGTGACGAGTGGGGCGTAAAGGTGATCTGCGGGCGCGGTTAAGAAATCCTCGATGGACCCGGAGCCCGCCATACGGAAGATTTCTGGCCGAGATCGGCGGGCCGCACCCGGCCCCCGTGACGTCACAGCACTCATTCACGTACGGGAGCCGATGCGGTGAAGGCACTGGTCAAGCAGAAGGCGGAACCGGGACTCTGGCTGACGGACGTGCCGGAGCCGGCGATCGGCCCGGGGGATGTGCTGATCAAGGTGCTGCGCACCGGCATCTGCGGCACCGATCTGCACATCCGCGCCTGGGACGGCTGGGCGCAGCAGTCGGTGCGCACCCCGCTGACCGTCGGCCACGAGTTCGTCGGGGAGGTCGTCGAGACCGGCCGGGACGTGACCGACATCAACACCGGCGACCTGGTCAGCGGCGAGGGCCACCTGGTCTGCGGCCACTGCCGCAACTGTCAGGCCGGCCGGCGCCACCTGTGCCGCGCCACGGTCGGCCTGGGCGTCGGCCGGGACGGCGCCTTCGCCGAGTACGTCGCGCTGCCCGCCGGCAACGTCTGGGTGCACCGGGTCCCGGTCGACCTCGACATCGCCGCGGTCTTCGACCCGTTCGGCAACGCCGTGCACACCGCGCTCTCCTTCCCGCTGGTCGGCGAGGACGTCCTGATCACCGGTGCCGGGCCGATCGGCATCATGGCGGCGGCGGTCGCCCGGCACGCCGGCGCCCGCCATGTGGTGATCACCGACGTCAGCGAGCAGCGCCTGGCGCTGGCCCGCAAGGTCGGCGTCAGCCTCGCCCTCAACGTCGCCCACGGCTCCATCGCGGACGGCCAGCGCGAACTGGGCCTGCGCGAGGGCTTCGACGTCGGCCTGGAGATGTCCGGCCGGCCCGAGGCGATGCGCGACATGATCGGCAACATGACGCACGGCGGCCGGATCGCCGTGCTGGGCCTGGCCGCCGAGGAGTTCCCGGTCGACTGGTCCCGGATCGTCACCTCCATGATCACGATCAAGGGCATCTACGGCCGGGAGATGTTCGAGACCTGGTACGCGATGTCGGTGCTGCTGGAGGGCGGCCTCGACCTCGCCCCCGTGATCACCGGCCGCTACCCGTACCAGGAGTTCGACGCCGCCTTCGCCGACGCGGCGAGCGGCCAGGGCGGCAAGGTCATCCTCGACTGGAGCGCCTAGCACCCGCCCCGGTTGCTCCCCTCCCTCCCTCCCTCCCGTCGCCCGACCTCCACCCCCAGATGACGGCGCTGCGCGCCGGCCCTCCGCCGCCGACCTCCACTCCTAAGGAGACCCTCCTGATGTTCGACGCCGTACGCGACGATCTGCGCGCCGACCTCGACGAGATCCGCGCCGCCGGACTGCACAAGCCGGAGCGGGTGATCGGCACCCCGCAGTCCGCCACCGTCGCGGTCACCGCCGGCGGCCGCCCCGGCGAGGTCCTCAACTTCTGCGCCAACAACTACCTCGGCCTCGCCGACCACCCCGAGGTCATCGGCGCCGCCCACGCGGCCCTGGACCGCTGGGGCTACGGACTGGCCTCGGTCCGCTTCATCTGCGGGACCCAGGAGGTGCACAAGGAGCTGGAGCGGCGGCTCTCCGGCTTCCTCGGCCAGGAGGACACCATCCTCTACTCCTCCTGCTTCGACGCCAACGGCGGAGTCTTCGAGACCCTGCTCGGCCCGGAGGACGCGGTCATCTCCGACGCCCTCAACCACGCCTCCATCATCGACGGCATCCGGCTCTCCAAGGCCCGCCGCCTCCGGTACGCCAACCGCGACATGGACGACCTGGAGCGGCAGTTGAAGGACGCCGAGGGCGCCCGGCGCACCCTCATCGTCACCGACGGCGTGTTCTCCATGGACGGCTACCTCGCGCCGCTGCGGGAGATCTGCGACCTGGCCGACCGCTACGGCGCGATGGTGATGGTCGACGACTCGCACGCGGTCGGCTTCGTCGGCGCCGGCGGCCGCGGCACCCCCGAGCTGTGCGGCGTGATGGACCGGGTCGACATCCTCACCGGCACCCTCGGCAAGGCGCTGGGCGGCGCTTCCGGCGGCTATGTCGCCGCCCGCGCCGAGATCGTCGCGCTGCTCCGCCAGCGCTCCCGCCCCTACCTGTTCTCCAACACGCTCGCGCCGGTGATCGCGGCCGCCTCGCTCAAGGTGCTCGACCTCCTCCAATCCGCCGGTGACCTGCGCGAGCGCCTGCACGCCAACACCGCGCTGTTCCGCTCCCGGATGACCGAGGAGGGCTTTGCGATCCTGCCCGGCGAGCACCCCATCGCGCCCGTCATGATCGGTGACGCGGCCGAGGCGGGCCGGATGGCCGAACTGCTGCTGGAGCGCGGGGTGTACGTCATCGGCTTCTCCTACCCGGTGGTCCCCAAGGGGGCGGCCCGGATCCGCGTGCAGCTGTCCGCCGCCCACTCCACCGAGGACGTGCACCGCGCGGTGGACGCCTTCGTGGCCGCCCGCGCCGCCCTGGAGAGCTGACCGCACGGTTTCCGGGGCCCAAGGCGGCCTTCGGGCCTGTCCGGTGGAACATGACCGGGTCCGAACCTGATCCACCGGACAGGCCCGAACCCTGCGAAACTGGATCCATGATCGAAGCACGTCGGCTGCACATCCTCCGTGCCCTGGCCGACCACCGCACGGTGACCGCCGCGGCCGCCGCGCTCTATCTGACGCCCTCGGCGGTCTCCCAGCAGCTGGCCGCGCTGGAGCAGGAGACCGGCCACCGCCTCGTCGAGCGCGGCGCCCGCGGCGTCCGGCTGACCGCCGCGGGCGACATCCTGCTCGGCCACGCCAACGCCGTGCTGGCCCAGCTGGAGCGCGCCGAGGCGGAGCTGGCCGCGTACGACAAGGGCGAGGCGGGCACGGTGACGGTCGCGGCGTTCGCGACCGGCATCGGGCTGGTGCTCGCCCCGGCCCTGGCCGAACTCGCCGATTCCGCGCCCGGTATCCGCGTCCGGGTCCAGGACGTGGAGGGCGACGCCAGCCTGCCGATGGTGCTGGACCGGCAGGTCGACGTGGCGGTGGCCGTGGAGTACCGGGGCGCGCCGGACGCCGACGACCCCCGGCTGACCCGTGTCCCGCTCTACGCCGAGCCGTTCGACGCGGTGCTGCCGCCCGGCCATCCGCTGGCCGGTGCGGCGGCGGTGCCGCTGGCCCGGCTCGCCAAGGACCCCTGGATCGGCCCCTATTCCGGCAATCCCTGCCATGACGTGGTCGTCCTGGCCTGCGAGTACGCCGGGTTTCGGCCGGATCTCGCGCATTCCTCGGACGACTTCCGGGCGGTGGTGGCGCTGGCGTCGGCGGGCGCGGGGGTGGCCCTGGTGCCGCGCTCGGCGCTGCGCGGGATGGATCTGGGGGGTGTGGTGGTCCGGCCGGTCGACGGGGTCGCGCCCACCCGCCGGGTGTTCGCCGCGGTCCGGCGCGGTGCGGAGGGCCATCCGCTGTTCCGTCCGGTGCTGGCGGCGCTGCGGACGGCGGCGGCCGTGCAGGGCGGCTGACGGGCGCGTGGGTCAACCGCGGACCGTGCGCGGCGGGTCAGCCGTCGGCCGTGCGCGGGGTGCGGCCGGTCCGCTTCCAGGTCGCCAGTTGGCGGGCCGTCCAGGTGGTGACGACCCGGCCGGCCGGGACGCCGCACTCCTCGGCGCGGGCGCAGCCGTAGATCTGCCAGTCCAGTTGGCCGGGCGCGTGCGCGTCGCTGTCGACGGCGAAGAGGGTGCCGGCGGCCAGGGCCTGCCGCAGCAGACCGCGCGGCGGATCCAGGCGGTCCGGGCGGCAGTTGATCTCCACCGCGGTGCGGTGCTCGGCGCAGGCCGCGAAGACCTCCGCCGCGTCGAACGCCGACTCCGGGCGGCCCCTGCCGGTGACCAGCCGCCCGGTGCAGTGGCCCAGGACGTCCACCAGGGGGTCGCGGACCGCGGCCACCATCCGCCGGGTCATCGGCCCCTTGTCCATCCGCAGTTTCGAGTGGACGGAGGCCACCACCACATCCAGCTCCGCCAGCAGTTCCGGTTCCTGGTCGAGCGAGCCGTCGTCGAGGATGTCGCATTCGATCCCGGTCAGCAGCCGGAACGGCGCCAGGCGCGCGTTGACCTCCGCGACCACGGCCAGCTGCCTGCGCAGCCGCTCGGCGGTCAGTCCGCGGGCGACGGTGAGCCGTGGGGAGTGGTCGGTCAGCGCGCACCAGTCGTGGCCGACGTCGCGGGCGGCCCGGGCCATCGCCTCGATGGGACTGCCGCCGTCGGACCAGTCCGAGTGCAGATGGCAGTCGCCGCGCAGCGCCCGGCGCAGCGCCCGCCCCCGTCCACCGTCGACCAGCGGGCCGCCGGCCTCTTCCTCCAGGTGCGCGAGATAGCCGGGCCGTTGCCCGGCCAGCGCCTCCTCGACGACCCGGGTCGTCTTGGGGCCGAGCCCCTTGAGGCGCCCCAACGTGCCGTTCCCGGCCCGCGCGCTCAGCTCGTCCGCGGGCAGTGCGCCGATCACCGAGGCCGCGGTGCGGAACGCCTGCACCCGGTACGTCACCGCTCCCTGCCGCTCCAGCAGGAACGCGATCCGCTCCAGCGCCGCCACGGGATCCACACACCCACCGTGCACCGGGCCGGGCCCGGCTGCCACCGCGGCCGACCCCGGCGAAGGCCCCCTATCGCAGTTATGCGAATATGTCCGTTCTCTGGACGGTCGATCCGTTTCCAGTGGAATGCGGGGGCGATAGTCATGACGATTCCGGTCATGAGTGGACGGGAAGTGGCGGGCAATCATGTTCGGTTAAAACCTGGGCAACATCGCGGCTGTACTGCGGAAACGCGAATCGGACTTCTGGGTGTCCGGGCGGGCCGGTCGGGGGTTGCGTTCGACGGCCTCCAGGAAATCTGCACACCGAATGCGCAGCCGGCACACGTGGCGGGGTTTTGGGGTCGGCGGGGGCACCGGTGAGCAGCGACTTGGTTCCGGAATGCCCCATTCCGCGTGCGCCGTAACGACTGTTTGCGGAAAAGGAAACCGCAGGAGTTGTGAAGATGCTCGGATAAATTCATGGACGCGTGTACACGTCCGGTAATTTCCCGGTGCGGCCACGTCCGGATCTCAGCTCTTCCGATTAGCAGGGCAACCACCCCGCATGCTTTGATCCATCGCACCGCGGTGGTCGCCGGGGTTTCTCGATATCGGGGGCCCCACTACCGTGGCCGCGGCCGGGTCACCCACCGGACGGCCCGCTCGCCCTTTTTGATATTGACCCGAAGGGAAACACCATGAACAACGCCCAGGTTCAGACCCAGGAAATCTCCGACGCCGACCTGGACAACGTGTCCGGTGGCCTCGTGGGCGGTGTGCTGAGCACCGTCACCACCACCGTCGACTCGGTCGCCCCGGTCTCCGGCCTGCTCGGCAACGTCACCGGCACGGCCCAGGGCCTCACCGGCACCGACGTCACGGGCACCGTGAACGGCCTCACCAACGGTCTCTGATCCGACCGCCCCTGTGCCGCGGTGCGGCACAGCCACATAAGGTCGTGACGGTAGTCGGCGCCCCCTCCCTGCCGATCTGCCGTGCCGAGTGCCCCGGACGACCCGGTTCCGGCCGGGTTCCGGGGCACCCGGCTGTCCGCCGCCGGATCTCCGCACCGGCGGCGGACTCCGTCCGTCCGTACCGACCCCCGCAGTTGAGGGAGGAGTGCCGTGCAGTTCCGTCAACAGGCCCTGTCCAAGCTGCAATCGCCCGAGGAACTCGACCTTCCGGTGCGGTTCGCCCGCCCACAGGGCTGGCTGGTGCTGGCCGTCAGCGTGCTCGTCATGATCGCCGCGAGCGTCTGGGCGATCACCGGCACCGTCTCCGCCACCCTCACCGCCCCCGGCATCCTCACCCACGGCCACGGCAGTTACGTCCTGCAGAGCCCGGTCGCCGGGCAGGTGACCACGGTCCTCGCCGAGGAGGGCAAGCAGGTCGCCACCGGCGCCCCCCTGGTGCGGATACGCACCGCACAGGGCGGCACCACCGTCGTCCGCGCACTGGCCGCCGGCCGGCTCACCGGCGTCGTCGCCACCATCGGCTCGGTCGTCACCACCGGCGCCGACCTGGCCTCCGTCGAGCGGACCGGCGGTCCCCGCGACCCGCTGACCGCCACCCTCTACGTCCCGGCCGAGAGCGCCGCGACCCTCCCCGCGGGCGCGGCCGTCGACCTCACCGTCGCGTCCGCCCCCAGCCAGCGGTTCGGCGTACTGCGCGGCCATGTGGCGGCCGTCGGCCGCGCCGCCCAGTCCCGCCAGCGGATCTCCTCGTTCCTCGGCAGCGCCCAACTCGGCGAGCAGTTCTCCCGCGCCGGCCAGCCGATCGCGGTCCTGGTCCGGCTCGACACCGCGCCCACCGCCTCCGGCTATGCCTGGTCCACCTCCGGCGGCCCGCCGTTCGCCCTCGACTCGATGACCCAGGCCACCGCTGCCGTCCACCTGGCCGCGCAGCACCCGATCGATTGGCTGCTCCCGTGACCGCCCCCGACGCCTCCGCCGCGCCCCCGCAGCACCTTCCGCCGGCCGGGCGCCGCCGGCACCGCCCCGAGGGCCCCTCACCCGCCCGCCGCCGCAGACCGCCGGCCGCCGCCCCGAAGGCGCCGAAGGCCGTCCGCACCCCCACCGTGCTCCAGATGGAAGCCGTCGAGTGCGGCGCCGCCTCCCTGGCCATGGTCCTCGCCCACTACGGTCGGCACGTACCGCTGGAGGAGCTGCGGATCGCCTGCGGCGTCTCCCGCGACGGCTCCCGGGCCAGCAACCTCCTCAAGGCCGCCCGCAGTTACGGCCTGCAGGCCAAGGGCATGCAGATGGAACCGGCCGCACTCGCCGAGGTCCAGGCACCGGCCATCCTCTTCTGGGAGTTCAACCACTACGTCGTCTACGACGGCATGGGCCGCCGCCTCGGCCGCCGCGGCGTCCACGTCAACGACCCCGACAAGGGCCGCCGCTTCGTGCCCACCGAGGACTTCGACACCAGCTTCACCGGCGTCGCCCTGGTCTTCGAGCCCACCGAGGAGTTCCGTCGGGGCGGCCGCAAGCCCAGCGTGCTACAGGCCCTGCCGGCCCGGCTGCGCGGCACCGCCGGCACCCTGCTGGCGGCGCTGCTCGCCAGCCTGCTGCTGGTCGGCGTCGGCGCGGCGCTGCCCGCGCTCAGCCGCACCTATATCGACATGTTCCTGATCGGCAACCAGAGTTCGCTGCTGGGGCCGCTGTTCGCCGCGATGGCCGCGATGGTGGTGCTCACCGCCGTCCTCACCGGACTCCAGCAGGCCAACCTGCTGCGCGGCCGGATCATCTCCTCCACCCTCGGCAGCGCCCGCTTCCTGCGCCACCTGCTACGGCTGCCGGTCACCTTCTTCGCGCAGCGCTCGCCCGCCGACCTCGTCCAGCGCCTGCAGTCCAACGACGCGGTCGCCGAGACCCTCGCCCGCGACCTGGCCGCGGCCGCCGTCGACGGCGTCGTGGTCGTCCTCTACGCGGTGCTGCTGTGGACCTACGACCCCCAACTCACCGTCATCGGCGTGCTCATCGCGCTGCTCAACGTCGTCGCCATGCGGATCGTGGTGCGGCTGCGCGCCACCCACACCCAGAAGCTGCGCGCCGACACCGCCCGGCTCACCAACACCTCCTACACCGGCCTGCAGCTCATCGAGACCATGAAGGCCACCGGCGGCGAGAACGGCTACTTCCGCCGCTGGGCCGGGCAGCACGCCGCCACCCTGGAGGAGCAGCAGCGGCTCGGCGTCCCCAGCGCCTGGCTGGCCGTCGTCGCCCCCACCCTCGCCACCTTCAACAGCGCCCTGATCCTGTGGATCGGCGGCCTGCGCGCCGTCGAGGGCCATATCTCCATCGGCCTGCTGGTCGCCTTCCAGGCCCTGGTGACCCGCTTCACCGCCCCGATCACCCGGCTCAACGGCGTCGCCGGCCGGATCCAGGACTTCGCCGCCGACGTCGCCCGCCTCAAGGACGTCGAGAACTTCCCCGCCGACGCCCACTACTCCCGCCCGGACGCGGACGCCGGCACCCGCCGCCTCAAGGGCCATGTCACCCTCGACGGCATCACCTTCGGCTACAGCCCGCTCGACGCCCCGCTGCTGACCGGCTTCTCGCTGTCCGTCGGGCCCGGCCGGCAGGTCGCCCTGGTCGGCGGCTCGGGCAGCGGCAAGTCCACCGTCTCCCGGCTGATATCCGGCCTCTACGCCCCCTGGGAGGGCACCATCCGGATCGACGGACAGCGCCTCGCCGACATCCCGCGCAGCGCGCTGGCCGCCTCGGTCTCCTTCGTCGACCAGGACGTCTTCCTCTTCGAGGGCACCGTCCGGGACAACGTCGCGCTGTGGGACCCCTCCATCCCCGACGACGCGGTGATCGCCGCCCTCCAGGACGCCGCCCTCTACGACGACGTCATCGCCCGCCGCCCCGACGGCATCCACAGCCGCGTCGAGCAGGACGGCCGCAACTTCTCCGGCGGCCAGCGGCAGCGCCTGGAGATCGCCCGGGCGCTGGTCCGGCGCCCCAGCATCCTCGTCCTCGACGAGGTCACCAGCGCCCTGGACGCCGGCACCGAGGCGGTCATCATGGACAACCTGCGGCGCCGCGGCTGCGCCTGCGTCATCATCGCCCACCGGCTGAGCACCGTCCGCGACAGCGACGAGATCGTGGTCCTCGACCACGGTGCGGTCGTCGAACGCGGCCGGCACGAGGAGTTGGTCGCCGCCGGTGGCGTCTACGCCGACCTGGTCAAGGAGCACTGACGTGGCATCCGCACACCCGTCCCCGGACGCCGGACCCGCCACACCGCCGGCCATGCCGTCCGCACCGCCCGCACCGGCCCCTTCGGCGACCGGCCCGGCCGGCGCCGACGCGGTCACCCACGCGTTGGGCGGCCTGGGCACGCCGGTCGACTGCGCCGGGCTGCGCAACGTCCCCCTCGAAGGCCCGCACGTCCTCTGGCTCGTCACCGGCGGCACCCTCGACCTGTTCGCGGTGGACGCCACCCAGGAGGGGCCCTGGCACTTCCTCGGCCGCCTCGAAGCCGGCACGCTGCTGCTCGGCCCCGTCCAGGGCCCCCAGCACACCCTCGTCGGCCGCCCGTCACAGCACTGCGGACTGCGCCGGATCGCCCTGCGCGAACTGCCCCGCCCCGAGTACACCGGCTACGGCGACCAGGGGACGCACCCCGACGCCTACGGCCACGACGCCTCCGCCCACGACACCTACGGCGCTCCGGCGGGCCCCCTGGAGCACGCCTTCGCACTCGGCACCGCCCGCGGGCTGGGCGTGCTCTTCGAGGCGCCGCTGGACGGCCGGCCCACCGACGAGGCGGTCGCCGACGACGACGTCCTGTGGATGCCGGTGCCGCCCGGCAGCGTCCAGTACGGCGCCTCCTACAGCGCCGAGGCCGCCGCCGACCTGCTCGTCGACGCGGCGCTGTGGCAGCGGATGGTGAACCAGCAGTACCGGCTGCTGTCCGCCGTGGACCGCTGGATCGAGCAGCTGGAGCGCGCCCACGAGGACCGCGCCGCGGCCGGCATCAAGGCCGGCGAGGCCGTCCGGGAACGCGCCGACCAGGCGCTGCTGGCCTCCATCGGCAAGGACCGGGGCGCCGGCCGGGCGGGCGCGAGCCGCGACCGGGCCGGCGACGACCTGACCTTCGCGGTCTGCCGGAAGGTCGCCGGGGCCGCCGGCATCCCGCTCACCGAACCCCCCAAGGGCGCCGCCGCCGGCGACCGGATCAGCCCCGTCGAGCGGATCGCGCTGGCCTCCCGGATACGCACCCGCGCGGTCCGCCTCGACGGCCGCTGGTGGCGCACCGACGTCGGGCCGCTGGTCGGCCACCGCGCCAAGTCCGGTGCCCCGGTGGCCCTGTTGTGGCGGCGCGGCCGCTACGAGGCGGTCAACCCGTCCTCCGGGCTGCGGATACGGATCGGCGAGGACAACGCGGCGGAGTTCGAGCCGCGCGCGGTGATGTTCTACCGGCCGCTGCCGGACCGCCGGCTCACGCCCTGGCGGCTGATGCGCTTCAGCCTCCGCGGCAACCGCACCGACCTGCGCAACCTCGCCCTGAGCGGACTGGTGACGGTCGCCCTCGGCGCCCTCGTCCCGATCGCCACCGGCAAGGTCCTCGGCGTCTACGTCCCGGCCGCCGCCCGCGGCCCGATCGTCCAGGTCGCGCTCGCCGTCATCATCGCCGGCGTCGTCGCGGCCGCCTTCACCCTGCTGCAGAACCTCACCGTGCTGCGCATAGAGGGCCGGATCGAGAGCGTCCTCCAGCCGGCCGTCTGGGACCGGCTGCTGCGCCTGCCCACCAAGTTCTTCGCGGCCCGCTCCACCGGCGAACTGGCCAGTGCCGCCATGGGCATCAGCGCCATCCGCCGGGTGCTGGCCGGCGTCGGGCCGGTCGCCGTGCAGGCCGGTACGGTCGGCGCGGTCAACCTCGTGATGCTGCTGGTCTACAGCGTCCCGCTGGCGCTCGCCGCGTGCGCCATGCTGCTCGTCATCGGCGCGGTCTTCCTCGTGCTGGGGCTGTGGGAACTGCGCTGGCAGCGCCGGCTGGTGACGCTCGGCAACAAGCTCAACAACCAGGCGTTCCAGACCCTGCGCGGGCTGCCCAAGCTGCGGGTCGCGGCGGCGGAGTCCTTCGCCTACGCGGCCTGGGCGCGGGAGTTCGCCCGCTCCCGGGAGCTCCAGCAGAAGGCCGGCCGGATCAAGAACATCACCACCGTCCTCAACGCCGTCTACCTGCCGCTCTGTTCCCTGGCGCTGTTCGTGCTGCTGGCCGGGCCGGCCCGCGGCACGCTGTCCGCCGGCGCCTTCCTGACCTTCAACACCTCGGTGACCATGCTGCTGACCTCGGTCACCCAGCTCACCGGCGCCTTCGTCTCGGCCGCCGCGGCGCTGCCGATGTTCGAGCAGATCCGGCCGGTCCTGGACGAGGCGCCCGAGGTCCGCGGCGGCAGCTCCCAGCCCGGGGTGCTCTCCGGCGCCATCGAGGCCCGCAAGCTCTCCTTCCGCTACAGCGAGGACGGCCCGCTCGTCCTCGACGACGTCTCCCTCCAGGTGCGGCCCGGCGAGTTCGTGGCGATCGTCGGCCCCAGCGGCTGCGGCAAGTCGACCCTGCTGCGGCTGCTCATCGGCTTCGACCGGCCGTCCGCCGGCAGCGTCCTCTACGACGGCCAGGACCTCGGCGCGCTCGACCAGGCGGCGGTGCGCCGGCAGTGCGGGGTGGTGCTGCAGAACGCCCAGCCGCTGACCGGCTCGATCCTGGACTGCATCTCCGGCGCGGAGGTGTTCACCCAGGAGGAGGTCTGGGCGGCGGCCGAGATGGCCGGCCTGGCCGAGGACATCAAGCGGATGCCGATGGGCCTGCACACCATGATCGCCGGCGGCGGTGCCATCTCCGGCGGCCAGCGGCAGCGCCTGATGATCGCCCAGGCGCTGGTCCGCCGCCCGCGCATCCTCTTCTTCGACGAGGCCACCAGCGCCCTGGACAACGAGACCCAGCGGATCGTCATCGACAGCACCCGCGCGCTCAGCGCCAGTCGTGTGGTCATCGCGCACCGCCTGTCCACGGTGCTCGACGCCGACCGGGTCCTGGTCATGGCCGACGGCCGGGTCGTCGAGGAGGGGGCCCCGGCCGACCTCCTCGCCGACACCGGCGGCCGGCTGCACGACCTGGTGCGCCGTCAGATGGCCTGACCGCGCACCCGCCGCCGGCCGCCGGGCCGACCATTCCCGGTATCACCCCGATCCGCCGCATATCGTGCGAAGACTGCACAGCGGTCGATGGAGGACGAGATGCCCAAGGTCCAGCACCTGTTCGACGCGATGCCCCCGGACCGGCGCCGGCGGCTGACCGAAATCGCCCACGAGGTGTCGCTGCCCCGCGCCACCCGCGTCTTCGAGGAGGGCCGCCGGGCCGACCGCTTCTGGATCATCGGCACCGGCCGGGTCGCCCTCGACCAGCACGTCCCCGGCCGCCGGGCCGCCGTCGTCGAAACCCTCGGCCGGGACGAACTCCTGGGCTGGTCCTGGCTGTTCCCGCCCTACCTCTGGCACCTCGGCGCGGAGACCGTCGGCCCCGTCGAGGCCCTGGAGTTCGACGCCGTCCTCGTCCGCGCCCTGTGCGAGGACGACCCCGTCCTGGGCCGGGCCGTCTACCGCTACGTCGCCGAGACCGTCGCCGAACGCCTGCACGGCACCCGCGTCCGCCTGCTGGACCTCTACGGGCCCCAGGGAAGCGGCGAGCAGGCCCCGTGAACGGGGGCGGCCCGCCCGCCGGCGCGGTGCGCACGCCCCGCCGGAGCGCCGGCCGAAGCGCCCCGTCGCCCCGTCCACGTACGCGATGACCTGCGCCTCTGCGGGAACCGGAAGCCGCCCGCCCCCGACTGCCTGTGCCGGGTCACGAGGGTGGCCCGCGGCCGGAGACCGGCCGGAGCGGCACAGTGGTGGGGGAGAAGACCCATGCGCCCAGGAAGTGGTGCGGACTCGCGACGGTCGTCGCGCTGACCGCCACGGCGTGCGGTGGCGGCGGGCGCGGCACGGCGGCGGACGGCCACCAGCCCCCACCGCTCCCGCTGTCCCTCCGCCAGGTCCCGTGGCATCGGCCCGTCCTCTCCTCGATCCACCGTGCGGGTCCGGCATCGCGGCGTCTGAAAGGTCGGGCGGCGACCGGCCCGGGTTCCCGGCGAAGTGGGAGAAATTTCCGGGCGGAGGAGGCGCGGCGCTTCGAAGTGGACAGCGGCGAAACCCAGTTAGTCGGGCCGGAAGCGCACATGGTTCCGTCGGCCGGACGGGATGAACCTCACGCTCCGATCGACCCTCGATCGGCCGTTCGCCCCCGCTCCCACCTGCCACGATGACGCGATGACCACCCCCGCCCGCTCCGCACCCCCGCCCGACGCGTCCCCGGCCGGCTCCGCCCGGCGCCCCCGGACCTCCGTGCCGCTCGGCGGGTTCCGCCGGCTGCTGCCGGCCCGCTCGGTCCTCGGCTTCGTCGCGCTGCTGGCGCTGCTGTTCGCCCTCGCCTACGCGGTGGGCGGCGCCGTCGGTCCGGTCGCCCCCGGCCTCCGTCCCGACCGCCGCCCGGGGAGCACCGAACCGCCCGGCGGCGGCGGTTCGGGCGGCGGGATGCCGGGCATGGCGGGCATGAGCGCACTGGGTCAACCGCGGGCCGCGCAGGTCGCCCCCGCCACCGGCCCCGTCACCGACTCCGGATCCGCCTCCGCGGCCGCACCCGCCACACCTCTCCTCCCGACGCCGGGAGTCGGACGATGACCCGGCACCGGAACCAGCCACCGCCCCGGCCCGAAGCCCAGCCCCAGTCCCAGCCCGAGCCACGGCCCCAACCGCAAGCCGCACCGCAGTCCCCGCAGGAGCCCGACCGCGTCACCACCCTCGCCATCGGCGGGATGACCTGCGCCGCCTGCGTGGGCCGGGTGGAGCGGAAGCTCGGCCGGCTGGACGGCGTCACCGCCTCGGTGAACCTCGCCACCGAGCGGGCCCGCATCAACCACCCCGCGTCGCTCGACGTAGACGCCCTCATCGCCACCGTCGTGGCCGCCGGCTTCACCGCGTCCGCACCGCCCGAGGACGAGCCCCGGCACCCCTCCGCGGGCAGGTCCGACGACGCCACCCCCGGCGGCGCCCCGAGCGATGCCACCGAAGTCACCGACGGCACCGAAGCCGACTCCGCCGAGCTGCGCCGGCTGCTGCTGACCGCCCTGCTCGCCCTCCCCGTGCTGGCCCTGTCGATGGTGCCCGGCTGGCAGTTCCGCAACTGGCAGTGGCTCTGCTTCGTGCTCGCCGCCCCCGTCGCCGTATGGGGCGCGGCCCCCTTCCACGTCCGTGCGCTGCGCGGCCTCCGGCACGGCGCGGCGACCATGGACACCCTGGTGTCCCTCGGCGTCGCGGCATCCTTCGGCTGGTCCGTCTACGCGCTGTTCCTCGGCGGCGCCGGCACGGCCGGGATGACGATGCCGTTCAGCCTGCTGTCCACGGCCGACGACGGCACCGCCCACCTCTATCTCGAAGCCGCCGTCGGCGTACCGCTGTTCGTGCTGGCCGGGCGGCGGATGGAGGCCCGGGCCAGGCGCGGCACCGGCGCCGCGCTCCGCTCCCTGGCCGAACTCGCCGCCAAGGAGGTCTCGGTGCGCCGCCCGGACGGCACCGAACGCCGCCTCCCCGTCGCGCTGTTGCAGGTCGGCGACCACTTCCTGGTCCGGCCCGGCGAACGGGTCGCCACCGACGGCACCGTCGTCACCGGCAGCTCGGCCCTGGACCTCTCCCTGATCAGCGGCGAGAGCCACCCCGTCGAGGTCGGCCCGGACTCGCCGGTCGTCGGCGGCGCGGTCAACTCCGGTGGACTGCTGGAGGTCCGGGCCGACGCGGTGGGCGGCGACACCCAACTCGCCCGGATCACCCGGCTCGTCGAAGACGCCCAGACCGGCAAGACCCGGGCCCAGCGGCTCGCGGACGCGGTCGCCGCGGTCTTCGTCCCCGCCGTGCTGACCATCGCCGTCACCGTGCTGGGCTTCTGGCTCGGCGCCGGCGCCGACCCCCAGGCCGCGGTCACCGCCGCGGTCGCCGTGCTCGTCGTCGCCTGCCCGTGCGCCCTGGGCCTGGCGACGCCGACCGCGCTGCTGGCCGCCACCGGCCGCGGCGCCCAGCTCGGCATCCTGGTCAGCGGCCCGCGGGCGCTGGAACGCCTGCGCCGCATCGACACCGTGGTCCTCGACAAGACCGGCACCCTCACCACGGGACGGATGACCGTCAGCGCCTTCACGCCCCGCGCGGACGAACCCGACCCGGACGAGGTGCTGCGGCTCGCCGCCACCGTGGAGCAGGGCTCCGAACACCCCGTGGCCCGCGCCGTCCTCGCCTACTTCAGCGACCACGGGCCCGACGCGCGGCTCGAACCGGCCGCCGCGGTAGGGGACTTCACCGCCACCCCCGGCTTCGGCGTCCGCGGGGTGGTGGACGGGCGCACGGTCGCCGTCGTCCGCCCGCCCGACGACCCGGCCGGGCTGCCCGCTCCGCTGCCGGACGCGGTCCGCGCCGCCGAAGCCGCCGGCCGCACCGCGGTGCTGGTCGAGGTCGACGGCGACCCGGCGGCCGTCCTCGCCCTCGGTGACAGCCTCCGCCCCGACGCCTACCGCGCCGTCGACCACCTGCGCCGCCTGGGCCTGCGCCCGGTGCTGGCCACCGGGGACCGTACCGCCACCGCCCGGGCGGTCGCCGGGCAGTTGGCCATCACCGAGGTCCACGCCCAGGCCCGGCCGGACGACAAGGCCGCGCTGGTCACGACGCTGCGGGAGCAGGGCGCCCGGGTCGCGGTGGTCGGCGACGGGGTCAACGACGCGGCGGCGCTGGCCCTCGCCGACCTGGGCATCGCCATGGGCGGCGGCACCGACGCGGCGATCGGCGCCGCCGACGTCACGCTCGTCCGCGCCGACCTCCAGGCCATCCCCGACGCCGTCCGCCTCGCCCGTCGTACGCTCGGCACCATCCGCGGCAACCTCCTCTGGGCGTTCGGCTACAACCTCGTCACCGTGCCGCTCGCCGCCGTCGGACTGCTCAACCCGATGCTCGCCGCGGCCGCGATGTCCGTCAGCTCCCTGCTCGTCGTCGGCAACAGCCTGCGGCTCCGCGCCTGGCAACCGCCCACCGCCGCCCGCGCACCCCGCCGCCCCGCAGACCCGGCACACGACGGCACCACCACGCATCACGCCATCTGACCCGACCTCAACCCGCCCCAAAAC
Source organism: Streptomyces sp. BHT-5-2 (assembly GCF_019774615.1). Classification (NCBI taxonomy): domain Bacteria; kingdom Bacillati; phylum Actinomycetota; class Actinomycetes; order Kitasatosporales; family Streptomycetaceae; genus Streptomyces; species Streptomyces sp. BHT-5-2. The sequence continues at coordinate 4,756,936 of NZ_CP081496.1, read as the reverse complement.
CAAGGCACTTGGAAATCCTCATGAACCGCTCACGCCTTGCCGCCGGCGCCGTGCCGCTGCTCACCTGCCTGGTCACCCTCGGCACCCTCACCGCCTGGACCGCCACCGGCAACGCCGGCACCCCCGCCCGGCTGACCGCCGCCGAGGGCCGGGTGCTGATACCCGCCGGGAACGACGCCACCGCGGCCTTCTTCACGGTACGCAACTCGGGTACCGCGAACGACGTCCTCACCGCCGTCACCGGACCGCCGGGCCACCGCGCCATGCTCAGCCGTGACATCGCCGTCGGCCGCAACGCCCACTCCATGGCCATGGCCCCCGGCGCCACCGTCCCGGCCGGCGGTGCGCTCACCATGACGCCGACCACGCTCGACATCATGGTCAGCCCACCGCCCCGGCTGGCTCCCGGCGACCGCCTGACCTTCACCCTGCACTTCCGCGACAGCCCGCCGCTGACCGTGACGGCCCGGGCGGTACGGCCCGGCGAGAAGTAGGCGGCGGGCGGGGGAGGCCGGGCGGGACATACGGGACGGGCGGGCACGCTCGCCATCAGGTTGCGCTGCCCGTCCCACCCGTCCCGTCGCTCCGCCGCCATGGGGCTCATGGGCAGGCCACCGCCCGCCCATGAGCCCCGTCGGCCCGCCGTACCGGCCGGTCAGGCCACCGCGGTGGCGAGCCGGCGCGGCCGCCGGTCGCCCGGCACCGGTCTGCGCTGCGGTACGCCACGCGGGGGCGCGGCCGCCCGCAGCATCCGTTCGCCGTCGTCCGGCACCGCGGCACGTGCCCCGGCTTCCACTACGGCCCCGGCCCCGGCCTCTGCTTCCGTCTCGGCCTCGGCCAGCAGCGCGATCAGCGTCTCCCTGGCGCGGGCCACCCGCGAACGCACCGTCCCCACCGGACACCCCATCACCCCGGCCGCCGCCGCATACGGCAGCCCCAGCAGCTGGGTCAGTACGAACGCCTCCCGCCGCTGCGGCGTCAGCGCCGCGAGCAACTCGGCCAGCGCGATGCCCTCCTCGAAGCCCGGCATCCCGCGCGGCTGGACCCGCTCCGCGGCGGACTGCCAGTCGTCGGTCGCCGACAGCCGGGGCCGTACCGCATGGGTGCGGATCCGGTCGGCCACCACCCGCCGGGCGATCGTCAGCAGCCAGGTCCGGGCCGACGACCGGCCCTCGAACCGCGGCAGCCCGCGCAGCGCCCGCACATAGGTGTCCTGCACCAGGTCGTCGGCCGCCTGGGCCTCCCCGCTGAGGTGCGTCACATACCGCCGCACATCGAGCTGGGTGGCCCGCACGAACTGCTCGACGGCCCGTTCGTCGCCGTCCCGGGCGGCCAGCGCCCAGCCGGTCACCGTCTCGTCGTCACGCACGCCACGACCGCCCCTCGCCGGTACGGACCAATTCGGGGAGACTGGGCGCATGCTCTGCTCGCGCATCCGTACGGCACTCTCCGCCCGCCTCGACGGCGAGGCGCTGCCCCCGGGGCTGACCGCCCGCCGTCTCGACGACCATCTCGCGGGCTGTGCGGACTGCCGCCAGTGGCAGGCCCGGGCGCGGGCGTTGAGCACGGCGCTCGGCGGCGCCGCCGGACAGGAGGGGGAGGGGACCGCGCCCGCGGGCGGCGATCCGGCCTCCGTCGAGGCCCTGCTGGCCCGCCTCCGTCCGGGACGACGGGCGGGCTGACGGTCGGGCCGGCTGGCGGGCCGGCCGGCCGGGGAGCGCCGGGCGCCCGACGAGGCCGGCCCGCTCATGGGGTAGGGACACGGGTGGCGGTGCCACCGGCATCCGGACAGGATTCGTCATCTGGAGTCCTTGGAGTCCTTCGCGTGATCCGGTCGGCGCGCGTGCTGACGCGGCCCACCGGTGACGTCGCGGCCGGAAGCGCGGGCACGGGGCAGCGGCCCGTGGTGCCCGTATGCCGATTCCGGCCGGGGTGTTCGACCGTGCTGTCAGACGACAGCCGGCTCACGCGGGGGACCCCGCAAGGACATCGCATGGGCCAGCAGCAGCCGGCGCACCGCGCGCCGCGGCTCCTGCCGGACGGGGCGCGGAACCGGCCGGGACGACGGCAGAGCCGCCCGCAGTACCAGCACCAGCGGCGCGAACAGCCAGGCGGAGACGCTCCGCACGAGCCGGAACGCCGCCCGTTCCCCGCCCCACAGCCACCACGCGCTGAGCAGCGCGACCAGCAGGTGCGCGGCGAGCATGCCGACGGCGCTCCCGTGCATGCCCGCGCCGGAGGCGTCCATATGGGACATGCCCATGTGCGACATGCCCAGGTGAGCCAGGCCGGAGTGCGGCGGCTCCGTCGCACCGCCCGTGGCAGCCGAGGGATCCATCGATCCCATCGCCCCCATCGACCCGTTCTGCCCCATTTGTGCCAACGCCCGCGCCGCGTCGATCTCCTTGAGCGACAGTCCTTGGGCGCCGCACATCCAGGTGTCGGCCCATGCGCGGGCGAGCGTGGCCCGGTCCCCGCCGGCGCCGACCATCGCCTGCCCCAGCGAGAACGCGCTGTGCAGGGCGACTTGCGTACCGACGGTCAGCAGGCCCACGACCACCGGGCCGCGTTCGCGGGCGGCCAGGCACCAGGCGCCGGCCGCGGTCACCAGCCCGGCCGCGAGCAGCATCCAGCCGGGCACCGCGGCATCCGACATCACCGCGTGCCCCAGTGCAGCCAGGAGCACGCAGACCACCGCGAACACCGCGGCGCGCAGCCCCCTGAGAATGTGCCCCGCATCCATGACAGGCCCCATCGTCGCACCCCGCCCCCGCAGGCGGACCAGGAGGGGCGGCAGTCGAGCACAACGGAACACCGACACCGACACCGACGCCGGCCAGGTCCTGCCCGGTGAGCGCAGCCGGCCGCACCTTGGGCCGGCTGCTCCGCCCGACGGGATGGAACGCGGCCCTGGGCATCCGAGCCGACCGCACACGCAGCGGATGGCGCATTGTGCCATGTGGGCAATGCATGTCGATCGCGGGTGGGGCGCCGGCGGGCCGCGCCGCACCGCCGCCCGCCCGGGTGCCGGTCAGAACTCCCCGGCCAGGCCCTCCCAGTGATCGGCCAGGGAGGTCAGCAGCCGCCGCACAACGGCACGCTGCGCGTCGTCGTACGGCGCCATCAGTCGCTCGTCCAGCCGCTGCACCCGCTCCTGCGCGGCCCGCAGCGTCCGCTCGCCGTCCTCGGTCAGGAACAGCAGCTTGCGGCGGCCGTCCGAGGTGTCCGCGCGGCGGACTATCAGCCCCCGGCTCTCCAGCCGCCGGGCCACATCCGCCATCGTGGAGGTGTCCAGTGCCACCACCGACGCCATCGACCGCTGGTCCCGCCCCGGAGTCGCGCCCACCGCGGTCAGCACCGCGAACTGCGGCCCGGTCAGCGTCGGATCGACCGCACGCACCCACACGGCCAGATACGCCTGGTAGAGCCGCCGCACCTGATAGCCGGGCGCGGCCGTCAGCGTGGGCGGGACCATGGCCCCGGCTTCGGTGGTGCCAGGCGCCGCGGGCGAACCGGGCGCAGAGGAAGTGGTCTCGTCAGCCATGGGGCAACTCAATCACGGGGCACCGCCCCGACCCCCGCAGACCGGTCGACATCCTCGGCCGAGCGTCGGACCTAGCGCGCCGCCCGCAACTCCTGCTCCCGGCGCGGCCATCGCGGCCACGAGCCGGGAAGCGGCTCGTGCCCGCCCCCGCCGCAGCATCCTGAGCTCCCGCCGCATCCCCGCGAGCCGCCCCAGCAGCCGACCCTGACCCACCCCGCCCACGAACGCGACGACCAACGGCCCGTACTCGGCCAACACGGACCCGACGCCGGGACGGACAATCACACGGCGTCCGGCCGCCCGGCGAGGAACCCTTCGGCGAGCATCAGGAACCCGGGCGTACGGAAGCCGCACGGCAGGGCGTGATGTTTCCGGAACACCCCTTGCAAATCGGTCGGTTGGGTGCGGTCCGGTGGTCCGGATGCCAGTGATTCGACGGTGCGGATCCGTGCCCCTCCGTCTGGGCCACGAACATCGGGCAGGCCCGCACCGGCCGGCGGAGGCGTGCCTCCCCACGTTTTTCGGACATGCTCCGATTTGCAGCGACGCGTGATTCCGGACATCTCGGCCGAGTTAATCCGAACACGTACTATCCCGCTCGGCAAGGGATCCGTACGGAGTCGGCCGCCGATGTCCTGATTCACCGTCAGCGGTACGGCGCCGACCGCGGTCGACGGGCTCCGGTGTCCGCGCACGCGAAGCGGGGCGCGGCCCCCGGCCACGCCCCGCAAGCCATCCCTGCCCCCTACGGCCGGGGCCCGATCACCTGCCCGGCCGCGTCCCGCACCGTGATGGCCATCGCCGGACACAACTCCGCCGCGTCCACCGCCCGTTCGTCCTCCGGGATCTCCTCCCGCACCGCCCGGGCGTGCGGCCCGTCCAGCACGAACAGGTCCGGTGCGATCGCCGGACAGGAACCCGAGGCGATGCACAGCCCCGGGTCGATCTCCACCTTCCACGCCACCGCGCTCACCACCCCACCGGCAGGACGCGCGGACCGCGCACCAGCATCTGCGTCTTCCATTCCACGTCCCCGGCCAGGTGCAGGTCCGGGAAGCGGGTCAGCAGCGCCAACAGCGCCTCCTGGAGCTCCAGTCGGGCCAGCGGCGCACCCAGGCAGTGGTGTACGCCGTGCCCGAAGCCCAGGTGCTGATTGCCGGCCCGCCGGATGTCCAGCTTCCCCGGCGCGTCGAACCGCAGCGCGTCGCGGTTGGCCGCGCCCACCGCGACCAGTACGGGTTCACCGGCACGTACCAGCGTGCCCCCGACCTCGATGTCCTCGGTGGCGTACCGCGCCTGGCCCGCACCGCTTCCCAGGGGGACGAACCGCAGTAACTCCTCCACGGCGCCACCGATCAGCTCGGGCTGCTCCCGCAACAGGGCCAGCTGCTCGGGGTGATCCAGCAGCGCCAGCACGAAGTTGGGGATCTGGGTGGCAGTGGTCTCATGACCGGCGACCAGGATGCCCACGCACAGGTCGATCAGTTCCAGCTCGGTCAGCCGGTCGTCGACATCCCGCGCGTCGATCAGCGCGGTCATCAGGTCGTCCTGCGGCTGCTGCCGGTGCTGCTCGATCAACTTGCCCATGTACGCGCGGAGTTCCTCGCGATTGGCGTCGAACTCCTCGGCCGTCAGGGAACTCGTCGACAGCGCGGCGTCGCTCCACACCCGGAACTGCGGCCGGTCCTCGGTCGGCACCCCGAGCAGCCGGCAGATGACGGCCACCGGAATGGGCAGCGCGTACCGGTCGACGAGGTCCGCCGGCGGCCCGGCCGCCTCCAGTTCGTCGAGCAGTTCCCGCGTCAGTTCCTTGACCTGTGGTCGGAGTTTCTCGACCTGACGGACCGTGAAAGCCTTGGCGACCAGGGTCCGCAGTCGGGTGTGATCCGGCGGGTCCATGCTCAGGATGCCGCTGTTGCGGGTCCCCTCGGACTGTCGCGGTTCGTCGTGCCGGGCGCTTTCGGCCCGGCTGAACCGCAGGTCGCCCAGGACGAACCGGGCCTCGGCGTACCGCGTGACGAGCCAGGCCGGCTCGCCGTACGTCAACTGCACCTTGAGCAGCCCCGGGCGGTCGCGCACCTGGTCGTACTCCGCCGCCAGATCAAGGCTCTCGGCGATATTGAAGGGGTAGGAGAGGGGTGCTGTGTCGGCTGTGGTCACCGTGACCTCCCTTGTGTAAGCACCTGCTTACAAAGGTAGGACGCTTGCACGGGGCGGTCAACGGCGGATCGTCGCCGTCGTCATGACCGGCCGCGGCGGGCCACTGTGGTCACCTGACGGACCGACGGAAAGGGGAAGAGCCATGCGAGAAGCAATGGAGGAGGTCAGGGGGCGGTCGACGGGGGAGCCCCCGCGCGGCGGCTCCCCCGGCGAACACCGCCGGGACGCCCAGGGAACCCGGCGGCTGCTGCTGGACGCCGCCTCGGAACTCTTCGCCGAACGCGGCTACGAACGCGCCACGGTGCGCGACATCGCGGCCCGCGCCGGCGTCAACCAGGCCCTGTTGTTCCGCTACTTCGGCTCGAAGAAGGCCCTGTTCGGCGAGGTGATGGCGCGCGGCGGCCACGAGCAGCTGCGCACCACCCCCGCGGAGCGGCTCTTCGATGTCGCCCTGCGCGGCATGCTCGCCGAGGGCGGCGGCCCCGGCACCGACCGGTCGCTGGAGGTCTGCCTCCGCTCCATCGGCGGCAGCGACGAAATCGCCGAGGCGCTCCGGGGACTTGGCGACGAGTACGCCGAGGTGCTCGCCACCCTCTCGCGCGCCGACGACGGCGCGCTGCGCGGCGATCTGGCCCTGTCCTGGCTGCTGGGCATCGGCCTGATGCGGGTGGTGGTCGGCAAGGAGCCGCTGGCCAGCGCCGATCCGGACACGGTCTGTCGACTGGTGGGGGAGGCGCTGGGCGCCCTGCTGGAGGGCCTGCCGAAGACCGAGTGAGACCGCCCCCGGCCGGCGCCGCACTCGGGTGCGGCGCGGCCCGTGCTGCGTTCCGGTGACCCTCCGGCGGGTCGCCGCGCGGGGTTGGGCAGCCGCCCTATTGTCGCGATTGCAGGAGAATGTTCCTTTTCTGCCCAGCTGAGTAAAGGTGGAACAATGCTTCGTTCGATTCCTCGCGGGCTCGCGATGGCCGGCCTCGCCGCGGCTGCCCTGGTCGTCCCGGCCGCCGGCGCCGCGACCGCGGCCCCCAGTGGCGCGCAGGCCACGCTGTGCCCCTCCCACAGCCCTTGCCGCGCCCACCACGGCCGCCACCACGGCCACGGCGGCAGCCACGCAGGCCGACACGGGCAAAGCCGTTACGACGACGGCTACGGGCGCAGCGGCGAGCGCCGCCGTTACGACGACGACTACGGCCGCAAGGACGAGGGCTACGGTCGCCGCGACGACGACTACGGCCGCAAGGACGACGACTACGGCCGCCGCGACGACGAGGGCCACCGCCGCGACGACGGGGGCAAGCGCCGCGACGACGGGGGCAAGCGTGACGACGACGGCCGCCACGACGAGGAGGCGGCCCGCCTCGCCGACGGCCTGGGCCGGCACGGCCTCCTCGGCCTGGACTTCCTCGGTCTCCTCTAGTCGCCGCGCTCCGTCGCGTCGCCACCTCCATGGGCCCGGGTCCGGTACCCGGGCCCACCGGTGTGCGGAGGGGGCGAAGGCCAGGAGCCCGGCGGCACGGTCACGGGTGACCGATCGGCCGCAACCCGCCGTGCACCGGCGTCAGTTCGGTCGCGTACCGCGCGGGCGGCACGGGAACCGTCCGGCGCGGCGGCAGCACGTCCGGCGCCCGGTGCGGCCGCAGCGCGGTGAGCGCGTTCTCGGTCTCCTCCATCAGCGCCCGGTAGGACACCAGACGCTGCCATTCCGGGTCGGCGACGCCGGGTACCGTCGCGGAGCGCTCCGCCCAGATCTTCACCAGCCCCGCGTACAGGGGCGTCTGTCGGACGACTTCGGCGTTGATCCGCGGCGGCGGGGGGGCGACATCCGTGCCGGGGGGAGCGGGCTGGGTCCCCTGGGGGCGGGGGACGAAGGCGGTCCGGCCGTGGCCGGCGACGGTGACGGACGAGGGAGCACTCATGGCCGTTGAAACGATTCGCCCCGCCGATCGGTCACTGCGCATACCCCCGGTCGGCCCTGTGCGCCCCGTCTCATAACATCCCAAAGCACTGCGCGCGATGCGGGGAATATCACCTCTTACAGTGATCTCTCGTTGAGAACCGGACCAACCCCGGCCAAAAAGCGTTGTCGGTGACATGGAACCGAGGGAGTTGTGGGAGCGCCACGCGGTACTCGCACAGGCTTTTTGCATCAGCGATGACGAGGTCCGCCGGACCCAAGGACTCCTCGACGAGGCCGAGGCCCGCCGCTCGCGGACCCTGGCCGCCTTCGCGGTGACCGTCGGCAGCGACGAGGTGGTCGCCGATCTGCTCGGCCTCGACGCCCGCGAGGTCCGTCTGGCCCGCCGTACCGTCGGCAAGGACGACGCCCGTGCGGTGGCCAAGAGCCTGCTGGAGGAGTCCGAGCGGGAGCGCCGTGCCGCCCGCCGGGCCGAGCCCCAGCCGGAGAAGGTCGAGCCGCCCCGCCCCACCTCGCCCGCGGTTGCCGCCGCGGCAGCCGCCGCCGCGGCCGCGATCGGCAACGGCTGGCCCCGGGCCACCACCGTCGGCAGCGTGACCTCCGTACCCGCAGGGCCGGCCGACACACTCGGCCGCATCCCCCCGCGCCCGGCCACGCCCGCCCCCACTCCCGTCCCGGCCCCAGCCCCCGTCCATGCCCCCGCGCCCGCCCCGGCCGCCGCGCCCCCACCGTTGCCCGTCACCGAACCGGCCTGGTCACCGGCGTTGGACGCGGTCCTGGTGCACAGCTACCACACCGGCGCCGACCTCACCGCGCTCGCCACCGAACTGGGCCTGGACGTGAATATCCTGGCCGCCCGCGCGCATCAGCTCTCCTCCGAGTCCCAGACCGCCCGCCCCGCGAACACGGACCGCATCGGCCGCCACCGCCGGATGACCGAAGGCCAGCCACCGGGCCACACCGACACCGGCCACCTGCCCCGCAACGACGCGGCCGCACCGCCCCCGCCCCCGTACGATCCGCAGGCCGCCTGGGCGGCGACCGCCCACGCCGCCCAGTGGGCGGCATCGCAGGATCCCTATGCCGCCTGGCCACCACAGGAACACCAATCCCACGCCTCCTGGCCGTCCCAGGAGGCCCACAACCCCTGGGCGTCCCCACCACCCCCCACGCACTCCTGGGATCCCAGCGCCGTCACCGTCGCCCAACACGACTGGGACGGCATCCTCAGCCAATGGGAGGCCGCCACCGCGCCACACATCTCAAGTCCCGGCCAGCAGTACCCCTGAGCCGGGCGGTCCGTGCCGCCGCCCGCGAACACCCGTTCCCGCCGTCGCCCGGCCATCGCCTAGAGTGTCCGGCGAGCCGTGACTGGCGCTTGGGTGGAGTACCACCAGGGAGCGGCTCGACCTGCTTGGTCAATGCCGTGCGCCTGGGCGATCCCGTACGACGTACGACGCCCAGGAGGCGCCATGACCACGACCACGTCCCCCACCGCCCGGCTCATGGACGGCAGCGTGCTCGCCCGCCGCATGGTCGAGGAGGCCGCCGCGCGCGCCGCGGAACTCACCGCGCGCACCGGACAGGCCCCGTGCCTGGCCACCGTCCTCGTAGGCGACGACCCCGCCTCCGTCACCTACGTCCGCATGAAGCGCAACCGCTGCGCCAAGGCCGGAGTCCGGTCGCGGCACATCGCCCTCCCCGCCGAGACCACCACCGCCCAACTCGTCGACACGATCGGTGAGTTGTCGCGCGACCCCGGTGTGCACGGCATCCTGCTCCAGCACCCGGTCGGCCCGCACATCGACGAGCGCGCCGCCTTCGAGGCCATCGCCCCCGAGAAGGACGTCGACGGTGTCACCGCGCACTCCTTCGCCGCGATGAGCCTCGGCATGGACGGCTTCGCGTCCTGCACCCCCGGCGGCATCATGCGCCTCCTGGACCACTACGACGTCGATCTCACCGGCAAGCACGCGGTGGTCGTCGGCCGCAGCGCGATCCTCGGCAAGCCCGTCGGCATGCTGCTGCTCGGCCGCGACGCCACCGTCACCTACTGCCACTCGCGCACCGCCGACCTCGCCGCCCACACCAGGGAGGCCGATGTCCTGATCGCCGCGGTCGGCCGCCCCCGCTTCCTGCACGGGGACCAGCTCAAGCCCGGCGCCGTCGTCATCGATGCCGGTTACAACGCCGGCAACGTCGGCGACGTGGACTTCGACTCCGCGGCCGCGGTCGCGAGCCTGATCACCCCCGTGCCCGGCGGCGTCGGTCCGATGACCATCGCCACCCTCCTGACCCAGACCGTCGACGCGGCGAGCCGCCAACTGGGCGCGCCGGCGGCGGTCTGACGCCCCGCCGTGCGGTGCCCCGCCGTGCCGTGCCTCGTCACGCCACCGTGACCGTGACCTTCCATGGCACGACCACATGCGGGCAGACGGAGCCGGGAGCGGCGTGACACCGCCGCTGTGCGGTGACGGTGGTGGTGCCCCGCCGGGCGCCCGCGGTGAAGCGCCCGGCAGCACCTCCCGTCGGCGTCGCACCGGCCGACGTCCGCCGGAGCAGCGCGGGGTCGCCGGAGACCGGCAGGCTCCAGGCGAAGGCCGGCCCGCGATCGTGCCGACCGGTGAGCCGGACCTCGATCACGTCCCCGGTGTGCACGGTGAGCTGCCGGCCGCCGTCCTGGTCGGAGAGCAGGACGCCGTGGGCCGACGGGCCCCGGCCCGTACCGCTCGCGGTCGGGCGTGGACCGGCCGGCGCGGCGGCGGAGGCCGCTCCCGCGCCCATCGCCGCGCCCACGGCGCACACCACGGCCAGACACCTCATCGCCTTCATGGCACCCCAAATCCCCTTGGCTGACTGTGAGTTTGCCGCCCTCCGTCCGGACGCGGGCCCGGCCGTCCGCGCGGCGGCGCCGTCATGTTCCCAGCAGGGATGGGGCGGCGGTATCAGCAGAAAGAGTGAATGGAGGGTGGGTGGGGATGGTGGACGGGGTGGGGGAGGTGAGGGGGTGTGTGAGGGGCGCGGGGGGCATGGGCGCAGGTCACGGGGTGATCGGTAGCATTCCCTGCCGCTGCCACCATCGGTGGCTCATGTTCATGCCACACGGGGGGTTCGCTCTCAGATGTTCGGAATCGTCAGGCCCTGCGCCCATCGGCTGACGCAAGGGCTCAAGACGGAGTGGATGGCCCATCTGTGCGGCCTGTGCCTCGCGCTGCGCGCCGACCACGGCCAGTTCGCGCGGATCGTCACCAACTACGACGGACTCATCGTCTCGGTGCTGACCGACGCCCAGTCCGGCAGCGCCGATCTCCGCCGTCGGACCGCCGGCCCCTGCCCCCTACGGGGCATGCGGACCGCCTCGGTCGCCCAGGGGGAGGGCGCACGGCTCGCGGCGTCGGTCTCGCTCGTCCTCGCCTCGGCGAAGATCCGCGACCATGTCGCCGACGGGAACGGGATGTTGCGCCGCCGGCCGATGGCCGCCGCGGCACGCCGGGTCGCCGCGGGCTGGGACCGGGCCGGGGCGCGTACCGGCGCCGCGCTCGGCTTCGACACCGCCGTCCTCGTCGACGCGGTGGACCGGCAGCTGGGCATCGAGCAACTGGCCGGTCCCGGTACGCCGCTGACGAGGATCACCGAACCGACCGAGACGGCCACCGCCGCGGCCTTCGCCCACACCGCGGTACTGGCCGGCCGGCCCGGCAACGCCGCGCCGCTGGCCGAGGCCGGCCGGCTCTTCGGCCGGCTGGCACACCTCCTCGACGCCGTGGAGGACCGGACGGCGGACGCCGCCGAGGGCGCCTGGAACCCGATCACCGCCACCGGCGCCGGGCTGGCCGAGGCCCGCCGGCTGTGCGACGACGCACTGCACGGCATCCGCCTGGCGCTGCGCGATGTGGAGTTCACCGACTCCGCCCTGGTGCATGTGCTGCTGGTGCACGAACTGCGGCGCTCGGTGGACCGCGCCTTCGGCACGTCCTCCTGCTCCCACCAGGCCCCCGGCGCGACACCCGGCCCCTACGACCCACAGGGCGGGAACCCGTACGCCGGCAATCCCTACGCCAACAGCCCCTACGCCAACAGCCCTTATGGGAACGGCCCCTATGCCGGCAATCCGTACGGCGGCGCGTACGGGAACGGGGGCGCACCCAACGGGGGTCCTGGATACGGGCAGCCGGGGGCCGGGGGACCGGTCCCGCCGGGTGGGTCGGGCAGTGGCCATGGGGGCGGTGACGGCGGGTCCGGCTGGTCGGGGGGCTCGGGCGGGGTGGGTGGCGGTGACGGGCGGCCGCCGCACTTCTCGCCGGAGCCGAAGAAGCCGCGTGGCTTCTGGGCGGGCTGTGCGGTCGCGATCGGGCTGTGCTGCACCTGCAAGGTCTGCTGCGCGTCCGAGTTCGAGGGGCCGTGGTCGCGCAAGATGCGCGAGGGCTGCTGCTACTCCTGCGATTGCTGTGACTGCTGCAACAGCGGCGACAGCTGTGCGTGCTGCTGCAATTGCAGCTGTGACTGCTGCGATGGCTGTGGTTGCTGCGACTGCTGAGGTGGTGGTCGTGGTGGCTTCTGTGTCCGCTGCGGCTGCTGTGATCGCTGTCGCCGTCGCTGTCGGACGGCGCGACGGGCGGAAAAATCGTTCGTGGGGCTTGCGGCCGGCGTGTTAGCGTCGGCCCCGCCGTGCCGGACGGCCAGCGGCGTATGACCAGGCCCGGTGGACCCAAGGGGAGATGAGTTGATGACTGTCGTGGCGACCACCGCCCTGTGCGGTGCCCGGACATCCTCATCCCCCGGGCCCCGGGTCTGATCTGAGCCGTCCGCCTGCCGGCGGCCGCCCGACCGTGCTCGCGTCGGGCGGCGATCCGGCCTTGGCGCACTCAGGCGTACATCGGGGCCCCTTCTTCCCAGCAGGCGCGGGCCCTCGCCGCTCTCGACGAGGAACTCGCCCTCCGCCGCGAGCCCGCGGCCGGGGCCGCGCCGCACCCCGTACGCGAGAACGGAAACCCCCATGAGCACCACCACCTGGACCACCCGCCCCGAGATTCCCGGGGACACCGCCGCGATCCGCGAGATCAACCTCACCGCGTTCCCCACCGACCACGAAGCCGACCTGGTGGACGCCCTCCGTGCGGACCCCGATGCCTGGCTCGACGGGCTCTCCCTGGTCTCCGTGGCACCGGACGGCACTCTCGCCGGGTATGCGCTGCTCACCCGCTGCCACATCGACGACCGGCCCGCACTGGCCCTGGCCCCGTGCGCGGTCCTCCCCGCCCACCAGCGGCAGGGAGCCGGTGCGGCCGCCATCCGCGCCGCGCTGGACGCCGCCCGGACGATGGGCGAGAGCCTGGTGGTCGTCCTCGGCCACCCCGGCTACTACCCGCGCTTCGGGTTCGTACCGGCCTCCCGCTTCGGCATCCGGGCTCCGTTCGACGTCCCCGACGAGGCGCTGATGGCCCTCCCGCTGGACGCGTCCCGCCCAGTGGAGGGCGGAGTGATCCGTTACGCGGAGGCGTTCGGCGTCTGACAGGGCGGCGTCTGACGGAACGTCGGCTGTCGGCCGCTGCCGGTGGTCGGGGTGCTATGCCGCGTCCCAGGCGACGGGAAGGCTCTGCACGCCGTGCATGGTCAGGTCCGTGCGCAGTGGCACCTCCTCCGGCGGTACGGCCAGGCGCAGCGTCGGGAAGCGGGCGAACAGGGCCGGGAAGGCCACCCGCATCTCGACGCGGGCCAGTTGCTGGCCCAGGCACTGGTGGATGCCGTGGCCGAAGGCCAGATGGCCGGTGGCCGTGCGCCGCAGGTCCAGGGTGTCGGGGTCGGGGAAGCGCGCCGGGTCGCGGTTGGCGGCCTGGACCGCGACGGTGACCGTCTCCCCGGCCCTGATCAACTGGCCGTCCAGCTCGACGTCCTCCAGTGCCGTGCGCACCCCGGTGTGCGCGATGGTGAGGTAGCGCATCAGCTCTTCCACCGCCCGGTCGGCCAGGGCCGGGTCGGCGCGCAGGGCGGCGGCCTGATCGGGATGGGTCAGCAGGGCGAAGGTGCCGAGCCCGATCATGTTCGAGGTGGTATCCAGTCCCGCGCCCAGGAGGAAGCTGCCTATCCCGGCCAGTTCCTCGTCGGTGAGGTCGGTGCCGGTCAGGTCGCTGAGCAGATCGTCGGTGGGCCGGGCGCGCTTGGCGAGCACCAGGTTTCCGACGTACTCCTGGAGCGCGGCCATGGCGGCGTACTGGTCCTCCACCGTCCCCTCCGTGCCGGCCGCCCCCATCGCGTGTTGCTGGAAGAGCTCGCGTTCGGCATAGGGGACGCCGAGCAGTTCACAGATCATCAGCGCCGGGAGCGGATGCGCGAAGGCCTTCACCAGGTCGACCGGCGGGCCCTGGCGCTCCATGGCGTCGAGGTGCTCGGCGGTGATCTGCTCGACGCGCGAGGTCAGCTCGCGCATCCGGCGGACCGTGAACTTCCCCATCAGCAGCCGGCGATAGCGCGTGTGGTGGGGCGGGTCGATGCCGGTCAGGTCGCCGACCGGGGCCGGCGGGAACGTGACGTTCTCCGTGCCGGGGAACGGCGCGTGCATCAGCTCGTAGCGCGAACTGAAGCGGCGGTCGCCGGCCACCGCGCGGGAGACGGCGTAGCCGGTGGCCAGCCAGCCGACGTGTCCGTCCGGGTAGCGCATCCGGTGGAGCGGCCGCTCCTCGCGCAGTTCCGCCAGCTCGGCGGGCGGGTCGAAGGGGCACCCCTCGGGGCGAGTGAGCGGCAACGCGGCGAGCGGCTCCCGCTCGGGTTGATGCGACATGGTCCAAGTCCTCCATTGCGTACCGAAGTTGAGCGATCGGCGAAGCTCCGTGACGCCATCATGGCACACTTTTGGCGCTATGTGCGAGGGAGTGGTGCCGCGCGTGTGCCGTGATGGCGTCAAATGGTGGCGTCGTGTCGCTGTCGTGTGGGCTCAGGAGGTCGAGGGGTGAGGAGGGTGGCGAGGTCAGGAGGTGAGCGTGGCCGGTGTGGTGGTCGCCCGGCGGGTGGACGAGGAGACGTGTGCGGAGCGGTGAACCGGCGCGGCGTACGGGGGTGAGCGGGCGCTCGCTGCGCTACTAGGAGAAGCAGGGGCTGCTGGCGGCCGAGCGTGCGCCCGGTGGCCACCGCGACTGCCCGGAGGCCGCGATGGACCGGGTGATCCTCGTCCAGGAGCTGTTCGCCGCCGGGCTGGGCAGCAGCAAGATCGCGCAGCTGCTGCCCTGTTTGCGGGACGCGGACGGCGGGCCCTCCGGGATCGCCGCCCCGTGACTGGTCGACGACCTCACGGGAGAACGGGACCGCATCGACCGCATGATCAAGGATCCGGTCCGTTCCCGGGACGTCCTGGACGAGGTGATCGACTCCGCGAAGGGGCGGGCGGCGGCCGTCGGGTGAACGGCGCCCCTCCGGCGCCGCCCGCCGCGGCTATCCCTCCGGGTAGAACACGAACAGCGTGCAGCCCGTCGTCGTCTGTGGGACGTGCCAGGAGCCGGCGGGTGCGTGGATGAAGGAGCCGGCGGGGTAGTCGCGTTCCCCGTCGTTGAAGACCCCGGAGACCACGAACACCTCCTCGGGGCCCGGCTCGTGGACGTCCATGCCGTCCCAGCACGTCTCCGGGTCCATCTCCAGGACCTGGGCCTTGGCGCCGTTCTCCCCGCTCCACAGGGGCCGTGTCCGGATGCCGGGAAACAGCTCGCGCGCCGGTGCGTCCTCGACCGTGGCCCATACGTAGCCGGGCTGTTCGTCGTCCGTGTTCGTGTTCGTCTTCGTTGCCATGAGGACAGCCTTGCGGACCGGTGCCGATCGGCCGAGTGTCAGGAATGACATCCTGAGGTACTTTTCTGCCATGCCTGTCATGCCTGCCACGTCTGCCACGCCTGCCGTCGAGCACCGTGTCGTCGCACTCGTCCGACCGCCACAGGCGACCTTCGAACTGGGCTTTGTGGCCGAGGTGTTCGGGATCGAGCGCAGTGGCGTCCCGGTCCGGTACACCTTCGGGGTCTGCACGGAGCACCCCGGCCCGGTGGCCACCCTCGCCGGCTACGACATGCTCGTACCGGACGGGCTGGCCGCGCTCGACCGGGCGGACACCGTCGTCGTGCCCGGGTGGCTGCCTCCCGAGGAACCGCCGTCGCCCGCCGTCGCCCGCGCGCTGCGCCGGGCGCACGATCGCGGCGCGCGGCTGGTCAGCATCTGCTCCGGTTCCTTCGCGCTGGCGCACGCCGGGCTGCTGGACGGGCGGCGGGCGACCACCCACTGGGCGCGCGCGGGTCAACTGGCCGGGCTGTTCCCGGCGGTCGACGTGGATCCGGACGTGCTGTACGTGGATCACGGCGACATCGCCACCAGCGCCGGCTCCGGGGCCGGCATCGACCTCTGCCTGCACCTCGTCCGCGCCGACCACGGGGCCGGTTACGCCGCGCAGGTCGCCCGGAGCATGGTCATGCCACCGCATCGGGAGGGCGGCCAGCTCCAGTTCACCGCCCCGCCGCGCCCCGTCCAGATGGACGGCTCACTGGCACCCCTCCTGGAGTGGATGACCGCCCGGCTCGACGAACCCCTCACGGTCGAGGAACTCGCCGCGCACGAAGGCATGTCGGCCCGTACACTCGCCCGCCGGTTCGCCGACCAACTGGGCGCCAGCCCCGGACAGTGGCTGCTCGCTCAGCGCATCACCGCGACCCGGGAACTCCTGGAGTCCACCGACCTGCCGCTGGAGGCCATCGCGCGCCGCGTCGGCCTCTCCTCGGCCACCAACCTCCGCAGACGCTTCCTCCGCGCCCTGGGGACGACTCCGGGGGCCTATCGACGGGCGTTCCGTGCAGGGGCCGTCTGACCGGAGGCGGACGTGCGGCCGGGGCACGTGCCCGGGCGAGGCGTCCGGACTCAGTGCGCGCGGCCGGCTTCCGTGTGGGCGAGCACCATCCGGAACCGGGCCTTCCCGGCGAGCATCTTCCCGTACGCCTCGTTGGCGTGGTCCAGCGGCATGGTCTCGATCATCGGGCGGATGCCCTGGAGGACGGCGAACTCCATGGTGTCCTGGACGTCCTGCGCGGTGCCGGACGGATGGCCGCGGACGACCCGGGCGCGCATCAGGAGCTGGGTGGGGCTGATCCCCAGCGGTTCGGTGTCCGCACCCACGACCACCAGCTCGCCGCGGTGCGTCAGACCGTCCACGGTCGCGGTGATGGCGGCGGAGTTGGCGGCGGTGGCCAGGACCACCTGGGCGCCGCCGAGCGACTGCAGCGCGTCCGCGACGGGCGTGCCGGCGGTGCTGTCGATGTAGTGGTGCGCGCCGAGCTGCTTGGCGAAGTCCGCCTTGTCGGCGCCGCGGGCGATCGCGACCGTCTCGAAGCCCATCGCGGTGGCGAACCGCACGCCCAGGTGCCCCAGGCCGCCCAGGCCCAGGACGGCCACCAGATCGCCCGGCCGGGCCGAGCTGCGCCGCAGCCCGTTGTAGGTGGTGACGCCGGCGCAGGCCATCGGCCCAGCGTCGGCCGCGGACAGGCCGTCGGGGATCCGCGCCAGCGCGTCGGCCGGGGCGACCACCTGCCCACCGAACCCGCCGTCGTACGCCCAGCCGGGCACCTTCAGCCGCTCGCACACGATGAAGTCGCCCTGCCGGCAGGCCGTGCAGTGGTGGCAGCTGCCGCCGAACCAGCCCACCGTGACCCGGTCGCCCGCCTTCCAACGGCTGTCCGTGCCCTCCCCGACCTCCTCGATGCGTCCGGCGATCTCATGGCCGGGGACCAGGGGGAAGCGCACGTCCGGCAACGCACCGTTGACGAACATGGCGTCGCTGTGACAGATCCCGCAGGCGTCCACCCCGATCCGGACCTGTCCCGGACCCGGCCGCGGCACCTCCCGCTCGACGATCTCGAAGGGTGCGCCGACGGCACCCGTCTGCGCGACTCGGTAGCTGCTCATCTGGATCTCTCCCGTGTGCGTTACTCCCGCGTACCTGTGCGTTCTTCCGCATACGTGTGCGTCTGCGTTCTCCCGCTCGCGGTCCGGCTCCACCACCTGCCCGGCCACCCGCCGGCTCCGCCCCGTACGGTTGCAACGGCCTCCTGCCACCAGCACACCAGCTCCGGGGCGGTCCCGCGCGTCGAACGGGACGACGACGGTGCGCGGGGCGGGCCCGCCGCACCCCTGTGGCGCACCCCGCCGCCCCCGTCCGGTCGCAACGGTTAACCTGACCGCCGCGCGTGGACCGGCCCGGCCGGGCGGCAGCGACGACCGGACCGTCCGCCGCACGGTTCGCCACGTACCCGGGAGGGACACGCTCATGCCACTCAAGCGCCCGCACCAGCACCGCGACGTCAGCCGCAACCTCTCCGTCAACCCGGTCTTCAGCCAGCAGCCCGTGCACGTCCCCCGGTACGAACTGCCGGACGACGGTATGGAACCCGACACGGCCTACCAGATCGTCCACGACGAACTCATGCTGGACGGCAACGCCCGGCTCAACCTCGCCACCTTCGTCAGCACCTGGTCGGAACCGCAGGCCCAGCGGCTGATGGCCGAGTGCGCCGAGAAGAACATGATCGACAAGGACGAGTACCCGCAGACCGCCGAGATCGAGGCGCGCTGTGTGCACATGCTCGCCGACCTGTGGCACGCCCCCGACTCCCATGCCGCGGTGGGCTGTTCGACCACCGGCTCCAGCGAGGCGGCGATGCTCGCGGGGCTGGCGCTCAAGCGGCGCTGGCAGCACCGCCGGCGCGCCGAGGGCAGGTCCACCGAGCGTCCCAACATGGTCATGGGCATCAACGTCCAGATCTGCTGGGAGAAGTTCGCCAACTACTTCGAGGTCGAGCCGCGTTATGTGCCCATGGAGGGCGACCGCTTCATCCTCTCCCCGGAGGAGGCCGTCGAACTCTGCGACGAGAACACCATCGGCGTCGTCGCCGTCCTCGGCTCCACCTTCGACGGCGCCTACGAGCCGGTGGCCGAGATCGCCGCGGCCCTCGACGGCCTCCAGGAGCGCACCGGTATCGACGTCCCGCTCCACGTCGACGGCGCCTCCGGCGCGATGATCGCGCCCTTCCTCGACCCGGAACTCGTCTGGGACTTCCGGCTCCCGCGGGTCGCCTCCATCAACACCTCCGGCCACAAGTACGGCCTGGTGATGCCCGGCGTCGGCTGGGCCCTGTGGCGGGATGCCGAGGCGCTCCCCGACGACCTGGTCTTCCACGTCAACTACCTCGGCGGCGACATGCCGACCTTCGCGCTGAACTTCTCCCGGCCCGGCGCCCAAGTCATCGCCCAGTACTACAACTTCCTCCGCCTGGGCTTCGAGGGCTACCGCGCCGTCCAGCAGACCAGCCGGGACGTCGCCACCCGGATCTCCGCCGAGATCGCCGCGATGGGCCCGTTCACCCTGCTCACCGACGGCAGCCAACTCCCGGTCTTCGCCTTCCGGGTCAGCGACGACGTCACCAACTTCACCGTCTTCGACGTCTCCGCCGCGCTCCGCGAACGCGGCTGGCAGGTACCCGCCTACACCTTCCCCGCCAACCGCACCGACCTCGCGGCGCTGCGCGTCGTCGTCCGCAACGGTTTCGGTCACGACCTCGGCGACCTGTTCCTGGAGGACCTGCGCCGCGTCCTGCCGCGGCTCCAGGCCCAGCAGCGTCCGCACCGCGACGCGGCCGACGCCGGGGGCTTCGCCCACGGCGCGGAGACCAAGCAGGCCGGCCGCCCGGCCATCCCGGCGCAGACGGTCCGCGACTGACCGCGGCCGGTCCCGCCCCGGCCACCGCGCCGGGGCGCCGACCGGCCCCGTCGATCCGCGCGACCCATGCGATCCGCATCCAGAAGACGGTCGGGCGCAGCCCCTGCCCAAATCGGCGCGATTCGGTCACGCTGGTGGTGAGGGGGGCACGCTCCGGCCGACTTCGGCCACGGTGGCGGAGGGAGCTGACGGCCATGGCGACGATCGCCGAGGAATACCGGCCGGTACGGGTCGAGGCGGAGCTGGACGAGCCGCTGTCCCGCTGGCTCTGGACGGTGAAGTGGCTGCTCCTCGTCCCGCACCACCTCCTGCTGACGCCCCTGTTCATCGCCTTCCTGCTCGCCACCGCGCTGGCCTTCCCGGTGATCTTCTTCACCGGCCGCTACCCCAGACCGCTGTTCCGCTTCGCCCGGGGCGTCCTGCGCTGGTTCTGGCGGGTGGTCTTCTACTCCTACGGGGCGCTGGCCACCGACCGCTACCCGCCCTTCACCCTCGGCCTGGTGCCCGACTACCCGGCCCGCCTGTACATCGACCGCCCCGAGCACCTGCCCCGCGGCCCCGGTCTGCTGGTCTCCCGGCTGCGTGCCCTCCCGCAGTGGGTGGGGCTGGTGCTGGTCGGCCTGCTGTTCCGGCTCATGTGGTGGATCGGCGGGCTGTCGGCCGTGCTGGCGCTGGCCGTCCTGGTGGTCCTGGTCGTCAGCTCGCCGGCCGCGGTGCTGCTGTGGAAGGGGCGCTACCCCCGGCACCGTTTCACCGGCATGGTCGCCTTCGACCGCTGGGCCGTGCAGCTCCTGGCCTACACGTTCTTCCTCACCGACGCCTGCCCGCCGCTCCGGCCGGAGAGTGCCGGCCGGAGCGCCGGGGGCCTGCGCGCCCGGCTCCGCGGCGGCCTCCGCCACCGGCCGCCCCGCGGCCCCACTCCGGCGGTCAGCGCCCGCTGAGCCGCCCGGACACGCACGGGTCCTCGTTGCGGTAGCCGAGGCGGGTGTAGAGCCGGTCGGCGGGGGCGTTGTCGGCGAGCTGCCACAGCGTGCAGAAGCCGTGACGGTGGACGGCGTACCGGGTCAGCCACGAGGTCAGGGCCGCGCCGAGGCCCTGACCGCGCTGCTCCGCGTCCGTGGCCACCGACGCCATCAGCGGGGCGCCGCTGTCCCGCAGGCTGCTCAGCGCGCCGCAGGCCACCAGCTCCCCGTCCGCACCGCGGATCCCGACCCACAGGCTGACGTCCGCGGAGCCGGGCCCCGTCGAGTGGGCCGGACTGTGCTCGGTGAGGAAGGCCAGCAGCTCGTCGTGGTGCGTCTCGTCCAGCGCGACCACCCGCTCCTCCGCCGGATGGACCGGCGGCTCGGTCACCGTCCACCGGAAGATCCAGGCGATCGGGTCGACCACCGCCAGATGCCGGCCGAGCAGCGCCTCGGTGCCCCGCGGTCCCGTGAACTCCCGCACCGTATCGGGGAGTTGATGCGCGGCACGCAGGACGAGGCCGGTCGCCGCGGTCGGCTCGCCGACGCTCCAGACATGGCCGCGCGGCTCGTCGAGCCAGGCCGCCGCGCCGTCGCCGGACCAGCTGATCCGGCCGGTCGGGCGCGGTCGCGCGGCGCCGAAACGCAGCAGTGCCGAGCCGGTCTGCAACTCCAGGCCCTGGGTGAACAGGTCCGTGGTCCGGGGGAGAAGAGTCGTCGCCTGCATCGCTCTCTGGGGGAAGGAATCGCTGCACGAAGGACGGACGGGCAGGATCCACGCAGGGCGCGGCCGTAACCGTCATTCGGTGTCTCGGGTATGGGATTCCCGGCGGCCGCCTCCGCACGCGGCGAAGCGCCCGGCCGACCGGAACGCCCACTGTCGCACACCGCCCCCGGCCCGGGGCAAATCAGCCCCCGAGGGCCGCCCCCGGGCCGCCGTTCGGCCCGCTCCCGCGCTGCCGGAGATTCCCGCTGTGCGGCCCTGACCTGGCAATTCTTGCCGGGGCGGTCGATCGGTTGCGCACCGGCGCGGCCTCAGCGGCCGCTCGCCCGAGCGACCTCGTCACGCGCATGAGGCGACGGTCGGCAAGAGAAAGCAGAAGGTCCCCTCCCCATACGGGGAAGGGACCTTCACGGAGCGCCCGGCCGGCCTTGCACCTGCATCTCCCACCGGTTGGTGGACGTCTTTCCTTGGACCACGGACGCACGATCCGCACCCGCTGTCCGCGGGGCGAAGCTGCACCAAGATCATAACTGGTCTCCGGGGCCCGCAGCACCATCCGGGCCCACCGCCGGACGGCCACCGCCGCGTACGCAGCCGCCCGGCCGAACGAGTCACGGGCGCGGCCCCCCGGGGTGCGGCAGGCACGGCGGCCCGTCGTCGATCGGTACCTTCGGATCATGGTCCGCGGTCGTTGGAAGTGGTGTCTCACGCGTCACCGGCTGCGCGCTCCCCGCATCTGGGCGCTGCCGGTCGTGCTGCTGGCCGCCGGCCTGTTCCTGTCCTGGCTGTTCCCGCTGATCGACCGCGAGGTCACCTTCTACGGGGAGGAGCTCGGGGAAGCGTTCTTCGTCCATCTGGACAGCGGCTCGATGTCCACGCTGCTCTCCGCCGTCGCGGGCGGCATGATCACGCTGACCGGTCTGGTGTTCACGGCGATCACGCTGGCCATGCAGTTCGGCGCCTCGCAGCTGTCGGTGCGGGTGGTGCCGATCCTCCAGCAGGATGCCGTGATGCGCTGGGCGATCGGCACGTTCATGGCCACGTTCGTCTACACACTGATGATCTCGGTGCGGCTCGCGGTCAGCCAGGAGAGCTACCGGCCCGTCATCTCGATGTTCTTCGCGATCCTGCTCGCCGCGGTGTGCGCCGTGCTGTTCTTCGCGCTGGTCGCCCGTGTGACGACCGTGCTGAACTCCGGGCAGTTGCTCCGCTACCTGGCCACCGAGGGGCGCCGGGCCGTGGACCGTACGCACCCGAAGGGCGACCTGGGCGCGCCCGCCGCTGAGACCGCCTCGGCGGACCCCTCTCCGGGCGTCTCGCCGGACGGTGAGCCCACGGTGATCCGCCTCGGCACCCCGCCCAGGGGCGGCCAGACACTCATCGCCTGCGACGACCGCGGCCTGGAGCGGCTCGCACGGCGGCTCGGGGCCCGTATCCAACTCGTTCCGGTGATCGGTGACTTCGTGGCCCAGGAGGCACCGCTGTTCCTGGTGTACCCGGGCGCGCGGCCGCGGGACCGCAGAGACCTGATGCGCCATCTACTGTTCGGCACCACCTACAGCGCGGGCACCGACCCGGCCGGGGCGCTGCGCGCGTTCGTCGACATCGCGCTCAAGGCACTCTCCCCGGCGATCAACGACCCCGGGCGCGCGGTGCAGTGCCTCGACCACATCGAGGACCTGCTGGTGATGATCGCGCCCCGGCTCTCCGCCCGGCAGCCAGGAGCAGCACCGGCCGCCTTCCAGCACCGCACCCGCTCCTGGCCCGACTACGTCTGTATCGCCACGGATGAAATCCGCCATTTCGGCAGCGCCTCGCTCCAGGTACAGCGACGGCTGCGCGCCTTGTATGCCACGGTCGCCGAGGTGTGCACTCCCGAGCAGGTCGGGCCGCTGCGCTCGCGGCTGGCGACGATGGACGCCGAGGTCGGTGCGCAGTGGCCCCAGGATCTCGACGGCCGCCTGGCCCGCCTCCCCGATTCCCAGGGCCTCGGCACGGAGGCCGGCGACGCCAGAGAGGGCCTGGCCCGCCGCTTCTGAATGTGGCCGGGCCTCGACCCTGAGTTGTGGGGCCGGGGCCCTTAAGGGGTGTCCCGCAGTGCGCCCCGAGGCGGGGTGCTTCGGGAGTCGTTCGTGAGGGCGATGAACGGCGGTCCCGGCGGCCGGATCCTGGAGGTGACCGTTCGGCGGGGCACACCGCCCCGTCGGGAAGCAGGGAAGCAGAAGGGACCACCATCATGAATGCCCGGAGCGCGCGCCCCGCCGCGGTTCCCGCCGAGGCGCTCCAACACCCCCGCAGCATAAGGGCGTTCCGCGGCCTGAAGCTGCTGATCGGCGGCTACCTCGGACTCAGCGTGCTCACCCTCGCGGCCATCTACCTGCTCCGCGGCGACACCGCTCTCGTGACGGACGCCGTCTGGGTGCGGGCGAGCATCGTCGCGGTCAGCGCTCTGCTGACGTACGCCTTCGCTGTTCGAGCGGCCCGGGGCTCCCGTGGGGCCTACCGCAGGATGCGGATCGTCGCCACCGTCATGACGGTCGCCATCGCCGTCATCATCGCGATCCCCGGCTCGTTCCCGGTGTGGCTCAAGATAGAACAGGGCGTCTGCGGTCTGGCCCTGCTGGGAGCCCTCGTGGTCGCCAACGGCAGCCATCTACGCGGCCTGTTCGCCGCCAGGTAGATCACCGCGGGCCGGTCCCGGCAGCCGGCCGGCCCGCCCACCGCGGCTACGCCCGACCCGGGCGCCGGAACAACGCCGTCCACAGGAACGGCTCCCCGAAGGAGGGCGACTCCGGTGGCTCGTCACGCATCCGCCGCAGTTCGACCTCCGCCAGATCGGCGAAGAGGGCGCGCAGCGACTCCGGGGTGTAGGCGAGGCCGCCATGGAGGCCGGGCTCACGGTAGAAGTCGGCGTCCGGCAGTTCCGAACCCATCGCTCCGGCCGCGAAGCAGGTGAGACCGAAGTGGCCGCCGGGGGCCAGGGAACGTTCGAGGAGGGCGAGGTAGCTGATGCGCCGGTGCGGCGGCAGATGGTGGAAGCAACCGGAGTCGTAGATCAGGTCGTAGCGGCCGCCGGTGCGTGCGCCGTTCGCGGAGTCGCCGGGATCGGCGAGGGCGGTGAAGGCATCGCCGCAGTGGAAGCGGACCGCTGCCGCTGCGTCTGTCCCGGCCTCGCGGGCGCGGGCCTCGGCCCAGGAGACGGCGGCGGGGGAGAGGTCCACGGCGTCCACCTCGAAGCCCAGCGCGGCGAGGTGCAGCGCGTTCCGGCCCGGACCGCAGCCCAGGTCCAGGGCGCGGCCCACGGTGATCAGCCCGCGATCGAGATACGAGACGAGGTTCTCGTCCGGCTTGGCCACGAAGAACGGCACCGGCCGGTCGCGGTCCGCATAGAAGTCGTCCCACCAGCCGGCCGCACCCGCCGTCCAGCGGTCGGCCTCCGGCGCGAACAGGCCGTCCAGCAGCCGCAGTACGTCCTCCATCGTCCGGATGTTCCGCTCCACCTGCGCGCCCCCACCGGACCGCTCCGGCTCCGCACACCCGTCCACCGCAGCCACCCCGGCCATCCGCCCGCCCCCTGCCGTTCCCCGGCTGCTGCGCTCCCGCGCTCGCCGCAGTCTCTGACGTCGTACGCGCCCCGGCTTCCGGTACGTATCGACTTCCGGTGCTTGTCGACTTCCCGCGCTCCCGACTTCCGGTGCTACTCGGCGAGGCTATGGCGGAGTGCGGCCGGTGGCCAGGTCGGGCCGGTGGGTCGAAGTGCTCGATCGCCCGCCTGGCGCGCTGCGCCGCGGTCTGCGGGCCCGCCCCTCCACGGTGTACCGGAACCCCTGCCCGTCGCCCCGTCCCGGCCCACCACGGGCCCGTTGCCGGCCGAGCCACGGCCTGTTTTCCCGGAAGTCGCGCCCACGCCCCGCTCACCCCCCGGGCACCACCTCCACCGACCCGATGTACTCCTGCGTTTCCGCGTCGGGGAGGCGTACCGCCTGGGCCCAGAAGTAGATGGCGAGACTGAACGCGGCGATGAGCGCGATGTCCCACCACAGCGGAATGGCGTCCGTCGCGCCGCAGGACACCTTCGACGCCGGGCCCGTGCTACAGAAGCCGCCCTGCCAGGAGATCACGCCCAAGCCCAGCAGATACACCGGAAGCCACTGTGCGCTCCGCCAGTTCGGGCGCGGGGGCGTGGGGTTGAGCTTGATCAGTGCCGAGCCGCCGAGGAGCAGATATCCGAGGACGATCGCCACACCGAGGCGCCACAGGGTGTCCCAACCGGTCCAGTAGATGATGAGGTTGGCGACGACGAAGGCCAGCGGGGCCCAGAAGAGTCCGCCGGGCAGGCGGTACGGACGCGGCCGGTCCGGGTCCTGCTTCCGCAGGCAGCCGAAGGCGAGCGGGGCACCGGCGTACATCAGCACGCTCGCCGACGTCACAAAGCCGACCAGCTTCTGCCAGGTGGGGAACGGCAGAAAGACGATCAGCCCGACGACGAAGGCGACGAGCAGGCCCAGCCACGGCACCCCCCGCCTGGTGGTGCGCTCGAAGACCTCCGGCACATAGCCGTTGCGGGAGAGCCCGTACGAGACCCGGGAGGTGGCCGTCACATAGACCAGGCCGGTGCCGGACGGCGAGATGACCGCGTCGATGTAGAGGAGCGTCGCCAGCCAGCCGAGGCCGATCGACGTGGCAAGGCCGGCGAACGGCCCGGCCTTGCCGCTGAACGACAGATCGGCCCAGCCGCCGTGCGCGAACGCGCTCTGCGGGAGCGCCCCGATGAACACCGCCTGGAGCAGGACGTACACCAGCACACCGACCAGGATCGAGCCGACCACCGCCCGGGGGATGTCCCGCGCCGGATTGCTGCTCTCGCCCGCCAACTGGTCGGCCTGCTCGAAGCCGAGGAGGGCGAAGATGATGCCGCTGGTGCTGACCGCCGAGAGCATGCCCTTGGCGCCGAACGGCGAGAAGCCCTGGTAGCCGAAGTTGCCCGGGTGGAAGGCGGCGGCCGCCATCACGACGATGGTGAGGACCGGGACGGCCAGCTTCCACCAGGTCGCCACGCTGTTGGTGTGGGCCAGCCACCGGATGCCGAAGAAGTTGACCACGACGAAGAACGCCATGAAGGCGACGGCGAGTCCGTAGCCGGCCGGGGTGAGGTGGTTCTTCCCGGTCTGCACCCAAGGGGCGTGCACGCTGAGGTAGTTCAGGGACGCCATCACCTCGATCGGTGCCACGGTGACCGCCTGGAGCCACGAGAACCAACCGAAGGACGCGCCGGCCGCGCTGCCGAACGCGTAGTGCGGGAAGCGCGCGGTGCCACCCGCGACCGGGTACATCGCCCCCAGCTCGGCGTGCACGAACGCCAGGACGATGATGGCGGCGGCCCCGATGCCCCAGGAGACCAGCGCCGCGGTGCCGGCCGCCTGCGCCGCGTACAACGACCCGAACAGCCATCCGGATCCGATGATGGACCCCGCGGAGGTCCAGATCAGTCCGATCAGTCCGATCTCTCGTTTCAGGCCGGGATTCCGGGGCGCGGCCGGCGCGGGCGGTGTGTGCATCTCCATGGGGCGTGCCCTCGTTCTGCTGCGACGGGTGGCGGCGAGCCCGCTGAAGCCGCACGGGCGGGCTGCTGTACGCGTACCTTTTGTCCCCATAGTTCCGGATGGCTGGGAGGGGACGTGGCGCGCCGCGCCGGGAGCGCCGCCCGGCGGACGCCAGGAGGCAGCGGAGGGGCAGCGCCTGCGGTCCTACGGGTGCGAGGGCCGAGCGTGGTCCGGCGACGGCGACGGCGACGGCGCCGTCGCCGTCGCCCTGGGCGGGACGGGGGCGGCAGAGGGATGGTGGAGGGGGTCGGTGCTCGGCGGGGCGACCTCCACGCCGGTCTCGTCGAGCCCGGCCGTCCAGGCGACGCCGGTGACGCTCACGGCCAGCGCGAGGGCGAGGCCGATGCCCCCGAACGGGATGCGGCGCGCTCCGTCCCGCCCGAGGCGCTCGGAGGGGATGCGCCGGACCCCGTCTCGCCCGGTGGCCCCGCCGTGCGTATCCGTTGCCACCCTGGCGCTCCCTCCCCGTCGCCGCGCTGCGCCAGCCGCTCCAGCTGCGCCACCGGTTGCCGCTTCTCGTCCTTGCCGCTGCCCGCGTGCCTCTTCTTGCTTCTCCTGTCCATGTTCCTTTGTGATGGGGGGAGTTGGCCATCACTCATACGGGGGCATCGGAGGCGGGGCCGCCTCGACGCGTCACGTCACGGTTTGACGGCGTGCAGGATCCGCAGACCCCGAGGTCCGGTCTCGTCCCGCCGTACGTCCAGGCCGGCGGCGCGGCACTGCTCCGCAAGCCACTGCGCCGGAATCCGCAGCTTCGGATAGCTGCTGGTCCGCATCTCCCAACCCGCCGCAGTGCGGGTGTGCAGCAGGTCGTTGACCATCACCGTGTCGTCGTCGACGTATTCGAGAAAGCAGGTGAGCAGGCGGTCCTCCGAGCTGCGGACGGGCAGGAAGCGGTCCGTGCCGTGCAGCTCGGCCGTCAGATCGCGGTAGGTGGCGACGAAGTGGCCGCCGGAGCGCAGCGCGTGCGCGACGTCGCGGAGCAGCCGGCTGACGTCCTCCCTGGCGGGCAGGTGCGGGAGGGTGTCGCCCATGCACACCACGACGGCCGCGGAGGCCGGGGGCGCCGCCTCCGCGAGCGCGTCGCGGAGGTCCCGCCGGAGGGGGCGGATCGCCTCCGGGGCGCCGCCGGCGCGTGCGTGCGCCGCGGTCAGTTCGGCGAGCAGGCGCTCGCTGGTGTCCACGGCGACGACGGGGGAGAAGCCGAGGCGGGTCAGCGCCAGCGTCTGCGTACCGGGGCCGGCACCGAGATCGACGGCGAGGGTGTCCCCGACCGGGCCCCCGTCGTCCGTACTGCCGGACCGGCTGCGGTATTCGTCGGACCGGCTGCCGGTCCCGTCGGAGGCGGCGAACTCCGCATGGACGCCCAGCCCCCGGAGGAGTTCGAGCTGGCCCGAGGCGGCGGCGGATATGTCGCCGCCCAGCATCCAGGTGTAGTGCTCGGCGAGCAGTTGTGCGTAGTGCTCGTCAGCAGTGGTCATCGGTGGATCCCTTCGGAGGCGTGCGGCGTGCTCCGCACGGCCGACTCGCCGGTACGTACCCATGCCGCGAGGTCGGCGGGAAAGACGTTGGAGAGGGAGGCGCCCATGGCCGCACCGAGGGCCGCGCGGTACGTGGGCGTCGCCTCCGCGTACCGCTGCCGGCCGGCCTCGGTGATGCCGGCGGCGACCGCCCGGCCGTCGCCGGGGGCGGCGGTCCGCCGGGCCGGATCCTGCGCCTCCGGGCGGCCGATCGGACGGGTGACCGTGCTGACCTGAAGCCCGATCCGGTCGGTCACCGGCGGGTGCTGCGGGCGCGGCTGGGCCGCCATCCGATTTCGACCCGAACTCGATCACGTCGGCAACGTAACTGCTTGCTCAAGCAATTACCAGAGGGCGGTGAGGACAGCTGTTGTTGGTCGTCGGATTGGCCAACTCGACGGGCTGGCAGGGGGCTTGGCTATGTCGTGATGCGGTTCCCCAGTACGACCCCGCGTCCGGCGTACACCCGGTCCAGCGTGTCCCAGGTGACGTGTGCGAACTCCTGTGAGTGGTCGGGGAGTCCGGAGGGATTGTGGACGACGACATGGTCAGGGGTGACGCCGACGGCCAGGACGAGATGGCCGCCCCGCTGCGGCGGGGTGGCATCCGCGTCCCGGATGGACGGGTGGACGGAGAGGAGGACGAGTCGGCCGGTGCCGATCAGTGCGGGGATCTCCTCCCGGGGTAGCTCGGGCCGGGACTCGGCGAGCAACCCCCAACGGCGCTCCACGTAGGCCGCGAACGGTGCGTAGATCAGGCCGTGCAGGCCGTCCGCATGGCGCACGTAGGCGCCCGCTTCCACGCATTCGGCGGCCAGGTCCATCGCGGTGGGGGTAGGGAGCTGCCAGAAGTCCAGTGCCATCCGCAGACAGGCCATCCCGCACAGTCGCCACGACCACCACTCGTATTCCTCGGGGCTCTTGGCGCCGTAGTCCGGCCAGCGGGGGTCCTCGGTGGCCGACATGGTCCCGGCGAGCAGCGCGGGAACGAGTTCGGGGGACGCCCACTGGGAGTGGTACGGGACGGGGTGGACGAGGGCGCGGGTGCGGTGGCTGGTCATGGTGCACGGTACCTGTGAGGAGCAGTACCGCTGAGAGCCGGCAAATCTGAGAACCAGCGGCTCTGAGCAGCCGCGTCGAGATCGGGAGGGGGACGACGTGTCCCGAAGCGTGCCGGAAACCGGGAGTCGAAGCGTGCCGGAGCCCGTTGGGCAGACCGTTGCCCGCGGGCCGGGCGCGCGGAGCTCGCGCGGGCGGTGGCGGACGGAGCGGGACGCCCGGCGGCCGAGTTGGCCGAGGACGTCCGGTCCGCCCTGGCGCGGCTGGTCGAGGACGCCCGCGCCATGCCCGCCGGGGCATGGGAAGCGCCGGTCCGCGCGCTGGCCGGCTGGGCGCATCCGGCCTGGTACACGCTCTACCGGTGCTGGCGCGAGCTGGAGACCCATCACGTCGACCTGGGCGCCGGGTACCGCACGGCCGACTGGCCCGCCGGATATGTGGCATGGGCGCTGGACAGCACCCTGTCCGCGCTGGCCGCCCGGGACTTCCCCCTCGCCCGGGTCGAGGCCGTCGACCTGGAGCGGGTCTGGAGCCTGTCGCGGGCGGCCGGGCCGACGGTCGCCGGGCCCGGGCACGCCCTGTTGGGATGGCTGAGCGGTCGGAGCACCGAGGGGGTGGCGGTGCCCGCCGGACGGCTTCCGGTGCCGCCGGCGTGGCCCCTGCCGCCGTTCCCCGGGTGGGACGGTGCCGGGGAGCCGGGTGCCTGAACGGGGCCGGGCGGTCACGCCGGGCGCGGTGGCTCCCAGACCGAGCCGTCATGGGCGAAGTACACCCGGCGCGGGTCGAACGCGGCGAGCCGGTCCAGCCATGGGCGGTAGCTCGGGAGCGGCTGGGCCACGCCGTCGAGGGCGGCCCGGCGGGCCAGGTGGTCGCAGGCGTGGTGCGAGGCGAAGTCGTGGGCCTGGCCGGCCAGTACCACCGTGCCGTCGGGATGGTGCAGGACCAGAGACTGGTGTCCGTCGGTGTGGCCGGGCGTCGGGACGATCCGCACGCCCGGCCAGATCTCGGCCTCGCCGGTGAGTTCCTCGTAGGAGGCGCCCGGGAAGTCGATCAGTTCGTCGATGGTGTAGTCGCCCCGGCGGGCGGTGGCCAGTTCCACGGCCTGTACCAGGATGGGTTTCCCGGCCAGCAGGGGGTTTCCGCCGCAGTGGTCGAAGTGCAGATGGCAGTTGACGACGACGGAGATGTCGGCGAGGGACGCCCCGACGGCGCCCAACGCGGCCTGGAGGGAGCGGCGTTGGGGTCGGTAGTGGGCCTCGGTTTCCGGGTCGGCGGCGCCGATGCCGGTGTCGAAGAGGAGCCGGCCCCGCTCGTGTTCCACCAGATAGGCGAGTGCCGGCTCCACCCGGGGCTCCGGGCCGCCGGTCTCCGACGCCGGCCGTATGAAGTAGCCCAGGTCGAGCCGGTGCACCGCGGTGTGCGCTGAGGTTGTAGGCATGCCTCATGATTGCCGGAGTGCGCCGGTGGCCGCAGCGAAACCGCGGCGGCCCTGCCCGACCGCGGGCCCTGTCGACCCGGGTGTCCCCCTCAGGTCGTCCCCACGCACATCACATCGAGCCGGTGCGCCTTCGGCGCGGCGATCTCCAACTCCGGGCGCCACACGGCGAGGATCTGCGCGGACGGGGTGAACAGCGGGCCGGGCAGCGCGGTGGGGGAGTGCCACTCCCAGCGGCCGATGTTCTGCGGCTCCGCCGCGTACGGCGTGCCCTGACAGTGCGTGACCAGGGATGCCATGGTGATGCGGTTCAGGCCCTGGATGTCGTCGTGCAGCATCGCGAAGATCCGGACGTCGTCCGGCTCGGCCCGCAGTCCGGTCTCCTCGCGGAGTTCCCGGGCCGCGGCGGACCGCACGCTCTCGCCGGGGTCGACCTTGCCGCCGGGGAGTTCCCAGGTGCCCGCGTGGTGCAGACCGAGCAGGATCCGCCCGTCCGCGTCCAGCACGATGACGCCCACCCCGAACGCGGCCTGTGCCTGCGGCGGCCGGTCACCGCGCTGCCGGCTCGTCACCGCGTTCGTCCCCGTGCCCGTTCCGCTGACCATCCCGTCCCTTTCTCGGCTTTACGTCTGCTGGCTCTTCGTCTTCTGGTTCTCGGCTCTTCGCCGAGCGGCGAGCCGCCCCGGTCCCGGGGGTGGCAACACTTTCCCCCACATTCACCCATGGGGGTGGGCCACATCCATCGTTCCGGCCGGACTCGGCCCGCGCAACGACCACAATGCGCTCATGACCGATGACTGGAAGCGACAGATCGACCGGCTCCACGAGGAACTGGTGCGGCGCGACGATCCGGCCGAGTGGGTCGCGGAGGCGGATGCCGTCGATGCGTCCCGCCGCTACCCGGACCTCGCGCTCCGCGGCCCGGTCTTCGGTCTCGCCGTGCTCGACCCCGCGCGTGCCGCACCCCACGGGAACGGGTCCGAACCCGCCCCGGGATGGCGGCTGTTGAAGCCCGTGACCGACGGTACCCCGCAGGACGCCCGGGACACCCTCAACTCCCATCTCTGGTTCAAGGCCAAGGACGAAACCGACGATCCCGCCGTACGGCGCGAACTGCTCGCCGCGGTGGCGCGACTGGAGAGCGAACCGATCGACGAGCTCACGGTGTGCGGTGCCCGCTACCGGATCGTCCGCGGCGACGAGTTCGCCCGCACCGGCCCGGCCGGGCTGGAGCCGCCCCGGCCCACCGATCCCGAGCCGGCCGACCGTAAGTGGGATGGCCAGAACGACATCCCTTCACCGGACCGGGACTTCGGTCTCGTCCCCGGCCGGGAGACCAGCCCGATGGCCGCCGCCATGAAGGTGGCGCTCCAGGACTTCGCCTATTCGGGGCCGCGCTTCCCGGCCGCCGTCCGCGAGGACTCCGAGCGGGCCTGCACCACCCACCCGGACGTCGTGCTGCTGCCCGTCGGCTTCGCCGTCGCCGAACGCCGCTCCGGCGGCTGGCAGCCGCGGGGCGCGCTGATGCCGACGCCGCACGAGGCGCGGCGGCTGCTCTTCGACGCCATGGTCGAGTTCTGGCCCGAGCTGTACAAGTTCGACGAGGACGAGCGGAGGCGGTACGCGCGGGCCGCCGAGGAGTTCAAGGCCGCCGGCCGGGCGGACGAGGTGCAAGTTGGCGACCGGAAGTTCCAGATCTGCCGCGTCGAGCGGATGGTCCGGACGGGCCCCGACGGCCCGGAGCCGCCTCGCCCGTCGGACGTGGACGACTACGGCCCGACGAAGATCCATCCGACCATGGACGAGGACGGCACCCTGCACTACGACCGGTGACCGGCGGCGAGCACCGCCCGGTGCCCGGCCTCGGCCGCGATCGTGGCGGCGGTCTCCTGGGGCGTCTGTCCGGAGCTGTCCAGCCACCACCCCACCGCGCCCAGTTCCTCCTGCATCGCGCGGTAGAAGGGGGCGATGTCGTAGTCGACGCGTTCCTGGGCGGCGCGGGCGGCGTTGCGCTGTCGGCAGACCTCCGGAGGCGGGGCCAGTACGACGAACATCACCGGCCGGGGAAGCAGCAACTCGGCCATGAAGTCGAGGAGTTCGCGGTCGGCGATGGCGTACTCGATGACCGGGAAGATGTCCTGCTCGGCGAAGTTGTTGGCGAGCGTGCACATGTTGCGGGCGCACAGCAGCAACTGTCGCCGCGACTCGGCCGCGGGTCGGCCGAGGAATCCGACCCGCCCCCGAACGACCATGTACGACAGGAAGTCCCCGTTGATGTGCGCCGCCCGTTCGTGGTGCGCGGCCACCAGCGGCGACACCGTCGACTTCCCGGCCCCCGGCATCCCGGAGACGATCAGGCAGCCGGGCGCCGCCCGTCCTGCCGGCCGGCCGCTGTCCGTCGTCATGCGCAGCCCTCCCTCTCCCGCTGAAATCTCAATTATGTTCGAGATTCCGAGGATTGCCTTCCAATGAGTGAATTCCGGAATGCGGAATCGCTTCGCGGGCGATGCTTCCCGGGTGATGAGCAACGCCTGGTGGCGCCGTGCCGCCACCACAACAGCCCTGATCGTCGCGACAATTCTGCCGACCGGATCGACCACCGCGATAGCCGACCCGATTGCGGGGCCGGCTCCTGCCCCCGCGACGCGGCCCGCCGCCGCATTCGACGCCATTCCGCCGCGTCTCCCGGAGCCACCGCCCGTGGGCGAGGTGCGGACCGAACTCGCCGGCCTGCACGTCGCGGCACCGCATTCGATGAACGGCTACAGCCGGGCCAAATTCCCGCACTGGATCAAGCAGTACGGCGAATGCGACACCCGCGAAGTCGTCCTCGCCCGGGACGGCAAGAACGTCAAGGAGGACGAGAAGTGCCGCGCCGTGTCCGGGACATGGTTCAGCGAATACGACGCCAAGATCTTCACCGTCTCCGGGCAGCTCGACATCGACCACATCGTGCCGCTTGCGAACGCCTGGCGGTCCGGTGCCGACGAGTGGACCACCCCGGAGCGCCGGAAGTTCGCCAACGATCTCGTCCACTCCCAGCTGATCGCGGTGTCGGCCTCCTCCAACCGACAGAAGGGCGACCAGTCCCCGGACCAGTGGGCCCCGCCGCGGCACGCCTACTGGTGCACCTACGCCCGCGCCTGGACCGACGTCAAACACCTCTACCACCTGAACGTCACCGAACCGGAAAAGGCCAAGCTCGACGAGATGTTGGAAACCTGCGAACAGTGACCATCCCCGATCACCACGCACTCACCGACCGGGTCACCGCCGGCCCCGGTGGCGCGATGACGGTTCAGGTCGGCGTCATCACCGGCGACCTGACCGTCACCACCACCGACCGGGGCGACGGCACGGCCCGGGTCGTCATCCACTACACCGGGGCGGAGGACCGCTACGACCTCGAAGGCGGGCCGGTCCGGATTCCGCCCGGCGGCGTGGCCGTGCTCCACCGGGCCGTGTTGGACGCGGTGCGCACCGGCGGCGCCGCCCAGGTGCCCGGCACCCCGCCGCGTCCTTGAGGCGCACCCACCACGACCTCGTTCACGGCGTCAGCGCGCCCCCGTGCCCGTACCCCGTGTCGCCGCGCCCCGCGCCGGGTGCCCATGCCGCGTCAGCCGCGTCCCGCCCCGACGGCGTCCCGCCCCGACGGCCTTCTCGTCGGCGTCCGCGGGCCAGAAGCAGGCGTCCGTACCGGTGTCGACGTCCGTCTCCGTGCCCGCTGCCGGGTGGGGGTCCGGCGCCGTGGGTACCGTCCTCGTCATGCCGTGAAGCGGCGGACGTACCGCTTCTGCCAAGGGGTTTCCACGGCGTGCCGGTCGTAGTGCCGGCGGACGAACTCCACCGCCCGGTCGGCTGGTACGCCGTCGAGTACGGCGAGGCAGGCCAGCGCGGTGCCCGTCCGCCCGCGGCCGCCGCCGCAGGCGAGTTCGACCCGTTCCTCCGCCGCGCGCTCCCATGCCTCGCGGAACACGTGCTCGGCCTCGGTGCGGCTGTGCGGCAGACGGAAGTCGGGCCAGGCCAACCACCGTGATTCCCAAGGTACTTGGGGCGGCTGCTTGCCGAGCAGATACACCGCGTAGGTGGGTGTCGGGCCGGCGGGGAGCGGGTGGCGCAGGCCGCGGCCGCGGACCAGGCGACCGGAGGGCAGGCGCAGGACTCCGGGATCGGTGGCGTTCCAGGTCTCGGTCACTCGTTCACCCTAGGGCCTGCCCCCGTTCACCCGGGGTGAGTTGAGGGGGATGGCGCAAGCCGGGTCCTGGCTTCGGCCCGCGCGCCGGTCCTCGCCTCCCCGCCCCGCAAGGCCCCGCCAGTGCCGGGTCCGGACTCCTCGTCCGCAACCCCCCATGCGAGCGACCCGGGCTGTTCGAGCGGTCGCCGGTGGTCATCCGCCAGGCCCCCCACGGACTGTTCCGGGCAGGGGAACGTGCGTTCATCATCTGCCCCCGGATGCCCCGTTACGGGGACCGGAGTGGGCCGTTTTGTAGGGCACCTGTGCCCATCGTGCGCCTCGGGGGAGAGGAGCGGGTCCGGTGGCCGTGAGGGAGCGCGGCCGGGTTTCGTTCGAATTTCTCCGGGGTGGGAAACCCGGGCGCGGCATGCGGTTGACACCGTGGACGCCGGGGCCGGCCGCCCCCTGCGGCGAGCACGAGCACGAGCACGAGGGCGAGAACGAGAACGAGCGCGAAGGCACGAACGCGAGTCGAGGATCCTGGAAAGGGAGTAAGAGGGATGTTGCGAAAGCTGGTTGGGGACGGGGGTTCCGGGCGCGTGCGGAAGGAGAAACCCGGGGCGGTGACGGGCGGGGGGACGGTCGACGGGGAGGTGTTGCAGTACGTCGACCGGACCGGCAGCCGGGAGCGGGCGGCGCGGCAGATCCGGCTGGTGGACATGGCACGGCGCCTGCCGCAACTGGTGCGGCGCTCGGTCGCGTTGGCCTGGCGCACCGACCGCTGGGCGGCCCTGGGGCTGCTGGTCTGCCAGGTCGCTTCGGGCGCGATGCAGGCGCTCGGACTGCTAGCGGTCAGCGGGACCCTCACGGCGCTGCTGACCGGCGGCGACCTCTACGGCCGGCTGCTCGGGGCCTGGCCGTCGGTGGTCCTGCTGGCGGCCGCCGCCGGGGTGCGGGCGGCGCTCGGGATCGTGGTCGCCTGGCTGTCGTCGAGACTGGGGCCGCAGATGTCCCGGGAGGCCGAACTCCGGTTGCTCCAGGCGGTCACCGAGGTCGAGCTGTCGGCCTATGACGCACCCGGGTTCACCCACCGCAAGGAGGCGGCCGACCGGGGCGCCGAGATCGCGCAGGACCTGGTGGGGGAGGGCCAGGACCTGATCGCCTCGGTCGCCTCGCTGGCGGCCGGCGCGGGCGTGCTGACGGCACTGCATCCGGCGCTGCTGCCGCTGCTGATGCTGGCCAGTCTGCCGCAGGCGGTGGCCCAGGTCGGGGCCGCCCGGGTGCGTTACCTGGCGCGGTTGCGGGCCGGCGGCGACTACCGGCTGCTGTCGATCCTGCGCTGGCACGTCTGCGACCGGTACGCCGCCGACCAGGTCCGGGCCGGCACCATGGCCGACTTCCTGGTGGGGCGCTACCGGCAGATCACCGAGCGGATCAACCGCGCCGACCGGCGCGCGGCCGACACCGGTGCCCGGATGTCCGCGGTGGGCGCGGTCTGCGGCGGGCTGGCCTCGACGGCGGTCTGGGGGGCGGTGGTGTGGCTGCTGGCCACCGGCCGGATGAGCGTCGGGCACGCCGGCACCGCGGTGTTCGCGCTGCAAACGGTCGGCACCGCGCTGCGCGGCCTGGTCGCCGGGGGCGCCCGCATCATGCGCACCGGGCTGTACATGGACGACTGGTCGGAGTTCCTGGCGGAGGCCGGCGGCTTCCGGATGAGTCGCGGCACCGTCGTCCCGGCGGCCCCACGCGAGATCCGCGTCCAGGACCTCGTCTTCCGTTACGAGGAGGCGGCCCGGGACGCGCTGCGCGGCGTCTCGTTCACGCTGCGGCGTGGCGAGGTCATCGCCCTGGTCGGCTACAACGGCAGCGGCAAGACCACCCTGGCCAAACTGCTGAGCGGGCTGTATCTGCCGACGACCGGGGCGGTCACCTGGGACGGGGTGCCCACCGGCGACCTCGATCCGCAGGCCATGTGGTCGCAGGTCGCCCTGGTGCCCCAGGACTACGCGCGCTGGCCGCTGACCGCCCGGGAGAACATCACCCTGGGCCGGTCCACCGAGGGCGGCGACGCGGACATCCATGACGCCTGCGCCCGCTCCGGCGCCGACGAGGTGCTCACCGAGCTGCGTTCCGGCCTGGACACCGTGCTGGCCCGCGACTGGCTCGGCGGACAGGAGCTCTCCGGTGGGCAGTGGCAGCGGATCGCCCTCACCCGGGCGTTCCACCGTCCGGCCGGGCTGCTCGTCCTGGACGAGCCCACC
Source organism: Streptomyces sp. BHT-5-2 (assembly GCF_019774615.1). Taxonomy (NCBI): domain Bacteria; kingdom Bacillati; phylum Actinomycetota; class Actinomycetes; order Kitasatosporales; family Streptomycetaceae; genus Streptomyces; species Streptomyces sp. BHT-5-2. Next base: position 4,719,846 of record NZ_CP081496.1, on the reverse strand, counting down.
TCCGCGCTGGACCCGTTGGGCGAGCACCGGATCTTCGCCGGCCTGCGGGAGATCGCGGCGACCCGCGCGGTGGTCCTGATCACCCACCGGCTCACCAATGTGGCGGTGGCCGACCGCATCCTGGTCATGGACAAGGGGCAGGTCGTCCAGCACGGCACGTTCCCCGAACTCGTCGCGCAGCCGGGGCTGTTCCGGGACCTGTGGGCCTACCAGCACACACGGGAGGTGCACCGGGCGGCGGAGCGCGGCGAGAGCGGCGTGCACTCGGAGAGTGGGGAGAGCGGACCGGTCGTGGTCACTGCCCTCACGGACGTGCTGCCGTCGGTGCCTGCGGACACCGAGGCCGCCGCGCAGCGGCCCGTCATCACGGGCACCGCGGCACTGCTCGTCAACAAACAGGGGCAGTACCTCCTCCATCTCCGGGACGCGCACAAGGAGATCCGCAACCCCGGCACCTGGTCTCTGCCGGGCGGTGCCCCGGAGGCGGGCGAGACCCCCTACGAGGCCATCGCCCGCGAACTGCGCGAGGAGGCGGAGCTGGTGGTGCCCGACCTGGTGCCGTTCGCGCTGCTGCGGCCCTCCGGGCCGGACGGCACCGTACACGGGCACATCCAGGTCTTCCTCGGGCACTGGAACGGCGACGCGGCGGCGCTGCCGCTCACCGAGGGCGTACTGCTGCACTGGTTCGACGCCGGGATGTTGCCCCGGCTGACGATGTGCGACTGGGCGGCGGAGGCCGTCCGCCGGCACCAGGACGAGCGGTGCGGGGCCGCCGAGGGCGCCTGCGGCTGAGGAGGGGCACGGGCCTGGACCGGGAGGGGGACGGACTGGGCTGAGAGGGGGACGAGCCTGGGCTGAGGGGGCCGGACCGGACCGCTTGCCGGCGGACCGGACCGGCCTCCGTCCCCGCCCGTCGGCCCCCGGCCCCGCATCCTGGTCCGCCGTGGGCTCAACTCGTCGCGCGGTGCCGGGAGACGCACGCGGGGGCTCCCGGCTCGAAGCTGAAACGTGGGCGACGGCCCGGCTCGGCGCCGTGCCATGGGAGGGAGCCGGGAGAACGGAAGGAGGAGTTCCGGTGAGCGGCTGTGAGCCGTCTCGGGGTCGGTGCCCGGCGCCCCCGGGCGGGACGCATCGGGACGGCGTCGCCCGCATGTCATTTGCGTCATCGCGAACGCTAATTTCCGAAGGCTGGCTTTCGGTCAACCTGTGGCCGACGGGCCGTCGGTCTCTTCCCACTTGCCGCACGTTGCGTCATACGTTTCCTACTCAGTGCAGTCGGCGGGAGCGGCCCGCCGCCGAGATCTGTCCGTCCACGGAGGAAGCGATGCCACAGGGAACCATCGTGCTGTTCAACAAGAGCGACTGTGTGGGCATCATCGCCGACGAGCGCGGAGAGCGGCTGCCGTTCTCCGGGATGGAGACGCAGACCACCGACGTCGGCCAGCAGGTCATCTTCGATGTGCGCGGGGCGAAGGCCACCAATGTGACAGCCCTGCGCTGAGGGTCCGGTGACCGTGGACGGCATCACCCCCGGGCCGTCCACGGTCACCGCTGTGCCGGGCGCGGGCCCGCCGTCCGGCCCCGATGGACGAGCAGGGTCCCGAGCGCCGTCCGACGGTGCAGCACCGCCCGGCCGGCACGCTCCGTGGTGAGCAACCCGGCCCCGCGCAGCGCCGCGGCGTGCGTCGAGGCGGTGGCATTGCTGACGCACAGTCGACGGGCGAGTGCGCCGGTGGTGTGCTCCTCTGCCAGAAGCAGCAGGATCTCCAGACGGGTTCGGCCCAGCACCGCTGCCAGCGCCTCGTCGGTACCGCCGACCGCAGAGGGCGGAAGCGGGAGCCCCGGCCCCGCCGGATAGGTCACGTGGAGCGGGCCGCCGGGCGGATCGGCGAGGAGCGGCGGCCCCGACCAGTGGAACGTGGGGACGAGGACGACCCCACGACCCTTCAGTGCGATATCGCGGCGCAGTGCGGCGTCGGCCGCGAACTCCCAGCAATCGCCCCGTAGTCGGGCGCCGGCGGTGAGCCCGTCGAGCGCGGCGGCCAGGCCGTGTTCGGCGACGGTCAGCGCATGGCGGGTGAACTCCGCATGGTGCAGGTCCTGGATCAGCGGCCAGACGGGCCGCAGCACGGCGTCGAAGGCGGCGTACTGGGCCCGGCGCAGCAGCCGCCAGGCAGCGGTGCCGCCCTGGTGGAGGTCATGGAGCCAGGCCGGGGTCGGTGCCAACTGCCCCGCGTATACCCGCTCGACCTCGGAGCGAACGAGCTGCGGCCGGGTGGCCCGTACGGACTCCAAAGCCTCGTCGAGGTCGTCGCCGAACTGGTCGAGGAAGCTCGGGGCCCGCAGACCGGGGACGAGATCCCCGAACGGCTGGGCGGCCGGCGGCAGGGCGCGCAGCGTGCGCTGCCGCCACCGGCCGAAGAGCGGCGCGGCGTCGCGCCGGAACATCATGCTCAGCGCCACGTTCAGCTCCTGGAGCGGCGCCGGCCGGGGTGCGAACCGGACCCGGGCGAAGTCGGCGGCCGTGAAGTGGATCCGGATCACTGCCACCCCTGTCTCCCCGTCGCCCCGCCACCGGCGGCGCCACCCTTTCGGCCAGAGCCTAAAGGATCGCCGCCTTCCGGCCGCGGCAGCCACGATGCCGGTGAACGGCCGACCCGCCACCGGCCCTCAGGGCGGCGGCAGGAGGGCGGCAGGAACGCGGCACGGAAGCGGCAAGCGAGCGATGGCCGCCGGGAGTTGACGGCGCGCGGAGGCGCGGCCGGGAAGCGAGGGGGAGCGATGTCGTGGAGACCGGCAAGGGAGAGTACGGGCGTGGGCGTGGGCGCCGGTGGCAGGGTGGACCGGCGGACGGTCGCCAGGTCGGCGGTGACGGTGGCGGCCGCGGCGCTGCTCGGCGCCGGCGGCCCGGGCGCCGCCCAGGGGCGGGAGCGGGCACCGGGGCGGGACAGGCCGGGGGAGCGGGGCGGCGCGCCGGCGCGGGAACGGGCCCGCCTGACGCCCCGCCTGCCGGCACCCGGTGGCCGGTACCCGGTCGGCGTCACCACGCTCTGTCTCGTCGATCCGGACCGACCCGATCCCTGGGAACCCCGTATCCGCGTAAGGGAGTTGATGCTCACCGTCTTCTACCCCGCCCGTGCGGTGCACGGTCACCCGGTCGCCCGGCAGATGACCGAGGCCGCGGCGATGGTCTTCGGGCAGCTCGACGCCGCCGTGCACCACCTGCCGGCGAGTGGCGTGAACTGGGCGGCCACCAGGACCCACGCACACACCGACGCGCCCGTGAGGGACGTCCCCGCGCCGGTGCTCCTCTACTCCCCGGGCGGCGGCGACCCGCGCACTCTGGGCACGGGCCTGGCGGAGGACCTGGCCGGGCACGGCGCGGTGGTGGTCGCGCTCGATCACCCCGGCGACACCAGCGAGGTGGAGTTCCCGGTGACGCGTCCGGGGCGGCCGGAGAAGGTCCGGACGACCGTGTTCCGCAGCGATCCGCGAAGCGACGCCGATGTCTTCCGCACCATGATCGAGACCCGGACCGCCGACCTCCGGTTTGTCCTCGGGCAGTTGGCGGTGCTGGCGGCGGGTGGCAATCCGGACGCGGTCGGCCGAGCGCTGCCGCCCGGTCTCGGCCGGGCGCTGGATCTGCGGCGGGTGGGCGTCTACGGCCACTCCGCGGGCGGGACCGCCGCGGCCCAGGCGCTCCACGAGGACCGGCGGATCCGGGTGGCGGTCAATATGGAGGGCTATCTCGACCATCCAGGACCGGCGCCGGGGCGGCCGGGGAAGTTGTTCCCCGTCGCCCGTGACGGGGTGGACCGGCCGCTGCTGCTGCTCGGCAGCGCGGGCTTCGCGGGCAGGGACGAACGCGAACGCTCCTGGTCGGCGGTGCGGGCACGCTCGGGCGGCCGGGTCCGCCGGGGGGAGATCGCCCGGGGTGCGCACTGGGTGTTCACCGACTACGCGGCCATCGCCCCGCAACTGGAAGCCGCCGGGCTGATGGACGTCGCCGACCGGCGGGCGTTGGTCGGGCCGATCGGACCGGCCGAATCCGTTCCACTGGTGCGGAGTTGGGTGCGAAGGTTCTTCGCCCGGCATCTGCCGCGGGAGTGACGACGCGGCGTCGGCGGGCGACCACGAGGGCGCCCGCAACGAGGCCGTGCCGTCAGGCCACCGCTCCCTCGGTCCACGCGCGGTCGAGGATCGTGTCCACCGTCTCCTCGACTGTCTGCCGTGAGGTGTCGAGCCACAGCCCGAGATCCCTGGGCGTCTCCGAGCGCAGCAGTGCGTCCAGATCGCGCACGCTCCAGTCCGGGCCGTACGCGGTCTTGGGCCGGCCCGCCTCGCGCGCCGCGACCGTCTCAGGATCGGGCAGCAGGGCGACCACGGCGAGCGGCCGGGTCGAGACGTCGGCGGCCATCCGGGCGAGATGCTCGCCGAGGAGGATGTCCTGTACGACCACGGTGAACCCGGCCGCGGCGTACTCGTCCGCGCAGGCGGCCGTCAGCCGGTGCCGCAACCGCAGCTGTGCGAGGGCCTCCGCCGCCGCGTCCGGGGTCATGCCGACCTGGCCCCGGACGATGTTGCGCCGGAAGCCGTCACCGCGCAGATGCACCGACCGGGGCAGCCGCTCGGCGAGGGCCTGCGCCACCGTGGACTTGCCGGCGGCCTGGATGCCGGTGATCACCACAACTCCCGGTGCCAGCCAGGGGCCTTGAGGGGCGGTCCGTCCGGGCGTGGGGGTCTCGGGAACGTTGGCGGTCATGGCGCCGATTATGTCCTTCGCCGTCCCACCGGGCCCCCGAATATTCCACGGGGCCGGGCTCCGTATGCTCGACGTGAGCAGATCCGGAAGGAAGTCGACCACCACCGGAGGGAGGGCGGCTCGTGACGACCCCCTACTACCAGGACCGTTGGATCACCTGCACCCCGGACGCGCTGCGGGTCCGCGGCTACTACTTCCCGTGGGGCACCAAGACGATCCCGTACACCGCGATCCGCTCGGTGCGGCGGGTGGAGATGGGTGCCCTGACGGGGCAGGGCCGTATCTGGGGCACCGGGCACCCCCGGTACTGGGCGAGCCTGGACCCTCGGCGGATGTCCAAGACCACCGCGTTCGTCCTCGATCTCGGGCGCCGTGTCCGGCCGTTCCTCACCCCTGACGACCCGGACGCCGTGGCGGCGGTCCTCCGTGAGCGGGTGCCGCCGGGCGCGGTGGTGGAGGGCGGCGGCCGGCGGTAGCGGCGACCGGCGCGGGCCGGCAGGGTGACCACGACCAGGTCGCCGAGCCGGATTCCGCCGTCCACCGTCATGGTCCTTTCCGTCGTCCGGTGGGGCGTTGGGTGGTGGCTTCGTACGGGCGGCGGGGGAGGGCGCCGCGGGGCGGTCACCCGGTGGTGGCGTGCGACGGGCGGGCCAGTTCGCGGCGCAGGCGCATGAAGGGGCGGGGGCGGTTGAGGGCGAGGACGGCGCTGGTGCGGCCGTCGCGTTCGTAGCGGGCGAGGAAGCTGCGGTCGTCCGGGGATCCCTCGACGATGCGCGGGACGTCGCCGGGCGCGCGGTGGCCGGCGAACTGGATGCGGACGCCGTACTGGTCGGACCAGAAGTAGGGGAGTGCCCGGTGGGTGCGGACGGTGCGGCCGGCGAGGAGGTTGTGGACGGCGGTGGCGGCCTGTTCGGTGGCGCTGGTCCAGTGTTCGGCGCGGGCGCCGGCCACCTGGGCGACGTCGCCGACGGCCACGATGGCGGGGATCGGGGTGGTGCAGCCGGCGTCGCAGCGGACCCCGTCGGCGAGCGGCAGGCCGGAGCCTGCCAGCCAGTCGGTGGCCGGTCGCACACCGATGCCGGTGACGACGATGTCGGCGGTGAGCAGGCGGCCGTCGGTGAGCTCCACCGCCGTGACCCGGCCGTCGCCGTCCGCGCGCAGTTCCCGGACGCCGGTGCCGGTGAGCAGGGCGACGCCGTGGTCGCCGTGCAGCCGGGCACACAACTCGGCCATTTTTTCGCCGAGTTGGGGCACGAGGGGCAGGGGTGCGGCCTCGACGACGGTGACCTGGTGGCCGAGGGCGGTGCAGGACGCGGCGACCTCGGCGCCGATGAAGCCGCCGCCGATCACCACGACCCGGGCCGGACCGCGGGCCAGGTCGGCGCGCAGGGCGCCGGCGTCGTCGAGCGTGCGCAGGGTGTACGAGCCGGCCGGTGCGGGGCCGGGGAGCCGGCGCGGGGCGGCTCCGGTGGCGAGCACGATGCCGTCGGTGGTCAGGACGCGTCCGGTGTCGAGGTGGACGGCGCGGTGGCGGGTGTCGAGTCGGGTGGCGCGGGTGCCCAGCAGCCATTCCGCGTCGAGGCCGGCGATTTCCTCGGCGTCGGTGAGGGCGAGCGGGGCCTCGCCGGCCGGGTCGGCGGAACCGTCCGCGGTGGCCGGGTCGGTGAGGAACTCCTTGGACAGCGGCGGGCGGTCGTAGGGCAGGTGCGGCTCGTCGCCCACGAGCGTGAGGCGGCCGTCGTAGCCCTGGGCACGCAGGGCGCGTGCGGCGTACAGCCCGGCCAGACAGGCTCCGATGACGGTGACCGACTTCATGCCGCGGTCCCTTCCTCGGCCGTGAGGTGGACGTAGACCATCCCGTCCTCGACCGTGACGGGGTGGGTGCGCACGGGGCGGCGGGCGGGCAGGCAGACCGGCGCTCCGGTGCGGAGATCGAATGAAGCGGCGTGCAGCGGGCATTCGACCAGACACCCCTCCAGCCAGCCGTCCGCGAGTGAGGCGTCCTGGTGGGTGCAGGTGTCGTCGATGGCGTACAGCTCTCCGTCGGCGTTGAAGACGGCGATCGGAGGTGCGGTGTCGAGGCGAACGGACTCGCCGGCGGGCAGGTCAGCGAGATGGCAGACGGGAATCACTGGGCCCCCCTATTACTGTTCGGTACTATCGAGTTTCGCAATCCGCACAACAGAGCGTTATGCGCAACAGAATCCAGTTGGGGGCCCGGCGCGTCAAGCGGTCTCCGGGAATGTCGGCCCGATCGGGCCGCTGGATGGTGGCAGCGAGCTGGGTGGTGACACGGACCTATGACGAAAACGGCCAAGGCGGAGGCGCACGCGAAGAAGCAGCCGGCAGGCAGGCCGGACGTGAAGCCGCGTCGAACGGTGGCGGGAAGACCGCCCGGAGGCGCGGTGAGCGCGGTGCAGTCGGTGGACCGCGCGGTGACCGTCCTGGAGATCCTCGCCGGACTCGGCGAGGCCGGGGTGACCGAGATAGCCGACGAGCTGGGGGTGCACAAGTCGACCGCGTTCCGGCTGCTGGGCGTGCTGGAGAACCGCGGACTGGTCGCCCAGGAGCAGGAGCGCGGCAAGTACTACCTCGGCGCGGGGGTGTTGCGGCTGGCCGGCGCCGCGGCGGTGCGGCTGGACATCTCGCAGGAGGGCGCGGCGGTCTGCCGGACGCTCGCCGACGAACTGGGCGAGACGGTCAACATCGCGGTGATGGAGAGCGATGCCGCGGTCAACATCATGCAGGCCCGCGGGCCGGCGTCGGTCACCGCCCAGAACTGGCTCGGCCGGCGGACGCCGCTGCACGCCACGTCCAGCGGAAAGGCGCTGCTCGCCTACCAGCCGGGGCCGGTCCAGGACGCCGTGCTGGCGAGGAAGTTGCCGCGGCTCACCGAGCGGACCGTGACCTCCCCGGTCGAACTGCGCGGCCAGCTCGCCGAGGTGGTCGAGAAGGGCTTCGCGGTCGCGGTCGAGGAACTGGAGTTGGGGCTGCGCGCGGTCGCCGCGCCGGTGCGGGCGCACGACGGCTCGGTCATCGGCGCGATCAGTGTCTCGGTGCCCGCCTACCGGCTGGACGCTGCGCGGCTGCCGGAGGTGGTCAAGCGCACCGTCGCCGCCGGTGAGGAGCTCTCCCGCCGGATGGGGTACGCCTGTTGACGGGTTCCGGGCGGTCCGGGCGCGGCGCCCGCTGACCGCCGGATGAGGGTCCTCGGGAGCGGGGCCGGGTCTCGGGACCCGGCCCCGCTGCCGTGTGCGCGGGGGCGTGCGCCGGCCGCGGGCGGTGCCTTCGGATGCGTAACCGGCCGTTTACGAACCGCCGGCGCGAACCTCTTGACGCTGCCGATACGGCGTTCCCACTATGTCTCTCATCGCGCAACCAGTCGTGCAGTGCGCAACACTGAGGGGTAGGGCATGCCACACGAAGTCCATGCCGTCGTCGCGGCGAAGAAGGGCGCTCCCGTCGGTCCCCAGATGATTGTGGTGCCGGATCCCGGCCCCGGAGAAGTGCTCGTCGACGTCCAGGCCAGCGGCGTCTGCCACACCGATCTGCACTACCGCGAGGGCGCCGTCACCGACGACTTTCCCGTTCTGCTCGGCCATGAGGCGGCCGGGATCGTCGAGGCCGTCGGCGCGGGCGTCACCGACCTCGCGCCCGGCGACTTCGTGGTGCTCGCCTGGCGTGCGCCCTGCGGACGGTGCCGGTCCTGCCGGCGCGGCCGCCCCTGGTACTGCTTCGACTCCCGCAACGCCGCCCAGCCGATGACGCTGCTCGACGGCACCCCGCTCACCCCCGCCCTCGGCATCGGGGCGTTCGCCGAGAAGACCCTGGTCGCGGCCGGACAGGCCATCAGGGTCGATCCCTCGGCCCGGCCCGAGGCGGCCGGGCTGATCGGCTGCGGGGTGATGGCCGGCTACGGCGCCGCCGTGCACACCGGGGCGGTCGGCAGCGGCGACACCGTCGCCGTCATCGGCTGCGGCGGGGTCGGCAACGCCGCCGTCGCCGGCGCCTCGATCGCCGGGGCCCGCCGGGTCATCGCCGTCGACATCGACGAACGCAAACTGGACGTCGCCACCCGCTTCGGCGCCACCCACACCGTCGACTCCCGCCGCACCGACCCCGTCGAGGCGGTCCGGGAGCTGACCGGCGGCCACGGCGCGGACGTGGTCATCGACGCGGTCGGCCGTCCCGAGACCTACCGCCAGGGCTTCTACATGCGGGACCTCGCCGGCACCCTGGTCCAGGTCGGGGTGCCCGAACCCGACATGCGGATCGAGCTGCCGCTGATCGACCTCTTCTCCCGCGGCGGCGCCCTGAAGTCCTCCTGGTACGGCGACTGCCTGCCCAGCCGCGACTTCCCCGTCCTCATCGACCGCTACCTCAGCGGCCGGCTCGACCTCGACGGATTCGTCACCGAGACCATCGGCCTGGACGACGTGGAGGCCGCCTTCGACAAGATGCGGGACGGCCGGGTGCTGCGCTCGGTGGTGGTCCTGTGACCGGCCCGCGGCACGACCCCGCCGACGCCCGGGTCGTCGTCATCGGAGCCGGCATCGTCGGCTGCTCGCTCGCCGACGAACTCACCGCCCGCGGCTGGCGCCGGGTCACCGTCCTCGACCAGGGCCCGCTGCCCGCCCCCGGCGGCTCCACCTCGCACGCCCCCGGACTGGTCTTCCAGACGAACCCGTCCAAGACCCTGACCGAGTTCGCCGCCTACACCGTACGGAAGTTCGGCTCCCTCGACGTCGACGGCCTGCCCTGCTTCCACCCCGTCGGCGGCCTGGAGGTCGCCACCACCGAGGCCCGCTGGGCCGACCTCCACCGCAAGGCCGGCCTCGCCGCCTCCTGGGGCGTCCGCGGCGAACTCCTCGACGCCCGGCAGTGCAGGAAGCTCTGGCCGCTGCTCGACGAGACCGAGCTGTACGGCGGGTTCCACACCCCCGACGACGGCCTGGCCCGCGCCGTGCTCGCCTGCCGCGCCCAGATGGCCCGCGCCGAAGGCCGCGGGGCCCGCTTCCTGGGGCGGCACACCGTCACCGGCATCGAGCGGGCGGCCGGTCGCGTCACCGGCGTCGTCACCGACCGCGGCGTCTTCCCCGCCGACCACGTCGTCTCCGCCGCCGGCTTCTGGGGGCCGGTGATCGGCGCGATGGCCGGCGTCGACGTCCCGCTGCTCCCCCTGGCTCACCAGTACGTCACCACCGCACCGCTGCCCGAACTCGCCGGCGTCGCCACCGATGATCGCCATGGGGGTCCCCCCTGCTCGAACAGAGTTGAGAGCTCGGGGGACGAGGCGAGCCGGCCGATCCTCCGCTTCCAGGACCGCGACCTCTACTTCCGCGAGCACCACGACCGCATCGGCATCGGCTCCTACGCCCACCGCCCCATGCCCGTCGACCCGTTCACCGTCCCCTCCTACGACGACGCCCCCGTGATGCCCTCCTCCCTGCCGTTCACCGAGGAGGACTTCGCACCCAGCTGGCGCGACAGCGTCGCACTGCTGCCCGCCCTCGGCCGGTCCCGGATCGCCGGCGGCTTCAACGGCATCTTCTCCTTCACCCCCGACGGCATGCCGGTCCTCGGCGAATCCCGCACCCTGCGCGGCTTCTGGCTCGCCGAGGCGGTCTGGGTCACCCACTCCGCCGGCGTCGCCAGGGCCGTCGCCGAGTGGATGACCGACGGCCGGCCCGCCACCGACATCCACGAGTGCGACCTCACCCGCTTCGAGGACGCCCAGCGCTCACCCGCCTACACCGAGGAGCGCGGCGCCCAGAACTTCATCGAGGTCTACGACGTCGTCCACCCCCTCCAGCCCATGGAGCGGCCCCGCCCGCTGCGCACCAGCCCCTTCTATCCGCGCCAGCAGGAACTCGGCGCGTACTTCCTGGAGGCCGGCGGCTGGGAGCGCCCCCACTGGTTCGAGGCCAACGCCCCGCTCGCCGAGGGGCTCCGACTCCCCGAACGCGACGCCTGGTCCGCCCGCTACTGGTCGCCGATCGCCGCCGCCGAGGCCGTCGCCACCCGCGAACGGGTCGCCCTCTACGACATGACCCCGCTGCGCCGCCTGGAGGTCACCGGACCCGGCGCGCTGGACTTCCTCCAGCGCATGACGACCAATCAGCTGAAGAAGAAGCCCGGCGCGGTGACCTACACCCTCCTCCTCGACGAGGCCGGCGGCATCCGCTCCGACCTCACCGTCGCCCGGCTCGCCCCGGACCGCTTCCAGGTCGGCGCCAACAGCCCGGCCGACCTCGACTGGCTGCTGCGGCACGCCCCGCAGGACGTCGCCGTCCGGGACCTCACCTCCGGCACCTGCTGCATCGGCGTCTGGGGACCGCTCGCCCGGGACCTCGTCCAGCCGCTGACCCGCGACGACTTCTCGCACGACGCCTTCGGCTACTTCAGGGCCAGGCAGACCTACCTCGGCCATGTCCCGGTCACCGCGCTGCGGCTGAGCTACGTGGGCGAACTCGGCTGGGAGCTCTACACCACCGCCGACCTCGGGCTGCGCCTGTGGGACACGCTGTGGGCGGCCGGCCGGGAGCACGGCGTGATCGCCGCCGGCCGCAGCGCCTTCAACAGCCTCCGCCTGGAGAAGGGCTACCGTGCCTGGGGCCAGGACATGACCACCGAACACAACCCCTACGAGGCCGGCCTCGGCTTCGCCGTCCGCCCCGCCAAGGGCGACTTCGTCGGCCGCGCCGCCCTGGCGGGCCTCGGCGAGGAGACCGCCGCCCGCAGGCTCGCCTGCCTCACCCTCGACGACCCCGCCGCCAACGTCCTCGGCAAGGAACCCGTCCACTTCGACGGCGCCCCCGTCGGCCATGTCACCTCCGCCGCCTACGGATACACCGTCGGCCGGGGCATCGCCTACGCCTGGCTGCCGGCCGCCGCCGCGGTCCCCGGCACCGCCGTCCACATCGAGTACTTCGGGGAGAAGGTCGCCGCGACCGTCGCCCAGGAGCCGCTCTACGACCCGGGGATGACCCGCATCCGCCGCTAGCCCGCCCGAAGCCCGCCATAAGGAGCGCGACCGCATGGCACCCACCTACGACGTCATCGTCCTCGGCCTGGGCGGGATGGGCAGCGCCGCCGCCCACCACCTCGCCGCCCGCGGCGCCCGGGTCCTGGGCCTGGAGAAGTTCGGCCCGGTCCACCACCGCGGCTCCAGCCACGGAGGTTCCCGGATCACCCGCCAGTCCTACTTCGAGGACCCCGCCTACGTCCCCTTGCTCCTGCGCTCCTACGAGCTGTACGCCAAGCTGGAGCGCGACACCGGCCGGCGGATCGCCACCCTGTGCGGCGGCGTGATGGTCGGCCGCCCCGACAGCCGCACCGTCCGCGGCAGCCTGGCCTCCGCCCGGCAGTGGGACCTCCCGCACGAGATGCTCGACGCCCCGGAGATCCGCCGCCGCTTCCCCACCCTCACCCCCGCCCCCGACGAGGTCGCCCTCTACGAGGCACGCGCCGGGCTCGTCCGCCCCGAGAACACCGTCGCCGCCCATGTCCAGCTCGCCACCCGGGACGGCGCCGAACTGCACTTCGAGGAGCCGGTCACCCGCTGGGAGGAGCTGCCCGGCGGCGCCGGGGTCCGCGTCCACACCCACGAGAACGCCTACACCGCCGGCCAGTTGGTGATCTGCCCCGGCGCCTGGGCGCCCGGGCTGCTCGCCGACCTCGGCGTCCCGGTCACCATCGAGCGGCACATCATGTACTGGTTCGCCCCCGACGGCGGCACCGCCCCCTTCGTCCCCGAAGCCCACCCCATCTACATCTGGGAGGACACCCGGGGCGTCCAGATCTACGGTTTCCCCGCCATCGACGGCCCCGACGGCGGCGCCAAGGTCGCCTTCTTCCGACGGGGCACCGCCTGCACCCCGGAGACCATCGACCGCACCGTCCACGACCACGAGGTCCGCGCCATGGCCGACCAGCTCGGCCCGCGCATCCCGACCCTGCCCGGCCGCTTCCTGAAGGCCGCCACCTGCATGTACTCCAACACCCCCGACGAACACTTCGTGATCACCCGCCATCCGGCGCACCCGGAGACCGTCACCGTCGCCTGCGGCTTCTCCGGCCACGGCTTCAAGTTCGTCCCCGTCGTCGGCGAGATCGTCGCCGACCTCGCGCTCACCGGCGGCACCGCGCACCCCATCGACCTGTTCGCCCCGTCCCGCCGCCGTACCGGGCAGAGCCCCGTCCGCTCCGCCGCCACGGTCGCCTGAGGAGAGCAGCCATGACGACCACACCCGCCGCTGCGCGACCGACCGCCGCCGACGCCACCGACCCCGCCGGGCCCAGTCTGATCGCCACCCTCCCCGGCCGCGCCTACACCGACCCGGACGGCTTCCGGCGCGAACAGGAGCTGATCTTCGAACGGTTGTGGTTCTGCGCCGTCCGCGGCGCCGACCTCGCCAGGCCGGGCGCCTTCCGCACCGTCCGGGTCGGCCGGGAGAGCGTCCTGATCACCCGCAACCGTGCCGGCCGACTCCGTGCCTTCCTCAACATCTGCCGGCATCGCGGCGCCCAGCTGTGCACCGCGGAGGCCGGCGAGGTCCGCCGCAACCTCCAATGTCCGTACCACGCCTGGACCTACGACCTCGACGGCCGGCTGGTGGCCGCCCCCAACCTCCAGAAGATGCCGGACGTGGACCGCACCGAACGCGGCCTGGTCCCCGTCCCGTTGCGGGAATGGCTCGGCTATGCCTGGGTGTGCCTGGCCGACGACCCGCCGTCCTTCGAGGACACCGTGATCGGCGCGGCCGTCGAGCGGCTGGGCGACGCCGCCGCCCTGGACCGCTACCGCACCGAGACCCTCGCCCTGGGCCGGCGCATCGGCTACGACGTACGGGCCAACTGGAAGCTGATCGTCGAGAACTTCATGGAGTGCTACCACTGCGCCACCATCCACCCCGAACTCACCGACGTCCTACCGGAGTTCGCGGACGGTTTCGCCGCCCAGTACTACGTCGGCCACGGCGCCGAGTTCGCCCCGGAGGCAGCTGGCTTCACGGTGGACGGCAGCGCGGGATTCGGCCGGCTCCCGGGCATCGACGACAGTCAGGACCGGCGCTACTATGCCGTGACCGTCCGCCCCCAGGTGTTCGTCAACCTCGTCCCCGACCACGTCATCCTGCACCGGATGTTCCCGCTCGCCGCCGACCGCACCCTGGTCGAGTGCGACTGGCTGTATCTGCCCGAGGTCGTCGACTCCGGCGCCGACGTCGCCAAGTCCGTCGAGCTGTTCCACCGGGTCAACGCCCAGGACTTCGACGCCTGCGAGCGCACCCAGCCGGCCATGGACTCCCGCGCCTACCGCGACGGCGGCGTCCTGGTGCCCAGCGAACACCACATCGGCGGGTTCCACGCCTGGGTCACCGCACAACTGGCGGGCGGGCGCGGCTGACCCGTTCCGCGGCGGGCGCCCGCTCCGCACCCACGGCCACGACCGGTTCGACTGAGGAGGACGGCCCTTGACCGCACCCGCCGACACCCCGCCGGAGGACGACACCGGCGACGACACCGGCCTGGCGGAGTTCGGCTACCGCCCCGAACTCCAGCGCACCCTGGGCAGCTTCCACACCTTCGCCGCCGGCATCAGCTACATCTCCATCCTCACCGGCACCTTCCAGCTCTTCTACTTCGGCTACGGGCACGGCGGCCCGGCGTACTGGTGGTCCTGGCCGATGGTCTTCGCCGGCCAGCTGATGGTCGCCCTCTCCTTCGCCGAACTGGCCGCCCGCCACCCGGTCGCCGGCTCCGTCTACAACTGGGCGAAGAAGCTCGGCAATCCGCACCTCGGCTGGCTGGCCGGCTGGATGATGCTGGTCGCCTCCATCGTGTCGCTGGCCGCGGTGGCCCTCGCCTATCAACTGACGCTGCCTCAGATCTCCCGGGTCTTCCAGTTCGTCGGCGACGGCACCGGCACCTACGACACCGCGACCAACGCCGTCCTGCTGGCCACCGTCCTGATCCTGTTCACCACCCTGGTCAACGCCTTCGGCGTGAAGCTGATGGCCCGGATCAACACCGCCGGCGTCTTCGTCGAACTGATCGCCACCGTCGTCCTCATCGCGCTGTTCGCGCTGCACATCGTCCGCGGCCCCGGCGTGCTGCTCCAGACCCACCACACCGGCGCCGGGCAACCCCTCGGCTACCTGGGCGCCTTCCTCACCGCCTCGCTCGCCTCCGCCTACGTCATGTACGGCTTCGACACCGCGGCCTCGCTGGGCGAGGAGTCGCTGGACCCCTCGCGCAACGCCCCGCGCGCCATCCTCCGCGCGCTGATCGCCTCGTTCGTGCTCGGCGGACTGGTCCTGCTGCTCGCCCTGATGAGCGTCGGCAGCCTCGACGGCAAGGGGCTGACCACCGACGGGCTCCAGTACGTCGTCCTGGACGTGCTCGGCGACACCGGCGGCAGGGCGATGCTCTGGTGCGTCCTGATCGCCGTCACGGTCTGCGCGCTGGCCGTGCACACGGCCGCGATCCGGCTCACCTTCGCGATGGCCCGCGACACCAACCTCCCCTTCGCCGCCCGGCTCGCCCGGGTCAGTCCGCGCTTTCGCACCCCGGTCCTGCCCGCGGTGCTCATCGGTGTGCTGTCGCTGGCCGTGCTGCTCCTCAACATCCGCCAGCCGCAGATCTTCTCGGTCGTCACCAGCCTCGGCATCATCCTGATCTACGCGGCGTATCTGCTGGTCACCGCGCCCATGCTGGTCGCCAGGCTGCGCGGCGGATGGCGGCCGGCCGGCGGCGGCCGGTTCACCCTGGGCCGCTGGGGACTGCCGGTCAACATCGCCGCCGTCCTCTGGGGCGCCGCCATGATCGTCAACCTCGCCTGGCCGCGCGCCACCGTCTACAACGCCACCGGCCCGCAGCACTGGTATCTGCGCTGGGGCGCGGTGCTCTTCGTCGGCGCCGTCGCGGTCGGCGGCTTCGCCTACTACTGGTGCGTCCAGCGCCACCGCACCGGCATCCTCGCCGACCACGCGGCACGACCGGCAGCGGCCGCCGGCACAGACACCGGCACCCAGGTCACCGTTTCCGCCGACGACTGATCCACCCGGGCCCGGCCGGCCGGATCGCCCGCCGGGCCCACGCGCCCGTCTACAGCCGCCGGTTGTCCAGCACCGCCACCGCCCGCCGCACCCGCTCGCTCTCCGCCGGGTCCACGTCACCGACCAGCATCCCCGGGGCGCCGCCCAGCCGCCCTCGCACCGTGCCGTCCGGGCCGATCAGCGCGCTGTGCCCCACCCCGGTCGGCGCCTTGGTGGGCGCCTCCGGATCGGCGTCCTGGTCCGGTGCCGCCTGGCCCACCGCCGCCAGCCACACCGTCGCGTCCAGCGCCCGGGCCCGCACCAGCAGGTCCCACTGCTCCCGCTTGCCCGGCCCCGCGCCCCACGACGCGGGCAGCACCGACACCGCGGCGCCGGCGTCCGCATGCGCCCGGAACAGCTCCGGGAAGCGCAGGTCGTAGCAGGTCGCCAGGCCCACCCGGACGCCGTCGACGTCGATGGTCACCACCCGCTCGCCCGGCGCGACGGTGTCCGACTCGCGGAAGCCGAAGGCGTCATAGAGGTGGATCTTGTCGTAGGACTCCTCCACACCGGGCCCGGTGGCCAGCAGGGTGTTGGCCACCCGGCCGTCCGGCGCGGGGGTGAACATCCCCGCCACCACCGTCACCCCGGTCTCCCGGGCCACCGCCCGCACTCCTTCGGCCCACGGCCCGTCCAGCGGCTCGGCCACCGGCCCGAGCGGCGCCCCGAACCGCACCATCGCCGCCTCCGGCAGCACCGCCAGCCGCGCGCCGTCGGCGGCGGCCCGGCGCACCAGGTCCGCGACCAGCGCGAGGTTCTCCTTCGGCTCGGTCGACGAGGTCATCTGGCACAGCGCGATCCGCATCGGAGCTCTCTCCTGTCGTGTCCGGTCCCGCGGGCCGCACGGAAGATCGCGCGGCCCGCCCTGCCTGGACGGTACGCCGTACCGACCCCGTCCCACAGCTCCCCCTCCGGACGCATGCGGTGCCTAGGGGCGTGCCCGACGGGTCAGGGCCGGGGGCGCCCCTGACCCATCGGACACGCCCTAGGCCCCGGCGGCCCCCGCCGACTCCCGGCCCGCGCCGGCGATCTCCTCCGGGCGGAGCAGCGCGGCCAGCCGGTCGGCGGGCAACAGCCCTCGCTCCAGGACGAGTTCGGCCACCCCGCGCCCGCTGGCCAGGGCCTCCTTGGCGATCGCGGTCGCCGCGGTGTAGCCGATGTGCGGGTTGAGGGCGGTGACCAGGCCGATGGAGTTCTGCACGCTCGCCCGCAGCGTCTCGGTGTTGGCGGTGATGCCGGAGACACAGCGCTCGGCGAGGGTGCGGCAGGCCGCTCCCAGGTGGGTGATGCTCTCCGAGAGCGCGTGCAGGATGATCGGCTCGAAGGCGTTCAGTTGGAGCTGCCCGGCCTCCGCGGCCATGGTGATGGTGACGTCGTTGCCGATCACCTCGAAGGCGACCTGGTTGACCACCTCCGGGATCACCGGGTTGACCTTCCCCGGCATGATGCTCGAACCGGCCTGCACCGGCGGCAGGTTGATCTCCGCCAGCCCGGCCCGCGGCCCGGACGACAGCAGCCGCAGATCGTTGCAGCTCTTGGAGAGCTTGACCGCGATCCGCTTGAGGACACCGGAGAGGTGGACGAACGCCCCGCAGTCCTGGGTGGCTTCCACGAGGTTGGCCGCGGTCACCAGCGGCAGCCCGGTGATCTCCGCGAGATGGCGGCGGGCCGCCTCGGCGTAGCCCCGGGGCGCGTTGAGGCCGGTCCCGATCGCGGTGGCGCCGAGGTTGATCTCGTGGACCAGGGTCACCGCCTCGGCGAGCCGGCTCTGGTCCTCCTCCAGCATCACCGCGTACGCCGAGAACTCCTGGCCCAGCGTCATCGGTACCGCGTCCTGGAGCTGGGTGCGGCCCATCTTGAGGACGTCCCGGAACTCCTCGGCCTTGGCGGCGAACGCCCCGCGCAGCACGGTCATCGAGGCCAGCAGCTCCCGCACCGCGATCACGGTGGCGACCTTGACGGCCGTCGGATACACGTCGTTGGTGGACTGGCTGAGGTTGACGTGCTCGTTGGGGTGCAGCTGCGCGTAGTCGCCCTTGGCGTGGCCCAGCAGCTCCAACGCCCGGTTGGCGATCACCTCGTTGGCGTTCATGTTGGTCGACGTCCCGGCGCCGCCCTGGATGACGTCGACGATGAACTGGTCGTGCAGGCGCCCGTCCCGGATCTCCCGGCAGGCGGCGGCGATCGCGTCGGCCTGGTCGGCGGCGAGCAGCCCGAGGTCGGCGTTGGCGCGGGCGGCGGCCTCCTTGACGGCGGCGAGCGCGTCGATCAGATGCGGGTAGCCGGAGATCGCGGTGCCGGTGATGGGGAAGTTCTCCGAGGCGCGCAGGGTGTGCACGCCCCAGTAGGCGTCGGCGGGTATCTCGCGGTCGCCGAGCAGGTCGTGTTCGCGGCGGTGGCCGGACGTCATGACGGGAGGTTCCTTCGTGTGGAGCGACGGGGGATTCGGGGCGGGGGAGAGGCGCGTCAGGTGGCAGGCGGAGCGGTCGCCCGGATCCGGCCGACCTCCGTACCGCCGCCCAGGACGGGCGCGGTGGCGAACGGGGCGAGCACCTCGGGGTCGATGCCGCAGCGGGCGAGCGCGGCGGCCGTCACCGGCATCCGGGCGCGGTCCGCACCGTCGGCGATCTTCACGCCGACCGCCCGGCCGTCCGGCAGGGCCGCGATCTGCACGCCCTCGAAGCCGTCCTTGGCCAGCAGTCCGGGCAGCGCGCGCACCAGCCGGGCGACATCGCGGTCGCGGCCGGAGACGATCTCCGGGTGGCTGCGCATGGCCTGGGCGACCCGGCCCTCGTCGGTGTCCTGGGCGGCCGTGGCCAGCCGGGCCGCGGCCCGGGTCAGACCGAGCAGCGAGACCGCGAACAGCGGGGCGCCGCAGCCGTCGACGGTGACCCGGGCGATGCCCTGGCCGGTCAGCTCCTCCACGGTGGCGGCCAGTTCCCACTGGAGGGGGTGCCCGGGATCGAGGTAGGTGTCCAGCCGCCAGCCCCGGGCGCGCGCGGTCGCCAGCATGGCGGCGTGCTTGCCCGAACAGTTCTGGGCGAGCCGGCTGGGACCCAGGCCGCGGCCCAGCCAGGCGTGCCGTTCGGCGATCCCGTAGGGGAGGTCGGGGACGTTGCCGAGGTCGTCCTCGGTCAGCCCGGCGCCGTGCAGGATGCGCCGGGCGGTCGCCAGGTGCCGCTCGTCGCCGGAGTGGCTGGCCGCGACCAGCGCCAGCGCCGCCTCGTCCAGCGCCGGCAGCCCGGCCCGCAGCAGACCGACTGCCTGCAGCGGCTTGATCGCGGAACGGGGGTAGAACGCCGCCTCGGGATCGCCGAGCCGGCACGCGACGGAGCCGTCCGCGGACAGCACCACGACCGAGCCGTGGTGCACGGCCTCGACCATGCCGCCGCGGACGACCTCGGCGACCGGCACATGGCCCGGAGTGCGCACGGCCGGCGGTGCGCCCGCGGCGACCCGGCGTGCCGTGCCCGTCCGCTCCTCGATCGGCTCGCTCATCGTCGCTCCTCGTGGCCGGCCTCGTCCGCGGCGGCGACGGGCCGCTCCGGCGACCGCACGATCGTCGACAGCGTCGTCTCGACCCGGGCCAGATGGTGTCGCATCGCCTCGGCGGCGTCCTGCTCCGACCGCTCCTCCAGGGCTTCCACGATCGCCCGGTGCTCGCGGTTCGCCTGTTCCCGGCGGCCGCCGACGTCGGTCAGGAACGCCGACTGGCGGGCCAGGGCGTCCCGGATCTCCTCGATCACCCGCCGGAAGACGGGGTTCCGGGCGGCCTCGGCGACCGCCAGATGGAACAGCGTGTCCATGGCGACCCAGGCGGTGGTGTCGGTCTCCCGCTCCATCCGCTCCAGCAGGTGCGTCAGCCGGTCGAGGTCCTCCGGCGTCCGGCGCACCGCCGCGTACCCGGCGACCGGGATCTCGACATGGCGGCGGACCTCCAGCAGGTCACTGGCCGCGTAGTCGCCGAAGGTCGG
Source organism: Streptomyces sp. BHT-5-2 (assembly GCF_019774615.1). Taxonomy (NCBI): domain Bacteria; kingdom Bacillati; phylum Actinomycetota; class Actinomycetes; order Kitasatosporales; family Streptomycetaceae; genus Streptomyces; species Streptomyces sp. BHT-5-2. Next base: position 4,700,014 of record NZ_CP081496.1, on the reverse strand, counting down.
GTCCGCCACCGCGCCGGCCGAGACGACGAAGGTGCCCTTGCCGGTACGGGAGACCGTGAGCCCCATGGTCTGGAGCGCGCGCAGCGCCTCGCGGAGCACCGGCCGGCTGACCTCCAGCCGGCGGCACAGCTCGGCCTCGGAGGGGAGCTTGTCACCGACGGCGTAGTCGCCCCGCTCGATGGCCCCGCGGAGATGGCTCAGCACGGCCTCCATCGCACTCACACGACGGGGAACGGGGGCGGCGGATATGCCGCCGGGTGTCTGGCTGTCTGACAGGTTCACCCGGGGATCGTCGGACGGGGACGGGGGAGCTGTCAAGGGAGGGGCCGCGTCGAGCCCGCCGCGATCATGCGAGGCCCCCGCCCGAGCCGCCGGCCGGAAGGCCACGGCGCGGTCAACACCAATTCCCGACAAGGGAGTTGATCGAAAAAGACGGACCTCGGCGCCCCATGGGTGACACCCCCCGAAAGCTCGAACAGGGGTGGGGTTAGCATATGAGCACCGCCTAGCTCGATCGAGAGATAAGCCTGTGACTGTCAACGACGACTCGTTCACCAACTGGAAGAACCGCGAGGAGATCGCGGAGTCGATGATCCCGCTCATCGGGAAGCTGCACCGGGAGCGGGACGTCACCGTCCTGGTCCACAGCCGCTCCCTGGTGAACAAGTCGGTGGTCAGCATCCTCAAGACCCACCGGTTCGCCCGGCAGATCGCCGGCGAGGAACTGTCGGTCACCGAGACGCTGCCGTTCCTCCAGGCGCTCACCGCCCTCGACCTCGGCCCCTCCCAGATCGACATCGGCATGCTCGCCGCGACCTACCGCGCCGACGACCGCGGACTGTCGGTGGCCGACTTCACCGCCGAGGCCGTCGCCGGCGCCACCGGCGCCAACAAGATCGAGTGCCGCGAGGGCCGCGATGTCGTCCTCTACGGCTTCGGCCGCATCGGCCGCCTCGTCGCCCGCCTGCTGATAGAGAAGGCCGGCTCCGGCAACGGCCTGCGGCTGCGCGCCATCGTCGTCCGCGGCGGTGGCGGCCGGGCCGGCGAGGACCTCGTCAAGCGCGCCTCGCTGCTGCGCCGGGACTCCATCCACGGCCAGTTCCAGGGCACGATCACCGTGGACGAGGCGAACAGCACGATCATCGCCAACGGCAACGCCATCAAGGTGATCTACGCCAACGACCCCTCGGAGGTCGACTACACGGCGTACGGCATCAAGGACGCCATCCTCATCGACAACACCGGCAAGTGGCGCGACCGCGAGGGCCTCTCACAGCACCTCCGCCCCGGTGTCGACAAGGTGGTGCTGACGGCCCCGGGCAAGGGCGACGTCCCCAACATCGTCCACGGCGTCAACCACGACATGATCAAGCCGGACGAGCAGATCCTGTCCTGCGCCTCCTGCACCACCAACGCCATCGTCCCGCCGCTGAAGGCGATGGAGGACGAGTACGGCGTGCTGCGCGGCCACGTGGAGACCGTCCACTCCTTCACCAACGACCAGAACCTGCTGGACAATTACCACAAGTCCGACCGCCGTGGCCGCTCCGCGCCGCTCAACATGGTCATCACCGAGACCGGTGCCGCCTCCGCCGTCGCCAAGGCACTGCCCGACCTCAAGGCGAAGATCACCGGCAGCTCGATCCGCGTCCCGGTCCCGGACGTCTCGATCGCGATCCTCAACCTCCAGCTGGCCCGCGAGACCACCCGTGAGGAGGTCCTCGACTACCTCCGGGACGTCTCGCTGACCTCGCCGCTCAAGCGCCAGATCGACTTCACCAGCGCCCCCGACGCGGTCTCCAACGACTTCATCGGCTCGCGCCACGCCTCTATCGTCGACGCCGGCGCCACCAAGGTCGACGGCGACAACGCGATCCTCTACCTCTGGTACGACAACGAGTTCGGCTACTCGTGCCAGGTCATCCGCGTCGTCCAGTACGTCTCCGGCGTGGAGTACCCGACCTACCCGGCCCCCGTGGCCTGATCCAGGTGATCTGCCCGGGCCCGTCTCGGCGGGGCCGGGCAGATCGAGTCCCGGCAGCAGTCCCATTCGGACAGTTTGTTGAAGTGTGCTGAAAAGTGCCTGGTCAGGCAGGTGTCGGGACGTGAGGATGCCACGGTGAATGGTGATCACCGTCGTGCCACGAACCGTCGCCGGGCTCTCCGGGCCGGTGTGGCCGCCCTCAGCATGTTTCCCTTGCTCTCCGCGCTGCCCGCAGCCGCGCAGTCGCCCAACTCCCCGGCGCCGGAGCCGCGTTCGGCCCGTCCGGCGCTGACCGGTGCCGAAGCGCGCACCGCCGCGTACCTGGAGGCCATCCGTCAGGACCCGGCCCGGCTGCGCGACTTCTTCCGGCGGCTGCCCAAGGGCGGCGATCTGCACAACCACCTCTCCGGCGCGGTCCCGACCGAGTATCTGGTCACCCTCGCCGCCGAGGACGGACTGTGCATCGACGAGAAGACGATGACTGCGGTCGCGGCGCCGTGCGGGCCGGGCAAGCGGCCGGCCGCGGACGCCCGCACCGACCGGGCGTTCCACGACGCGCTGGTGCGTGCCTGGTCCATGGCGGACTTCCCGGCCGGCCAGTCCGGCCACGACCACTTCTTCGACGCGTTCGGCAAGTTCGGCGAGGTGACCTGGCGGCACCGCGGCAAGCTGCTCGCGAAGGTCGCCGACGGGATCGTCGAGCAGAACCAGTTCTATCTGGAGACGCTGGTCACCCCCGCCTCCGAGCAGGCCAAGAAGGTCGCCGACGAGATCGGCTGGAACGGCGACTTCGGCCGTATGCACCAGGCACTGGTCGCCGACGGCAAACTCGACCGCCTGGTCGCCACCGCCCGCAAGGAAGCCGACGACGCGGACGCCGAGTTCCGCCAGGTCTCCCACTGCGGCACGGCCCGCCCCGCCCCGGGGTGCGGTCTGATGGTGCGGTGGAACTCCCAGGTGTCCCGGGGCAGCACCCCGGAGCGGGTCTTCACACAGATGGAACTCGCCATGCGCCTGGCCGAGCGCGACCCGCGGTTCAGCGCGGTGAACCTCGTCCAGCCGGAGGACGGCGAGAGCGCCCTGCGCGACTACTCCCTCCAGATGCGGATGCTCGGCTATCTGCACCGGGTCTATCCGCGGGCCCACATCACCCTGCACGCCGGTGAGTTGTGGCCGGGCCTGGTGAAGCCCGAGGACCTGAAGTTCCACATCAAGGAGGCGGTCGACGTCGCCGGGGCCGAGCGAATAGGCCACGGCGTGGACCTCGTCCACGAGGACGACTGGCGGCGGCTGGCACGGACCATGGCCGCCCGCCAGGTGGCCGTCGAGGTGCCGTTCAGCAGCAACGCCCAGATCCTCGGCGTGAAGGGCGCCGCCCACCCCTTCACGACCTACCGGGCGTACGGGGTGCCGATCGTGCTGGCCACCGACGACCCCGGCATCTCCCGGGTCGACATCGGCCACGAGTACCAGTACGCGTCCACGACGTACCACCTCGGCTACGGCGAGCTGAAGGACCTGGCCCGGGCCTCCCTGCAGTACTCGTTCCTCCCCGGCCGCAGCCTGTGGCAGGGCAACCCGACCCGGTACGGCTACCACCCGGTCGCCGACTGCCGCGGTCAGCTCCCCGGCAGCGGATCGCCGGCCGCCGCCTGCCGGCGCCTGCTCGCGGCCAGCCCCAAGGCGGCCGTCGAGTGGAAGCAGGAGGCCGCCTTCGCCGCCTTCGAGCGGGACTCCGGCCACGGCCGCTGACCGTCGACCGGTCCGGACCGCCGGACCCAGAAAGGTCCCTTTCCCATCGGGGAGAGGGACCTTTCCCGTTCACTCCGTGCCGGCTCCCGCGCCCTCACCGGGGGCAGCCGCGTCCGATGCCTCCGTGCGGAAGTCCAGCATGTAGAAGACCTTGTCCCAGCGGCGTTCGCCGATGGCGACGAAGCCGGGGAGGCGGCCGTACTCCCGGAAGCCCAGGGACCGGTACAGCCGCAGGGCGTGCGCGTTGTCGGCGCGGGCGTCGAGGGTGAGGACCTCGATACCGGCCGCGCGGGCGTCGGCGATCAGCGCGGCGGTCAACGCCCGTCCGGTGCCCCGGCGGTGGGCGGTGCCGGCCACCGCGAGCTTCTCCAGGTCGGCGTGCGGGCGGTTGGTCGGACGGGCGTAACGCAGCCAGTAGCCCAGACCGATCAGGGTGCGCCCGGCGTACGCGGCCCGCAGTGCCCCGTCGCCGGCCGCGGCGGCGGCCAGCACCCGCTCGACCAGCCCGGCGATCTCCTCCCGGCCCGGCGGATCGACCCAGCCGAGCGGCGCGCCCCGGCCGACCAGGTCGGCGAGGATCCGGTGCGCCGACTCGGCGAACTCCGAGGCCAGTCCGGGGTCGGCCAGCACTCCGTGGGCGTCCAGAAGGACGGTCTCCTGGCCGCTTTCGAGCTCATTGATCATGAGGGGTCGCATGGGCGGCAGCCTAGAGCGCGACCGGCGCGGGGAACAGGGCCGGCGGGTTGGGCCGAGTCGAATCGACCCGGTCGTGGTGACGCCCATTGGCTGTCGGGCCGGACGGTCATTCCGCAGGGAGCCTTCGGACCGCGTCCGTCAGGGAACTGACGACCCGTTGGACATCCTCGGGGGTGGTTCGCCAATTGCTGAAGGCGGCGCGGAGGGCCGGACGGCCGGCGTGGACGGTGGGCGTCAGGAAGACCTCGGTGGCGAGGGCGTCGGCCAGGGCGGCGAGGCGTTCGGCGGTGGGGGAGTGGGCGAGGGTGAAGCAGACGACGTTCAGGCGTACGGGGGCGAGCAGTTCCAGGCCGTCGAGGTCGGCGACCGCCTCGCCCAGGGCGCGGGCGCACTCGACGCAGCGGTCCACGATGTCGCGGTGGCCCTCGCGCCCGTAGGCGCGCAGGGTGAACCACGCGGGCAGGGCGCGCAGCCGGCGGGAGTTCTCCGGGGTGAGATGGACCAGGTCGGGGGCGTCGCCCAGCGGGCCGAGGTAGGCGGCGGCGTTCTGGAACACCCGCGCCTGGAGGTCGCGGCGGCGGGTGAACTGGACGGCACTGTCGTAGGGGACGTTCAGCCACTTGTGCAGATCGACGCAGAGCGAGTCGGCGAGGTCGAGGCCGTCGGCCAGGTGCGCGTGGTGCGGGGAGAGCGCGGCGAAGGCGCCGAACGCCGCGTCGATGTGCAACCAGCAGTCGTAGCGGTCGCGGAGCGCGGCGAGGGCGCGGAGATCGTCGAAGTCGACGGTGTTGACGGTGCCGGCGTTGGCCACGATGACGCAGGGACCGTCGGTCTCCTGGAGGGCGCGTTCCAGGGCCGCCGGGTCCACCGCCTCGCGGCCGGGGAGGGTGGGGACGGTGACCAGCGCGGTCCGGCCGAGGCCGAGCATCGACAGGCCCTTGGCCACGCTGGAGTGCGGGGTGCCGGAGAGCACGCGCACCGGGCCGAGGGCGGCCACTCCGTCCTCGGCCGGTGAGACGCCGCGCCGCTCGCCCAGCCATTCGCGGGCGATCGCCAGTCCGACCGTGTTGGACAGGGTGGCTCCGCTGACCAGCGCGCCTTCGTGGGCGTCGGACAGCCCGAAGAGCGTGCGCAGCCAGCCGACCGTCTCCCGCTCCAGGTGCTGCCCGGTGGCGTCCAGGGACGACATGGAGTTCTGGTCCGCGACGGTGGTCAGCCAGTCACCGGCAAGGGCCGCCGGGGTCACGCCGCCGGTGACGAAACCGAGGTAGCGCGGGCCGGCGCTGGCCGACAGGCCGGGCTGCCAGCGTGCGGCGAAGTCCCGCAGCGCGTCCTGGAGGCCGGTGCCGTGCTCGGGCAGCGGCCGTGGCTCCGGCGCCGGCCGAGCCGGGACGACGGGCGCCTCCCCGAGGCGGTCGAGGAAGGCCGTGGCGCGCTGCCCGGTGGCCTCCAACAGGTCGGGCAGCGCGGCGAGATCGGCGGCGAGCTGGGGGTGCACGGTGCGCTCCGTTCGTCGGTTCGGTGGTGCCTGGTCCGGGACCTTGATCGAGACGACGCTAACGGGGGGCGGGCCCCCGCTTCCTGGTCCAATCCGGGGAAAGTGGACCGGAATCGGGGGCCGGGCACCTACGCTCGCGCTGCGCCCGCCGCCGGGCCCGGGGCACCAACGGCATCCGGCACCGCAGACAGCCCGGACGCTGCTGGTGCCTCCGCCTCCGCGGTGCGCCGCTCGTCCAGGAAGCGGGTGATCAGGGCCGCGAATCCGGCCGGGTCCTCGGCCGGGGCCCCGTGGCCGGCGTCGATCTCCGCGTAACGGGTGTGCGGGATGCCGGCCAGCAGCGCCTGTTGCTGGTCGGCGCCCATGATCCGGTCGTGGGCGCTGGCCAGCACCAGCGTCGGTGCCGTGACCCGGCCGAGCACCGGCCGCAGGTCCACCGAGAGGTCCACCTCGGTCTGCCGGACGATGCCGGGCGCCAGTGTGGTGGCCAGCGTCCGCACCAGTTCCTCGTTCGCCGCGGTGTCGGTGCGCTCCCAGTACCGGGGGCCGAACGCCATCAGCGGCAGCATCCGGGCGAAGTTCGCGGTGCCGTGCTCGGTGTCGGAGCGCAACAGGTCGAGCCAGTAGGTGAATTCGGCCCGCAGGCGGGTGTCGGTGTGGGCCCATCCGGCGTGCAGGACCAGCGAGCGGACCCGCTCGGGGCGGTGGGCGGCGAGGTGGGTGGCGATCGCGGCGCCGAGGGAGTGGCCGACGAGGTGGAAGCGGTCCAGCCCGGCGTGGTCGGCGGCGGCCAGCACCTCGTCGGCGAGGTCGGCGAGGGTGAGCGGGCCGCCGTGGTCGGTGGTGCCGCCGGAGCCGGAGTAGTCGGGTGCGACGACCGTGAAGCGGTCGGCGACCGCTTCGGTCAGCGGCAGCCACTGCTCGCGGGTGGCGCCGGTGCCGTGCACCAGCACCAGTCCCGGGCCGGTCCCGGTGCGGTCGTACTCGACGTGGGCCGTACCACCGCTGAGCGATGCCTGGGCGACGGGCATGGAGGTCTCCTTCGAGGGGCAGGGCGGTGGCTTGTTCAGACGGTGGCGTGGGCGGTGGCCATGCGGGTGAGCGCGGCGCGCAGGGCGGCGTTGAATTCGGCGGGGCGTTCCTGGTGCGGCATGTGGCCGGCGCCGGTGATGACGCTGACCTCGGCGCCGGGCGTGCGTGCGGCGCTGTCCCGGGCGACGTCCAGGGGGATCGGGACGTCCAACTCGCCATGGATGTAGTGGATCGGCACCCGCAGTCCAGGCAGCGCCAGGCGCGGGTCGTAGTCGCAGGCGGCGGTCTGGTGCTCATCGATGTACGGGCCGGAGTCCAGGATCTGGCGGACCGTCCAGTCGATCAGCGCGGGCGCGGTGCCCGGTGCGTACCACCCCGGCACCCAGCCCGCGACGGTACCGGCCCGGTCGCGGCGCAGCCCGTCCGTCAGTTCCGCCTGTTCCGCCCGCATCCCTGACGGCCAGTACCCGGGCCCGTCCACCGAGACCACCCCGCCGATCAACTCCGGCCGCCGCACACCCAGTTCGGTGGCGAAGGTCGCGCCGACCGAGGAGCCGACGACCACCGGCCGGTCCAGTCGCAGCGCGCCGATCAGCGCCACCAGGTCGTTGACGACCCCGGCGGTGGTGTTGCCCCGGACGGGACGGGCCGAGCGTCCGCAACCCCGCCAGTCCAGCGTGACCACCCGGTGGTCCTGGGTGAAGTCGGGCAGCTGCGCGCCCCAGGTGCGGCCGCTGGTGCCCCAGCCGTGCAGGAACAGCAGGGCGGGGCCGGTCCCCTCGTCCTCGTAGTAGAGGGTGGTGTCGTTGACGTCCAGGTGGGGCATGGCGGTCTCCTCCGGCCTTCGGGGCCCTGCGGGCCCGCGGTGCGTGATGACCTCAGCCAACCGCGATCGCGCCCGCCGACCAATGGGCGATCCACGCCTACACTGATCGCGAACGGTGATCAGTGTGCGATCACGACGAACGGGGGGCCATGGAGATCCGGCAGCTGCGCTACTTCCTCACGGTGGCCGAGGAACTGCACTTCGGCCGCGCCGCCGAGCGGCTGCACATCGTGCAGTCGGCGGTCAGCCAGCAGCTCCGCCGGCTCGAACGCGAACTGGGCGCGGAGCTCTTCGCCCGCTCCACCCGCGTCGTCCGCCTCACCGAGGCCGGTGACCGGCTCCTGCCGTACGCCAGGGAGATGCTCGCCCTCCAGGCGCGCGCCCGGGAGGCCATCGACGAACTGCGCGCCGAGCAGGCCGCGACGGTGCGCCTGGGCACCAGCTCCGGACTGGGCGAGCGGCTGGACGCCCTGCTCGCCGCGTTCGCCCGGCTCACCGACCAGGCCCAGCTGGAGCTCCTCACCGGCACCACCGAGGAACGCCTGGCGAAGGTGCGTGCCGGCGACCTGGACGCGACCCTGCTGCGCGGCGAACGCACCGACGCGGGGCTCACGTTCCTGCCGCTGTGGCAGGACGCACTGATGGCGGCGCTGCCCGCGCGCCACGAACTCGCCGCGCAGGAGGTGGTGGAAATGTCCGGGCTCGCCGGGCTCCCGCTGCGCCTCTCCCCGCACTCCCGCAACCCCGCCCTCCACGACCTGATCGTGCACTGCTGCCGGGAGGCCGGCTACGACCCCGTCTGGGGGCCGGAGTTCACCAACGCCCAGGACACCCTCGCCGCCATCGGTTACGGCCGGCCGTCATGGACCGTCTTCTACGCCCCGCACGCCGACCAACTCCCCGTACCCGGTGTGGTGTTCCGTCCGCTGGCCAACCCCACGCCCCTCATGCGGACCTACCTCGCGGTACGCCCCGGCCCGCCCCGGCCCGGCCTGCGCGCCCTCATCGAGGCGTGCCACGAGGCGGGCACCGACTGAGCGGAGGTCACAACCGCCAGTCGCGAAGGTGCTCGGCCGCTTGGAAAACGGTGGCCTTCCCCGCCCGGACGTCGCGGACGAGGTCGACCAGGGCGCCGTGCGGCGGATCGATGCCTTCGCCGGCGGCGTGCATATAGGCGACGGCGACCTGGCAGGCGTACAACGCGTTGCGGTGCGGCAGCGGTTGCAGCCGCACCAGCGTGTCCAGCAGCGCCGCGGCGCGCCAGGCGGCGTCGGGCTCGGCGGCACCGGCGCGCGGGATACGGGTCCGGTGCCGGGCGACGGCCGCCGTCAGTGCGGAGTAGTCGGCCACCGAGACGTCCTCGGGCACGGCCTGCTCCTGGACGTCCAGAAGCCAGGCAACGTCGATGTGCAGAATCATCGGGCGGTGCGGACCTCACTCATGCCGTCGTCCGTCAACACTCATGCCGTATTCATGCCGTACTCACGCCGTACTCATGCCGTCGTCCGGCAACGCCCCGCTCGCCGAAGGCATGACGGCAAGGTACCTGATCGGTACCTTGCCCTGCACCTCCGCCGTCCCAAGTGCCCGACGAGGGCGGTGTGGTGAGCGTCCGGCGCCTGCCCCGTCGGACGCACTAGCTCGCCCGAGTCCAGGCGTAGCGGTGTTCCGGGCGGCCGGTGTCGCCGTATTTGAGGGTGAGGTTGATGTGGCCGGTGCGTTCCAGGTGTTTGAGGTAGCGCTGGGCGGTGGAGCGGCTGACGCCGGCGCGTTCGGCCACCTGGTGGGCGGAGAGGGGGAGTCCGGCCTCGTCGAGGGTGCGGCGGATCAGGTCGACGGTTGCCGCCGAGTGGCCCTTGGGGAGTTCGGTGCGGGGGGAGTCCGGGGTGCGGAGGGCGGCGAAGATCCGGTCGACCTGTTCCTGGCCGGCCTCGCCGCGGCCGCCGACGCCCTCGACGGTGCGGCGGAGGGCCGCGTAGGCGTCCAGCTTGGCGCGCAGCCCCGCGAAGCCGAAGGGTTTGACCAGGTATTGGAGTGCGCCGTAGCGCATGGCCGCCTGCACGGTGGCGACGTCGCGGGCCGCGGTCACCATGATCACGTCGGAGTGGTGGCCCATCTGGTGCATCCGCCGTACCAGGGTCAGGCCCGTCTCGTCCGGCAAGTAGTGGTCGAGCAGCACCAGGTCGACGGGCAGACGCTCCAGGGTGGCCAGTGCCTGGGCCGCGCTGTGCGCGCGGCCGGCGACCCGGAAGCCGGGTATCTGGGACACGTACGCGGCGTTGATCTCGGCGACGCGGAAGTCGTCGTCCACGACGAGGACATCGATCACGGGGATTCTCCTGTGGCCGTGAGTTGACGTGCGGGCGAGGAGGGGGCCAGGGCTTCGGGCAGGACGACGGTGAAGAGCGCGCCGCCGCCCGCGCGGGCGGTGACCCGGGCCATCCCGCCGTAGCGCTCGGCCAGCCGGCGCACCAGGGCCAGGCCGATGCCCCGGCCGCGGGAGGCGACGGTGGCGCTCTTGGTGGACCAGCCCTCGGCGAAGATCCGGTCCCGCAGCTCGGGCGGCACACCGGGCCCGGTGTCGCCGACCCGGACGACCGCGGTGGTGCCCTCGGCGCGCAGTTCCACCTCGACGAACGGTTCGGCGGCGCGGCGTTCGGCGGTGGCGTCCAGTGCGTTGTCGAGGAGGTTGCCCAGCACGGTGACCAGGTCGCGCGGGTCCACCACCGCGTCCGGCAGCAGCGTGGCGTCCGAGATCCGCAGGGAGACGCCGCGCTCGGCCGCGATCGCGGCCTTGCCGACCAGCAGCGCGGACAGCAGCGGGTCGTGCACCCGCTCGGCGATCTGCTCCGCGGAGGCGCGCTGCGCGCTGGCGACCTCGGCGACGAACTCCACCGCCATGTCGTAGCGGCCCAGTTCGAGCAGTCCGCGCACGGTGTGCAGTTGGTTGGCGTGCTCGTGGTCCTGGGCGCGCAGCGCGTCCAACAGGCCCTGGGTACTGTCCAGTTCCCGGCCCAGGAGCTCCAGTTCGGTGCGGTCCCGCAGGGTCACCACCGCGCCGCCGTCCCGGGTCGGGACGCGGTTGGCCACCAGGACCCGGCCGCCGCTGATCGCCAGCAGGTCGCCGCCGGCGACCCGGCCGGCCAGCACGTCGGTGGTGCGGCCGGGCGGCAGCACCTCGTCCAGGTCCCGGCCGGCGGTGTCCGCGCCGATGCCCAGCAGCCGCTGTGCCTCGTCGTTCACCAGCCGGATCCGGCCCCGCGGGTCGAAGGCCACCACGCCCTCCCGGATGCCGTGCAGCATCGCCTCCCGCTCGTCCAGCAGCGCGGAGATGTCCGCGGTGGCCACGCCGTGGGTACGGCGGCGCAGGCTCCGGGCGACCACCACCGCGGCCAGCACCCCGGCCGCCAGCGCCGCGCCCGCGTACCGCAGCAGTCCCGGGATGGCGCCGAGCAGCAGCCCGTGCACGCTGTCGTAGGCGATGCCGACCGAGACCGCGCCGACGATCGTGCCGCCGGCGTCGCGCAGCGGCACCTTCGCGCGGGCCGAGCGGCCCAGCGTGCCGGTGTCGATCTGGCGGACCTCCTGGCCGGCCAGCGTCCGGCTGGGGTCGGTGGAGACGTGGTGGCCGATCTCGTCGGCGTTGGTGTGCGACCAGCGGACCCCGCGGGTGTCCATCACGACGACGTACAGCGCGCCGGTGGCCCGCCGGATCCGTTCCGCGGCGGACTGCACGGGGCCGTGCGGGCCCGGGGTGGTGGCCTGCACGCCGTGGGACAGTTCCGGGTCGGTGGCCGCGGTCTGGGCGATGGCCAGCGCCCGGCGCATCGCCTGGTCGTCCAGGGAGTGGCCGAGCGGGGCCAGGAACAGGCCGGTGGCCAGCACCATCACGCCGGTGGTGATGGCCAGTTGGGCGGTCAGTACCTGTGCGAAGACGCGACGGGGCCAGTGGATCCGCATCGCTCTCCCTCGTCTCGGCCGCCCTCCGCGTGTTGCGGAATCGACTCTTCCGGTTGATCTGGTGTCAACGCAACGTATGCCGCCGTGGGCCTGTTGCCCAGCCCCCGCCTGACACTGGCCTGTTCTAGCGTGAGCAGAATGGGCACAACAGGGTTTGCGCACAGAAAGGCAGCTTGCGCCCACAAGGCTGCCGCTGTGGCCCGGCCCACTCCTAGCCTCCCGGTCCATGAACAGCAACACGAGCCCCGCCATCGAGCTACGGGGAGCGAGCAAGACCTTCCGCACCCCCTCGGGCGGTCTGCACACCGCTGTCCGGGACCTGGACCTGACCGTCGGCCGCGGCGAGTTCGTCGCCGTGGTCGGGCCCACCGGATGCGGTAAGTCCACGACCCTGACGCTGGTGAGCGGTCTGGACGAGCCCACCGAGGGCGAGGTGCTGGTGGCCGGCGAGCCGGTCCGCGGCATCGGCGACAAGGTCGGCTTCGTCTTCCAGCAGGACGCCGTCTTCCCCTGGCGTACCGTGCTCTCCAACGTCATGGCCGGCCCGCGCTTCCGCGGCGTGTCCAAGGCCGAGGCCAGGGAGCGGGCCCGCGAGTGGCTCGCCCGGGTCGGCCTCGCCGCCTTCGAGGACCGCTACCCGCACCAGCTCTCCGGCGGCCAGCGCAAGCGCGTCGCCCTCGCCGCGACCTTCGTCAACGACCCCGAGATCCTGCTGATGGACGAGCCGTTCTCCGCGCTCGACGTGCAGACCCGGGCCCTGATGTCGGACGAGCTCCTCGACCTGTGGTCCGGCACCGGCGCCTCCGTCGTCTTCGTCACCCACGACCTGGAGGAGTCGATCGCCCTGGCCGACAAGGTCGTGGTGATGACCGCCGGCCCCGCCACCGTCAAGGAGGTCTTCGCCATCGACCTGCCGCGGCCCCGCCGGGTCGAGGCGGTGCGGCTGGAGCCGCGCTTCGTCGAGATCTACCGGGAGATCTGGTCCTCGCTCGGCGAAGAGGTCCGCATCACCCGCGAGAGGGGTGCCGCCCATGTCGCCTGAGACCGTCACCGCACCGGCCGCCGGAGCGAAGGCCGGCGTCCCGGGCGAGCGCAGCCGGGCCCGCGCCCGCGCCGCCCGCAACCACAGGCTCCTGGTCCACGGCACCCGGGTCGCCCTCCTGGTCGGGCTGCTCGGCCTGTGGGAGTTGCTGGCCCGCGCGGCTGTCATCGACCCGTTCTACTTCTCCATGCCCTCGAAGATCTGGGACCAGATCACCCAGTGGGCGGTCAACGGCACCCCGCAGGGCCCCCTCCTGGAACAGATCTGGTACACGCTCTACGAGGCGCTCCTCGGCTGGGTCATCGGCGTCCTCGGTGGTGTCGTCTTCGGTATCGCGCTCGGCCGGATCCGTTTCCTCGCCGATGTGCTCGGCCCGTTCATCAAGGTCCTCAACGCCCTGCCGCGGATCGTCCTCGCTCCCATCTTCCTCATCTGGTTCGGCCTCGGACCGGCCTCCAAGGTGGCCTCCGCCGTCGTCCTGGTCTTCTTCCCGGTCTTCTTCAACGCCTTCCAGGGCGCCCGCGAGGTCGACCGCAACCTGGTGGCCAACTCCCGCATCCTGGGCGCCGGCAACCGCCAGGTCACCTTCCAGGTCGTCATCCCCGCCGCCACCTCCTGGATCTTCACCAGCCTGCACGTCAGCTTCGGCTTCGCGCTGATCGGCGCCATCGTCGGCGAGTACATCGGCGCGACCAAGGGCCTGGGCCTGCTGGTCTCGGCCTCCCAGGGCACCTTCAACGCCGCCGGTGTCTACGCCGCCATGGTGATCCTCGCCGTGGTCGCCCTGCTCGCCGAGGGGGTGTTGGCCTTCCTGGAGAAGCGGCTCTTCCGCTGGAAGCCGTCCGACGCCGGCGACGGCCGCTGACCCGCTCGCCCCACCCGCTCCCACACCGCCCACCTCACAAGGACGTGACCATGCGCACCCCGCTCAGGATCTCGGCCGCGCTCGCCGCCACCGCGCTCGCCCTCACCGGCCTCACCGCCTGCGGCGGCCCCTCCGGCGGCTCGGCCGCCGACGACAAGGACGGCCGCATCCAGATCATGGTGGGCGGCCTGGACAAGGTCATCTACCTGCCGGCCCGGCTCACCGAGCAGCTCGGCTACTTCAAGGCCGAGGGGCTCCACGTCACCCTGCTCACCGAGCCCGCCGGCGTCCAGGCCACCACCTCCCTGCTCTCCGGCGACGTCCAGGGCGTGGTCGGCTTCTACGACCACACCCTCGACCTCCAGGCCAAGAACAAGCAGGTCGAGTCGGTGGTGCAACTCGCCCACGCGCCCGGCGAGGTGGAGGTGGTCGCCAACAAGGCCGCCTCGGAGATCACCTCCGCCAAGGACTTCAAGGGCAAGAAGCTGGGCGTCACGGGCCTGGGCTCGTCCACCGACTTCCTCACCAAGTACCTGGCGGTCAAGAACGGGGTGAAGCCCGAGGAGATCACCCCGGTCGCGGTCGGCGCCGGCCAGACCTTCCTCTCCGCCATGCAGCAGGGCTCGATCCAGGCCGGGATGACGACCGATCCGACGGTGGCCCAGGTCGTCGACAAGAACATCGGCAAGGTGCTCGTCGACATGCGCACCCCCGAGGGCTCGCAGCAGGCCCTCGGCGGCCCCTACCCGTCGTCCAGCCTCTACATGAGCACCGACTGGGTCAACAGCCACAAGGACACCGTCCAGAAGCTCGCCAACGCCTTCGTCAGGACCCTCAAGTGGATGTCCACCCACACCGCCGAGGAGATCGCCGCGAAGATGCCCTCCGACTACGCGCAGGGCGGCAAGGAGCTGTACGTCAAGGCGATCAAGGACACCCTGCCGATGTTCACCAAGGACGGGGTGATGCCGGCCGACGGACCCGCCACCGTCGAGCGGGTCCTCAAGGCGTTCAACCCCAACCTCAAGAACGCCACGATCGATCTGAAGAGGACCTACACCACGGAGTTCGTGAAGAAGTGACGGGGTGTCAGGGCGCGTCGGCGGCATGAGCCGGCCCGCCAGGGTCAGGTGCGGAAGCCCATGTGCACATGGTCGTGGTGGGTGGCGTCGGAGAAGAACTGGTCGGCCGTTCCGCCCGAGAGCAGGAACGGCCCGCCGACGTTGTAGGAACCGGCGGCCGCCGCCGCGCGCATCACCGACTCCACCAGCTGCCGCGGCGTCGCCGGATCGACCACCGCATGCCCGTCGATCCGCCAGACGTCGACCGCCCGCCCGCGCGGATGATCACTGGGCCGGTCGGTCCCGAACACGTCCAGCGGATGCCCGGACCGCACCACGCTCACCGCCAGCCGGTGCTTCCGAGACAGCTCCAACAGCGCCTCCAGCACACTGGTGTGCACCGCACCGCTGCGTACGTCCGCGGCCGCCGCCGGCGGCAGCTCGATCGCCGGGCCCGCGGCCAGCACCCGCCGCGCCGCCTCGCCCGGCGCCGCCGCCGGAGCCCCGGGCGCCGCCGGGTGCAGCGCCGTCACCGTCCACCGCGGGCTCGCCCGGCGCAGCCGGACATCCACCGTCGTGCCGCCCGCCAGCACCCGGCCGTCGGCCCGCTGCACCCACTGCCGGCACACCACCAGCACGCTCGCCGCGTCCGCCAGGATGCCCCCGTACTGCGCGTCCGCCACCTCCAGGACCGCCGCGGTGCCGCCGGGCCGGAGCGCGCCCGCCTGGTCGACGAGCGTCGGCGACAGTCCCAGCGCCCCGACCCGTGCCATCGCCGCGTCCCGTTCGCCGGTGGGCCACGCCCCGATCGCCCGGACCAGCTCCACGGCCCGCGCCTTCACGTCGGGCTGCACATCGCCCGGACTCGGCCGCCAGGTCCCGACGGTGGGCAGTTGCCGGGCCGTCTCCGACGCGCCCGGCCGGGCCGACGACGGTGCCGTCGCCGGTTTCCCGCCCGCACACCCGGCGACGCCCAGCAGGGCGGCGGGCGCCGCCTTGAGGAGTGCCCGCCGCCGGAGCGCTCCGTCGGCCCGCACCAGCCGTGCCCCGCCCGTGGCGCCCCCGCCGCGCCCGCCACCCCTGCTCTCCGCGTCCCCCGCAGCCCCCGCGTCCCCTTCGTCCCCTGAGTACTCACGAAGCAGGCTCATACGAAGTTGACCTCCCCCCGCACCAGCAGCGGATCCTCCACCAGCTGCCACAGCGGTACGGCGTAGTTGCCCAGTCCGTACCGGCCGCCGAAGTGCAGGCCGAGGACGCGGTGGTCGGTGAGGTCGATGACCGGGGAGCCGCTGTTGCCCCCCAGGGTCGAGCAGTCGTGGCGCATCACATTCCCTTCCGGCTCCAGTCCCGTGGTCGTACCCGGCTGGAGGCGCTTGACGTTGTAGACGTCCATGAAGATCCGGCGCATGGACTCCGGTTCGTTGCGACGGCCGTCCCAGGCGGGATAGCCGACGCAGTAGACGGGGTGGCCCGGCAGGTCCGCGGGCGCGTCCGCGGCCACCGCCAGGGGAGTGGGCAGCGCACTGCCGCCGAGGTACGGGGCGATCCGCAACAGGGCGAGATCGGCGTCCTCGTGGATGCCCAGGACCTCGGTGACCTCGTAGGAAGGCCCGCCGTCGACGGGCTTCGGGCCGGCTTCGTACTCCTCGCCCATGTCCAGCGCGGCGCCCAGCCCCTGCTGGAACACCCAGCCCTCGCCGGCGCTGCGGGCGAACTCCACCGCCACATGGCGGTTGGTCATCACCGTCTCGGGCCCGACCAGGAAGCCCGTCCCCAGCCAGTCCAGCCTGAGGTGCCCGGAGACCTCCACCCGGCCGACTCGGGCCAGCGAGTCCCGGATCGCCGCCCGGTGGGCGTCCAGCACCGCCCAGTCGCCCTGCTGCGAGGGGAAGTCGTGCTGCCGGACGAGGATGGCCGGGCGCCCCTCCAGCAGGACGATCGCCTCCATCCCGAAGGACTCGTCGTCGCTGATCTCGTCCGCCCGGCCCTCGGCGAGCTTCTCCAGACCGCTGGCGCCGGCCGACAGCACCCGGGTGCGCTCCTGCCGGGCGTACTGCGAGATCTGCCCGGCCGGCTGTTCGTCGGCGGGCAGCTCGACGGCGGATTCGGGCTCTTCCCAGGACAGTTGGCCCCGCACCCGCGCCGCCACCGCGCGCAGATCGGAGAAGACCCGCTCCGGCCCGGTCGCCACCGGGGATCGGCTCCGCTTTTCCATCTCGTCCTCCTCGGTCGGGTCGGCCGGGCCGCGGCGCCGGTCGGCCGGGCTCAGCCCCGTCCGTCGCCCTGCGCCGCGGTGATCTCGGCGTGGACGTCGGGGGCATGGGTCTCCAGGTGGCGCAGCACGCTGGTCATCTGGGTGCCGACGTTGACGAACGCGGTCGTCTGCCCCTGGAACAGCACGTTCTCCACCCGCCGGGTCCCGCGGTGCAGCGCCACCACCCGCCAGTCGTCGGTCAGGACGGGGGAGCCGGAGGAGCCGCCGCGGGTGTCGGTGAAGTAGCGGACGTCCTGCTCGTCCGCCTCGTAGACCAGGTTGTTGCGCAGCGCCACCCGCTTCGACTGGCCGCCGGGGTGCTGGATGATGTTGACCGCCACACAGTCGCCGTCGGCGACCAGCAGCGGCCGCCGGGCCAGCTTCAGCACCGGGCGGTCGGGCGCGGCGGACAGCCGCAGCACCGCGTAGTCCAGCTCCGGGTCGGCGGCGGCGAGTTCGGCCACCTCGGCCTCCTCGGCGGCGGAGTCGTCGAGGTCGCCGGCGTCGCTGTCGTAGCCGAAGCGGGCGCGGGTGTGCCGGGCCTGGAGCCGCAGGTCCTCCGGGGCGGCCAGGGGACGCTCGGCGCCGCTCCCGGTACGGGCGTTGACCACATGGTGGTTGGTCATCAGCAGGGCGGGGCCGATCAGCCAGCCGGTGCCGGCGTGCGGGAAGCCGTTGGGCTGCATCGGTGCGCCGTCCTGGTACGGCGGCACCTTCAGCCGGGCGACCGCGGTGCCGGCCAGGTCGCCGCCGTGCAGGAAGCCGATCGGGACGGTGTCGTCGCGGTGGACGATCTGCTCCTTCAGCTCGGGCGCCGGGAGGTCGGCCAGCACGTCGGGTTCGCCGCCGGCACGCCGGGCCACCTCGTCCAGCGCGTGCTGGAGGACCTTCAGCGGCTCGGCCTCGATGGTCTGCGCCACCGCGTTGCGCAGCCAGATCTCCAGCGGGACCGAGCCGTCCACCAGCCGTTCCACGGCGTTCATCCGGGCCAGATCGGAGTGGAGTTGGTGCATCGGGGCGGCCAACACCGGCAGGGTGGCACGGTACTTGGGCATGATGCCGTCGAACAGCAGCGGGCGGACGGTGGGATCGGTCAGCCCGCACTCCAGCGCGGTGTCCAGCAGCCGGCGGATCTCGTCCTGGGAGAGGTAGGCGGTCATCGGCGCTCCGGCCCGGGCGGGCCGCTCCCTTCGTCCGGCCCCCGGTCCCCGCCCCGCGGTGCCGTACGGGCATGGGTTCCGACGCCCATCGCCGCGGCCACCCCGGCCGCGATCTCGCCGCTGTGGTCGGGGACGGCCAGCAGGCGGTGGGCGAGCGTGTCGAGGGTGCCGCGGTCGCGTGCCAGGCGCAGGGTGCCGGCGATACCGGCGGGGCGGGCGGACGGACGCGCGGCGGGCACCGGGATCCGGGGTGCGCGGCGCACGGCACCGGCTCCGATCCCGGGCCCGGCCCCCTCGCCTGCGCCGTAGCCGCTCCCGCCCCGGGCCTCTTCGAGGCGGACCGGCAGGCCCGGGGGCGCGGCGGCCAACGGCGCCGACGGCGGGCCAGGAGGCGGGCAGGCCCGCGCCGGCGACGGGACCGCGACGGGCTCCGGCTCCGGCGGGCCCGGCATCACCGGTGCCGCCCACGCCGGCCGCCCGGACGGCCGCGCGGCCTCGTCCAGGATGCCCAGCACCGCCCCCAGCAGCGCCGGCTGCCGGCGGGCCGCCCGGCGCATCGCCGCCCCCAGAGTGTCCAGCGTCTCGTCGTCCGTCGGCAGCCCGACCACGTCCAGGGCGTGTGCCAGCGCCCCGGGGTCCTGGCCGTAGATCTGCGCGGCGACCGCGCGCACCAGCACCGGCTGGTCGGCCAGCACCTCGTCCGGCAACTCCCGCAGCTGGGTGGCGAGTCGGCGGCCGGCCTGGGCGCCGGAGAACGCGGTGCCGCCGGTGGCGGGCAGCCGCGCCCGCGCCAGTCGTGCGCCCATCGCCTCCAGGTCCTGCCCGAGGTCGACCGCGACGTCCTCGGCGACCCGCAACTGCCGGTCGGCGTCCGGCAGATCGCCGGCCTCCTCGGCCAGCCGGGCGCCCAACAGCAGCAACTCCAGTCGCCGCTCGGCGCAACCGGCCTGCTCCGTCCGCTCGATGGCCTCCGCCGTGGCCCGCCGGGCCTCGCCGCGCCGCCCGAGCCGGTTCAGGGCCTGCGCGCTCAGGGCGTGCAGCGGGCTGCACGGCGTCCACGGCCGCCGCTGCCCCAGCCGGGACAGGGCCGCCTCGGCGAACCCCTGGGCCAGCAGCCCCTCCGCCTCGCGGGCCGCGATCCGCTCCCAGTCCTCCTGGTCGGCGCCGGCCGCCACCCGGTCCGGCGCGTTGCCGCCGAGCCGCGCCGTCAGCAGCCCCGCGGCCCGCGGCGGCACGTCCTGCTGGGCGTCGGCGAGGAAGCGCTCGACGCCGGGCAGCCAGCGCTCCTCCACCGCCCGCGGGTCCTCGTCCAGCCGCAGCCGGTGGTAGATCTCCTCGGCACGCGCCGCCACCCCCTCGCGCGCCGCGTAGTAGGCCACCGCCCGCCGCTCGATCCGGCGCATCACCTCGGTACGGTCCCCGCCGGGCAGCCGCAGCATGATCGCGCGGACCTCGGGCCGGTAGCGCAGCGTCTCCGGACCGGCCGGCTCCATCATGTCCAGCCGGTACAGCTCGTCGAACAACCGGTGCGCCGCCCGCTCGTCGGCCACCTCCAGCCCGCACGGCCCGGCCAGCACCTCCCGGATGATGTCGGGCGTGATCACCCGCAGTGCCAGCCCGGGATGGGCCAGCCGCCGCACGTCCTCGTCGGCGATGCGGCTGAGGATCCGGTCGTAGAGGATGCCCTGCACCAGCATCTCGTCGACGCGGCGGAAGACCTCCCGGCGGCGCTCGGGCCGATCGCGCAGCAGCTCGCCGGTCCGCTCGGCCTCGCTGCCGGCGAGCGCCGCGGCCCGGGCGGCCAGCCGCAGGCTGAGCGGATGTCCGCCGACCCGCTCGGCCAGGGCCCCGGCCACATCGGGGTCGTCGACGCCCAGGGAGCGCAGCATCGCCACCGCGGCCGGCCGGTCCAGCTCCCGCAGCTCGATCTCGCCCACCGGCACCGTGCGGGACGGATGGCCGACCGGCGCCCGCCCGGAGATCAGCATCCGGAGATGCGGATAGACGCTCTGCAGCGCGGTGCAGATCGCCGACATCCGCCCCAGCACCGGAGAGCCGCGGTACTGCGCCTCCTCGAAGCTGTCGACGGCCAGCACGAACGGCGCACCCGGCCGCCCGGCCGCGGCCACCGCGCGCCCCAGGACCTCCCCGACCTGCCGGACGAGCCCGGTCTCCCGCTCGGTGGCCACCCGTTGGAACTCCACCGACGAATCGCGGCCCAGCACCCGGGTGGTGGCCAGCTGGCGCAGCTGGGTGACCCGTTCCTGCTCCTCGCGCTGGGTGGCGGCGGCCCGCTGGGACTCGTCCGCCAGCGCCGCCAGCTCGGCGCCGAACTCCGGGTACTGCACGCCCAGTTGGCGCGCCATCTCGGCGATCAGGGCGACCGGCTCCCGGATGGAGAGGCTGGGCCGCCCGAAGTCGATGTAGGCGAACGGGAACGCGGCCACGCCGCCGTCGGCCGCCTCGGCCAGGCCGTCCAGCAGGAACTTGGCCATCAGCGTGCTCTTGCCCATGCCGCCCGGCCCGTGGATGACCAGCGGCGGTACGACGGCCGGCCGGGCGCCGGGGCCGGCCGGCGCGGAGGACCGGCCGGCCCCGGAACCGCAGACATAGGCGCGCAGGCGGTCCAACTCCTCGGCGCGGTCCTCGAACTGCGTCGCCACCAGGTTCCGGAGCGGCTCCAACAGCCTGGCGCGGGCCAGCGCGGTCCGGAGCTCGGCCGGGTCCGGCAGGCCGTCGACGCCGGGGATCTCGGCGAGCCACAGCACCGCCTGGAGCGTGTGGCCCAGTTCCTCGGCCGACCAGTGCGCCCACCGGTCCGCCGACGTGGGCAGATTCCCCTGGAGGAGGGCCAGGCAGAGGGCCTCCGGGCCGCCGCAGGGCTCGGTGGGGAACTGCGCGCGGTTGGCCTCCAGGGCCGCCCGGGCGACGTCGGGGCCGGCCAGACCGCGCAGCGCGGCCTCCCGGGCCTCGGGCCTCAGCACCCATCGGGCCGTCCCCTCGTGCCCCAGGGCGGTGCAGTCGTCGAGCAGCGCGCGGACCGCACCGCCGGTCGGCCGCTCCTCGCCGGGCAGCTTCAGCGTCCGCGGGTCGAAGCCGGAGAGCAGGCAGGCCGCCTCCCGGTAGGCCCGCCGGACGTCCGGGACGGCGCCGGGATCCGGCTCCGGCTCCGCGGCCCGCAGCTCCGCCCGCAGCCGGGCGGCGAACTCCTCGCGCAGCCGGGAGCGGACGGGACGGGCGGGGTCAGAGGGAGCGATAGACATGGATCGCCTTCTCCGTCGCCCCGCGGACCCTGCGCATGTAGTTCGCGCCGTCGTCGTCCGGTGACCGGGCGGCGTACAGCACCTGGGCCACCGCCTCGTCCACCAGCCCGTCGATCTCCGCGGGGTCGGCGCCGTCGAGCCGGGCCGGCGGCGACTCGCGGAAGCACTGCTCGAAGAAGCGGCGCAGCTCGGGCGGGTCGATGATCCGGGCGGTGTCCCAGCACAGGATTCCCTGCAACTCGTCGGGCAGCCGGGAGGTCGTGCGGCCGTAACCGAGCAGCACCAGCCGGGGTGTCCGACCGGGGTAGGCCGGGGCCTGCTCGTAGATCGCGTTGGCCAGGTCGTTGATGACCTCCCAGACGTCGGAGTGCGGATCGAGGGTGTCGCAGTCGTCGAGGACGAGCCAGTAGGGGGGCTCGGCGGTGGTGGCCAGCCGGATCACCCGGCGCGCGATGTCGGCCATGGTCGGCGGGTCGTCGCCGGGCAGGGCGGGGCCGAGCCACTGCGCTCCGTCGCGCGGGTCGACGACGTACTCGGCCAGCCGCAGGAGCACCTGCCGCCCGGTGTACATCCGTGACAGTCCGACCCGGGCCGGCCGGAATCCCTTGTGCCACCCGAGGTGGCGCAGGAACTGGTAGGTGTACGACCGCCCGCTGCCCGGTACGCCGTCCACCAGCAGCACCGACTTCCCCTGGGTGGCGATGAAGCCCCGCAGCGTCTCCCGAAGGTCCTCGCGGCCGATGAACACCCCGGTGTCCTGCTGGAGTACGCAGCTGCGGAAGACGTCCTGTTGGTCGTGGATCCGGGCGTCCTCGCGCAGGCGGGCCAGGAACTCCTCCGCCTGCAGGATGACCGGGAGGGCGCGGATCTCCTCGACCTGGGTGACCGCGTCGAGGAGCTGCACCTCCAACTCGATGGTCCGGCGCGAGGCGTGCACCAACGTACGGGCGTTGTCCGCGATGACGTTGTTGAGCGGGATCGCCGCGAGGAACTCGTGGGGGAAGTACGGGGCGAGCCGGGAATACGGGTCACCGCCGACGTTGAGGAGATACCTCTCCAGCCACGTCGTGACAAGCTGCCAGTCCTGCTCGTCCAACGGCATGCCGCACCTGCCCGGCCGGCCCGCCGGAGAACGCCAGGCCGACCCCTGTCCGTCCTCCTGTTTGTCATGCTTGCACCCGGTTCGGGCCTCTGCAAGACACCGGCCGGGCACCGGAAAACCCCGGCTCAGGCGAGCTGACCGAAGAGCCGCTGCACCGGCTCCCGGACCGCGGCCTGGGCCAGGTACTGGCCGATCCCGTGGTGGTTTCCGCTGTTGTTGGTGACCAGCGCGTCGGTGATCAGCTCCGCAGGGGCGTACTCCGGGCGCAGGGTATGCCCCAGCGCGACGAGATCCCGAAGATCGGACACGTTGCGCCAGGCCCGCACCCCCGACGGCACGGCGGGCGGCCGCGCCAGCTGGTCCCGCACCTCGGTGATCGCCAGCGGCGACCCCAGCGTCACCAGCAGCTCCACCTCCGGGTCGCGCTCCCGCAGCACCTCGTACGCGGCCACCGACCCCAGGCTGTGGCCGATGACCACCACCGGCCCGTCCGCCGCCGGCAGCGCCTCCGCGACCACCTGTCGGATCGCCCGCCCCCTGCCGCCGAAGAAGTACGCGTGGACATCCCTGAACGTGCGCCGCACCAGCTCCCGGAAGAGCGCCGTCCGCAGCGGCCGGGGCAGCGGCAGCACCTCAAGCGGCAGCGCCGCACCGTTGCCGGGCTCCTCCTCGCCGCCGGTCTCCGCCGCGCCCAGGGTCTCCGCCAGGTACGTCATCTCGCGCAGCCAGCCGACCAGCGCGCCCTCCACCGCCACCTCGCCCGGGCCCCCGGACGTCCGGCCCTCCAGCCCCGCGTCCCCCGACTCCCGCCAGGCTTCCGCGACCGTCCGCGCCACGAACTCCTCCGGCGGGTCGAACACCCCGGACTCGGCCGCGGCCGCCGACTCCACCCCGGTCGCCGGGCCGCCGTCCAGCGCGTCCACCTGGAAGTCCGCCAGCGGATGCGCGTACTGGAGCGGCGCCCAGTAGGCCATGCGGGACACCTCCGCCATGTCCCGGCCGAAAAGCGCCTGGTCCCACTGCGACTTGAGCAGGTCCGGACGGACCTTGTTCCCGTTGCCGTGCACGTAGACCATGGTGGGCCGCATACGGTGCATTCCGTCTCCTGCCGCCGATCCTCCGCCGCAGCTCCTTCCCGGCGGCGCGCACGACCCACCGGCGCCCGGCCGTAAGCCACTCCAACGGCCGGGCGCCGGGCCGTGCCGGGGTTCACTGCGAGGGGTAGATGTCCCCGGCCCGCATGGCGCTCTCCTGCTCGCTCCGGCTCTGCAGCCGGCGGGACTTCTCCTGGAGCCGCTGCCGCTCCTCGGGATCGCTGGTGTGCTCCGCGGCGTCGGCCAGCTGCCTGGCCTTCTCCCGCATCTGCTGAAGGCGTTCGCGTGTCTCGTCCGCTCCCATGACCGTTCCTTCTCGTCCCGTGTCGGTACCCGGCGCCGCCGGGCGCGCGCCGTGTCCGGTGTCCGCCCGGGGGGCCGCTGCTACCAGCGAATCAGGGCCCGCGGCCGACGGCACCTCGAAGCATCACGCTGCGGCGCTGACCAGGCACGGAAACGAAAACGGTCGGCCGGTCGACCCCGAGAGCCCCCGGCTTCGGAAGCGCATAATGGGGGCCAGTGGGAACCAACCTGTCCGGAGGCGGATCCCGATGGCCCCCCTTCTCCCCGTCCCGGTCGCCGGCCCGCGGGCCGGCCTCGGCCACACGTCCGTCCCGAGCGGCACCCCGGCCCGCCGCTCCCGCGGGTAGGCGGACTCCGATGCCCGCCACCAAAACCCGCAGCGCCACCGCGGCCCTCGGCGGTGCGCCGTGCTGGGTGAGCCTGATGACCCACGACCTGCGGGGTGCGCAGGACTTCTACGGGAAGGTCCTCGGCTGGCACTTCCGCCCCGGGGCCGTGGGGAGCGCGTTCGCCGTCGCCCTGTCCGGGGGGCAGCCCGTCGCCGGGATCGGCACCCTGGCGCCCGAGTGGCACGTCGCCGTCGCCTGGACCCCGTACTTCGCCGTGGAGAGCGCCAACGAGGTCGCCGCCCGGATCCGCGAACGGGGCGCCACGGTCGCCGTCGGCCCGTTGGAAGTGGGCAAGGGACGCGGTGCGCTCGCCGCCGACCGGGACGGCGCGGTCTTCGGCCTCTGGGAGGGCCAGACGCTCTCCTGGGCGGTCGGGCAGGGCGAGGCGCCGATGTGCCTGGAACTGCGCACCCGCGACGCCTTCGAGGCGGCGATCTTCTACGGCGAGGTCTTCGGCTGGTCCCCGGACCGCCCCGGCGGCTGCGACATCACCTACGAGCACGACGAGGTCGTGGTGCGGGACGAGGGCGGGCGCACCGTGGCCGCGCTGCGCGGCGGCGCCGTCGAGTCGGCCCCGGACCCGCATGTCCGCCCCCGCTGGCACGTCTACTTCCCCGTGCACGACATCGAACAGGTCACCGCCGCCGCCGTGGCCGCGGGCGGCTTCGCGCTGCCGGTGACGCCGATGGTGGACGGCGGCGGCTGCGAGGCCGTGATCGGGGATCCGCAGGGCGGGCTGTTCACCGTCGCCACCGCGCAGAGCTGAGGCGGACCGGCCGACACGCCCGGCCGTTCTCCCGCCCCGCGGCGTGTCTCCACCGGATGGCCCGCCAGCGTTGGCGCCCGCGGTCAAAAGGGACGTTGGCTGAACGGAAGCAGGCACGAACCAGTACGCACAACGCCCGATGAGCGCCGGCACCCCCCGGTGCGGACGCTCTCACCTCGTTCAGTGGAGTCCCTACATGTCATCTGAACCAGCTCCTCGTGGGGGCCAAGCCGATCCGCCCCCGACCGACCATGGCGAACACGTTCCACCCAGCAGCCAAGAGAATGTCTCGTTCCGCACCCTGGTGTGGACGGCGGCCACCACGAGACCGGTGGAGGAAGTCGCCGCCCTCGTGGACCTGCTCAAGCGCACCGGCGAAGACCCCAACCCGGGCGACGAAGCGCTGCGGGTGGCGGCGACGACCCGCCCGGTGAGCGAGGTCGGGCCGCTGCTCGCCCTGCTCGGCGAGGCCCCGCACACCGCGGAGGCGAGTTATGAGGCGCTGCGTGCGGCGGCAGTGGAGAGATCCGTCGACGAGGTCGTCGAGCTGATCAAGCTGTTCGACCGCGCCAAGGCGGGGCAGCTCCCCACCGGGGCGCCGTCCGACGGCGACGGCTACTCCGACGGCCATCCCGACACCGCGGGCCTGGGCACCACGGCCCTGCCCAGCCTCAGCGACCCGTTCGCCGAGCCCTATCCCGACCCCTACGGCCACCAGGGGCCCGACCTCGCCTACCCGGGTCAGGGGCCGGGCGGCGCCCCCGGCCACGGCGACCCGGCGATGCGGGACGCCCCGCCGCGGCCGCCGCGCGCCCCGTGGCCGGGGGCCGGCGCCGCGCCCGGCGGCCATGACTGGCAGGGGCACGGGGCACCCTCGCCCGGCCAGGCGGTCGGCGGCGTCCTGCGGTCCGTGCTGCGCTGGCCCGCCGCGGTGGCCCTGGCCCTGTGCGGGCTGGGGCATCTGCCGGTGGGAACGGCGGTGACCCACAACCCCTCCTCGGACGCCATCTCGCTGATCATCGCCGTGGTGTACCTGCTGCTGGCCGGCTGCCTGGCGATGCGCGACACGGCCGCCATCTGGACGGCCAGCGCGGCGGCCGCGGTCACCGTGATCGTGCTGCACGCGCTGTCCCGGGCCGGTGTCCTGGTCCCGCTGCGCAGCAGCCTGGGGGACGCCTCGATGTGGCCGGAGCTGCTGGCCGTCGGACTGGCGATCCTCAGTGCCGGACTCGCCGGTGCCGCGCTGCTGCTGCGTCCGCGCCGGGTGAGCCCCGCGCCGGCGGGTGCGTGAGCGGTGCGCGGATGCGGCGGCCGTCCCCGCGGGACGGCCGCCGCAGCATGTGTCCCGGCGTCACGCCACGCTGTCGGCCAGCTCCTTGACCCCGCGGCGCCGCGCGCAGTGCGCACAGCAGAAGTACCGGTCGCCCGCCGCCTCCAGCCCGTGCCCGAGGATCCGGCACTGGCAGTTCTCGCAGGTCGGGGCGATCAGCTGGGCCGCGCACTCCACACAGTCGAAGGAGTGCACCGCGCCGTCGATGTGCACCTCGAAACCCCGCGCGTAGTCGTTCCCGCAGACCTCGCAGACCGTCATGGTGATCCCTCCGTCCCCACGGATCCGTCGGTGGCACCGGGCGTGCGGAGCCGCTCAGCCGGCTCCCCGGCGCGCCCCGCACCTCCCCTCCATGGTCGCACCGGCCCCACCGCCGCGCAGTCCGCCCGGTCCGCTCACTCCGACGACGAGTAGCGGCGCAGCACCCACGCCGGCAGGACGAACCAGCACCCCACGAACCACGCCACCAGGACCGCCACCACCCACGGCGCGGCCTCGGCGTTCAGCGCCAGCCGCAGGATGAGCAGCAGCGCGGAGGCGACCGTGGCCAGCAGCAGCACCACCCCGACCAGCGCCAGCCGCGACGCCCACAGCACGGTCTGCGGCTTGAGCCGGTGCCCGGCCACCAGCCGGTGGAAGGTCACCGTCCCCACCAGCGCACCGGTGGTGGAGGCCCCCAGCAGCAGGGTGATCACGTAGATGTTCCGGTCCGTGGTGCTGAGCGAGGCGAACCGCTGGGTGAAGACGACGGTGAGCAGAAAGCCGAACAGGATCTGCACCCCGGTCTGGATGACCCGCACTTCCTGCAGGAGTTCGGTCCACCGCCGGTCGGCGCGCTGCTCCTCGGTCTCGTTGCGGTCCCGCGGCCAGATCAGCTCCGACTCGCCGCCGTCATCCGGCTGACCGTTCAGTGCGACTCCTCCCGGTCCCCGCGGCCGTGCCGCTCACTTGGTGTGCTCCGGCCGGTCGGCCTGGAAGGCCAGCGCGTCGTCGGTGACGTCCACCCGCACCCGGTCCCCGCTCGACAGCGCCCCGTCGAGCAGCATCCGCGACAGCCGGTTGTCGACCTCGCGCTGGATGGTCCGGCGCAGCGGCCGGGCCCCGTACTCGGGTTGGTGGCCGCGGCGGGTGAGCCAGTCCACGGCACCGGGGGAGAAGTCGACGGCGATGTCCTGGGCGTGCAGCCGGCGGCGGGTGCCGTCCAGCAGCAGCCCGGTGATCTGGTGCAACTGCTCGTCGGTCAGCTGGCGGAAGACGATGATCTCGTCGAGCCGGTTGAGGAACTCCGGCCGGAAGTGCCCCCGCAGGGCGCTGAGCGCCCGCTCCCGCGCGCCGTCGTCCGAACCCCCGTCCGCCGTCCCGAAGCCGAGCACCCCGCGACCGCTGCTGAGCGCCTCCGAACCGAGGTTGCTGGTCATCACGATCACGGTGTTCTTGAAGTCGATGGTGCGCCCCTGAGAGTCCGTCAGATGCCCGTCGTCGAGCACCTGCAACAGCATGTTGAAGACGTCCGGGTGCGCCTTCTCCACCTCGTCGAGCAGCAGCAGCGAATACGGGTGGTGGCGGATCGCCTCGGTGAGCTGGCCGGCGTCCTCATGGCCGACGTACCCGGGCGGGGCGCCGATCAGCCGGCTGACCGTGTGCCGCTCCTGATACTCGCTCATGTCCAACCGCACCATGCGGTCCTCGCTGCCGAACAGCGCCTCGGCCAGCGCCCGCGCCAGCTCGGTCTTGCCCACCCCCGTCGGGCCGAGGAAGAGGAAGCTGCCGATCGGCCGGTTCGGGTCGGCCAGTCCGGCCCGGGACCGCAGCACCGCCTCCGACACCGCCGCCACCGCGTCGTTCTGACCGATCACACGGTTCTGCAGCCGCCCCGCCAGCCCCAGCAGCCGGTCCTTCTCCTCCTCCGTCAGGCTGCTCACCGGCACCCCGGTCTGCCGCGACACGATCTCCGCGACGTCCTCCGCGGTGACCTCCACGATCCGGCCGTCGCCCCCCATCGGCCGCTCGCCCGGCGTCTCCTGGACGGTCCGGATCTGCTCGGTGAGCGCCGCGATCCGGTCCCGCAGCTCGGTCGCCCGCTCGTACTGCTCCGAGGCGACCGCCTGGTCCTTGTCCCGCCCCAACTGCTCCACCTCGCGCTCCAGATCGCGCACGTTGGGCGTCTTGGTGGCCGACCGCAACCGGACCCGGGCCCCCGCCTGGTCCAGCAGGTCGATCGCCTTGTCCGGCAGGAACCGGTCGGTGATGTACCGGTCCGACAGCTCCACCGCGGCCAGCACCGCCTCCTTGGTGTACCGCACCTGGTGGTGGGCCTCGTAGCGGTCCTGGAGCCCACGCAGGATCTGCACCGTGTCCGGCACCGTCGGCTCGGGTACCAGGATCGGCTGGAAGCGGCGGGCCAGCGCGGCGTCCTTCTCGATGTACCGCCGGTACTCCTCCAGCGTGCTGGCCCCGATCACATGCAGCTCGCCGCGCGCCAGCGCCGGCTTGATCATGTTGCTGGCCTCCAGCGCCCCGCCCTCTCCGGTGCCACCGCCCGCCCCCACCACGGTGTGCAGCTCGTCGATGAAGACGATCAACGAGTCGGAGTGCGCCCGGACCTCCTCGATGATGTTGTTCATCCGCTCCTCGAAGTCGCCGCGGTAACGGGTGCCGGCCACCACCGCGGTCAGGTCCAGCGCCACGATCCGCCGCCCCGCCAGCGTCTCGGGCACCTCCCCGTCGGCCAGCCGCTGCGCCAGCCCCTCCACGATCGCGGTCTTCCCCACACCCGCGTCGCCGACCAGCACCGGATTGTTCTTCCCACGCCGCGACAGCACCTCGATGGTCTGCTCGATCTGCTCCTCCCGCCCGATGACCGGATCGATCCGGCCGGCCCGGGCCAGGTCCGTCAGATCCCGGCTGTACTTGTCCAGCGTCGGTGTGTCGTGATGCGGTACCGGGCCGTGCTCGGCGCCCGACCCCGACGGCTGGTGCGCCCCGGCACCCCCGTGCCCGCCCGCGGACGCCTGCGGATCGAAGTGCGCCAGGTGCAGGATGCGCCCCGCCGCCGAGTCCGGATTCGAGGCCAGCGCCTCCAGTACGTGTTCCGGCCCGATGTACGACGCCCCCGTGCCGCGCGCCAGCTCGTGCGCCCCCAGCAGTGCCCGTTTGACCGCCGGGGTCACCGCGACGCTCTTCTGCAACGGCCCCGACCCGGCGTTCCGGTCGATCTCGGCCGCCAGCACATCCGGATCCGCCCCCGACTGCCGCATCAGGCTCCGGGTCGGCTCGGTGCTCAGCGCCGCCCGCAACAGGTGCTCGGTGCCCAGCTCGGGACTGCCGTGCTCGGCGGCGTACGCGGCGGCGGAGGTCACCAGATCGCGGGCCGGCCCGCTCATCAGCCGGGCGATGTCGGCCTGCCGCGGCATGGGGGTGCCCCCCTCCTCACCCGGCGACTGCGCGGAACGCCCGAAGAAGCGCGCGAGAAAGTCACCAAACGAGTCCGGGCCATAACCCTCCGGACCCATGAATCCATCGGTCATGTGCGTCCGTTCCGCTGTCACGACGGTGCCGCGACACGCTGCCTAATCAGGTACGTACTGCGCCTTCCCGGTGCTGTCGCCCGGTGCGTCGTCGCCGCGACGTGCGACTCCTGCTGTGACGTGCGACTCCTTCTGTTCAGGATCGGTGCCACCGGGACCGTTCGCACCTTCGGCACCTCCCATCCGGGCCCGCACCGCCCCGTCGTCGCCCCCGCCCGCCGCCCCCCGCCGGGCCTGCCCTGCCGCCCCGGCCCGTGGCTCCCGGTACGGCTCCCCGGAACGACTCCCCCGAATGACCACGCCGAGTGGCGATCCCGCCCCCGAACCGCTCGGCATGCCGATCCCGCCGACCACACCGACCTGACCGGCACCCCACCCACAAGCCGTCCGCGCCGCCTCCCCGGCGCCACCACCTTCTCCCCGTAATTCGCCCCTTCGGGTTGCAGCAGGTGAAAACGCACTCCAGGGCCCATCCGGCCCGCTATCTTTGACGGCTTCACAACGCTGGAAAGGGAGGAAGGCATGAGCACCCTGCCATGGACCGTCGAGCGTATTCGTGAGGCGCTCGCCAGCCCGTCCCTCGCCCGGCGCTTCGACGACGAGATGAACCGGGCACGGGCCGACGAACGGCCGGAGATCTTCGCCAAATGGCAGCGGATCGCGTGCGGCCTACGAGCGGCCGGCGATCACTGAGGCCGATCGCCCGAGTCGACCGCCTCAGGTCAGGACGCGCGGCGCCACCCCTCGCCCCGTCGCCGCCCCGTGCACGGCCCGCAGCGCCGGAACCGCGGTCGCGAGGACGAACAACCCGAAGAGCGTGATGGGGAGCAACCCGACCGGCCGCAGCAATCGGGCCGGATCGGCCTGCATGTAGGACCAGTTGACGATCCAGTTCGCCAACACGTCCAGCGCCATCACGCCGGCACCCAGCCGAACCCCCGCCGGCCGCACCAGCCCCACCAGCACGACCACCAGCGGGTCGAGCACGACCAGGCTCACGAAAAGCACCTGCACCGGCACCGGGGCGAAGGCCGCGTACGCATGGATCCCGCCACGCGCGAGATCCAGCACATGCGCGCAGGTCCCCTCCACGAACCCGATGACATACACCACGAGCACCCAGCGCGCCCGCCGCGCCAAGCCCCGCCACCGCTCCCGCGGCCCGCCCAGTAGCTCTTCTCTCATCGGCCCAACGTACGTCAGCCCGTGCACCAGGGGCCGGTCGATGCCTGGGGGAGTGCCGACCCGCGGTCATGCCTGGGACTGTCCAAGTCCCGCCCATCGGTGCTGCACTGGATGATGCAACGGATGACGTAAAGCACGACGCAACACATGACGCAACGCATGCCGTGAGGCATGACGCAACGGACGACGCGGCCGGTGAACGGAGCGGCCGCGGTCGGGTATCGATGTCCGGAGGTGCCGGTGGACTACCTTGAAGCGGATCAGCAGCCGAAAGAATCCGAAGAGCCCGAAGAGCCCGGAGAACCCCAAGAGTCGAGAGAATCGGCAGGATCGGATGTAGCGGCCGCGAGCATTCCCGGCCCCGGGCCCCGGCCGGACGGCGGGGCCGGAGCCATCGCGGCGGCCGGCGGGCTGCACACCTACCAGTTACGACTGCACGCCGAATACGGGCCCGTCGTACGGTTCCAACTGCCCGGCGTGGAGTGGGCGGTGTCGGTCGCCGACCCCGTGCTGCTGGAGGCCACGGCGCGCCTGGACGAGCGCCCGGATCCGCTGTTCGCGTTCCTGGATCCGCTGTGCGAGGCGGGCAACATCCAGGTGATGCCCGCCGCCGAACACGCCCCTTGGCGGCGCCTGTTGCTGTCGGTTCTGGCCGGACGGCCGTCCCATGAGCGGCACTTCGCACGGTTCACCGCGCTGACGACGGAGCTCGCGGACCGCTGGGCCGAGCGGGCGGAGCGGGCCGACCGCGAGCCCGTCGGGCTGCAGAAGGACCTGACCGCGCTGTCCCTGCGGATGATCTGCGCGTACGCGCTGGGCGGTGAGGTCGCGGACCCGGACGGCGTGATCGCCGCGTTCGAGGAGGTCCTCACCGAACACCTGGGACGGCTCTACGAGACACCGGGCAGCGACGCCCAGGAAGGCCGCGCCGAGCGGGCCGTGCAGGCCCTCGCCCACCTGCGCGCGACGGTCGACCAGGTCGTGACGGCGCACTGTGCCACCGACCGGACCGGCGACACCGACCGCACCGGAACCGCCCGACCCGGAACCGCCCGCACCGACAAGAGCGATCTCATCGGGGCGCTGGTGGCGGCCGGCGAACGGCCCGCGCGGATCCGCGACACCGTCATGATGACGATGCTGGCCGCCCACCACACGACCGGCGTGGCCGTTTCCTGGACCCTGTATCTGCTCGGGCGCCATCCCGAGGTCGCCGAACGCGTCGCCGACGAGCTGGACCGCGTACTCGGCGACCGCGCGGCGCCCGACTACGCCGACCTGCGACGCCTCACCTACCTGGAGATGACCCTCAAGGAAGCGATGCGGCTCTACCCGCCCGGCCCCTACGGCGCACGGGAGACCGTCGAACCGCTCCGGTTGGGCGACCACCTGATCCCGGCCGGCGCCACGATCTTCTATCCGATCTGGGCCGTCCACATGAACCCCGACTACTGGCCCCAGCCCGAGAAGTTCCTGCCCGAGCGGTTCGCCCCGGACGAGGTGGCCCGGCGGCCACGGCTGGCCCATATCCCCTTCGGCTTCGGGCCGCGCAGCTGCGAGGGTGCCGGACTGGCCATGGTCGAGGCCGAGTTGGTCCTGGCCGTACTGCTCAAGCGCTTCCGCTTCCGGCCGGCCCCCGGGCACCAGGTGACCCCCATCGAACGGTTCGTGCTCTGGGCGGCCGACGACATCCGGATGAACGTGAGCCGCAGGAGGCCCGGGTAGTCCATCGACCGACGTCCGCCGTCGACGTCGCCGTGCGAGGTCCCGCATGCGAAGCGCGACTATCTGTTGGCGTTCGGGCCGGGCCGCTCCACACGGTGCCGTACCCACACATTCGGCTCGACGTAGACGGCGTGGTCCTGCGCGACGTCGCAGTGCACCGGAACGAGGGCGCCCGGGACCTCGATCCGGCCGTCGCGGTCGAACGGCAGGCCGGTCCACCGCCGCCACTGGCCCAGCGAACCGCTGACCGTCATCGACGCCGGCGCGACCTTCTCGATGGTGCCGCCGGCCCTGACGTGTACCCGCAGCCATGGATCGGCCGGCAGCCCGTCGCCACGCCGCCGACGGATGTACTCGGCCATGGGGACGTGCGGTTCGAGGTGCTTGGCCGTAGGCCGCACCGGGGCGAGCAGCGTGTCGTGGCCCTGCCGACCGACGGCGTCGCGCAGCGCGGCCAACATCCGGGAGGAGAGTCCACGCCCGAGGCAGGCGGTGTCCACCGTGATCTCCAACGCGCCGGCGACCGTCTTTCGTGTCCTGTGTTCCTGGTGACGCTCGCGTCCGCGCATCGCCCGCCGATCCCGGAACGCCCAGGTCAGGACGCGATCCCACCCACCGTCCGGCAACTCCTCCCCACCATCGACATCGACATCGACATCGACATCGACATCGACATCGACATCGACATCGACATCGACATCGACATCGACATCGGCGTCGGTGTCGACATCGGCCTCGAACGGCACGCTCAGCCCGCGGGCCACGACGCGCTCGCCCTCGGTCGCCACCACGCAGTAGTGGGGAAAGTCCTCCGGGACGCGGCCCAAGTAGGCGGCCGCGACCGGATCGTGCGGGATGAATGCCGGCCAGTTCTCGTCGATGTCGTAGATCCGCGGGATCAGCGCCGGCCGCTCGGCGAGCGTGGTGATGTCGATACCGGCAGTGCTGGAAGTCCTGGAAGCCCTGGCGGTGTTGCGGGTGTTGTGGTCGTTGTCGGTGTTGTCTGTCACGGCCGGTCACCCTGCCAGCGGTGAACGATCCCGGCCAGTGGTTTTGTCGGAGGCCCGCGACGGGCCCGGCGATGCGGTCACAAACCGAGCAGCTCCGCGAGGTTGCCGCCCAGGACGCGGTCGCGCAACTCTCCCGGCCGGGTGACGCGTTCGACGGTGGCGCGGGCGAGAACCGGGTCGCCATACGGCGCGTCCGACCCGAACAGGGTCCGCTCGGGCACCTCGTCGATGGCGAGTCGCACCGCGAAGACTAGGTGGGCCGTGGACAGTTCCAGGTACATGTTGGGGGTTTCCCGGGCCAGCTCGACGGCCGTCAACCAGTTCAGCCCGCCGAGTTGGCTGACCACCAGGGGAACGGCTGGGTGCCTGCGGGCGAGGCCGGCCAGCGTCGCCAGGTCACCGGCCGTGGTCGGGGCGAAGCCGTGCACGACCACCGGCAGTCCACCGTGGTCGGTCGCTGCCCGGAGCACCGGCTCGACCCGACCGGCCTCGTCCGGCGGCGGCGTCAACTCCCCGATCCCTCGGAAGCCCCGCCCCACCACCTCCCGTTCGACATCCTCCGCAATCTGCTGCGCCCCCACGTCCAGACGAACCTTGCCGAAGCCGATGAAGCGGTCGGGGTGGGCCGCACAGGCCGCGTCGAGTTCCTGCCAGGCGGCTCGGTAGCCGTCCGCACCGCCCGACCGCCCACCGATCGTCTCGTCCAGCACGCTCATCTCGCGGCGGAACGAGGCCAGATCGGTTGCCCGCTCGGGGTGCGGCCGGGTGCCGAAGAGTACGGCGCGATCGACTCCGGCCTCGTCCAGCAGGGCGAGATGGTCGTGCACCGGGTCGTGGACATGGCTGTGCGCGTCGATGATCAACGGATTCTCCTGGCCGGGTCGGGTCGGGGCGGGTCGGT
Organism: Streptomyces sp. BHT-5-2; assembly: GCF_019774615.1. Lineage (NCBI taxonomy): Bacteria > Bacillati > Actinomycetota > Actinomycetes > Kitasatosporales > Streptomycetaceae > Streptomyces > Streptomyces sp. BHT-5-2. The sequence continues at coordinate 4,665,289 of NZ_CP081496.1, read as the reverse complement.
GAACGAAGAACAGCCGCGAGGCGCGCGGCCGCGGCCCCAGTCTCAAACGTTGGCACCGTGGCAAGGTCAAGCCCCGCGGGGGAGGACTTGGTCGTCGACCGACGCGCGGGCCCGGTGGGGCACTCGGCCACGCGGCCTGTGAAATTTCCCGTCCGGACCGGCCACACAGCCGACCGACGGCAACAGGCTGCTCCTTTTCCCGCCGCTCTCTTTCACACCAGGCCATCGGATTCACACCCTCGACGTCGTCGGCCCCCACCCGTCGATGCACCGCGCGATCCGTGCCATCGTTGCCTGGCACCACGCCCGGCCCTGACCATGACCCTGATCAGGGCCGGGCCGGCAACGCAACTGGCCACCCCCCAACTCCCCAGCACCAAGGAGAAGTTACGTGCCTCAGTCCGCCCTTCCGCCACCCACCACGCACCGTCGCCGGAGAGGGATACGCACAGTCATCGGCGCCTGTGCCCTCACCCTCCCCCTCGCGCTCGCCGGCCTCTCCGGCTCAGCCGCGGCCGCCCCCACCCCAGCCCCCACTCCCACCCCCGTACCCATCCCGCAAGCCCGCGTGGAAGTCCCCGGCCCCGCCGGCGGGGCGGCCGGTTCCGGCTACCGCTCCGTCCCGCGTACGTTCCCGCACGCCCCGAAGCCCGCCCTCACGGCCGCCGGCCGGGCCGCCGACGGCCAGGTCACCAAGGTGATCGACAACGGCGACACCAAGGACCGCCTCGATGTCGTCGTCATCGGCGACGGCTACACCGCGGACCAACTCGACCAGTTCCACCAGGACGTCAAGAACAAGTGGAACGACTTCCTCGGCGTGGAGCCCTACCGCACGTACCAGAAACTCTTCAACGTCTGGAGTGTGGACGCCGTCTCCACGGAGAGCGGAGTCAGCGGCGATCCAGGCAAGGACGTCGTCCGCAACACCGCCCTCGGCGCACGCTTCTGGTGCGACGACACCGAACGGTTGCTCTGCATCGACCAGCAGAAGGTCGACGCCTACGTCGCCAAGGCACCACAGGCCGACCTGGTGATCGTGCTCGCCAACAGCGCGAAGTACGGCGGCGCAGGCTACAACGAGCCCAGCCAGACCCTCGGTTACGACGGCATCGCCACCGTCTCCGCCCACGACGAGAACTCCAGTCAGGTCGCCGTCCACGAGACCGGCCACTCCCTCGGCAAGCTCGCCGACGAGTACTCCTACCCAGGCATCCCGGGATACGAGCAGTACACCGGGCCCGAGAAGCCGGAGCCCAACTCGTCCGTACTGACCGCCGACGCCATGGCCGGCGCCCGCGCCAAGTGGTACCGCTGGCTGGGCGCGACCTCGCCGGACGGCGGGCCGGTCGGCGCCTACGAGGGCGGCAACTACTACGTCAAGGGGCTCTACCGTCCCACCGAGGACTCCCTGATGCGCACCCTCGGCAAGCCCTTCAACCTCCCCGGCTCCGAAGCCATGATCGCCGGCTTCTACCGGCACGCCACCCCCGCCGCCCCGGCCGAACACGCCGGTGCCTGGAGCACCACGGCGCGCCTCGCCCTGCCCCGCCCGAACGACGCCAGGCACGGCAAGGTGGTGACCCGCTGGTACCTCGACGGCCACGAGCTGCGCCGTTACCGGGATCACGACCGCGTGACGCTTCGTCAACTCGCCCTGGGCCGCGGCACTCACCACCTGTCGGCGACCGTCACCGACGCCACCTCCGCGGTACGCGACCCCGCCGTCCGCGCCACCCTGACCCGCTCCACCACCTGGACCGTGCAACACGGCCGTGGCTCCGCCCCGGACGCCACCGCCCCACTCGTGGCACGCCCGGACCAGCGCCCCGGTGGCCACCCCTGACCAACCCGCTACGGAACGGGCCGCCAGGCAACGGGTGGCTACGGAACGGCCTGCTACGGAACGGCCTGCTACGGAACCGGTGAGAAGTCCGTCGGCGCGAGAATCCGGTTCTCCATGTTGAGCAGCAGGCCCTTCTGCTTCATCTCGGCGATGTACGCCTGCCATTCCGGGTCGGCGTACAGGGCCTTCCTGCGCCGTTCCCGGTCGGCCTGGTCCTCGTAGGCCCACAGGTGGACGACCTGGTCGTGCCGCCCCTCCACCGGGACATACCAGCCCACGCACCGCCCGAGGTACCGCTCCTGTAGTGGATAGCCCTTCTCCCGATAGAGCGCCACCCACTCCGCCACCCGAGCCGGCTGGATGGTGTACACACGATGATCGACGATCACGACTGTCCCCTCTCGTCTCGCACTACGGCGATCCCAATCCCCGTCCCGTCTCGCCGGCGACCCTACACCCAATGTTCGACGTTCGTCGATAATCGATGAATCGGCGAGGCTGCCTACACTGACGCCATGCGCTCTCTCGACCATCCGGAGCTCTCCGCGGTCTCGCTGTCCGACGCCCTGGCGGCCCTGGCCGATCCGACCCGCCGCGCGATCGTGCGGGGACTGAACGACGGCCAGGAGCACCTCGCCGGCGACTTCGCCCTCGGCGTCGCCCAGTCCACACTCAGCCACCACATGAAGAAGCTCCGGAGCGGCGGCATCACCCGCAGTCGCCCCGACGGCACCCGCTGCTGGGTCTCCCTGCGCCCCGAATTCAACGACCGCTTCCCCGGTCTCCTGCAAACCGTGCTCAACCTCGACCCGGACGCCTGATCCGGGGGGCCTTGGCATCGTCACGCGCGGCTGTCGCCGGCGGCCGGTCGTCGATGATGATGCGGGTGACGGGTGGGCACTCGTTGCCGGGTTGGTAGTGGGCGGAGGCTTCGTCGGTGTCGACCTCGCGCAGGGCGATGCCGATGCGTGCGTAGATCTCGCTCGGCTTCCGACGGCGAGCCGCCGTCGCACGCTGTGCGGCCGATCGACGGCCGAAGCCGTACTCCGCACCGAGGGTGAACCTTGGCCATGGGTTCATGTCATGATCCCGGATGGGCTGACCCCTCTCTGACAGGACCCATTGCATGCGAACCATCAGCGTCATCACCGCCGTGCACGAAGGCGGCCACCACTTCATCGGTGACACCTACGAATCCCTGCGCGAGCAAAAGCTCCCGGCTGACTGGCAATGGGAGTGGTGCGTGCAGGAAGACGGCACCTCGGGCATTCCCGCCGAAAGCCTGCCCAATGACCCCAGGATCACATTCGGGACAGGGCTGCGAGCGCGCATAGCGGTCACCCGCACCCATGCCCTCGCGCGTGCGACGGGAGACCTGGTTCGCACGTTGGACGCGGATGACGTCCTGCTGCCGGGTGCGCTGGAGCGGGACATCGAGACCCTGGAACGTGTTCCATGGTGCGTATCCGCCTGCGTGGACCTCCACGAGGACGGGAGTACGGCGCCGGGCCCGTGCGACCCTCAAGGCGGCCCCGTGGAGCCGGCCCGTTTCTACCGCGAGGTGCTGGAGCAGCGCCTGTCCGTTCAGGCAACGACGTTCGCCGCACGCCGTCGCCTGGTGTTGGCACTCGGTGGCTGGCAGGCACTGTCCGGAGCCGAGACCGTTGCGCTGCTCCTGGCGGCGGAGGCCGTGGCGCCCGGTGAGTTCATAGCGGAGCCGAGCGTCCTCTATCGCAAGCATCCCGACCAGACGACCGCATCCCACCACTACTGGGAACCGACCGAAGCGGCCACCCGGATCGACGCGCTGGTGCAACGCGTCACCGCCCTGCGGGAGACAGGCTGGAAGTGGAAGTAGACGCGAAGTGGTCGGTGTCCGGCGTCACATCGACAGCCCGGTACGCCGACTTCCTCCCCTTCCTCCCCTTTCTTCCCTCTTCTTCCCCCTTCTCCTTCTCCCTCCTTCCTCACTGATCGGAACGGGCTGGGAGCAGGCCGTCCGCGACCAGCCCCGCGAGCACCGCTTCGCCCAGGGCCTGGACGGCGGACTGCGGGCGGACCATCACCGTGAACTCCTTGATCCGACCGTCGTCGTCGAAGTGCAGGAGGTCGACGCCGTGGATCTGCCGGCCGTTGACGGTCGCCCGGAACGGCAGGATCGCCGACGGGGACTCGGTGCCGTCGGCGGTCGTCTGCGCGGCGCCGTCGTACCGCCCGATGTAACGGAAGTCCTCGAAGGTGCGCAGGAGGACGCCGAAGAGGCCCATCACCATGGGCCTGCCCTCGAAGGGCGTGAACTTCACCGGGCTGTAGAGGCGGATGTCCTCGGTGAACAGGTCGTCGAGGGCGGCGAGGTCGCGGTCGTCGACGGCAGTGCGGAAGCGGCCTGCTGTGGTCATGGCTTCTGACTTCTCCCTCGTCATCATGAATGTGATTAGTCATTTTCTTGAGTACCATGAACGGCGCCCCCACGGAAAGAGCGGACGAGCAGAAGGCCGGGCCGAGGGGCGACGAGTGACAGCGGTAGCTGACGAGAGGGAGGCGATTCGATGGCCTTGCGCCATGCCGTGCTGGCGGCGCTGCTCGACGAGGAGCTGAGTGGGTATCAGCTGGCCAAGGCGTTCGACCTGGGTGTGGCGAACTTCTGGTACGCCCAACCGCAGCAGCTGTACGCCGAGTTGACCAGGTTGGAGAAGGACGGGCTGATCAGGGGCCGTGAAGTGGTCCAGGATGCCCGGCCCAACAAACGCCTCTTCCAGGTCACCGATGCCGGTCTGGCGGAACTGGAGCACTTCGCGGCCGCCGCCACCAAACCCTCCTTCATCCGCGATGACTTGACCGTGAAGGTGCAGGCGGCCGACCACGTCGACACCGAGGCGCTGATCGCGCAGCTGACCGAGGGTGCCGCCTTCGCCCAGGCCAAGACCGACCTGTTCGGCCGGCTGCTGCTCACGATGCGCGGAGAGCGCACCGAAGAGGAGTACCTGCGCCACGGCGAGCGCATCGGCCCGTATCTGACGTGCCTGCGCGGCCTGGCCTTCGAGCAGGGCAACCACGACTGGTGCGAACGCACCATCGCGATCCTGCGGGACAGGCAGGTGGCCCGTGCCGGGCACTGAGCCGGGCTATACGCGGTTCGTCGCCCTGGGCGACCGCATCCGCCAGGCGGCCCGTCGCCACGGAGTCACGGTCGCCGGGACCGGTCACCACCCCGTGGTCACCGACCCCCGCCTGTGGAGCCCGGACCGGCTGCACGCCAGTCCCCTCGGCCACCGGCGAATCGCCGCCGCCGTCGCCCATGCCCTCGCCCTGCCTGGGAGCGACGGCACCTGGACCCGTCCACTGCCTCCGCCGCAGACAGCCGTCCCCGCCGGATGGCGCGCGACCACGCACGAACTGCGCTGGGCCGTGGCCTCCCTCGGCCCCTGGCTGGGCAGACGCCTACGCGGCCGCTCGACCGGCGACGCCCACACCGCCAAACGCCCCCACCTTCTCCCCGTCCAGACACCTGCGCCTGCACCGACCCGGACCAGTCACCCTGAGGCGCCGGCCTGAACCGGCTCATCGAGCCGGTGGGTCAGGAGGCCGGACCGCCGACCGCCGGCGATCCGGCCCCGTTCAGGCGCGGCAGCGCAACATCTCCATTGGGGGATTGACGCGGAAGTCCGCCCAGAAGTCCGCTCCGAACTTGCGCATGCCGGCGTCGGACACCTCCAGTGGGTACCAGGTCACCTCACTGAACCCGGCCGCCCGCAGCGACTGTTCGTAGACCTCGCGGCGAGGGCAGGTGGTGACGAACGAGATCGGCGGTTCGAGCGGCGCCGTGATCCGCACACGCGGTCCGGTCTCGGCCTCCTCCTGTCGACAGCGTCGGTGGCAGCGGATCGGCCGAAGGCCGGGACGGGCTCAGGACAATGAGTCGTGCAGGGCAATGAGCTGCGCAGGACACGATTGCTTCACTCGATCTACTGAAGAGCCGCGGCGCATCAACTGTGTGGTGCAAACATGGGCATTCCTTTTCTGGTTATTCATGCACTTCGGGAGGTTTCATGCCCATTCGCCGCTTTCTTCGGCTCGTCGCAGTTCCGCTGATGGCTGTCCTGTTCTCGTTGGGAGCGGCTTCCGCCGCGGCTGCGGACAGCGGCACCGAGACCGGCCAAGGCGCGGCCTACGAGACGAACCTGGGCGCCCTCGTCGGTCTGCGCATTTGACCGGGGCCACGGCCCGACCCGGAATCGGCGACTGAAGTGCATACGGGTGTGGCTGGCGCCCGCTGAAAAGCCAGGCCGGATCGGCATCGCGCGACCTACGATGCGGGGTATGGCGATCACGTACGAGTGGCGCGGTGTTTTCGAAAACGCTGCTGTCAACGCGCTCCACGCCGAGGCGTTCGGCCACGTCCAGATGCCGATCGATTGGCATACCCGACTGCACCGCCACAGCCTCGGCTGGGTTTGCGCATGGCGAGACGACAGGCTCGTAGGGTTTGTGAACGTCGCCTGGGATGGTGGCGCCCATGCCTTCGTTCTCGACACGGTGGTTGCTCAGGACGCGCGTGATTCCGGGGTCGGAACCGAACTCGTGACGACCGCGGTGCGAAATGCCCGCGCGGCGGACTGTGAATGGCTCCACGTCGATTTTGAAGAGCGGCTGCGCCCCTTCTACTTCGATGCCTGCGGATTTCGTCCGACCGACGCGGGGCTCATCGCCTTGCGCTGACCACCTGCGCTGCGGCTGCGTGGTGATGCGGTCACGCGGTCGGGGGCTGTGTGTCGATGCCGAGCAGTGTGAGGAAGGCGGAGGCGGCGGGGGCCAGGGGGAACCGGCTCCAGACGAGGCGTTCGACGCGTTGCGGTCCATTGGTGACCGGCACGGTTCGTAGGCCGTGGAGTTCGGCGGCGAAGGCTGCGGGCAGGAGGGCGATGCCCAGTCCGTGGCGGACCATGCGGGCCATGAGTTCCACCCCGGAGACCTCGAAGGCGACCTCGCGTTGCAGGCCGGCGGCGGTGAATGCCTGGTCCGACTGGGCGCGGGCGGCGCTGCCGTCGGCGAAGTCCACGAATGTCTCGTCGGCGAGGTGGTGCAGGTCGATCTCGTGTCGGGTGGCCAGGGGGTGGTCGGGGGCGACCACGGCGACGTGCTGTCCCCGCGCGAGTTCCCGGTCGTGGACGCCGTGGGGTTGGAATCCGGGTTGTACGCCGAGGAAGGCCGCGTCCAGATGGCCGTCACGTACCCGTTCGATGAGCTGTTCGCTGGACCCGGCCCGCAGGCTTATTCGGACCTGGGGGTAGCGCAGGCGGTAGTCCCGCAGTGCTGCGGGGAGGTCGACGGCCGCCACGGTGGGGATCGCGCCGACCGTCAGTGTGCCGCGTATCTCGCCGGTGGACGCCGCTACTTCCGCACGGGCGCGTTCGGCGGCTTCCAGGGACTGGCGGGCGGCGGTCAGGAACGCCTCCCCGGCGGCGGTCAGCTGTACCCGGCGACTGGTCCGCTCGAACAGTCTGGCACCCAGTTCCTTCTCCAGCCTGGCCACTTGGTGGCTGAGCGCGGACTGGACGACGTGGCACCGCTGGGCGGCCCGGGTGAAGCTCGCGGTCTCCGCCACCGCGACGACATAGCGCATCTGCTGTAGGTCCATGGATCCATGATGAAACACGATGGATATCGATGACGAGCATGTGTTGGACCGATGGATGCCTGCCGGGCGATGCTGAAGCCGACGACGGATCGCGGCAGCCGGCAGGCCGGTGGCCACCGGATACGGGCCCGGAAGGTTGGTGTCCACGGCCCGTCGTACGACCATCACCGGCGCTCCGGCGCCACGACCTTGTGGAGAGACTCATGCGTGTGATCGCGTTCGACCACCTCGTTCTGAACGTCGCCGACATCGAGCGCTCGCTGGCGTTCTACACCGGCCCGCTGGGACTGGAACCGGTGCGGGTGGCGGAGTGGCGGGCCGGCAAGGTCTCGTTCCCTTCCGTGCGGGTGAGCCCCACCACCATCATCGATCTCGTCAAGGCACCCGAGGAGCGGTCGCAGGGCTCCAACGTCGACCACATCTGCCTGGTGGTCGAACCCCTCGACTGGCAGCAGGTCGTCGATTCCGGTGTCTTCACCGTGGTGGACGGCCCCGGTGAACGCTTCGGCGCCCGGGGCACCGCCATCTCCCTCTATGTGCAGGACCCGGACGGCAACACCGTGGAGCTGCGCTGGTACCCGCAGGATGCCTGAGCACCCACAGCCGCGGGCCGCGTCCGGGACGCGTTCGGATGGTCAGAGCACCGGCGGGCCCGCTTCGATGCGGCGCAATACCGGGGGCAGGCGGTCCAGGCCGGGGCCGCTCTGGATCTGGCGTTCGTCCCACCAGGTGGCGCCGGCGTCGTGCAGCGGGCCGATCACGTCCCTGGCCTCGGCCGGATTCGGGGAGCTGGCGCCCCCGAGAACGAACTCGAAGGGGCGGTCGGCCTCGGCCGTACGGTGCTTGCGCACGTAGTCGACCAGCTCCCGTACCTCCGCCAGGTCAGGCGCATGTCCATGCCTGGCCGTCTCGAACAGCGGCACCGCGCCGTCCCACCGCGCTGCCCGCCGCATGGGCGAACGACGTGGCCAGAACCCGCCGATCCACACCGGCGGGCCGGGCCGCCGCACGGTCGCGGGCAGCAGCGTCGCGTCCCGAACCTCGTAGTGCCGACCGCGGTGGTTCACCGGCTCACCGGACCAGAAGCGGCGCAGCAGTTCCAGTCCCTCGTCCAACCGCTCGGCGAGGAGGCGGGGTTCGGCGGTGTCGCCGAAGCTGTGGTACTCGTCCTCGATGGGGCCGCCCAGGCCGGCTGCGAAGATCACCCGGCCGCCGCTGAGGTTGTCCAGGGTGGCGACTTGGCGGGCGAGTTGTTGCGGTCGGTAGCGGGGGACCGGAGTCACCAGGGGGCCGAGTCGGATCCGGGAGGTTGCCAGCGCGGCCGCGGTCAGCAGCATCCAGGGGTCTCCGAACGGACGTCCCTGGTGCTGTCGGTGCAGTACGTGGTCCCAGACGAAGAGTCCGTCCCAGCCCGCCGCTTCGGCGGCGGTGGCCACGGTCGCGACGTTGCGGGGGTCGGCGAAGTCGCCGAAGTTGGGGATGTTGATGGAGAAGCGCATTTCAGCAGGATGCGTGCGGGGCGCTGAAGCGGCAACGGGATTCGGTGTGGTCGGTCGCCCGGGCGGCGGACGACCGACGACGGCGCCAGCCGACCAGGTGCCTCCGGCTCGTTGCGGACCGGGTCGGACGCACTTCAGCGCCTCCCCATGGAACCACCGCCGCCCCCGCTGCGTGATCATGAAACATGGCCAGAAAACCCGAATCGTGGCGTATTGCTGTTCACCTTGCCGTAGTGGGGCTGGTGGGCTGCGCCTTGACCTCCGTGCAGTATGAAGTCGTCCTGCTCGCGCTGTTCACCAGCCGGATGCTCGTCGTCGTCACCGTCTGCGCCGTCGTGGTGGCGCTTGCGATCGGCCTCCTGGCGGCCTTCGCGGTCGCCGCCGCCCCGTTCGCCCCGCTTGCCCGACGGACGCGCGGCCGCTGGGTCTGGGCGGCGGGCGTCTACGGATTCGGGACCGCCGCCACCATCGGCGCCGTGGCGTTGCAGATGAAATCGGGCGGAATCGATAGAAGTGGGCTGCTCTTTCCCTTGGGGGGAGCGTGTTATGCGCTCGCCGCCGCGTTCTTCCTCCCGGGCGCCCGCATGCGACTGGCGACTTTCGGCGCCACTGTCGCCCTCGCCGCGGGTGTCGGGTACGACGCCTGGGCCTCCGCTCAGCCCCCCACGCTCGGCACATGGCTGACCGCCAACCATGTGGATCGGGCACTCCTGCGCGTCGGCGATCCGCCCCGCGGCTATACCCTGCGCATCAACGGAGCCGGCGAGCACACCTTCGGCGCCCAGTACGAACGCCCCGGCACCCCTGACCTGAACCTGTCCGTGGAACACCAGGGCCAGGACACCCGCCGCACCGACGCCAGGGGCTGTCCCGTTCCGATCGGGGAGGCGATCGAGTGCACGGACGACGGCGACGGCCGTCAACTCATCGCCCACAAAGGCACTTACGAACACCAGGAACTCCGCCTCCGTCAGGGTGGTCTGATCTCCACCGTGACCGTCGACGGCCGCACCACCGACCTGTCTGCCGCCCGCCACATCCTCTCGACGCTCCGGCCGGCCACCGATGCGGAACTGGGACCGCTTCTCGACCTGCCCATGCCTCGTTGACGACACGGTCCGCCCAAGCCGACGCAGGCCCTTCGGCGGCCGCCATCCGACCACCACCGCAGGGTGAAATCGCCATTGAATGCCGTGCGTTGGGCATGGCCGTTCGCTACGGTCCTGAAGCATCGTCAACAGGATCGGAAGGAAATCGTGTCCGTGTCTCTCAAGATCGCTTCCCGCGCCCGCATTGTGGTGGTCGCCCTCGTCGCCACGTTCCTGGGCGCGAGCGGCTCCGTCGCGTACGCAGCCCTGGACGACCAGAGCGCGAGCCCGTCCCAGGCACCGGCATCCGTGGCCGCCGTGGGCAAGCCGTACATCAAGACCGAGCTTCTCTTCGGCACCGCCAAGCCGAACGGCGGCGCGCCGGTGACCGACAAGGAGTTCCGTTCCTTCGTGGACACCTTCGTCACCCCGCGCTTTCCCGCCGGCCTCACCGTCGAGAACGCCTACGGCCAGTACCGCGACTCGCACGGGAAGATCGAGCGTGAGCGCTCGTACAAGGTCACGCTCCTCTACCCGACGGCTGAAGCGCGCCGGAACAACGGCAAGATCCAGCAGATCCGCGCCGCGTACGACAAGCGGTTCCAGCAGGAGTCGGTGGCCCGCATCGACGACAGCGAGCGCGTCGACTTCTGATCGCGCCCTCGTGCCGAGGGAAGGCGATGGCGTCATCCGAAGCAGGCCGCGTTCGGTGGGGCGGATAGGTTTGGCTCGGCGGTCTGCGGGGTCGGGCTTGCGTCGGACGGGGCCCAGCCGTTCCAGGTCGTCGACGAGGGTGCCGATGACTTGCCGGTGCGGTCCGGAGCCGGATGTCGTGGTGGACGCCCCCGGCACCGTCCTCGTCGGCCAGATTTCCGCGGTTTATCAGTCATAGGGCGCCGTGGGCCGGTGGGTCGGTTGCCGGTCGGCTGGTGGCTCGCTGGGAGCGTGTGCGGTGGGGTGTGGCGCTGTGTGGGAATGTGGTCGCGGGTTCGGGCGTTGTGGGGGCGCCGGGGCAGGCCGACCAGGGTGGGGGAGCGGGAGCGATGCTGATCGGGCAGTTGGCGAAGCGGACCGGGACCAGTGAGCGTCTGCTCCGGTACTACGAGCGGGTGGGGCTGCTTGCCTCGAACCGCCTCGCCAACGGGTACCGCGATTACGACGATGACGCGGAGCAGCGGGTCCGGCAGATCCGTGCCCTGCTGGCCGCCGGGCTGTCGACCAGTCTGATCCGTCAGGTGCTGCCGTGCGGGCGCGCGGACGGCTCGCTGCGACCGTGCCCGGGGGTGCTGGACACGCTTCGCGCCCAACTGGCCGAACTCGACCGTCGCGCTGAGGAATTGACGCAGAGTCGGGCGGCCTTGAGGCGGGCCGTCGCCGTGACCGAACAGGCTGCTGCCCTGGGGAATGCCTGACAACGTCGGCGGCCCCCGCCGGTGCGCGGGTGCGTGGGCTCATGGGCAGGCTGGGAGCGCCACGTCGTGCCACGCCGGGCGGCGACCACCGATACGCTCGGAGGCATCACAACCCTCGCAGTCGTCGCATCGTCGCAGTCGGGTGCCTGTGGCCGGTGCGGGTTTTCTTCGTTCGGGCCGGGGAGAGGATCTTTCCGACTCCCGATGGTCGGCCCGCTGGACACGAGAGACAGCAAGGCGCTGAAGTCAGCGAAGGCATTGAAGTCAGCGACGACGCTCAGGGCAGTGAAGGTTGTGCAGGCGCTGGAAGGCAGTGCGGAGGAAGAGGAGCCAGGATGCCGTCGGTGATCGACGCACCAGCAGACGTCTGGGTGCTGGCGCGGGAGCACCCTGCGCCGTTGATGCGCGCGACCCGGGCCCTGAGCGAAGCCCTGGAGCGGACCTACGGGCCGCGGTTCGCGGTATGGCATTCCGATGAGCTCGTCTTCGGGGTGAGGGGCGGTCGACTGGCGCTCCAGACCTTGGGGGGGCAGGACGTTCCGCCGCCCAAGGTGGTTGTGGTGCGACAGACGCCTGGTTCCATGGAGCAGCACCGTGAACTGACCCTGCTCCGGCACCTGGAGCACATGGGTGCCGTCCTGATCAACTCGGTGGCCGCCCACCAGCTGTGCGGCAACAAGATCTGGCAGTTCCAGGAGCTGGCCGCGGCCGGTCTGCCGGTGCCCGATTCCCTGTCGTACGCCACCGCACCGTTCGGGGGCGTGGTGCGCAGTCCGCAGGTGGCGACACCGTGCGTGCTGAAGGCCGTCAACGGGCGGAACGGTGCGCATGTGTTCCTGGTCCCCGACAAGGAGATGTTGAAGTCGGTGTCCGGCAGCCTCGCCCAGGACGTGCCGCTGATCCTGCAGGAGTACGTAGCCGCGTCCCACGGCCGGGACCTGCGGGTGATCGTCGTGGACGGGGAGCCGGTCGCGGCGCAGGTCCGTTCCTCCCGCGACGGTTCCCTGACGTCCAATCTCGCACGGGGCGCCGCCGCCGAACTGTGCCTGGGCCGCTACCCGGAGGGCGAGGCCCTGGCAGTCCGGGCCGCCAGGACGCTCGGGCTGACCCTTGCCGGGGTCGACCTGCTCTTCACCGCCGAAGGTGGCCACACTGTCTGCGAGGTCAATGCGGTGCCTGGTTGGCGCCCCCGTATGACCACGGTCGTCCCCGCGATCACCGCGGCCATTGAGAAGGTCCTGGCCGGCGGCGGTGGAGGTGCCGGCACCGAGGCCGGCGCGGCGGTCGGTACGGAGGAGCGGCAGCGGCAGTCAGGCTCGGCCGGCCAGGCACCGACGACCGCCTGAGGGACGGGAGTTGTGGGCGGGCGGTCGTTGGCGCGAGGGGACGGCGCAAGGGACGAGGACGAATCCCAGGCATGCGGTCGAGCAGACCGGTATCGCAGATGCCGGTCTTCCCGATCCCCGACTTACCGGTGCAGGTCTCACCGGTGCCACAGGTAGCGGCCCAGGGTGCGTTTGAGGGGTGGGGGAGTGATGTGGAGGAGGGCGGTCGCGGCCTTGTACGGGACGCCGGGCACGCAACGCCTGGTCCCTGCCGCGACGGCCTTGAGGCCGGCGGCGGCGACCTTGTCCGCCGCCAACCAGAAGAAGCCCGGCAGCGGGGCGGCGGCGAAGCCGTTCGTCGCGAAGTAGTCGGTCTTGGTCAGGCCCGGCAGGAGCGCGGTGACGTGGATGTCCGAGCCGCGGTTCTCGATGGCGAGGGTCTCCGAGAAGTGGGTGAGGAACGCCTTGGTCGCGGCGTAGGTGGCGAGCGACGGCGAGGGCAACTCACCGGTGAGGGACGAGACGTTGAGGATGCCGCCGTGTCCTTCGCCGCGCATCCGCGGCAGGACGGACCTGGTGAGCCGCAGCGCCGCCTCGTTGTTCAGGCGGAGGGTGGTCTCCTCCCGCTCCACCGGAAGGTTGGCGAAGACGCCGGCGCCACCCGAACCGGCGTTGTTGACCAGCAGCTCGATCGGTCTGTCGGTGTCGGTGAGGCGGGACTCCACCTGCGCCAGCTGTTCGGCGTCGGTGAGGTCGGCCGGCAGCACCTCCACCTCGACACCGTGGGCCTGTCGCAATTCCTCGGCGAGGCCCCGTAGGAGGGTTTCCCGGCGGGCGACGAGTGTCAAGGTGGTGCCGCGGGCGGCCAGTTGCCGTGCCATGGCCGTGCCGATGCCGCTGGAAGCGCCGGTGATCAGCGCGGATCGGTAGGGATAGGGTCGGTCAGCCATAGGTGATCTCCCCTGCTGGGTCGGGCAAAGACCGTACACCAGATCAAGCCCGGGACGACAGGGCGCATGGGATCGCGGGGGGTGCCCCTATGGGTTTCGTCAACCCGTGGGGGCTGGTTGGGGTTGGTAGAAGGTGCCGTCGCGGAGCATGGCGAAGAGCACGTCGGCTCGTCGTCTGGCGAGGCAGAGGAGGGCTTGGGTGTGGTGTTTTCCCTGGGCGATCTTCTTGTCGTAGTAGGCCCTGGAGACGGGGTCGGCCAGGGCGGCGAACGCGGAGAGGAAGAAGGCGCGTTTGAGCTGTTTGTTTCCTCTGCGCGATGGCTGTTCGCCGCGGATGGAGGACCCGGAACTGCGGGTTGCCGGGGCGAGGCCGGCGTAGGCGGCGAGGTGGGCGGCGCTGGGGAAGCTGCTGGCGTCGCCGATGTCGATGAGGATGCGTGCTCCGGTCCTGACGCCGATCCCCGGCATGGACGTCAGGACCTTGGAAAGAGGGTGAGCCTCCAGCAGTTCCTCGATCCTTGTGGCGAGGAGTTTGCGCTGGTCAAGTACCGACTGGAGCGAGCTGGCGAGGCTGGGGACGATCAATGCGGCCGCGGCCGTGCCTGGCACGACCACTGTCTGCTCGTCCAGGGCGGTGAAGATGTCATCGACGAGCCGTTCCGCCATCCGTGGTGCCTTTGGGCGGATCAGGTTCACCAGCCGACGCCGTCCGGCCTTGCGGACCTGGGCCGGCGAACCGCACTGGTCGAGCAGCTTGAGCACGGCTGGGTGCTGCATTCGCGGTCCCAGTACCCGTTCCAGCGACGGGTGGATCTGTGTCAGCAGTCCCCGCAGTCTGTTGCTGATGCGGGTGGCTTCGCCGGCCAGGTCGTCGTCGAAACCCACGATCATTTCCAGCTCGGCTACTGCCTCGTCGGCAAGCTCGACGGCCCGCAGAGTGTGCGGCATCGACCGGGCCGCGTCCGCGATGATGAAGGCGTCGCGGGCGTCGGTTTTGGCTTCACCGGGGTAGAGGTCGGCGATCCGCCGCATCGTCAGGCCCGGCAGGTAAGCCACGGGGCAGTCCATGTCGCGGGCCACGGCCAGCGGCAGGGCGCCGATGGAGGCGGGCTGGTCGACGACCACGAGCACGGTGCCGTGCTTGGCTTTCAGCTTGGCGAACACGTCGCGGAGCTTGGGTTCGCTGTTGGGCAGCCGCTTGTCGAAGGCCTTCCTTCCGGCCGGAGTGACGGCGGTGGCGTGGTGTTCGCTCTTGCCGACGTCCAGGCCGAGGAAGGCGCCGATCTCACTGACGTCGATCACGTGCGTCCTCTGGTCGTTCCCGCCCGGCCGTCCCACGGCACCGATCGCCACATCCACATTACGAAGAGCCTCCCGACCTGCGGACAAGCCGGTGGTCATGCCCCTAATCAGCGGTCTGTCGATGCCTCCGGAGCCGGTGACACCACCCCCCAGGCCATACGTTCGACAGGGGGAGAAAGTCATGCCAACTCCGAAGGCCGGGCGCCCCATTGCGGGGCCACCAAGAAGGTAATGGGGGGGCGGTCGGTGTGGTCAGTCGCCGCGCCAGATGTTGTCGAAGGCGGCCTGTTCGATGGCGCGTCGTTGGCGGAGGCCCTCCAGTTGCATCAGGGCGTTGTGCACGGCGGCGAGCACGGTGTCCACGCCGTTGTCGTCCACGCTCGGGGAGTCGGCGGTGGCGCCCGGGTCCGCTCCGCCGAGCCCGAGGGCGGTGGTGAGGGCGGTCAGGACGGGCTCCTGCGAGGTCCGGCGCCGTGCCGCATCGCGCCGGGCCGGGGAGTCGGCCAGCACGATGTGGCCGCCCCGGAAGGGGATCCCGCGCCGGCGCTCCCGGCTGAGCAGCCCTTCGGCCTCCAGCGTCGTCAGATAGGTTCCGGACAGGCCGCGGCCCCGGCGCCACAGCCAGTCGTCGACCGACTCGTACGGCGGCTCGCGGAGCAGTGACGCGACGGCCCGGGCCAGCAGGGGGTCGTCGGTGGTGGGGCGGTAGCCCGGCAGGATGCGCTCGTCGTCCAGGGTGACGGCCTGGGCTTCCAGGAGGTCGAGGACCTCGGCACCGGCGAGCGCGAGGGACAGGTTGCCTTGTTCCGGGGGGCGGCCGGGCGCCACGTCCAGGGCGGTGAGCATCAGGTCCCGTGCGGTGGTCATGGGTCAGGTCCGGGGAGATCGGGAGTGGCGAAGGGGCGCGGCCATGGTCACGGTAGGTGATCCCGGTGGTGCGGCGAGGGCCCTGGCGGGCTTCTCGGCGGTGCCCTGAATCTTGGCGCTGACCTGCGGATTCCGGCGTGTCGGCATCTGGCTCACTCCTGCGTGGAGCGCGACGGTCCCCGCAATCCAGCAGACCAGCTCCGGCCCGATCGTGCGCGTTGAGAGGGGGAGGGGAGAGGCGTGGCTGCCGGGGCGGGGCCGGTCCGGCAGCCGTGCCTGGTGGGGTCAGGTGGTCGCCGTGTAGACGCGGGTTCCGCCGACGTATGTCTGGAGGACCTTGGCACGGGCGATGTCCTCGGGCGGGGCGGTGAAGATGTCGCGGTCGAGGACCACCAGGTCGGCGAGGTGGCCGGCCTGGAGGGTGCCGGCGTCGTCGTGGCCGTTGACGTGGGCGGCGCCGGCGGTGTAGGCGGCGACGGCGGTGGTGAGGTCGAGGCGCTGTTCGGGGAGGAAGATCCGGTCGTCGGTGCTGTCGGGTTCCCGCCGGTTCACGGCGACGTGCAGGCCGGCGAGCGGATCGGGGCTGCTGACGGGCCAGTCGCTGCCGGCCGCGAGGGTGGCGCCGGCCCGCAGGAGGGAGCCGAAGGGGTACTGCCAGGCGGCGCGTTCGGGGCCGAGGAAGGGGATGGTCAGTTCGTCCATCTGCGGTTCGTGGGCGGCCCAGAGCGGCTGGATGTTGGCGACGGCGCCGAGCCGGGCGAAGCGGGGCAGGTCGTCGGGGTGGACGACCTGGAGGTGGGCGAGGTGGTGCCGGGCGGTGCGGCGGCCGTTGGCCGTATGGGCCGCCTCGATGGCGTCCAGGGCCTCGCGGACCGCGCGGTCGCCGAGGGCGTGGAAGTGGACCTGGAAGTCCAGTGCGTCGAGCGCGGTGACGTGGTCGCGGAGTGCCGCCGGGTCCACGAAGCTCAGTCCGGTGTTGGCGGTCGCGCAGCCGCAGGCGTCGAGGTAGGGGCTGGTCATGGCGGCGGTGAAGTTCTCGGCGATGCCGTCCTGCATGATCTTGACCGAGCTCGCGCGGAACCGGCCGTGCGTCAACTCCCTGCGGCGGACGCTGAGTTCGGGGATCTGCTCGGCGCCGCGGGCGCGGTCCCACCAGAGCGCTCCGGTGACGCGGGCGGACAGCGTGCCCGCGCGGGCGGCGGTCAGATAGGCGTCCGACGGGTCGGCCTGCCCGTGGAAGGCGCCGAGCAGTGCGTCCTGCCAGCCGGTGACGCCCAGGGAGTGCAGCAGTTCCTGGGCGCGCAGCAGGCCGGCCAGGCGGTCGGCGGCGGTGCGCTGCGGCATCAGCCCGGTGATCAGGGCGGTGGCGCCTTCCTGGAGTACGCCGCTGGGGGTGCCGTCGCTCTCGCGCTCGATCCGGCCGTCGGAGGGGTCGGGGGTGTCCTTGGTGAGGCCGGCCAGTTCGAGCGCGCGGGTGTTGACCCAGGCACCGTGGTGGTCGCGGTTGGGGAGGTAGACGGGGCGGTCGGGCACCACGGAGTCGAGGAGTCGGCGGGTCGGCAGGCCGCCGGCGAAGCTCTCCAGGGACCAGCCGCCGCCGGTGACCCAGCTGCGCTCGGGGTGGGCGTCGGCGAACTCGCGGATCCGCCGCAGGTACGCATCGACGCCGGTCGTTCCGGTGAGGTCGCACTCGGCGAGTTCCAGGCCGCCGAAGACGGCGTGGATGTGGGCGTCCTGGAAGCCGGGCAGCAGCAACTTGCCGCTGAGGTCGACGACTTCGGTTCCGGGGCCGATCAGTTCCCGGACCTCGTCGTGGCCGACGGCGGCGATCCGCTCGCCGGTGACGGCGAGGCTGCTCGCCCGGGTGCGGGCGGGGTCTCCGGTGTGCACGGGGCCGTGGGTGAAGACCAGGTCGGCCTTGGGCATGGGTTGTTCTCCAGTCGGGTCGGGTCGGGTCGGGGCAGGTCGGGTCGGTGGGCTGGGGTGGTTGGTGTGGCGAGGTGTCCGGTGGGCGGTCAGTCGGTCGGGCGTGCGGGGAGATCCTCGTCGGTTCGTGGCAGGAAGTACGGGGCGCGGCGGTGCCAGCGGGCCCAGGCGGCGGCCGGCAGGCCGGATACGATCACGAACGCGACCGCCGACAGCTCGAACCAGCCGTTGTCTGCGGAGAGTTCGAAGTGGTCCGCCGAGCGGGAGAAGTCCCAGACGAGATATCCGCCGACGGCGAGCAGGACGAGCGCGCCGAGCAGCGGTGCGACGACCACCCGCAGCGCCTCTGCGGGGGCGGTGCGCAGCAGTGGGCGGAAGCGGACCGCGGCGGCGACGGCGGTGAGCGCGTAGTACAGCGCGACGACGATCCCGATGGCGTTGACCGCGGCGGAGATCAGCGCACCGACGGTGGGGATGACCAGCGACAGCACGGCGAGGACGACGGCGATCGCGGTGATCAGCAGGGTGCCCGCGGCCGGGGTGCGGTGGCGTGGGTGCAGCCGGGTCCACACCCGGCCGACGGTGCCGTCGCGGCCCATCGCGTACATCCCGCGGGCCGTGGGGACGACCGCGGCCTGGAGGGAGGCCGCCGCCGAGAAGGTCAGGGCGATCAACGGCAGGGCGGCGAACGGCTGTCGGGCCAGTTTCGCGCCGAAGTACGTCAGGCCGTGCGCGCCGTTGTCGGCCAGTTCGCCCAGCGGCAGCACCCGTTGGAAGGCCGTTCCGGCGAGGAGGAAGAGCAGCATCATGGCCGTGAGGGCGATGAAGCCGCCGCGTGAGGCGTCCCGGGCGTCGTGGACCTCCTCGCCGACGCTGAAGACCGACTCGAAGCCCCAGTAGCAGAACACCGCCAGCACCATGCCCTGGGCGAGCGCCTGCGCCGAGGGCAGCGCGAACGGGTCGAACCACTCGGCCGAGAACGGCTGGTCGCCGGCGACCAGGCCGTATCCGCAGAAGCCGAGCAGCACCGCGTACTCGAAGACCAGCAGGTACCGCTGGAGCCGGGCGGCGAGGTCGAGCCCGCGGACGGCGACCAGGGCGGCGGCGATCAGGACGGCCAGGCCGATGAGGGTCGACTGGAGGGTGGAGTCCGGGTCGAGCGCCAGGCGGCCGATGCGGACCAGGCCGGCCTCGCCGAGGAGTTGGAGGACCGCCGAGCCGGTGACGGCGGTGGTGTAGGCCATGAAGACGACGGTGCCGACGACGTTGACCCAGCCGGTCAGGAAGCCCAGCCAGGGGTTGAGGGTGCGGCCCACCCAGCGGTAGCTGCTGCCGGCGTCGGGGTCGACGCGGTTGAGGCGCCCGTACGCGCCGGCGATGGCGAGCACCGGCAGGAAGGCCAGCAGCATGAGCGCCGGCAGGTGCAGGCCGACGACCCCGGCCAGCAGGCCCAGTCCGATGCCGATGCTGCTGGTGGCCGCGGTGCTGGACGCCGCGAGCACCACCGCGCCGCCGACCCCGAGCGACCGTTCCATGGCGGCCGGGCGGTGCCCGGGCGGCGTTCCGTGCTGTGGGCCCGTGCCCGTGCCCGTGACGTTGCTTGTCAATGGATCACCGCCGTACTCGTGAGGGAGATCCGACCGGGCGGCCGGTTGGCTGGAAATGAAAGCCCGCACCTCCTTCACACGTCAATGACGTTGTCATAAGGTGCGGGCCATGGCCGAGCGAGTGGTTCCCGAGCCGCAGCGGCGGCGCCGCAGGCCGACCAGGCAAGGCGTCGTCCTCTCCGGGCAGTTGATCGTCGACACCGCGCTGCGGCTGGTCGCCCAACACGGCGCCGAGGCGCTGACGGTGCGGCGGTTGGGCGCCGCGCTCGGCGCCGACCCCAGCGCCGTCTACCGGTACTTCCGCAACACCGACGACCTTCTGCTCGCCCTGGCCGACGAGTTGATCGGGCGCGCCCAGCACGGTTGGCGGCCCACCGGTGACTGGCGCGCCGACCTGCGCGCGATCGGGTCGCGCATCCACCGGTCGTACCAGGCACATCCCCAGGCGGCGCTGCTGGCCGCCCACCGGACCACCGGCCGGACGCACGAGATCCGGGCCGTCGAGGCGATCCTCGGGGTGCTCCGCGGGGCGGGTTTCCCGGATCCGGAAGCGGTGCGGATCTATCACGCCTTCGTCGACCAGAGCCTGGGGTTCGCGGCCCTGGACGCGGCGGCCGCGGCCCTGCCCGCCGCCGCCAAGGCGGCCGACCAGGATGTCTGGCAGGCCGCCTACGGACATCTGGCGGCCGACACGCACCCCCACATCGCGGCCACCGCGCCCCGGCTGGCCGCCGAGATGCGGCACAGCGGCTATCCGTACGCGTTGGAGCTGTTGCTGGAGGCGGCCGCGGCCCGGCTGCCCCGATCGTCCGGGCGGGTCTGACGCCGGGCGGTCGCGGACCGCGGATGTTCCTGCCCACCGGGCCCGTCCGGCCTCGGCGCGCGGGCCCGGTGCCTTGGGGCTGTACTGGAATGAAGAACGGTGACAGGCCGACCATCGCAGTGCGTGGAGGCATCGTGGAACTGGCCTTCCTGAATGCGGTGTACGCGAGCGGGGGCCCGTATGCCTGTGCGTATCTCGACACCTCGCGGGACGCCGAGGAACCGGTCCGGACGCTGGCGCTCCGCAGGCGGCAGGTCTGCGAGGAACTGGTGGCACAGGGCGCCGATGCCGCGACGGTGGACGCCGTGGCGGCGGTCGCGGGCGGTGACCGGGAGATCGCCGGCCGCCACGGCCAGGCGATCGTCGCCAGTCACGGGCAGGTGGTCCTGACCGAGGAACTCCCCGAGCCGCCGGTACACGACGAGGCGGTGTTCGCCGCGCTGCCGGACCTGATGCCGCTGGCGGTCCAGCGCGCGCCGGACATCCACTACGTCGCCGCGACCGTGCACGGCCGGCTCCGCCCGCCGGCGGCCCCCGCCGACGAACTGGAGGTCGCGTTCCAGGCAGGGGCGTGGCCCAGCAGCGCCGTCGCACCGAGCGCCTGCCACCGGATGGGCGGCCCCGCAGCCGACTGGCTCGACGGCGCCTGCGCGGTCGCCGACAGCATCGCCGAACTGGCCCATGACACCGACGCCGAGACCATCGTGCTGGGCGGGACGGCATGGGCCCGTGACACGCTGGCCGACCACCTCGCCACCCGCTGGCGCAAACGCCTCGTCACCAGCAGCGGCAACGGACGGCCGGCGCCGCCCGGCCGGGCCCTGATGGAGGGCGAACTCACCACGGTGTTCCGGGGGCAGCTGTGTGTGACCGACCGGGTCCGCCTGGACCTGTTCCAGGCACGCCGGACCAGCCGGCACGGCGCCGTGGAGGGAGTGCCGCACGTCCTGGCCGCGTTGCGCCGCTCCCAGGTCGGCACGCTGCTGCTCAACGTCCCGCTGGCCTTCGTCAGGCAGCTCTACGCGGCCGCCGGGGCGGTGCCGAACGACCTGTCCGACGTGGCCCTGGGGCCGTACGGTGCGCTGGTCTTCCGCGGCAACCCCGCACCCGCCGCGGTGATCCGGGCCGCGGTGCGCACGGGCGCCGGACTGGTCGTGGTGCCGCGGCACCAACTGCCTTTGGACGACGGGCTGGGCGCCCTGTTGCGGTACGCCGGCCCGGAGCGCACCCCGTTCTTCGCCCGCCTGCTCCGCCGCTGAGCGGCCCGCCACCGGGCGGGCCCCCACCGCCGTCCGGGAGAGCCCGGCTGCCGGGCGCCGACATGTCTCACCCGACTGGCACCGGTGGCGCGGTGGGCCGCGCCGGCCGGTCGTAGAACTGACAGTCAGGCGTGGTGGCACCGGGACCGTGCGCGCCGGTGACGAGCGGCGGGAGAACGGATGGGAACGACCGACGGGGCCACGGCCCGGGTGCTGCGGGCGCCGCGGATCGCGGCGGTGGCCGGGATCGTCGCCGCGCTGCTGCTGGGCGCCGCCATCCTCCTCGTACGCCTGGCGGTGCCCGAGCACCCCCAGGACGCCACCGACTGGATCCGCGAGACCTCCCAGCGGGACTCCCTGCGGACCGCACTGGCCCTGCTGCCGTTCGCCGGGATCCTCTTCCTGTGGTTCATGGGGGCGGTGCGGGACTACGTCGGGGAGGGGGAGGACCGGTTCTTCGCGACGCTGTTCCTGGGCAGCGGGCTGCTGTTCGTGGCCATGCTGTTCGTCCTGGCGGCGACCACCGGGAGCCTGCTGGCGGCCACGGAGGTGACCGGGGCGGCTTCGGCGGGGGAGCAGGCGCTCTGGCAGTACGGGCGCCATCTCGTCCTGGACCTGCTGACCCAGTACGCCACGCGGATGGCGGCCGTGTACGTGGTGTCCACGACGACCATCGGGCACAAGCTGGGCCTCTTCCCCCGTTGGCTGGTCTGGCTGGGCTATCTGGTCGCGCTGGTGCTGCTCTTCGCCGTCGGCGGCACCAGTCACCTCGAACTCGTCTTCCCGCTGTGGATGCTGGCCGTCAGCGGGCATGTCTTCGTGGTCGCCCTGCGCCGCCGTGGGGACGGCGGCCGGCGCGGCCCGGTGGCCACGGCCGGGCTCTGAAACCGGCACGGACCCGCTGCATCCCCGGGGCCCGCCTCCGCTTTCGCGCGCCCGCCGGGACGGGCGGAACGGTCCGCCCGGGCGGTTCAGTCCCTGACTCCGCCGATGGTGAGCGGCAGATGCCGGGGGCCGCGCAGCACCGCGTTCTGCCGGTACGGGGGCGGGTCCTCGACCAACTGCGGGGCGTCGAGCCGGCGGACCAGCTCGGTCAGCGCGAGCTGTGCCTCCAGACGGGCGAGCGGAGCCCCGAAACAACTGTGCAGCCCATGTCCAAACCCCAGGTGCTCGTTGTCGGGGCGGTCGGGGACGAACCGGTCGGGGTCGGTGAAGCGCTGCGGGTCCCGGTTGCCCGACGCCACCATGAGGAAGAGCGGGGCGCCCTGGGGAATGACCGTCCCGGCGATGTCGATGTCGGCGAGCGTCGTGCGCTGCGGCAGCATCTGCACCGGCGGTTCGAACCGCAGCAACTCCTCGACCAGCGGCACCACCAGGCCCGGTTCACCGCGCAGCCGCTTCAGCACGTCCGGGTTCCGCAACAGCGTCAGCATGCCGTTGGTGATGAGGTTGACCGTCGTCTCGTGACCGGCGATCAGCAGCAGCACCGAGGTGGTGATCATCTCCACCGGCGACAGCTGCCCGTCCGGGCCGTGTTCGGTGGCCATGGCCGACAGCATGTCGTCCCGCGGAGCCCGCCGGCGCTCCTCGATCAGTTCGGCGAGATAGCGCGCGAGGTCGGCCCGGGCCTGCCGGACCGCCTGCGCCATGGCCGCGCGTTCCTCGGCCGTGCCGATCGGGTCCAGACCGGCGGCGATGGTGTCGGCCCACTCGTGGAAGTGCGACTCGTCCTCGCGCGGCACGCCCAGGATCCGGCAGATCACGGTGACCGGGAACGGATACGAGACGTCGTCGACGAGATCGACCGTGTCCCGCCCCCGCAGCCCGTCGATCAGCCCGGAGACGATCCCGGCCAGCTCGCCGTGCATCTCGAACACCCGGCGCGGGGTGTGCGGCGGGCCGAACGGGCGCATCGCCAGCCGTCGCAGCCGGTCGTGCTCGGGAGGGTCGAGCAGCAGGAACGACGGCGGCAGGTCGGGGTCCTGCTCGTGACCGACGGCCGCGGCCGCGTCCGGCGTCAGATTTCGGGCGTCGGAACTCACCCGCGGATCGTGCAGCAGGCCCTTGATCTCCCAGTACGTACTGACCAGATAGGGGCCCGACTCGTCGCGCACCACCGGCGTCCTGCGGAGCTCGGCGTAGAGCGGATACGGGTCGGGGCGGTTGGCGTAGTCGAGGATCTGGCCCAGGAGTGCGACCGACGTCATGGGTTTTCCTTCCAAGGGGCTGCGACCGGCGACGACCTGCCTGCCTACCCGCGTCAGGCGCGTCGCGGGGTGAACGAGACGCGCCGGTCGGTCGGCGAGTACCCGCTGAGGGTGACGGTGGGCCCGTGGGTGGGCTGCGAGGGATCCGGGAAGCCCGCCGACACCGGCTGGTGCCCCTCGGGGCGCCGGTCGACGGTGGTGAACTCCGGTGGGAACGGCGCGGCCTGCTCGATCTGCCGCTCGTAGAAGTCCAGCCACTTCGCCTGGTCGAAGGTGACCGCGGCGATCACCCGCCCCTGGTAGCCGTACGCCGCGGTGAAGCGGTGCTCGGCGAGCGACCCCTGGCTGACGAGGATCTGATCGGCCATCGGTGGCACACCGACGGACTTGATGTTCACCCCGAACTGCGCCGACCAGAAGGACGGCATCCACAGGTGCGGCCGCCGCTCGGCACTGGCACTGACCATGTTGTGCGCCGCGACCTCGGCCTGCGCGACCGCGTTGCCCCAGTGTTCCAACGACAGGAACTGGTAGCCGAACAGCGGGTGCGGCGAGCGGGCCACGTCGCCGGCGACGAAGACGTCGTCGGTGACGATGCCCCGTACGTCGAAGGCGCGGCACCCGGCGTCGCACGCGATGCCGCGCGGGCCGGCGCCCAGCCCGGAGTCCGCGAGCCATTCGGTGTTGCGGGTGGCACCCAGCGCGACGACCACGATGTCCGCCTCCACCGCGCTGCCGTCCGAGAAGTGCGCCTTGCGCACCCGCCCCGCGGAGTCCCCTTCCAGCCCGGTGACCAGCACCCCGCACCGCAGGTCGACGCCGTGCGCGCGCTGCAGTTCCGCGGCCACCTCGCCGACCACGCCGCCGAGCGCGCCCACCAGCGGAGCCGCCGCGCGCTCCGCCACGGTGACCGGGACCTCCCGCTCACGGCAGGCGGACGCGATCTCCGAGCCGGTGAACCCGGCCCCGATCACCAGGACCCGGCGCGGACCGGCCGCCAGCCGGTGGTGCAGCCGTGCGGCGTCATCCTGGGTGCGCAGCACGAACACCCCGTCCAGTTCGGCCTCCAGCTCATGCGGCCAGGGACGGGCCCGGACACCGGTCGCGATCAGCAGCCGGTCGTAGTCGAGCGTGTCGCCGTCGGCCAGCCGCACCCGCCTGGCCGCCAGGTCCAGCCCGGTGGCCGCGGACCCGAGCCGCCACTGCGCGTCGATCGGACGGCGCCTGGGCAGCCTGGTGTGGTCCGCCGGCACCTTGCCCAGCAGGACCTGCTTGGACAGCGGGGGCCGGTCGTACGGCTCGTGGGGCTCGTCGCCGACCAGGGTGAGCGTCCCCGTGAAGCCCTCCGCGCGCAGCGTCTCGGCGGCCCGCAGCCCCGCCAGCGAGGCACCCACGATGACGATCCGGCCCTCGCGCCGCAGCGCCTCCAGATGTCCGTCAACCGACACCGGACCCACCCGCCTTCCCCGCGGCCGCCGGCCGGTCCTCGTAGTCGAGGGTGATGGCCTTCACGGGACAGGCGTCGGCCGCCCTGCGGACGTTCTCCCGCTGCGTGTCGTCGGCCTGCGGGTCGTACATCAGCGCCTCTTCGCCGTGCATGGTGAACACGTCCGGCGCCAGGAAGGCGCACTGGGCGTACCCCTGGCACCGGTTGAGATCGACGACAAGCCTCATGAACTCTCCGCTCCTCCGCGACGGGATCGGGGGCACGGCGGCGGTGCGCGCGGGCACGCGACCGGATCGGGGCCCGGCCCCGCTCCAGCTTGGTGAGCCCTCCGGGCGGGCGCACGCCGGTCACGGCGTCGGAGTGAGCCGCCGGCCACCGGGCGCCCGGGCCGGCCGGGCATCCGGGTGAGTCGCGGCGTGCGCCGCTCCGGGTGTCGGTGGAGGAGTGGTTCAACTCTCCTGCGGGGGAGTGCCGTTGGTGCCCGGGGGCAGCTGCTGTTCGGCCCAGATGACCTTGCCCTGGGGGGTGTAGCGGGTGCCCCAGCGCTCGGTGAGCTGGGCGACCAGGAACAGGCCGCGGCCGCCCTCGTCCGTCGTCGCGGCGTACCGCAGATGCGGCGAGGTGTTGCTGCCGTCGGCCACCTCGCACACCAGGCTGCGGTCCCGCAGCAGCCGGGCCTTCACCGGTGGGGAGCCGTAGCGGATCGCGTTGGTGACCAGTTCGCTGACCACCACCTCCGTCGCGAAGGCGAGTTCGTCCAGGCCCCACTCGGTGAGCTTGTCGGAGATGCTGGAGCGCATCCGCGCGACCGCGGCCGGGTCGAACGGCACGTCCCAGGCCGCGACCCGGTCCGGACCGAGCACCCGGGTGCGGGCGATCAGCAGCGCCACGTCGTCCCGCGGACGGTCCGGCAGCAGCCGGTCCAGGACCGCCCGGCAGTTCTCCTCCGGGGAGCGGCCCGGACGGGACAGTGCGCCGCGCAGCAGTTCCATGCCCACGTCGAAGTCCCGGGTGCGCTCCTCCACCAGCCCGTCGGTGTACAGGACGATCTGGGTGCCCTCGGGCAGGTGCAGCTCCGTGGTCTCGAAGGGCACGCCGCCCAGCCCCAGGGGCGGGCAGACCGGCAGCTCGGGGAACTCCACGGTGCCGTCGGGGTGGACCAGCGCCGGCGGCGGATGCCCGGCCCGGGCCATGTCGCAGCGCCGCGAGACCGGGTCGTAGATCGCGTACAGACAGGTGGCGCCGGTGACGCCGGTGTCGTCGGTGCTGTCCGCCTCCTCCTGGTCGATCTGGTCGACGAGGTCGTTGAGATGGCCCAGCAGCTCGTCCGGCGTCAGGTCGAGGGTGGAGAAGGTGTGCACCGCCGTGCGCAGCCGCCCCATCGTGGCCGCGGCGTGCAGGCCGTGGCCCACGACGTCGCCGACGACCAGCGCGACCCGGCTGCCGGACAGCGGGATGACGTCGAACCAGTCACCGCTCACCCCCGACTGGGCGGGCAGATAGCGGTGGGCGACCTCCATGGCGCTCTGCTCGGGCAGCGTGCGCGGCAGCAGACTGCGCTGCAGGGTCACGGCCAGCGCGTGCTCCCGGGTGTACCGCCGGGCGTTGTCGATGCTCAGCGCGGCGCGGGCCACCAGCTCCTCGGCCAGTGACTGGTCCTCGTCGTCGAAGGGCTCGGGCTTCTGCGACCGCCAGAAGTTGGCGACGCCCAGGACGTTGCCGCGGGCGTTGAGCGGCGTGGTGATCAGCGAGTGGATGCCGCACGCCAGGACGCGGCGGGCCCGGTCCGGGTCCTGTAGCTGCCACGAGTGGGTGGCGGAGAGGTCGGAGACCACCTGGGAGCGGCCGGTGTCCATGCCGCGTGCCTGGGGCGTGCCGTCCACGAACGTGATCAGCGTGCCGGGCGGGTGGAAGGGCAGCTCGTCGAGGATGCCGTGCACGGCGGTGCGCCGCATCTGCTGGGCACCGCTGCCGGCCGGCTCGTCGCCGCGCAGTACGGGGGCCGCCAGGTCGACGGTGACGAAGTCGGCGAGCCGCGGGACCGCGACCTCGGCCAGCTCCTCCGCCGTGCGGGCGACGTCGAGGGTGGTGCCGACGCTCACCCCGGCCTCGTAGAGCAGCCGCAGGCGCTCGTGCGCGACCTCGGCGCGGCCGGAGAGCAGCCGCAGCTCCGTGGAGTCGCGGATGGTGGCGACTGTTCCCATGCCGACGGCGTGCCGGTCGGTGCGCCGCTGGTTGACCGCCAGCAGCCGGCCGCCCGCCTGGTGGATCTCGTCGGTCGCGGGCCGGCCCGAGGACAGCAGGCCGGCGAGTTCCGGGGCGAGGCCCGGCAGCCGGGCGACCTCCTGTCCCTCGGCGTTCTCGGGCAGCGCGAGCAGTCGCCTGGCCTCGTCGTTGGCCAGCAGCAGCCGGCCGTCGCCGCTGACGATGACCACGCCTTCCCGCACCGCGTGCAGCACCGCCTCGTGGTGCTCGTACATGCGGCTCATCTCGGCGGACCCCAGCCCGCGGGTCTGCCGCCGCAGCCGGGTGGTGATCACCGTGGTGGCGGCCGTGGCCAGGGCCAGTGCCACGCCGCTGATGGCGAAGATCACCGGGAGGTGCCCGGCGATGGCGCGGCTCACGCTCGCCACCTTCATCCCCGCGGACACCAGGCCCACCACCGAGCCGTGGTCGTTGATCGGGACGATGGCCTGCACCTCGTGGCCGAGCGGGCCGTGCACGCTCTCGACGTAGACCCGGCCGGCCAGCGAGGGGCCGATGGTGCCGACGAAGCGCTTGCCGATCTCCTCCGGCTTGGGGTGCGTGTACCGGATGCCGTGGGTGTTCATCACCACGATGAAGTCGACGCCCGCGTGCTTGCGGGCCTCTTCGGTGAGCGGCTGCAGGATCTTCGACGGGTCCGGGGCCCGCAGTGCGGCCCGGACGCCGGGGGAGTAGGCGAAGGTCTGCGCGACGGCGATCGACCGGCTGCGGGCCTCCTGCTCGGCGTCGTTGCGCGAGGTCAGCAGGAGCGCCGCCAGCGTGCCCAGGACGAGCAGCAGCCCGACCGTGAGTTGCAGCAGGAAGACCTGCCCCGCGAGACTCTGCGGGCGTCGTTCGGTCAGTGCCCTTACCGTTGCGCGCCGATATCGGCCGGACCCTGCGGCCATGCGCTATTTCTAACACTCCCCGGCCGGGAGCGCTGCCCTGCCGTCGGTCGTGTCCGTCCGGCGCCGGTGTCGGCTGCGGCCCGCCCGCCCCGCACGGTCGGGACGGGGCGCGTCGGCGGGCGGCCGCCGCGCCGTTGCTGCGAGCGGGTGCCCGGCTACGCGCCGCCGGGTGTGGTGCGGCCCGGCCCGGTGCCGGCCAGCAGCTCCGCGGCGGCGACACCGGAGGCCGCGGTGGCGCCGTGGGTGAAGATCCGGACCGATCCGGGGAGCGCGTCGCCCGGCAGCCCCATCTCGACCACCACCGCGTCCGGCCGGGCCGCGGTGAGGCCGGCGAGGGCGCGGCCCATCCACGCATGGCGGGCGGCGTCCCGGACGACGACGACCAGCGGGCGCCCGGTGGCGGGGGCCAGGGCGTACTCCTTCAGCACCGCGGGCCGGTCGGCGAGCTGCCGGTGCGGCAGGCGGACGAAGGTGGTGCCGGGCAGCCGCTCGCGCAGCGGGGCGCCGACGCCCCAGGGCGTCTCGTCGCCGATCGCGGGGTTGGTCGCGGGCACCAGCTCCACCACGTGCGGGGCGGCGGCCAGCGGGAGGACGGCGCCGGCCGGGCCGCGTACGCGCAGCGCGGCGCGGGCGGCGACGAAACCGATGTCGCCGTTGACCGGATCGACCGGCACGCCGTGGCCCAGTCGGTGCGACCAGGCGGCGAACGCCCGGACCCGTTCGGCGGCCTCCGCGAGGCGCTGCTCGGCGAGTGCCCCGCGGGCGGCGGCGCCGGTGAGCGCGTCGGCGAGGACGGCGACGGTGGACTCCTCGGCGTGCTCCCCGCCGACACAGACCGCGTCGGCGCCGGCGGCGACGGCCCGGGCCGCGGCGCCGCCGATGCCGTGGCGGCCGGCGACCGCGCGCATCTCGATGGCGTCGGTGACGATCAGGCCGTCGAAGCCGAGCTCCTTGCGGAGCAGGTCGTCGAGGAGGCGGGGGCTGAGGGTGGCCGGCAGGTCCGGATCGTGGGCGGGCACCAGGAGGTGGCCGCTCATGACCGCGCCGACGCCGGCCTCCACGGCGGCCCGGAACGGCGGCAGGGCCCGCGCGGCGATCTCGTCCCGGCTCGCGCCGTAGCTCGGCAGGCCGTGGTGGGAGTCGACGGCGACGTCCCCGTGGCCGGGGAAGTGCTTGGCGCAGGCGGCGACGCCGGCCGACTGGAGGCCGCGGATCCAGGCGGCGGCGTGCCGGGAGACGAGCGCGGTGTCGGCGCCGAAGGAGCGGACGCCGATGACGGGGTTGTCGGGGTTGGAGTTGACGTCGACGCTCGGCGCGTAGTCCAGGCTCACACCGGCGGCGCGCAGTTGGCGGCCCAGGTCGCGGGCGACCGCCGCGGTCAGTTCGGGGTCGTCCACGGCGCCCAGGGCGAAGTTGCCGGGCCGGGTGGCGCCGGTCGCGGACTCCAGGCGGGTGACGTCCCCGGCCTCCTCGTCGACCGCGACGATCAACTCCGGGTTCTCGGCGCGGAGTTGGCCGGTCAGGCGGGTGAGCTGCTCGGGCGAGGCGATGTTGCGGGCGAAGAGCACCACGGAGGACAGGCCGTCACCGATGGCGCGCAGCACCCAGTCCGGCGCCCGGGTGCCCACGAACCCCGGCTGGAGTACGGAGAGCGCGAGGCGGCGCAACTCCTTGCGGTGCGTACTGGAGGACATCGACGGGGCCTTCCGGGTCGTGGCGCGGCATCGATCGACGGCATTGGTACGGACCAGCGGATATTGGCGTGGCCCGATCCGGGATGTCAAGGGACGGCCCGCCAGACCCTGGTCGCGGGCCCAACACCCTTCCGTGCGGGCTCTGTTCGCCTACCGGCCGGGTGCCGGTCAGCAGGCACCGAGATCCTGCCAGACACCCCACTCGCCGGTGGTTCCGGGCTCCTCCCCGGTCGTCCACCACTTGGCCTTCCAGGTGTGTCCCTTGTAGGAGACCTGCTGGCCACCGGTGTACACGGCGCCGCTGTTCCACGGACTGGCCGTGCACTGGTTGCCGCTGCCGCCGGTGACGGTCAGCGCGTACGACGCGGTGTGCGTGCCGGAGGGGCCGCTGCCGGTCACGTCGAGGTGGTAGGTGCCGTTGGCCACCGCCGAGGTCGTGGACACGGTGAGCGTGGACGAGCCGCCGGCCGTCACGGACGTGGGGCTGAGCGCCGCGGTCACCCCGGCGGGCGCCCCGCCGACGGTGAGGTCCACCTGCTGCGCCGAGCCCGCCGTGACCGCCGTCCGCACCGTGGCGCTGGCCCGGCCGCCCGCCGTCACCGAGGCGGCGGCCGGACTGGCCGTCACCGAGAAGTCGTTGGCCGGTGCCGTCCCGCCGCCGGTGAACGGCGCGAAGACATGACTGAAGTCCCAGGTGTTCTGCGGGATGCTGGAGCAGCTGTCGCCGGACGGGGCGCCGGGGCAGCTGCCGTTGTCCCGCTGGAGCGCCCAGAACGACAGCGTGTCGATCCCTTGGGACACCGCCCAGTCGTAGACCTGGTGGGCGTTGGCCAGGGTGAAGGTCTCGGCCGGGCCGAAGTCGTCGACGCCGGGCATCTCGACGATGCCGATCATGCCCCACAGCTGCGCCGTGGACTTGCCCGGGTAGAGCGGCTTGAGTTGGTCGTACAGCCCCTGGGCGGCGGTCCGGGTGTCCTGGGCCATGTCGTGCGTGGCGTTGTCGTAGTAGTCGAACGTCATGATGTTGGCGACGTCCACCCGGGCGCCGTTGCTCACCGCGTTCTGCAGCAGGGCCACGCCGCTGTCGGTCAGGCCGTGGGTGGTGGTCGGCAGGGTGTACGAGATCTCCACCGTGCGGCCGTTGGCCGCCGCCCAGTCCTGGACGAGCTTGATGGCCTTGTTCCGCCGGTCGACGGCCGCGGAGTCGTCCAGCGAGTCGGCCTCGATGTCCATGTCGAGGCGTGGGACGTCGTAGGTCGTGATCACCTTCTCGTACGCGGCGGCGATCTGGCCGACGTCGGTACAGCTGTCGGCGATCTCGGTGCCGGTGGTGTCCGCGGTGTAGCCGCCGAACGAGGGGATGACATCACCCCCCTTCGCCTGGATGGTCTTGATGTCGTCGCCGAACGAGGCGGGGGAGATGGGGGTGTCGGTGCTGCCGTTCCACAGGGCGGTGCAGGAGCCCTTGGCCGCGGTCTGGACGAACGCCATCGTCAGGTGGTCGACGCCTGACTGGGCGGACAGCGCGGCGGGGCTCCCGCCCGTCCAGGACTCGAAGTAGGGGGCGAACACATGGGCCGGGAGCGGGGTCGCCGCATGGGCGGCACCCCCGCCCAACGCGGTCAGACCGGCCGTGGCCACTGCGGTGACGGTCGCGGTGAGTACTGCACGGAGGGAGCGCCTGCGTCTCATGTCTGTCCCGTCTGTTCCGTCTGTTCCGTCTGTTCCGTCTGTCCCGAGCGTGCGGAGGTCGACCGCCGACTCCCTGGTGTGCGCGGCCCGTTCGCGCGCGGCGGTGTGGGATATGGGATAGCCCCGGGGGCGGGAACAAGTCAATGGACTGGACCAAGTTTGGACTGGACCAATCCGCGCCGCCGTCGGCCGCCGCCCTGGCCGGCCCCGTCACGACACTCTGGACCGCCACCCCGCACACACCACCACGAACGCACCGCCCCGCCCGCTGCCCGGCCCGGACTTGGCGTCGAAGTCACCTTGACGGAAAGTCAGTTGGCGTGCGCGGAGGGGCCGGGCGGCCTGCGGCACCGCCCTCCGTGGCGAAGACGGCGGCCGAGGATCTTGCGACCGTCCGGCAGCCCTGGCCACAGCCTGCCCGTTGCTCCTACGATGCCAGGGAGCGAGGAGGGGGACTCGACGTGGCACAGCGCGTGGGGCGGGTGGAGTTCGTCGTCGCCTGGGCGATCAGAAACCTGGACGGGCTCGTCGCCGTGGGGCTCGGCCTGACCATCGGCCTGATGGACGTCCTCGGCGACGTCATCAGCGACAAAGTTTCCTCCGGCGCGACGCTGCTGGTGCTCGGCGCGCTCGCGGTCGGCACGATGACCGAGCGGCTGCGCCGCAAGGCCGACATCGCGGAGGCGTCCGCGGAGACCCGCCGCGCCCTGGAGGACCTCGCCATGGTCCGCTCCCTCACGGGCGACCAGGTCGGCGACGCACTGGAACGGGCCCGCGCCCAGACCAACCTCTGGTACTTCAAGGGCGGCACCGGCACCTACCTGCGCGCCGTCACGCTGCCCCGCTGCGTCGAGGCAGCCACCCGCCAGCGCGCCCAACTCAGCGTCAAGATAGACATCATCAACCCGGCGGACGAGCAGACCTGCGCCGCCTACGCCCGCTTCCGCCAGACCTTCGCCCGCCGTCGCAACGACGACGCGGCGGACGCCTGGACCGTGGACCGCACCCGCAAGGAGGCGTACGCCACGGTCCTGGCCGCCTGCTGGTTCCGCCAGC
This sequence comes from Streptomyces sp. BHT-5-2, assembly GCF_019774615.1. NCBI lineage: Bacteria > Bacillati > Actinomycetota > Actinomycetes > Kitasatosporales > Streptomycetaceae > Streptomyces > Streptomyces sp. BHT-5-2. The sequence goes on along the minus strand of NZ_CP081496.1, from coordinate 4,632,499 downwards.
GGCTCGACACCCTGGAGATCAGCGTCCATCTCTCCTCGGGCGTCCCCACCCTGCGCTTCGACCTCTCCGAGACCTGCCTGATCATCACCCAGGACGACCCGAACCGCGTCAACCTCCTGGTCGCCCGCGACCAGCCGCTCTACGACTACTACGTCACCGAGCTGCACCAGAGCCGCGAACAGGCCGCCCCCCTCGATCTGCGCGGCGTCGGCTCCCTGGGCGACGCGCCGACCGTCGACGAGGTGCGCGCGGTCTTCGAGGACGTCGCCCTCCCGCTCCCCTCGGTGTTCAGCGACGCCGACGTCGCGGAGATCGTCGAGAAAGCCCTGCACGCTGAGGACCCCTACCGGAGGTGAGACGCCTCGGGCGCGGCTCATGGACTACGACACGCTCGACCGACTGCTCCGGCCCGGCACCCCGCCGGGGGCACCCCGCGCCGGGGTCACCGGCGCCCTGGAGGACATCGCCCGCGGCAAACGGGAGTTACGCGCGGTCCACCACCCGCTCGGCTTCCTGTGCCTGCCGCTCGTCCGCGACGGCGCCCGCGGCGTCTGCGTCCACCTCTTCGGCACCGGCGTCCCCGCCGACCCCACCGCCGCCCCCATGCACGCCCACAGTTGGGAGCTGCGCAGCTATGTCCTCTTCGGCCGGGTCGGCAACCTCCCGGTGACGGTGACGGACGAGACGCGCACCCCCACCCACCGGATCTTCGAGGTCTTCAGCTCCCCCTCGGGCGTCGACGAACTGCGGCCCACCTCCCGCCTGGTGCACTGCGCACCGGGCCCGCCCGCCTCCAGCGGCAGCGGCGAGACCTACAGCCTGCCGGCCGGCGAGTTCCACGCCACCGTCGTCACCCGCGGCCAGCCCGCCGCCACCCTGGTGCTCGGCCGGTCGCTGCCCGGCCACACCGACCTCTCCCTGGGCCCCCTGCACGGCCGCGGCCACCGGACGGTGCGCCGGCTGTGCGGCGCGGAAGACACCGAGCGGACCGTCCGCACAGCACTCAGGAGGATCCATGCCGAGCAGCGCGAGTGACCGGGGCGCCGCACCGTACGCGAGCGAGACGCGGGTGGCCGTGGCCGCGGCGGAGGAGGCGGGTGTCCTGCTGCGCGGCCGCTTCGGCGCGGCGCGGGCGGTGGGCGTCAAGGACGCCGAGGGCGACATCGTCACGGACCTCGACCTGGCCGCGGAGAAACTCATCCTGGCCCGCCTCCAGACGCACTTCCCGCACGACCGGATCCTGTCCGAGGAGGCCGGGCTCCTGGACGCCGCCGGCCGGCGCACCTGGCTGGTGGATCCGCTCGACGGCAGCAACAACGTCGCGATCGGCCTGACCGCGTACGCCGTCGGCATCGGGCTGTGCGTGGACGGCGCGCCGGTCGTCGGCGTGGTGCACGAACCGGTCACCGGCTCCACCTGGCGGGCCGTCAGCGGCCAGGGTGCGTGCTGCGGCCCGGACCGCCTGCCCGGCCCTCCCGGCGCGGTGCCGCGCAGCGGGCCGGTGGTCGCCTGGACCCAGGGCCACGCGGTGGGCCGCACCGACCAGGTCGCCGCGGGACTGCGCGGCCAACTGGAGCGCTGCACCCGGCGGGTGCTCCAGCTGTGGGCGCCGCTGCTCGGCTGGAGCATGCTGGCGCGCGGGGCGATCGACGGCTTCGTCGGCTACCGCGCGGAGGGCATCGACTTCCCCGCCGGCGCCCTGCTGGCCACCGAGGCGGGCGTGGAGTTCCGCACCCTGGCCGGCGGCCCCTTCACGGTCGGCTCCGCCGGCCCGGACACCGACCGCAGCTTCGTCGCCGCCCGCGGCGACACCCTGACCTACCTGCTCGACGTGGTCGCCCGCGCCCGGGCGGCCTGAGCCGGACCGGCCGGTCACCCCACCGCCAGTGCCACCGTCGCCGCCAGCGTCGCCGTCACGGCCAGGACGAACCCCGTCCCCATGAAGCGCCGCAGCGGGATGACCGTGCCCTGGCCGCGGCAGCGCTCGAACCACAGCAGCGTCGCCAGCGACGCCCACGGCGTGACCAGCGGGCCGACGTTGGTGCCGATGAGCAGCGCCAGCAGCTGGTGGTGGTTGCCGACCGGCACCGCCGCCTCGCCTGCCATGTAGACCGGGAGGTTGTTGAGGACGTTGGACAGGCCCGCACCCACGCCCGCCGAGCGGAGCATGCCGCCGAGGCCGCCGTCCGGCCCGATCGCCGCCGTCAGCAGCGTGTGCAGCCCGTGCGCGTCCACCGTCTCGACGACCAGGAACATCCCCGGCACCAGCACCAGCAGCCGCCACGGCACCAGCGACAACCGCAGCTCGGCGGGGCGCCGCAGCGCGAACGCGACCACCACGACCAGCATCGTGGTCAGCGACGCCGACCACAGCGGCAGGTCCGCGAGCAGGATCGCCAGCAGGAAGCCGGCACAGGCCAGCGCGCACACCCGGAACAGCACCGGATCGGCCGGCGCCCGCCGCTCGGGCGGTACGTAACTGTCGGAACCCCGCCGTCCGCGCCGCCAGTAGAAGCACCACAGGCACGCCATCGTCACGGCGACGGCGGCCAGTTGGGACAGGCCCATCGTGGCGGCCATCCCGACGGGGGAGAGCCCGACGCGGTTGGACGCCAGCAGGTTCGTCAGGTTGGACACCGGCAGCAGCAGGCTCGCGGTGTTGGCGAGCCAGACCGTCGTCATCGCCAGCGGCACCGGTGCGATGCCCACCCGCCCGGCCAGCGCCAGCATCACCGGCGTCAGCAGCACCGCCGTGGTGTCCAGGTTCAACGCGATGGTGGTGACCGAGGCGAAGAGCACACACAGCCCGAACAGCCGCGGATAGCTGCCCCGGCCGGTCCGCGCCACCCAGGACGCCACCGCGTCGAACACCTCGGCCCGGCCGGTCAGTTCGGCCATCACGATGACCGTCGCCAGGAAGACCAGCAGCGGCCCGATCCGCGCCATCGCCTCCCCGGCGGGCGCGGTCGGCAACAGTCCTGTGGCCACACACAGCAGGCCGCAGGCGAGCAGCCCGGCGGCGAGCCAGTCCAGGGGATGCAGACGCTTGAGGAATCGCACGCCCGACAGGGTCGCACACAGGGCCGGACGAGCGGGGAAGGGGCGAGGAAGGGACGGGGAGGGGCGGCGGACCGAGGGCGGAAACCGCCTGACCCACCGACCCCCGGCCTCCTACGATGGGAACATGGTGACTGACGGGGAACTGCTGGGCAGGACGCGTGACTTGGACTTCTTCATCAGCTACTCGCCCGCCGACGAACAATGGGCGTCCTGGATCGCATGGACCCTGGAGGAGGCCGGGTACCGCACCGTCATCCAGGCGTGGGACTTCGTCGCCGGCACCAACTTCATCGACTTCATGGACCGCGGCGTCAGCGACTCCGTCGCCGTCATCGCCGTCCTCTCCGGCCACTACGGCCGCTCCACCTACGGCCGGATGGAATGGCAGGCCGCGCTCCGCGCCGAACCGGAGGAGCCCGAGCGCAAGCTGCTCACCGTCCGCGTCGAGGACATCCCCATCGAGGGCCTGCTCGCCACCATCACCTACGTCGACCTCGTCGGCGTCGCCGACGCCGAGGTCGCCCGCAGCCTGCTGCTCACCCGCGTGGGCCAGGCCGTCGAGGGCCACGCCCGCCCCGGCCGCCGCCCCGGCTACCCCGGCTCCGAGACCGCGAGCGGCTCCCTCGAACTGCCCGGGCCCGCCACCGCCGACGGCCGGCAGCGTCCGCTCGGCCGCACCGGGTGGTCCGGCCGCCGCCGCCCGGCCCGCGCGCCCCGATACCCGCAGGTCCCCGAGGCGACCCGCGATCAGGGCGCGCTGACCGTCCTGCACCTCGCCGGCCCGGACTTCGGCCGCGGCCGCGAACCGGACGCGCTGCGCCGGGAGATCCGCGGCGATCTCGTCGAGCTGAAGGACGCCGGCGCCCCCGCGCCCGACCTCCTCGTCGTCACCGGCGACCTCACCGCCTCCGGCAGCCCCCGCGAGTGCGACCAGGCGCTCAGCTTCCTCACCGGGCTGCGCTCCCAGCTCGACCTGCCGCCGCAGCGCGTCATCGTCGTCCCCGGGAACCAGGACGTCAGCCAGGCCGCCTGCCGCGGGTACTTCCACACCTGCGAGGCCGACGAGATCCCGCCCCAGCCGCCGTACTGGCCCAAGTGGCGCCACTACACCCGCCTGTTCCGCGGCCTCTACGAGGGGCTGGACACCGTCTTCGACAGCGACCAGCCCTGGACCCTCTTCCCGGTGCCCGAACTCCACACCGTCGTCGCCGGGTTCAACTCCTCCATCGCCGCCAGCCACCGCCCCGACGACCAGTACGGCTTCCTCGGCCGCGACCAGGCCGCCTGGTTCGCCGAGGCACTGCGCGGCTACGAGGAGGAGGGCTGGCTGCGCATCGGCGCGCTGCGCCACCCGCTCACCGGCCGCCGCCGCCCCCAGGACGCCGCCGGCGGCCCCGGCACCCTCCGCGACGTCGACACCTTCACCCGCCTCGCCGCGCCCCGTCTCCACTTCGTCCTGCACGGCCCCAGCGGCGGTCCCCGCACCACCGGCGGCGAGCCGTCCCACGACCACCTCCCGCTCCAGAAGGGCGCCCTGCCGCTGTACGGCTCGGCCGCCCCCGCCGGGTTCGAGCTGCTGCGCGTCACCGCCGACGGCGTCACCCGCTGGACCGGCGCCGGCGGCACCGCGCCGACCGTCATCCCCGTCAACTGGCACGGCGCCGGACGGCTCTTCGCCCCGCCCGGCGAACCCGCCGGCCCGCCCGCGGCCGTCCCGCCGGCCGACAACCGCGCCGTCGACGAGCCCGCCGACTCCCTCGTCGAACGCGTCAAGGAGGTCTGCCGCGCCCGCCAGGAAGGCGTCCGCCTGCGCGACGTACCCCGCGCGGTCCCCGACGACCTCGCCCAGATCATGGTCACCTGGAGCGACGAGGGCGTCGTACGCCAGCAGCGCATCGCGGTCCACCCCGGCACCCCCACCGACGCCGAACTCGACCGCTTCCTCGCCCAGGCCCACGCCACCGACACCGGTTCCGAGGCCGAGCTGGTCCACGACGGCCCACCCCCCGAGCAGTCCCTGCGCGAGCGCGCCGGGCGCCGCGGCGTCCGGGTCCGCAGCTTCCTGGAGTTCCAGGGCCTCCTCGACCTGCGCGGCTACGTCACCGCGCAGACCGCCCGGCTGAGCAACGACGACCGCTACGCCCCCGACCTCTACCTCCCGCAGCGCTACCGCGACGGCGAACGCCCCGACGCCGACGAACGCGGCCACCTCGTGGAGGCCATGCTCCAGCTCCTGGAGACCGACCACGGCCGCTTCCTGCTGCTCCTCGGCGACTTCGGGCACGGCAAGACCTTCGCGCTGCGCGAGCTGGCCCGCCGCATCCCCGAGCGCCTCCCGCACCTCACACCACTGCTGATCCCGCTGCACACCCTCGACCGCGCCCACAGCCTCGAAGGGCTGGTCGCCGCCCACCTCGCCGGCCACGACGTCGACACCATCGACCTGCGTGCCCTGCGCTACATGCTCGGCCAGGGCCGCGTCGTCCTGCTCTTCGACGGCTTCGACGAACTGGTCAACCGCGTCAGCTACGACCGCGCCGCCGACCACCTCCAGGTCCTCCTCAACGCCGCCGTCGACAACGCCAAGATCGTGGTCAGCAGCCGCACCCAGCACTTCAAGTCGCAGGACCAGATCCTCACCGCCCTCGGCGAACGCGTCGGCCTGCTCCCGCAGCGCCGCATCCTCTCCGTCGAGGGCTTCGTCCCCGAACAGATCCGCGCCTACCTCGTCAACCGCTACGGCGACGAGGAGACCGCCGACCGCCGCTTCGAACTCCTCGGCAACATCCCCGACCTGCTCGCCCTGTGCGCCAACCCCCGGCTGCTCAGCTTCGTCGCCGACCTCGACCCCGACCAGCTGCGCGCCGTCGCCGGCGCCGGCCGCGCCCTGAGCCCGGCCCGGCTCTACGAGGACGTCTTCACCGCCTGGCTCGTCCACGAGGAACGCCGCGGCCAGGGCGGCCCCGGCGCCGCCCCCGGCCTCACCCTCGACCACCTCTGGGCCGCCGTCACCGCCCTCGCCCTCCGGCTGTGGCACACCGGCCGCGCCGCTCTGCACATCGAGGAGCTGACCGACACCGTCGCCGCCGCGCTCGCCGGGCTCGCCGGCACCACCCTCACCACCCAGGAGAGCGCCCAGGCCGTCGGCGCCGGAAGCCTGCTGATCCGCACCGACGACGGCCTGTTCCAGTTCATCCACGGCTCCGTCGTCGAATGGCTCGTCGCCCGCGCGGCCGCCGACCGCCTCGCCGACGGCGACAGCACCCTGCTCGACGCCCGGCCGCTGAGCGCCCTCGCCGTCGAGTTCTTCTGCGACCTCGCCGACCACGACCTGAGCACCGCCTGGGTCCGCACCGTCCTCAACGCCCCCGGGCCGGGCGTCAGCGACGCCGCCCGTGCCAACGCCGTCCGCGTCATCGACCGGCTCCGCGTCCCCGCCGGCGCCGACCTGCGCGGCGCCCGGCTCTCCGGCGAGGACCTCTCGGGCCGTGACTTCTCCGGCGTCGACCTCACCGGCGCCGACCTCACCGACACCCGGCTCATCGGCGCCAACCTCGCCGGGGCCGTACTGCGCGACGCCCGACTCAACGGCGCCCGCCTCGACCACGCCGACCTCTCCGGTGCCGACGTCACCGGTGCCGACCTGCGCGGCGCCCGCCTCACCCGCACCGATCTGCGCGGCGCCCGGCTGGCCCGCAGCCGCTGGCAGCGCGCCGCGCTCATCGACCCGCTCACCGACCCGCAGGTCCGCGCCGCCCCCGAGTTGCGCACCGCCGCACTCGCCCCCGGCATGCCGGTCGAGGTCGGCTTCCGCCCCGCCGCCGTCGGCGTCCCCTACGGCTTCGACATGCGCACCAGCCGGCTGCCCGAACCCCTCTCGTACAGCCCCGAGGGCGAACTCCTCGCCGTGGGCAGCGAGGACGGCGGCGTGCTGGTCTGCGCCGCCGAGACCGGCCGCGCGCTGCGCACCCTGCACGGCCACGAAGGCCGCGTCTACGCCGTGAAGTTCCGCTCCCGGATCCTCGCCACCGGCAGCTCCGACGGCACCGTCCGCCTGTGGGACCCGGTCTCCGGACGCCAGTTGCACCGTCTGGACATCCACCCCGGCGGTGTCTGGCCGGTCTCCCTCGACGACGCCGGGACCCTCGTCGCCACCGGCGACGCCGACGGCCTGGTCACCCTCTGGGACGCCGCCACCGGCGAACCGCTGCACCGGCTCCCCGGCCATGCCGCCCCCGTCTACACCGCGGTCTTCAGCGCCGACGGACACACCCTCGTCACCGGCGACGCCGGCGCCGACCTCCGCATCTGGGACACCCGTACGGGAGAGTGCACCGGCAGCCTCGACGGTCACGAAGGCGCCGTGTACCGCGCCCGGTTCAGCCCGGACGGCGCCCTGCTGGCCACCGGCGACCAGGGCGCCGACGGCCACGGCACGGTCCGCGTCTGGCACGTCGCCGAGCGCCGCCTGCTGCACACCTTCACCGGCCACACCGGCCGGGTCTACACCCTCGACTTCCACCCCGAGGGCAACCTCCTCGTCAGCGGCGACACCGACGGTCAGGTCCGCCTGTGGGACCCGGTCGTCGGCACCCCCGCCGGAGCGCTGGAGCGCTGCACCGGCGCCGTCTACCAAGTGATGTTCGGCAACGGCGGACGGCTCCTCGCCGCCTGCGACAGCGACGGCACCGTCCGCCTGTGGCGGGTCGCCCTCTCCGGGGGCCATCGCACCATCAGCCTGCTGCGCCAGCAGCCCGTCGAGCACCGCGGCTCCGCCTGGGCCTGCCGCTTCCGCCCGCAGGACAGCCAGTTGGTCACCGTCGGCAACGACGGCGGCGCCCAGATCTGGAACGCCGACACCGGCCAGGGTCAGCGCATCCTGCGCGGCCACGGCCGCCGGGTCAACACCGTCGCCTTCAGCGCCGACGGCGCCCGCCTGGCCACCAGCGGCAACGACGGAATCGTCCGCCTCTGGGACGCTCGCACCGGCCGCCGCACCGCCGAACTCACCGGCCGCGGCGACCGGTTGATCTCCGCGGTCTTCAGCCCCGCCGGCCCGATCCTCGGCACGGCCAGCAACGACGGCGACGTCTACCTCTGGAACGCCGCGACCGGCGAGTACCTCCGCGAGATGGACGTGGAGACCGACCACACCTGGGCCGAGGAGTTCAGCTCCGACGGCACCCTGCTCGCCACCGCCAACGACGACGACTCGGTCCGCCTATGGTGGCGCGCCACCGGCGCCCATGTCGCCACCCTCTCCGAGCACCGGGGCCGGGTGCGGTCCATCGCCTTCCGCGGCGACGGCACCGAGCTCGCCACCGGCTGCGACGACGGCCGGGTCCGCCTGTGGCACCAGGAGAGCGGCCGGCTGACCGGCGAACTCGACGGCCACGGCGACCGCGTCTACGCCGTCGCCTTCGGCGCGGGCGGCGACTGGCTGGCCAGCGCCTCCTGGGACGGCACCGCCATCGTCTGGCGCGACGGTGCCCCGCGCCACGTCCTGACCGGACACCAGGGCCGGCTCTGGGCCGCCGTCGCCCACCCCCGGCTGCCGCTGCTGGCCACCGCCGGCGACGACCGCGTCGTCTGCCTCTGGGACGCCCGCACCGGCACCCGCACCGCCCGCCTGGCCGGCCACACCGGACGGGTCTTCTCGCTCGCCTTCAGCCCCGACGGCACCCGCCTGGCCAGCGGCGGCGAGGACGGCACGGTCCGCCTGTGGAACGTCCCCGCACCGGACGGCCCGGCCACCCCGCACGCCACCCTCCTCGGCGTCCCCGGCGGCTGGGCCGCGCTGACCCCCGAGGGCGGTTACAAGTACGAGGGCGAGGTGGTCGGCGAGTTCTGGCACGTCGTCGGCATGGCCCGCTTCACCCCCGGCGAACTGGACGAGTACCTCCCGGGCGTGCACCGCCTCCCACTGGACGCGGAGCTGTGACACCGACACGCGACGGCTCCGCGCCCGGCTTCAGCCGTCGACCAGGGCGCTGTCGAGGAGGACGAGCAGACTGTCCCAATGGCGCTGCAACCCGGCGGAGTCGAAGGCGTCGGTGTCGGACATGGTGAAGCCGTGGACGGTGCCCGGGTAGATCTCGGAGGTGTAGTCGACACCCGCGGCGTCCAGTGCCTGGTTGAGCTCGCCGAGGGCCTCGGGCGACAGGTCGCTCTCGGCGTGCGCGAAGTGGACCCGGGCGGTGAGCCCGGCGAGGGGGCCGGGTCCGTCCACGCCCACGGGGCCGTGGAATGCGGCGACGGCGGCCACCCGGCCGGGGTGGGCCGCGGCGGTGCGCACCGCCCACAGGCCGCCTATGCAGTAGCCGGTCACCGCGACCGGTCCGGTGCGGACCTCGGGCCGGGAGGTGAGGAAGCCGAGGTAGGCGTCGGCGTCGCGCCGGACGCGTTCGGCGGTGTGCGCCTCGATCAGGGGCATCACCCGGGCCATGACCGCGGGACGGTCCTCTTCTCCGATGTGCTCGGGAAGTTCGAACAGCGGCGCCGGGCCGTGCCGGTAGAAGGGGTTGGGGACGAGCACGTAGTACCCGTGCCCGGCCAGTTCGCGGGCCATCTCCCGCAGCACGGGCCGGATGCCGAAGCCGTCCGCGTACATCAGCACCCCCGGGTGCCGCTCGCCGTCGTCGGGGAAGGCGGCGTACGCGTCGGCGAGGCCGTCGGGGGTGGGAATCTGCACTGTCTTGGCGGGAATGGCGGATCGTCCTTCCTGGATCGGCTCGACCAACGTTAGTGACACTAACGATGTCGGCGCGAGCGAACGTACATCGTTAGTGGGACTAACGCAATGGGTAGTATGGGCGGCATGACCGGAGCCGAAGCCGCGGACCTGCCCGACGACGCGCCCAGGACGCCCGACCGGCTGCGGCGCCGGACGAGCCGACTGCTCTCGCAGCTGACCGCCCGCTCGGACCGGCTGATCAACGAGGGACTGGGCCGGGCCGACGCCCGCAAGTGGCACTACGCCGTGCTCGCCTCGCTGCAGGATCTCGGACCGGGCAGCCAGGCGGTGCTGAGCCGGCGCACCGGCATCTACCGCAGCGACCTGGTCGGCGTGCTCAACGAACTGGCCGAGCGGGACCTCGTGGCCCGGACGCCGGACCCCGACGACCGGCGCCGCAACGTCATCACCATCTCCGCCCGGGGCCGCCGTCGGCTGCGCCGCCTCGACAAGATCCTGGACGATCTCCACGACGAGCTGCTCGAACCGCTGGACCCGGCCGAACGCGACCAGCTCGCGCAGCTGCTCGGCCGCCTGCTGGACCACCACTCCCGCACCTCCTGACCCCGCGCGGGGCATCCGACGGCGGATCGGCGTTCCGCGTTCCGGGCACGTTCAACTCCCGGCCACGCACACCGCGCACCTTTGGAATGAGAGATTCCGATTGGTGACACCGCGGTGGCCGGGCGTGCCCGCCACCGCACGGAGGGCCCCATGGCCGGAACCGCAACCATCACCGACCGCCGTCGATTCCTCCTCAGCTCCGGTGCCGCCGTCGCGGCCGCCGGCGCCGCCTACGCACTCCCCGGCCCGCGCGGCGGCAGCACGCCCGTGGCCGCCCGCCCCGCATCGGCCGACAGCGGCGCGGTCCCCGCCCGCCCCGCCGTGGGCCGAGCCGCACCGTTCGGCGCCACCACGCTCCAGACCACCGCCCGGTTGACCGGCGGCGGAGCCTACCGACACCTCACCTCCGGCCCCGGATGGCCCCTGGTCGTACGGGGCGAACTCGCCACCGCCCGCAGCGGACGCGCGGACCGCCGGACGGCGCTGGCCTGCTTCGTCCAGTTCACCGACCTGCATGTCGCCGACGTCCAGAGCCCGTTGCGGACCGAGTACCTGCGCGCCGGATCGCCCGGGTCGTGGCGCGGCCAGGAGGCGCTGTCGGTCGCGGGCGCCGTCTCACTGGTCGAGCAGGCCAACGCGCTCGGCGAAGGCCCGCACACCGGCCGGCCCCCGGCCTTCGTGATGTCGACCGGCGACAACATCGACAACCACTCGATGGTGGAGCTGGAGTGGTTCCTGACGCTGATGAGCGGGGGCCGGATCACTCCCAACACCGGCGACCCGGCCGCGTACGAGGGGGTGCAGAACTGCGGCCTGCCGTTGTACTGGCAGCCCGACGCCGCCCTGCGCGACCAGGACAAGCAGCGCGGGATGCCGCGGATCCCCGGCTACCTGGAGGCCGCGATACGCCCCGTCGCCAGCCCCGGCCTGCGCATCCCCTGGTACTCGACGCCGGGCAACCACGACGACCTGCCGGGCGGCTGCCTGGCCCCGCAGGACCCCTTCCTGAGCGACTACATCACCGGGGCGCGCAAGCTGTTCTCCGTACCGGACACCGATGTGGCCGCCTTCGCCAAGGTGTTGGACTCCGGCGACGACCCCAAGAGCACCGCCCTGAAGGAGATCCTGCACCACAACGCACGCCGGGCCCGCACCGTCACCCCCGACCCCCGCCGGCGCCTGGCCACCCCGCACGACTACCTCAGGGCGCACCTCGATCCGGCCTACGCCGGAGCGGGCCCGATCGGTCACGGCTACACCGAGAACAACCTGGACGGCGAGCGGATGTACTACACCTTCCGCATCGCGGACGGCGTCCTCGGCATCAGCATCGACACCACCTACCGCAGCGGCCACTACGAGGGCTCGCTCGGAACCGATCAACTGAACTGGCTGGAAGGGGCGTTGGCCGCCCACAACACCCGCCACTACGACGCCGACGGGCGCCTGGTGCGCAACGCCTCCGCCGACGACGCGCACATCCTGGTCTTCAGCCACCACCACAGCCCCAGCATGACCAAGCGCCCCGACGCGGCCCGCACCGACGAGGTCCGGCACGACGGCGCGGAGGTGATCGCCCTGCTGAGCCGGTTCCCCAACGTCGTCGCGTGGATCAACGGACACAGTCACATCAATCGCATCACACCGCACGCCCATCCGACCCTGGCCCGCTCCTTCTGGGAGGTCAACACCGCCTCCCACGTGGACTATCCCCAGCACGCGCGGCTGCTCGAACTCGTCGACAACCAGGACGGCACCCTGTCGCTGTTCACCACGCTCGTGGAGTCCGCCGCCCCGCACCGGGCGGACTTCCACGACCTCTCCGCGGTCGGCCTGGCCTCCCTCTACCGCGAACTCGCCTACAACGCCCCCGGCCTCGCCGCCAGAACAGGCACCGGCGCCTACGAGGAGATGGCCGGCGGACCGGCGGACCGCAACACCGAGCTCCTGGTCCGACGGGCGTAGCGGCCCCGGCCGGCCGGCCCCGGGGCCGGGCCGTAAGGTGGGCCAATGGCAGATCCGACACCCCCCATCACCTCCGCGGCCCCTGCTGCCGCCACCGAGCCCACGGTCCGGGCCGGCCTGCCCGAGGCGGCGGCCGTCCCCGCACTCTCCGTAGCGGAAGGCCGCCGCCCCGTCGCGGCGGCCTTCCGCGCACTCGCGGCCCTGACCGGGGTCACCGGCATCGTCCTGGACGTCATCGCCTCCCAGGACCTGGGCCGGCTCTTCAGTTACTTCACGATCCAGTCCAACATCCTGTTGGTCGTGGTCTTCGCCTGGTCCGCCGGCCGTGCCTGGACCGGACGTCCCGCCCTCTCCCCGCGGATCACCGGCGCGGCACTGCTCTACATCTGCATCACCGGACTCGTCTTCCACTTCGTCCTGTCGAACGACTCCAGCGGCTTCGCCATGACCAGCCACCGCACCCCCCTCGAAACGGCGGCCAGTCAGCTCCTCCACACCGCGACCCCCCTCGCCGCCGTGCTCGACTGGCTCGTCCTCACGGCCCCCGGCGCCTTCCCGCTCAGATATGCCTGGCAGTGGCTGGTCTACCCCGTCCTCTACCTCCCCTTCGCCCTCATCCGCGGTGCCCTGCTCGCCCCCGGCACCGAGGGCCGCTACCCCTACCCCTTCCTCGACGTCGACCTCCACGGCTACGCGGGCATCGCCACCAACTCCGTCGTCTTCGCCCTGGCCTTCTACGGCCTGTCCCTCGCCCTCGTCCTCCTCGACCGGATACGCCCACGGCTCCACGGGCGGAGCTGAACACCATGGTTCCGGCGGCCTGATGACCCCACATCAGGCCGCCGTCAAGACCGCGGTTCGCCGGTGCGACGGTGGTGGCGACCGACCCGCCGACCGTCGCGGCGCTGGTGACGCCCCGGATGCTCGGCCTTCCCCAACTGCTCGGCTAGTACTGGCGTTTGGACGGCCGGACCGCCGTGGCGTGGTCCCAGGGTCACCAGAGCCCGGAGGCACTGGCAGAGGTGGTCCCGGACCTCTGCACCGTGGTTGCCGGCCTCCCGCCGGAAATCCAGGACACCACCGCCGAGTTGGCCCGTAGGCCGGCGGGGGCCTTCTGGTACGGCACCTACAGCACCTCGCCCTCGATCTCCGCGTACGCCTCCTCCAGCGTGCGGATGATCGGGTGGCAGGCGGGCAGCTCTACGCCGTCCACGGCCGTGATGGCGCGGACGCCGATCGCCGCGTTGGTGGCGAAGGCCGCCTGCATGTGCGACAGTCCGGTCAGCCGCACCGGCCGGGTGTCGTGATCGACGGCCCTCTTCAGGAGTTCCCTCGTCACCCCGGCCAGACAGTCGGCGTCGGGCCAGACGACCCGGGCACCGTCGAAGAAGCCGACGTTCCAGGTGCCGCCCTCCGAGACGACTCCGTGGTGATCCACGAAGAGGGCGTCGTCGAATCCGCCCAACTGTGCCTGGCGCCGGTGATGGAGACTGGCGAAGAGCCCGACGCTCTTGACGCTCGGGACCTCACGCACGTATCGCACGGACCGCACCCTGAGCGGCGGGACCGGCCGGCCCCCGGCCGGCCGTGATGTCACCAGCACCCGCGGGTCGTCGGCCGTGCTCGGGCGGCCGAGATCGAGGTTCGGGTCGAAGACCGTGACGCGCACCGTGGTCGATCCGGTGGCGGGAGCGGCACGGCGGGCCAGCTCCCGGACGCGTGCCATGTCGAGGTCGGCGTCGAACAGCGTCCGGCAGTCCCGCCGCAGCCGGTCCAGGTGCAGGGCCAGACCGCGTACCCGCCCGTCGTCGACCCGCATGGTCGTGAAATGGCCGTAGTTGGTCAGCGCCAGCGCCCGGAGCTGAGCCGACCCGACCGGCTCTCCGTTGAGTTCTCCACCGATTTCTCCGCCGATTTCTCCATCGCGTTCTGCCATGCGGCCAGCCTGCCATCCGGAGGGTCTCCTCCGGGGGTGTCACGCCTGTGGTTCCGGCTGCTCCTGCTGCTCCCGTTTGATCCACTCCCGGCCGCCCAGCGGGTAGTCGTAGCCGGGACGGCCGACGTCGGTGCCGGTGCGGAACGGGGTTCCGTTTTGTCGATGTGCACGGTGCCGTGGCGGTCGCGCTGCACCAGTCCAGGGTGAGGTCCCAGCGGACGTGGTGCGCCTTGGTGTGCGCGGTGACGTAGAAGACCTCAGGGTCGGACTCGCTGACCTTGTACGGGAAGTTGCGCTGTCCGTTCTTGCCGACGACGGTGGGGCTTCCACTGTCGAGATCGATGCCGCGTCGGCCAGAATCCACCGCCTGTGCAGCTCGACCAGTTCCTCGGGGGGCGCCCGGCACACCCGGGCGATCCGTTCGACCGGCGCGTAGTCGGTCGGCACCGCGCTGCCGTTGCAGTAGCCGTGCAGCGTCGATGTGCTCATGTGCAGCCGCTCGGACAGCGTTCCGTATCTCAGCCCCGAGCGTTCCTTGAACCCCCGCAGCAGCTCCGCGAACGCCTCCGCGTCCCCGGCGGCCCCCGTCGCCCCCATGGCCCCTGTCGCCTGCGACACCGTCGTCCCCCTCCCCGTGCGGCCCGGCGGCCGTGCCGTGGCCGCCGCCCGGGGCCCGATAATGGCGTGGTGATCAACAGGAACCTGCGGGTCGTACTCGCCGAGGACTCCGTCGTGCTGCGGGACGGGATGGTCGAGCTGCTCGGCGCCCGTGGATGCGAGGTGGTGGCCACCGCCGGGACGGCACCCGAACTGCTCGCCGCGGTGGCCGAGCACCTGCCGGACGTCGCCGTGGTGGACATCCGGATGCCGCCCACCCACACCGACGAGGGCATCCGCGCCGCCGTCGAGATCCGGGCGAGGACACCCGAGGTCGGCATCCTGGTCTTCTCCCAGCACGTCGAGACCGCCTGGGCGTCCCGGCTGCTGGCGGACGGCGCCGGGGGCGTCGGATACCTGCTGAAGGAACGTGTCGCCCGCACCTCCGAGTTCGTGGACGCGCTGCACCGCGTCGCCGACGGGGGCACCGCGCTCGACCCGGAGGTGGTCACCCGGCTGATGCGCGGGGGACAGCGCAGCCGGGTGGACACCCTCACGCCGCGCGAGCGCGAGGTGCTGGAGCTGATGGCCCAAGGCCACTCCAACCGTTCCATCGCCGGGCTGCTGGTGGTGTCGGAGCGGGCGGTGGAGAAGCACGTCGCCGCCGTCTTCACCAAGTTCGACCTGCGGGCCACGGAAACCGACAACCGGCGGGTGAAGGTCGTTCTTGCGTATCTGGCGGAGAGCGGGCGGTAGGGCCGGCCGGGGAAGTGCGCGGGTGCTGCTGACGACCCGTCATGGACGGTCGTCACAGACGTGTCGGCAGCTCGGCGGTGATCACGGTGGGACCGCCCGGCGGGCTGTCGATTTGCAGGACGCCGTCGACCGCCGCCAGTCGCTCGGCCAGACCGGTCAGGCCGGTGCCGGCGCCGAGGGCCGCGCCGCCGCGGCCGTCGTCCCGTACGGTCAGCCGGACGCGGGCGTCGGCCGCGCTCGCCGTGAGTTCGGCCGCGTGGGCGCCGCTGTGCTTGGCGACGTTGGTGAGCAGTTCGGCGGCGCAGAAGTACAGGGCCCGTTCGACCCCGGGGTCCGGGCGTTCCCGCAGGTCCAGGCGGACGGTGACCGGTACCGGCGAGGTGGCGGTGAGCGTCGGCAACGCCTCACCGAGGCCGCCGTCCAGCGCCACCGGATGGATGCCCCGGGTGAGCCGCCGCAGCTCGGCGATGGTGTCGTCGGTCTGGCCACGGGCACGCTCCACCAGGGTGCGCAGCCGCCCGGTGTTCGGCTCGGCGTCGGGGGCGAGCGCGTCGTCGGCCAGCGAGAGGGTGATGGCCAGGGCGACCAGCCGGGCCTGGGTGCCGTCGTGCAGATCGCGTTCCAGGCGGCGGAGCTGGTCGGTGTTCTCCGCGAGCAGGGTGGCACGGGCGGACTCCAGCTCCCGGACGCGCTGTTGGGCACGGGCCGGGCCGAGCAGCAGCCGGGCGAGCCCCCGGTTCGCCGCGCTCAGCGCGCGGATCGCGCCGGGCACCGCGAGCAGGACGACCAGGCCCAGCACGACGGAGGCGGCGGTCAGCCGGCCGTCCGGCCGCGAGTCCGGTTCCAGCAGGCGGATCCAGAGAGGGAAGCCGATCAGCCAGCCGCAGCCCAGGGGAAGCACCACGGCGGCGACGAAGCCCAGTACGCCGAGCGGCAACCGCAGCACCAGATAGAGCAGCGTCCGCCAGGCGACCGGATCGGTCAGCACGACCCGGCCACGGGCGATCAGGCCCGCCGGGCGGGGCAGTCCGGCCGGCGCCTCGACGCGTTCGCCGAGCAGCCGGCCGACCAGTCGCCGGTGCAGCGCGCCGGCGCCCCGCGCGCCCAGCAGTGCGACGACCACGAACGGCAGGCCCAGCACGGTGAGTGAGAGCAGCCCGCCCGCGTACACGACGGCCAGCGCGTAGCCGCCGCCGAGCAGCGCGAGCGGCAGCCCGATGACGGAGAAGCCCCATTCACCGCCGCGCACGGAAAGGTACGGCCGCCGTCCGGCAGCTCCGCGCTCAGTCACGGTCACCGCCCAACGCCTCCGTCGCCGGGCCGCGCACCGCCCACAGGCCGGTGGCCAGGATGCCCGGGATCGTCAGCGCCGCCGCGCCGGCGACGATCCACCAGCAGGCGGCCACCGGGACAGCCGGCACCGCCGAGCCGGTCACCGCCGTGCTGAACGCCGCCGACGCGGCACCCGCGACCGCGGCGCCGAGCAGGACGCCCACCGCCGTGGTCAGCACGGCCTCCGTGGCCAGCATCCGCAACAGCTGCGACCGGGTCGCGCCGGCCAGCCGCAGCATCGCGAACTCACGGCGCCGGTCGGCGGTCACGGCGACCAGGGTGTTGACGGTGGAGATGGCGGCGAAGCACACCAGCAGCGTCAACTCGGCCTGCCGCAGCCAGACATCCGTGCCGGAGGCGACACCGGACGCCGCCGCGGCGCCCGTGCCGGTTCCGGTGACTGTCGCTGCCGCGCTCGCGGCGTACTCGGCGGTCCGTGTCATGATCGACATGGTGCCCGACAACCCCACGAGCAGCGCGACCGGCACCACGGCGGACGACAGCCGCCGCGCGTATCCGCGCAGGTTGGCGTCGGCCAGCCACCCCGTAGCGGGCGCCACGGCCCGTACCGGCGTGCCCAGCAGCGCCGCCAGTACGCGCGCCGCGAGCGGCCCCGCCAACCCGACCGCGAC
Organism: Streptomyces sp. BHT-5-2; assembly: GCF_019774615.1. Classification (NCBI taxonomy): domain Bacteria; kingdom Bacillati; phylum Actinomycetota; class Actinomycetes; order Kitasatosporales; family Streptomycetaceae; genus Streptomyces; species Streptomyces sp. BHT-5-2. Next base: position 4,614,924 of record NZ_CP081496.1, on the reverse strand, counting down.
CAGCAGCACCAGCGAACCGAGCAACGCCGCCTGCCCGGCCTTGTCCGACTGCTCCGGCGGCCGGGTCGCGGCCAGTCGCAGCAGCAGGCCGCCGCCCACCAGCGTGCCGATTCCGGCGAGCAGCCGAAGCGCGCCGGTCCGGCCGTGTTCGGTCGCGCTCGCGGTGCGGGCGGCCGCGGGCGCGATCCGGGAGATCCGCCGGGCCGCGACGGCCGAGGCCGCCAGACCCACGACGAGCGCGACGGCCAGCGCGATCAGCATCGGCACCGGCGTCCCCGGCACCCGCACGCCGGGCGCCGCCATCCCCCGCCGCTGCAACGCCGCGAGAAAGCCACGGGCCGCCGCCGCGCCGACCACCCAGCCCGGCGCGGCCACCAGCAACGTGAGCGCGACGACCTGGCCGCGCACCAGCCGCCGCGCCTGCCTCGGCGTCGCCGCGACGGTGCGCAGCAGCGCCAGTTCACGATGCTGCTGACGAAGCGCGAAGCCCAACGCGTTGACCACGACGAAGAGCGCGACCAGCACGGCGATCTCGGCGAAGGCGCCGGCGATCACCATCAGCCCGGGACCGGCGGCAGCCTTCCGGGCGTCCGCGGGGGTGGTGAGATCGGCGGCGAAGAGCGCGCCGAACAGCGTCACGGTGGCGATGGCGAGGAAGAGCGCGGCCGCCAGGCCGACGAAGGCCGCCGGCCGCCGGCGCAGCTGCCCGACGGCGATCGAGGGCAGCAACGGCATCGAGGCCATCGCGCTCACCCGCCCAGCCGGCTCAGCCGGTCGCCGACCCGGGCGGCGGTGGGTCGGTCCACCTCGTCCACCACCAGGCCGTCGGCGAGCAGCAGCACCCGGTCCGCGTACCCGGCGGCCACCGGGTCGTGGGTCACCATCACGCAGGTCTGCCCGTCCCGGTCCACCCCTGCGCGCAGCAGGGCGAGGATCTCATGGCCGGTGGCCCGGTCGAGCGCGCCGGTGGGCTCGTCGGCGAACAGCACCTCGGGGCGGGAGACCAGCGCCCGGGCGATCGCCACCCGCTGCTGCTGGCCACCGGACAGCTGCCCGGGCCGGTGCCGCTCGCGCCCGGCCAGTCCGACCCGGGCCAACGCCTCCAGCACCCGCTCCCGGTCCGGCCGCTTTCCGGACAGTCGGCCGGGCAGCTCGACGTTCTGCGCGACCGTCATCGCGGGCATCAGGTTGAACGCCTGGAAGACGAATCCCACCCGGCTGCGCCGCAGTTCCGCCAGGCGGCGCTCGGGCAGCCGGGACACCTCGGTGCCGCCCCACCAGACGGATCCCCGAGTGGGCCGGTCCATCCCCGCCAGGCAGTGCAGCAGGGTGGTCTTGCCGGAGCCCGACGGCCCCATCACGGCCGTGAACGTCCCGGATGCCAGGGCCACCGACACCCCGCGCAACGCCCGCACGGCGGCAGTTCCGCGCCCGTACTCCCGGTGCAGGTCCGCCGCGCGGGCGGCGGTTCCCAGCCCGGTGTCCAACGTCATCTCAACCATGCCTCCATCCTCGGCGGGCGGGGCGTGGCAATCGATCGGGCCGGCCCCCGAATCCGTGGTGCGGAAAACCGCCCCGGCGGCGTGCGGCTCAAAAGCGACGTTCACCAGCGCTCATTGCCAACTCATGGTTGTGCCATGACCAATCCTTTTCCTAATCTGCTGGCATGCGGAGGGCGCGGAGCCGCCCGCCGCGCGGGCCGGTTCAGGCATGACAAAGCCGGGGGCACGCTGCTTCGGCGTACCCCCGGCTGACTCGGCCCGTGACGCATCGCACCGACCACCGGCTTTGGTAGGCAACGGGTCGGCCGCGACGCGCAGTCCACGCGACCACGCATCGGAGGGTACCGTGAACCACCCCAACCGATTAAGAGCCGCGATCCAGGCGGACGGAACCACCCCGCTGATCGGCGTCTTCGACATGTTCTCCGCGTCCCTGGCGGCGCGTCACTACGACGGGATGTTCGTCTCCGGCTTCGGCTTCGCGGCGTCCCACTACGGTCTGCCCGACATCGGATTCATCGCCTGGCCCGACATCGTCGCCTTTGTGCAGCGCCTCCGACTGGCCTTCCCCCGGCAGCATCTGCTGGTCGACATCGACGACGGCTACGTCGATCCGGAGACCGCCTGCCACGTCGTCCAGCAACTGGAGGCCGGCGGTGCCTCCGGGGTGATCCTGGAGGACCAGCAGCGGCCCAGGCGCTGTGGCCACGTCGACGGCAAGCAGGTGCTGCCGCTGGAGGAGTACCTCGCCAAGCTCGACCTGGTCCTGAGCTCCCGGCGGGATCTGGTGGTCGTCGCCCGCACCGACGCCACCGAGGAGGAGGAGATCCTGCGCCGGGCCAAGGCCCTGGCCGCCACCGACGCCGATGTCATCCTCGTGGACGGCGTCCGCAGCGTCGACTGGATCCACAAGGTGCGCCGCGTCATCGGCGACAAACCACTGCTGTTCAACCAGATCGCGGGCGGCAAGTCACCCCGGCTGTCGCTGACCGAACTGCAACAGCTCGGCGTCGATGTGGCGATCTACAGCACGCCCTGCCTCTTCGCGGCCCAGACCGCCATCGACCAGGCACTGGCCCAACTCAAGCAGGCGGACGGGCGCCTGCCCGAGCACGTTCCGGGCGCCGTCGGCGTCAGCGAGTGCCTGGGGCTGCTGGAGCAGAACCTCAGCCGCCACCACGACCGGACCCCGGCCGGGGCCACGCACTGACGCCCGCCCGACGCACCGTCGTCAGCACCGTCATCAACCCAGGCACCCCCACGGGTACGCCCTGAACTCCGGGCAGTCGCCACGCGTTCGGCCTGAGCATCAGGCAACTCCTGCGCGTACGCCCTGAGGTCCGGGCGCGGGGGCCGCGCCGGCACATCCGGTACCACAACCGGCCGCCCGGCGCGGCCCCTTGCCCCCACGCACCTTCCCTGGCCCACACCGCTGCCCTCCCGGAGGAAGCCGTGCCGCACCATTCCCCCGGAACCACCCGCCAGGCCCCGCCCGGCCTGCTGCGCCGCGTCGACTGGTACATCGTCGCGCTCTTCTGCGTCATCGGCCTGGCCGCGCTCGCGCCGGCCGACGGAGCCGCCGCCGAGGGCGTCTCGCTCACCGCCCGCCTGGCGGTCGGCCTGCTCTTCTTCCTCTACGGTGCCCGGCTCTCCCCCCGAGCGGCCCTGGACGGCGTACGGCACTGGCGGCTGCACCTCCCCGTCCTCGCCCTCACCTTCCTGGTCCTCCCTGCAGCCGGACTGGCGGCCGGACTGCTGCCCGAGTCGGTCCTCGGCGCCGAACTGGCCGCCGGTGTCCTCTACTTGACGGTGCTGCCCTCCACCGTTCAGTCCTCCATCGCCTTCACCTCGATGGCGCGCGGCAACGTGGCCGCCGCCATCTGCTCGGCGTCGTTCTCCACCGTCCTCGGGGTGGTGCTCACCCCGCTGCTCGCCGTCACCCTCCTCCGGCACACCGGAACCGGCCCCGCCGCCGGCCCGGGCGGCCTCCCCATCACCCCGACCCAACTCACCGACATCGCCGTCCAACTCCTCGTGCCCTTCCTCGCCGGACAGGCACTGCGCCGCTGGATCGCCGACTGGCTCGGCCGGCACCGGGCACTGACCACCCTCTGCGACCGCGGCTCGATCCTGCTGGTGGTCTACTCGGCCTTCAGCCACGGCATGACCGCAGGCATCTGGCACCGCGTCCCGCCGCCGCGCCTGCTTCTCCTGGCCGCGGTCTGCCTGGCACTGCTCGGCCTGGCCCTGTTCCTGGCCAACGGCACCGCCCGCCTGATCCGCCTGCCCCGCGCCGACCGGGTCACCGCCGTCTTCTGCGGTTCCAACAAGAGCCTGGCCAGCGGCCTGCCCATGGCCACCGTCCTGTTCCCACCGGACCGGATCGGCGTCATGGTCCTGCCGCTGATGCTCTACCACACCCTCCAACTGGTGCTCTGCGCCTACCTCGCCCGCCGCTGGCCCTCCCCGCCACCGACCCCCGCCCCACCGGAAACGGTGGCCACGGCTACGGCGCACTAGGAAGTCCCCGACGGGTCAGCGGCGGCGGAACGAGCCCTCGCCGCCCACGGCAGCGCCGAGGTGGTCAGCCGATGGGGAGGAGCCCGCGCCGCCGGACTGGCCGGCGGCCGCGTTCGCACCCGCTTCCGGCTGTCCCGCGGCCTTGCTGGAGCTCATTTCGGGTCCCCCAGGGCAGTCGGTGTCGTTGTCTTCCCGGTACGTCACCCACTCTGGTCGGGGCCGCTATCGCCTGGCTGCCGCTCCGCCAACACCCGGCTAACCCGCCATGGCGTGACTGGCACCGGATCCGTGCGTCGATAATGACGCGCATGAGCAACGCACCTTCACAGCCGCAGTTCACGATATTCGTCCACCTCACGGCGCTGCCCTCGTGGTTGGCACTGGGCCGCGCCGAGCGCCGGCAGATCATCGCCGAACACGTACAGCCGTTGTTGGACAGGCACCACGCCGTCCAGGTCCGCTGGTTCGACGCCGAAGCCTGGGCCGCGTCCCCGTCCGATGTCCTGGTCGCCACGACGAACGACCTGACCGCCTGGTCCGACCTGTTCGAGGGCCTGCGCGACAGCCCGCTGTGGAGCGTGCCCTACTTCCAGGTGGAGTTGGTCCTGCCGACGGTCGAGGACGGCTTCGCGGACTACGAGCGCCGGACGGGGCAGCGTGACTGAGTAGGCGGTCCGCCGCCGTCCGGAAACGATGGCCGGCTCCCACAGCGGCCATTTGGCGGATAGTCACCGATGTCGACGGGCTCGGGCGAGTCGACCTCCGATCCGTGGGGAATCCACCCGCCATGGCAGACAACACCAGGGCTGACGAGATCCGTGCCGATGGCATCCGGGCCGACGGCGCCACGGCCGGCACCGGCACACCGGAGCGCGAGGAGACCACCCGTCGCTACTACGACACCAGTGACGTCGACGGCTTCTACGACGCCGTCTGGGGCGGCGAGGACATCCACGTGGGCATCTACGCCCATCCGCAGGAGTCGGTCGCGGACGCCTCGCAGCGCACCGTGCAGTACGCCGCGGACCAGGTCGCGGACCTGCTCGGGCCGGACGCCACGGTGCTCGACCTCGGCTCGGGGTACGGCGGTTCGGCCCGCGCGCTCGCCGAGCGCTTCGGCTGCCGGGTGGTCGCCCTCGACCTCAGCGAGCGGCACAACCAACGGCACCGCGCGGCCAACGCCCGGCGGGGACTGGACGGCCTGATCGAGGTCGTCACCGGCTCCCTCGCCGACCTCCCCTACGAGGCGGGGCGCTTCGACGTCGTCTGGTCGCTGGAGGTGCTCAGTCACGTCGAGGACAAGAAGGGAGCGCTGGCCGAGGCCGTACGGGTGCTGAAGCCGGGCGGCGGGCTGGTCTTCTCGGACATCATGGCGGACGAACAGGCGTCCCCGGAGGTCCTGTGGCCCGCACTGTCCCGGCTCATCACCCAGCACCTGGCGACACCGTCCGGCTACCTGGAGAGCCTGTCCCAACTCGGCCTCAGGGCCCGCTTCGAGGACCGCACCGGTGACATCGCCACCCACTACGCACGACTCGACGAGGAGGTGCACCGCCGCGCGGCCGAGCTGCGCACCGTCATCAGCCCGGCCTATGTCGAGGAACTGCGGGCCAACCTCCCCCTGTGGGTCGACATCACCCGCCGGGGCCTGCTGCGCTGGGGCCTCTTCCACGCCCGCCGCACCATGGTCTGAACGCACCGTGGTCTGAAACGCACCGGGGTCCGAACCGGCCTGCGGTCGGCGGCGTGGCGGCAGTTGAGGAGCCGGGCCGTCGACCGCGCGGGAACGTGACACACGCCCCTCGCTGTCAGTGCCCGGCCCTATGGTCACCGGCATGGATCACCACCAGAAGCCGATAGGTCTGCCCCGCACGGACGCCGTCCCCCTGCTCCGGACCGATTTCACCGACCCTTCCGCCTGGGAGCGGCTGCTCCGGGCGCTGGAGATGCCGGTCACCTTCGAAGAGGGCTCGCAGGACGTCGCCTTCTATGACAGTGCCACCATGTACGTCACCCCGGTCGATGACGAGAAGTACCGTGGCCTGCCCGCCGAGACGGTGCTCGCCGCGGCCCCGTACACCGGTCACGAGCTGCCGTACGACCACATCTACCTGGCCGATGCCGAGACCTTCGCCTCGGACGATCTCCCGCTGCTCGGAATCGACATCCACCTGGACCCGGACGGGGATCCCTGGCCGCGGGAGAAGCCGTTCCGGATCCCGGCGCTGCACCTTGCCGGCGTCGAGGTCAACGACAGCATCGGCAATCTCTTCTTCCGTGAGAACCACGACTTCGACTGGTCGGGTTTCCCGGTGTACGTGGCGGAGCCCGGGACGCCGGTCCACGACGAGTTCCGACGGATGGGCGTGACGGATCGGGAGGATTAGGGCGCTTCTGACGGATCTCCGCGGCGTCAGAAGCGCCCTAGCGGCGTAGGGGTGCGCCGCCGCCCGACCGCTCAGTCGTCCCCGCCCTCGTGGTCGTCATGGTCGCCGTGTGCATCAGCCGCCGGGGCGACGCTCAGGGCGCCGGTGCGCGGGTCGAGGAGCAGCCGGTGCTCCGTGCCGTCCTCGGTGATGGTCTCGACCTCCCAGACGGCCTTCGTGCGGTGGTCGTCGTCCAGGTCGACGGAGGTCACCGTGCCGTACCCGGCCGCGGCCTTACGAGCGGCACCCGCGGCATCCGTCCGGGCACCGACCAGGGCGGCGTGCTTCCGGGCGTGGTCGTCGTCGCCGTGGTCGATGCGCTGGTTCAGGACGCGTGCGGTGTGCGCGTCGAGGGTGACCCGGTGCCACCGGCCTTCGTCGCCCAGCACGTCCGCGTCCCAGACCAGGCCGGGGCGGTCCCGGTCCAGGTCCAGGCCGGACACCTTGCCCGGGACGGCAGTGAGGGCCGCGGCCGGTGCGCGGGTGCCGGAGCCGCTGCCGTTGACCGCGACTGCGGTGACCGCACCGCCCGCCAGCAGGGCCGCCGCCGCGGCGGTGGCGATGACGAGGTGGCGCTTCATATGCTCTCCTCCGTTGGTTGTTCGGACCCGGTCCTCCGGGGCGGCGCCGTCGAACGCCGTGCCGCCACAGTGGCCGAACGCACCTGAAGCCGAGCTGAAGCCACCTGAAGGTCCCTTCAGGTTCGACGGGTCCGGAAGTCCCGGATGTCGAACATCGCCTCAACCACCCCTGGTAGTAGGCGAAGTGACGGAACGTCGGGGAAGGTTGTGCCAGAGTAGGGCGCGGGCCCCGGCGCATGTCGCGGGTCCGCTTCGATTCGCGTTGCTCATCAGGGGAGACATGATCACTGGAAACGCGACGCCGCTCCCGGGATGGCGCGGCGGCGACGGCAACGCCGCCTACCTGGACAAGACCCTGTGCTACCAGCCCGTCGAACTGGCCCTCAACGAGAGCGTTCCCGGCAAGACGATCTTCTTCCTGTGGTTGCGGGCGGCCATTGCGGGGTTCCTGGCGGGCGTGATCCCCACCTGGATCGGATTCGTCTCGCTGATGTCCGGCCTGGGGTCGTCCAGTCACTCGTACTCGCTGTACGGCGACGAGCCCAGCAGTGCCGACACGGGCGGGGCCGGCTGGTTCGTCTTCGCCTCCCTCGCCTCGTTCGTGGTGTTCCTGCTCGTCCTGCTCATGTCCCGGCTGCCCGAACCGGTCGGCGAATGGCGGGTGTTGCTGCCCGATCGCCCCGACCGCGCGGAGACGGTGTACGCGACGATCCTCCGGACGCTCGGCAGCCGCGGCTACCCCCTCGCTCCCCAGGCGTTCGGCCCCCGCATCACCCTCAACAACCACCCGTACACCGCCTATGTCTCGGTGTTCAACTACGGCAGCAGCCTCTACCTCGGCTGGATGATGTGGCGTTCGCGCCGCGGTACGGAACTGATGGCCCAGTTCATCGGCGACTTCTTCCGTGCCCTCAAGGGCGACAACAGCATCGAACGGCAGATGCTGCGCAGCGAGGGTGCCCGCGCCATGCGGGAGGCCGTCCACCTCGCCTGCCGCGAGGGGCTGATGGTCGCGGTCGAGGCACACCCGGTGCCGACGGCCGGTGGTCCCGCCCCGGGCGTGCCGTCCCCGGGCGTCACCCCGCCGCCGCCCGCGGCGCCGCCCACCGTCCCGCCCGTCCCCATCGTGCCACCGCAACAGCACCAGGACCGGACCCAGGGGGACCGGACCCGGGAGGGCCGGACCCAGGCGCAGCCCCGGGAACAGCAGCCCCGGCACGGCGGTGAGGCCGGTCCCACGGCATGAGTGTCCTGGCCCACGCCGGGCCCGCCGGAGCCTGGGCCTGGGCCGGGCTCCGGCTCGCACCGGAACCGGCGATCCACCGGAACGGTGCCCACGTCGGGCTGCCCGAGGCGCAGCGCCGCCGTGAGGCGGCCGACCTCGAACAGGTCTGGCTGTCGCGGCTCTGGCAGCCCGACGGTCGTGCCTTCGAACTGCGCTACGCCACCGCACCCGGATCCGCCGTGGCCTGCACACTGCTGTGCCGTATGCCCGGCCCCGACGGCCGGACGGCGTCCGCCGCGGCGCTCGCCCTGCGGGACGCGCTGGCCGACTGCCCCCGGCACGTACGGGCCGAGCCGATCGAGGACGTCGGGGAACTGCACACCGCGCTGGTCCCGTTCGGCCAGGTACCGACCCGTCTCGCCGAGGTCCGCAAACGCCTGTCCTGGGCGTGGTTGCAGCGGCAGGACGTCGACTTCCGGTTGGGCGTGGCCGTCGCCCCGCTGGTCGGGGAGGCGGTGAGCTGGGAACCGGTGTGGGAGGCACTGGCCCGCGCCGGCGCCCCCACCGTGGCCGCGGTCTGCCTGGAACCCTGCGCGCCGCCGCCGGAACTCCTCTCCTACCTCGGGTACTTGGCCCGCGAGTACGGCCGCCTCTGCCAGCCCGGCCGGCCCAACCCGGTCTTCACGCAGTACATTCCGCCCGACCCGTTCGCCCTGCGCGCGGCGCCGCTGTACCACGATGCGCTGGCCGCCCTCTCGGGCCGCGCCTACCGCCTGCGGGTCTCGCTGGCCGGTGCCGGTGACGCCGTTCTCCCGCTCGCCGAGCAGGTCGCCGCCACCCTCGCACCGCCCACCGCGAGCCCCGGCGCCGCGGTGGCCCGGGCGGTGGCGCCGCACGAGACGGCGGATGCCTGGACCAACCTCACCGGCATGCAACGCACCTGGCTGGACACCACCTACCGCCAGGAAGTGCCCCAGCCGCTCGGCGAATGGGAGAAGGTCCTCACCGACCTCGTCGACCTCCCACAGGCCGCGGCGGCCTTCCGCTTCCCGTACGAGGTCCCCGGCCGCCCGCCGCTGTTCGCCACCCCTCGGCGGAGCGCCGGGCCTCCGGAAGCGGGCAGCGCGCCCGCCGCCGGCCCCGACCCCTACGCCCCGAACTTCTGAATCCGCCCCGAAATCCCGCCACTTGGAGAAACGCCGTGCAGCCGCTCACGTTCACCTTCGACGCTCCCGCCGACGAGACCGACGACCTGGCCCGCTCCCTCGCCCGTTGGCTCAACGACGACGAGGACCTCGGCGGCGCGGCCCGGTTGCGGATGGTCCCGCCCGCCCCGGGGGAGCAGGGCGGGCTCGCGGACGCCGCCGAGGTGCTGAACGCCGCCGGGCCGGTGCTGGACGCGCTGGTCGCCGCCGTCGGCGTATGGGTGGGCCAGCGGTTCCGCAACCGCAGCGTCAGCCTGAAGGTGACCCGGCCGGACGGCACGCATATCGAGCTGTCGGCGACCGACCCGCGGGACGCCGCCGCGGTCGAGGAACAGCTGCGCCGCTTCCTGGAGCCGGGTCCGGGCGATGCCGACTGAGCAGCCTGCGCAGCACTTCCGGGCGGCGCAGTCCCCGCCCTGGCCGCCGATCGTCCCCGCCCCGGGGCGATCGGCCGCCGTGCTGATCGGCACCGCCACCCAGGTCGTGCCCAGCACCCTGCCGCAACTCCCGCAGGCCGCGGCCGGTGTCACGGCGCTCACCGCCGAACTCACCGGCCCGTACGGCCTCTTCGATCCCAGCACCGTGCATTCCCGGATCGATCCGCCCACCCCCGCCGAGGTGCTGCGGCTGCTGCCGGCGCCCGGCGGGGAACGGCTCGATCTGCTCCTGTTCTCCTTCTCCGGCCATGGCGTTCGGGGCCCGGGCGACCGGCTGTGTCTGGCCCTGCCGGGCACGGTGGACGACGGGAACAGCGCGGAACACACCGCGCTGCCGGTCGCCACCGTCTTCCAGGCACTGGAGTCCGTCCGGGCCCGGCACAAGGTCGTGGTCCTGGACTGCTGCTTCGCCGGCCGTGCGCTGGACGCGCCCGAGGCGGCCGATGTCCACCTCCTCGCGGCTGCCGGCCGTACGAAGCGGGCGCGCACCCCGGAGGGCTACCCGCAGACCGGCTTCACCGCCACCCTGTTGCGGCTGCTGGCCGAGGGAGTGCCGGACGGTCCCGAACACCTCGACCTGACCACCCTCCACCGCCACCTCGATGTCGCCCTCCCCGCGGCCGGCCTCCCCAGGCCCCTGCAACGGGCCTTCGGCGACAGCGGCGACGTCGCCCTGTTCCGCAACCGTGCCCATGGCACCGCGGGCACCCGGCCCGGCCTGCTCGCCCGCGCCCGCTTCGCCGAACGGCTCAAGGCAACGGCCGCCACGGGCGGTCGGCGCAGACTGCGGCATGCGGCGGCGCTCTTCGCGGCGATCGCCTCCGATGCCGCCGCCCACCTCGGTCCGACGGACCCCGACACCCTGCGCTACCGCCACGCCCACGCCTCGGCGACCGGCGCGGCCGGTGAACCGCAGCGCGCCCACGCCCTGTTGCGCGAGACGGTCGCCGCCTGGGAGCCGACGGTCCCGCCCGACGATCCCGGCCTGGCGGCGGCCCGCGCGAGCCTGGACGTCTGGCGGGACCGCGCCGGTGCCACGTCCCCTTCCCCCACGGCCGTCGAGACAGGCACGTAGGAGGCACCCGCCGTCCCCGTGTCGTTACCCGAGCGCCGCCTCCACCCCGGCGGCGAAGTCCAGCACCCTGGCGGCGCCGAGGGACCAGGCACGGGGGGTGGCACGGTGCAGCGTCTGGACGAGCAGCACCGCACCGTGCGGGAGTGGTTCGATGGTCAGCCGTCGGGCCACCTGCCAGGAGTGGTGCCGGTCGGGCCCGGCCGTGGTGGGTGTCAACGCCCGGGCCGTTGCGAGCAGTTGGGCGTTGCTGTTCAAACCGTTCGCGGCCGCGGGGTCGCCCTCGAAGAGAGCGGGGGTGGAGCCGCTGGTCGTGCTCAGTCCGACGGGGGAGGGGAGCGGTCGCATCGTCAGGGGCACCGCGTAGAGCAGGAGGCCCAGTCCGAGGCTGCGACGGATCAACGAGCGTCCGCCGAGCACCGCGGCACGGAGTTCGAAGGGCCTGGGCGTCCGCGCGTCGACGTAGACGAAGCAGTGCGTCGCCGCGGGCATTCCGCTGAACCGCTCGCGCGGTGGGAGCAGACTCCCGGCCGGTACGCCGGTGCTCTCGGCCGGCAGGGTCGTCGCCGACGGTGCGTCGGGCAGGCCGAGTTCGTCCCCCAGGGCCGCGGAGATGTCGGCGGCGGCCGCCTCCGGAGTGGCTTTCCGGCCGGTCCAGGTCGCGATGGGCATGTGCGGTCTCCTCGCCTCGTCAGGAAAGGCCGGTGGCTTCCTGGCGGACCTGGGCCGCCTGCCGCTCCTCGCCCACGGCGTCCAGGAGTTCGCTCAGGCAGTCCAGCGCGGTCCTGCGTTCCGTCCGGAACCGCCCCGGCCGGGCCTGGCCGAGCGCACGCCAGGCATCGGCGGCCTCCCTGGCGTGCACCAGGGCGTCCGCGTGCCGGCCCTGGGTGGCCAGCACATCGCGGGCGGAGTCCGCCTGTTGGGCCTGGCGCAGCAGGGTCTGTGTGCGATCCTCGACGGGGGCCGGCGCCGCGGCCTCCTCGCGGGCGACCCGTCGCCTGCGTACGGTCACGCTGAGGTATCCCACCAGGGCGATCAGCGCTCCGGTGATGACGGCGGAGACCAGTTTGTGCAAGAGATCGTTCACAGCGACACCGTTCACTCACTGAGGACGCGTACCCACGGATACGCGCAGGGGGCGGGCAGGCGCACGACCGGCGGTTCGGCACCTTGTTCGGCCCACTGTCGTGGGAGGTGCTGAAATGACGATGAAACCTCGACGACGTGCGGGCCGGAGGTTTCGAGACGGGCTGCGGAACACATGACCGCGGGGCAGCCGGCGCAAGAGGAACCCCTTGCGTCGACTGCCCCGCGGCGTTGGTGCGTGGACGCCCTACCTGGCTATCGGGCGTCGAACCAGGTGACGCCGTCACCGCCGTCGTGCCCGATGGTCTGCGTCATGACGTTGCCTTCCTGCCAGTACTTCGGGTGCTGCTGCAGGAAGCCGGGGACGGACCGGATCGAGGTCGCGTCGCACGCCAGGTCGGTGCGGATGCAGAAACGCCGGACCGGGACGCCGTCGAACTTCGCCGGGCCGGCGCCCGTGGAGGTGAACCCCAGGGCGCTCCAGCCCTTCGGGACCTTCGCCCAGATGCCGGTGCCCGGCTGCATGGGGTCGGCGTAGAGCATGCCGTTCACCTTCGACCGGGGTATGTCCGTGCGGCCGGCGGCGATCGTCTGGAGCACCTGGTCGGCCACCTGCGCGCCCTGCGAGTAGCCGACGATCGTGAACCGGCCGTTCGGGTCGCGGTGGTAGGTGTTCTCGGCGGCGGCCAGCAGGTTGCGGTATCCCTCGCGGACGCTGGCGTCGAAGCTCGGCGCGGTGACGTCCGGAGCGTTGTGGCCGTTGAGCCAGGGTCCGGCGCTCGCCGGATAGCAGACCGGCACGGGAATGCCGCCGTTGAGGTGCTTGTTGGCGAAGGCGTAGGTGGAGGTGCAGTCGGGCGCGGGCGCCGTCGAGCCCGTGCCGCCGACCTCCAGGTAGTAGTGGTGCACCGGAGCGGCGTGGGAGAAGCTGGGGGTGGCGGCGGTCAGAGCCACGGTGGCCATTGCCGCCCCGGTCGCGCCGATCGCCTTCTTCCATCTGGTGCGCAGGGTCATCGCTCTGTTTCTCCTCGACGAGCTGGTTCCGGAACAACTGCTGGGTGCGGACATGAGGTTAGCCAGGGACGTTGGAATGACGATGAAACGCACGCAGGGATACGGCGCCGTTCCGTCCCGGACGCACTGCCCACTCCGTTTCCGAACGATTCCCGAACAGGCAACGGACGGTGCCCATCTCGACCGTCCCGTGGGTGCCCCTGGGCGGTCACGGGACGAAATCACGGTCGATCAGTCCTGCCATCGGCACGTAATCTCTCCACAACTGCCCAGAAAACAAATGGATTCGGAATATTGGACACCATTGGTCCCAGTCTGTGCCGCTTCCCGTCGATGGTGATCACAACGGGCTCCTCCCCCCTCCCGATCCGCCGCACCTGCGACCAGGGCATGGACGTCTCTCCCGACCCGATCCGCTCCGAGGTCAGCCAGATGTCCCCGAAGTCGATGCGTTCGCCGCTGTCGAGCGCGGCCAGGGCGGGAGGGAGCTGGGCATGGGTGACGGCCCGTCGGATCTCGCGCTCCCACGCCTCCGCGTCCCCGTGCCCCGGTCTGCCCTGGAGCACGATCCGCTTCCGGTCGACGTCGATGAGCGTGTAGGTGCGGGTGGCGCCGGGGCCGGACGCGTCGTGCGGCGGCCGGGTGCGGCGCGGGAACACCGCGGTGGTGTCGTAGCGGACGACATGGATCCGCCCCTTCACGGCGACGGTCATGCCGCGCTCGTACAGATCCAGCCGTGCGCCCGCGCCCGCCCTCGCCGCGTCGGACCGGCCGTACCGGACGAGGGCCGGCAGGTACCGGATCGCCCGGAACAGACCGTTCCGTCCATGGGGTCGGTAGGCGGCCGCCGCATAGGTGGCCAGCCGTCTGCCGAGGTGCGCACGGCCGGCCGCCGCGGAGGTCCGGGCCAACAGCAGTTCCTCACCGCGGGTACGCGGCGTCGGTGGGGTCACGGCTTGGCCCCGGCGAGGCCGGCGTCGGATCCGCGCACGATCATCTCGTGCGTCCGCCTCAGCAGCCGACTCGGCAGCACCCCCAGCTCGTCGGCCAGCCGGCGACGGGTGCGGCCGAACACCGACAGCGCGTCCGCCTGCCGGCCACTGAGGTACAGCGCGCGCATCAGCATCGCGGCGATCGGTTCGTTCAACGGCTGCGCCGCGGCCAGCGCCCACAGCTCGCCGACCGCCTCGGCGTGCCGGCCCAGCCGCAACTGCCAGTCCAGCTTCCGCTGTACGAGGGCGATCCGGCGTTCGGCGAGCCGCAGCCGCTCCAGTTCCGCGAACGGACCCGGCAGCCCGGCCAGCAGCTCCCCGCGGAACAGGTCCAGCGCCTGGGTGCAGACGCGGACCGCCTCGGTCAGCTCACCGGCCCGCTCGGCCGCACCCGCGGCGGTGACCAGCTCCTCCATGCGCGCCGCGTCCACCTCGACCGCGCCGGGGACCAGCCGGTAGCCGCACCGGTCGCGCTGGATCACCGCCTCCGTGCCGTGCCCGACCTGAAGGACCTTCCGCAGCCGGTAGATGTACACCGGCACCACTTTTGTGAGCGGTGGCTCCATCCCCCACACGCCGTCGAGCAGTTCCTCCTGGCTGACCGTCCGGTCCGGGCAGAGCGCCAGCGCCGCCAGCACGGCCTGTTGCCGCAGATGCCCCAGATCCACCGGCTGTCCGTCGCGCCAGGCCCGCAGCGGCCCGAGGACGGAGATCCGCACCCGCGGTTCGCGGGTCCGGCGGGCGGCCGTCCGCTGCTTCGGGATGGCCGCCACCCGGGGGCCCCGGCCGGGCTCGACCAGCCCGCAGTCGAACGCGTGGACGATGGCGGCGGCGCGGTCGCGGAGTTCGAGCTTGGTGAGGACCCGGGCGAGGTGGGTGTCGACCGCGTTCTCGGCGAGGGTGAGCGCGGCGGCGATCTCGCCGTCCGTCAGGCCGTAGCCCACCGCCCGGAGCACCTCGCGCTCCTCGATCGTGAGCGTGGTGACGGTCGGTCGACCGAGGGTCGCGGTCGTCGGCATTGCGGGCTCTCCTGACGTGAGTCGGCCGGGCGGTTGCCGTCGACGCTGGTCCCGGGGCGGTGAAACGGACAGGCCAGCAGACCGGCCGTATCCGGCCGGTAGCCGCGCTAGAGTCCCTCACCTGGGGAAACACACATTGCCGGGGGAAGGCCGTGACCCGTGACGAGTGAGTTCAGCACGCTGCTGAAAAGGCTGCGGCGTGAAGCGAACATGACGCAGGAGGCGTTGGCGGAGCGCGCCGGAGTGGGCGTCCGCACCATCCGTGGGCTGGAGACCGGCGAGCGCGCCGACCCTCGCGTGACCACCGTGCGGCTCCTGGCCGACGCGCTCGGGCTGCGTCCCGAGGAACGCGAGCGGCTGCTGGCGTCCGCCGTCCGCCGGACCGCGGACGCCGACCCTCCGGAAGAACCGGCCGCCTTCGCCGAGGCGCCCGCCGCCGAGCCGCCCGCCGCGGGCCCGTCCGGTTCGCCGCTGCACGAGACCCTGGCCGACGTCGCCGAACAGGTCGCACAGACGGTGGCCGCCCGCTGGCGCCGCGAGGAGGAGCAGCGGCAGGTCCACGACCCCTATCCGCTGCCGGTGCGCTGGCGGCCGGTCGCCGAGGAGCTGACCGACCACTGGGCCAACATCCGCCGGATGCCCCCCGGGAGCACCCACGAGCCGCTGGACCTGAGCGGGCAACTGGACGCGATCGTGGACGTCCACCGGCGGATCCCGTCCGGGCGGCTGGTCGTGCTCGGCCGCTCCGGCTCGGGGAAGACGATCCTCACCGTCCGGTTCGTCCTGGACCACCTGAAGTCCAGGGGCCGGGCCGACGCCGTACCGGTGATCTTCAGCATCGGCTCATGGGACCCGACCGCCATCACACTCCGGGACTGGCTGGCCGCACAGCTGACGCGGGACCACCCCGGCCTCGCCGCCCCGGGCCCCGGCGGACCGAGCCTGGCCGCCGCCCTCGTCGAGACCGGCCGGATACTCCCCGTGCTGGACGGCTTCGACGAGATCGCCGACGGCCTGCGCCGCCCCGCGCTGGAGGCCCTCAACGCCACCGCGCTGCCGCTGCTGCTGACCAGCCGTCCGTCCGAGTACGCCGCCGCGGTGGCCGAGACCGATGTGCTCACCTCCGCGGCCGCGGTGGAACTGACCGACCTCACCCTGGACGATCTGGCCGACTACCTGCCGCGCACCACCCGCAAGGCCCGCGGCCGGAACCGCTCGGCGTCCGCCTGGGACCCCGTGCTGACCGAACTGCGCGAGCGCCCGGACAGCCGGGCCGGCGCCAACCTCGCCGCGGTGCTGACCACCCCGCTGATGGTCACCCTCGCCCGCGCCGTCTACAGCAACACCCCCGACCACGACCCGTCCGCGCTGCTGGACACCCGGCGCTTCGGCACCCCCGAGGAGCTGGAGGACCACCTTCTCGACAACTTCACCACCACCGTCTACCGCCCGCGGCCCGACCACCGGCCCGGCAGCGGGTCGCTCCGCACCTGGGACCCGGAACGCGCCCGCTACTGGCTGGGCTACCTGGCCCACCACCTCAACCGGCTCGACACCCCCAACCTCGAATGGTGGCGCCTGGGCCACGGCATGCGCCGCACCACCCGCACCCTGGTGACCGCGCTGGTGATCTGCCTGGCCATCGCGCTCGTCGACGGCGTCGTCGGCATGCTCTTCGACTCCGTGGCGTTCCAACTCGTCGACGGCCTGGTGGCGGGACTGCTCTCCGGGCTGCTGTTCGGGATCGTGTACTGGTTCATGGTCGCGGCCAGGGACGCGGCCGTGCAGCCGTCGGGCGTCCGCATGAAGATATTCGGCCGGGAGGCCAGGGCCGGCCGGCGCCCGCTGCGCCACCTGATGATCGGGGTGCTCTGCGGCCTGGTGTTCGGCGCCGGTTACGGCTTCGTCCGCGGGGCGATCAACGGCGCCCGCTTCCACGTCGGCCTCCCCGCCATCCTCGCCGGCAGCCTCGGCGACGGCCTCATCTACGGCCTGATGCTCGCGCTCGCGGCCGGCCCGACCCTCGGTCTGCTCGCCCTCTTCGAAACCCCCCTCGACATCCGGTCCGCCGTCAATCCGGTCAGCCTGCTGCGGACCAACGGCCGTACCGTCGCCACCCAGCTCCTCATCTGGGCCCCGACCTTCGGCCTCCTCGTCGGCTTCGGATCCATGCTGGTGATCCAGCCCCTGTCCGCGCTCCTGGGCCCGGTCGTCTGGAATCTCAACGCCGCACTCAAACTCGGCATCATCAGCGGCCTCGGCGCCGGCCTCGGCTACGGGCTCAGCCTGACCGCCTGGGGCCATTGGACGGTCTTCGCCCGCATCTGGCTGCCACTGACCGGCCGCCTGCCCTGGTCCGTGGTCGCCTTCCTGGAGGACGCCTACCAACGAGGGGTCCTCCGCCAGGCCGGCGCCGTCTACCAGTTCCGCCACGCCCGCCTCCAACACCACCTCGCCGCGGCGTACCGCCCGCGGCGTCCCGACGCGGCGGATCGCGGACCGGCCACTCCCGATTCGACTGCCGATTCCCCCGACAAGCCCGACGAACAAGGCGACCCTGGCGCAAGGCGCTGAAATCCCGATGAAATCCCGAGGCCGGGCCGGGCCGGGCCAGGCCGGGGCGGCCCGGCCCGGGGCGGTCAGCTCAGGTTGGTCAGGGGAAGCAGGTCGCGCTCGGCGAAGACCTTCTTGGCGACGAGGGTGGCGTTGATCGACCGCGGCATACCGCAGTACACGGCGGAGTGCAGTAGGGCCTCGGTGATCTCGGTGGCGGCCAGGCCGACGTTGAGCGCCGCGTTGATGTGCACCTCCAGCTCGATCTCGCAGCCCCCGAGCGCGGCGAGCACGCCCAGCGTCACCAACTGCCGCTCGCGCGGGGGCAGCTCGGGCCGCGCGTACATGTCGCCGAACGCCCAGGCGACGACCTGGTGGCCCAGCTCCGGCGAGGTGTCCGCGAGGGAGTCGACGATGCGCTGCCCCGCCTCGCCGTCGACCTGCTCCAGCACCTTCATGCCGTACGCGTAGCGCTCTTCGCGGTTCATGGGGATCTCCTCCGGGATCGGGTGTGCGCTCCGGTCGTCCGGCCGGTGCGTTGTCTCCAGACTGGCCGGAAAGCCGTCCGCATCTGCCCGGTGGGCATGACTGGCTATAGTTGCCATGCCTGGGAGGTATGGCAGGGGGAGGCATGGATGGAGCTGCGGCTACTCGGTTATGCGGTCGCGATCGCGGAAGAGGGCAGCATCAGCGGGGCGGCCCGCCGGCTGCATCTGACGCAGCCCACGCTCAGTCGTCAACTGCGCGAGATGGAAAGGCAGTTGGGTGCCCGGCTGTTCATCCGGGAGGGACGCGGGCTGACGCCGACGCAGGCCGGGCAGGTGCTGGTCCGGCGTGCGGTCACCGTGCTCGCCGAGGCGGAGGCCGCACTGGAGGACGTGCGACTGGCCGCGCGGGGCATGACCGGCCGGCTGACCGTGACCTTCGCCGGCTCGGGCATCAACGGGCCGCTCGGCGCCGCACTGAGCCGACTGCGGCGCGAACTCCCCCGTGTGGACCTCCAGTTGGCGGAGAGCTTCAACGACGCCGAGATGTCGACCGGCGTGCTGGAGGGGCGTTACGACCTCGCCGTCCAGCGCCTCCCGATGCGCGACGCCCGGCTGGCCACCCAGGTCTGGTGGCGCGAACCGCTCACCCTCTTCCTGCCCGCCGGCCACCCGCTGGCCTACCCCGCCGAACCTGCTCCGCTCACTGCACTGGGCCAGATCCCCCTGGTCATCTGGCCCCGGGAGGTGTCACCACGGTCCTACGACGAGATCATCGCGCTCTGCCACGGCGCCGGCGTCGTGCCGCGGATCAGCGCGGCGGGCCGTAGCGTGCAGACGCTGCTGGCCCTGGTCGCCGCCAAGTTCGGCGCCGCGGTCCTCGCCGACTCGCACCGCGCCCTGCGCCGCGTCGGGGTGACCCCGCGACCGCTGGCGGACACCTCGACCACCCTGCACCTCGTCTGGCGCGCCGACGACACCAACCCGCTCGGCGAACGGATCCGCACGATCCTCACCGAGGCGGTGGGCGGCGCCTGACCCACAGCTGTCCGTGATGCGCTGTGCCGGCGCGTTCCACTCGGGCTCCGGACTCCGGCCTCCGGACTCCGGGCTCACCCGCCGGCGCTCGCCGCCAGCTTCGGGACGAAGGCGGCGGCGTCGACCGTGCCGAGTCCGGACGCCAGGTCGTAGCCCGGCGTCGCCGCGAACCCGTCGGGGCCGTTGTCCCCCTTGGTGATGTCGATGATCCCGTTGCGGGGATCGGCGGCGAGGCCGTACAGCTGCCGGTGGATGCCGCCGAGCCGACGGCCGGCCTGCTGGTTGGCGAGCGCCACCAGCGCCGCGAACATGGGGGCGGCCTCGCTGGTGCCGCCGACCGGTAGCCAGCCCGCGCCCGCGGGCAGAAACCCCTGGTAGACAAGGGTGCCGCCGGATGCGGAGCTGTCCATGGAGATGTCCGGAGTACCGCGCCGCCCACCGACCACGGCCGCCACCGCGTCCTGGTATCCGGGGCGGGCGAAGGTCTGGGAGAGGCCACCGCCGGTGGCGCCGCCCTGGTCGTGCCAGACGGTGTCCGGGCCGGTCCGCCGGCCGAGTTCGTCCAGATGCAGACGGGAGCCGCCCACGGCGAGCACGCTGGGGTCGGAGGCCGGCCAGGAAACGGACCGGACCCGCTCGCCGCGCGGCCCGACGGGCGGCGCCGCCCCGGAGTCGCCGGTACTGGCCGTCAGGGTGGTGCCACGCGCCACGACTGCGGCCAACGCGCTGCTGAACGACGCCAGGTCGCGGACGGGTGCCCGGCTCTTCCCGGCGGCGGTGTACTCCTCGACGCCGAAGCTGATCGAGATCGCGTCGGGCCGGTGCGTGCGCACGCTCTGCGCGATGCCGTCGAGGATCAGCGCCGCACCGACCTTCGCCGACTGCCTGGCCGCCCGGTCGGCCTCGGCCTCGGGGACGGCCGGGGCCGTGCCGGACGTGGGGGAGGGGGAGGCGAAGGCGCGACTGGGCAGGCCGATCTGGGTGACGACGACCTTCGCACCGGGCGCCAGCATGTGCACCATCTGGGTGTCGAGGGTGGTCTCCATGGCGGCGCCGGCCATCCGTGCGTTGTGCGCGTCGAACGGCGCGATGTCCCCGGCCGGGGCGTACCGGTCGACGGCCAGATCCGGCGGCGGCAGATGCATGGCCGCGCTGAAGGTTTCGAGATCCCTCTTCAACGTGTCGGGCACGACCTCCTCGTAGACCACGACGGTGCGCCCGCGGCCGGTGAGTCCGGCGGAGTTGAGCCGGTCGACGCCGTATGCCCGGCGCACCAGGTCGGCGGTGTAGCAGGCGGTACCGAGCGTGCGGCGGCAGGTGGCCTGCGACGGGACGTGCCGGAACGGCCGGGCGCTGGTCCGCGGCGAACCGGACGCCGACGAGGGCGCCGACGAGGCGGCACGCGCCACCGCCGAGGGCACCGGACCGGCCGGTCCGGGGGCGCCGCCGGCACAGCCCGGGACGGTGACGACCAGGGCCGCGACCGACGTCGCCGCGAGGGCACGGCGCAGACGGCGGGTGGCTGCCAGGCTCGGGGTGAGCACACTCCGATCATGACCACGGCGAGGTCGCGGCGCTCCCTGCGCTGGTCCGTACAGGCCCGCCGCCCCGCCCCGGCCCACCGGACCGCCGCCACGGCCTGGTCTACGAACCCGTCGGTACGGCTCCACCGCCGAACATCGCCGCGCCCTCCCGGCCCGTTGCCTGGTTCTCGGCGACATAGGGCCGCAGCTCCGCCTCGTAGGCGGCGAACGCGGTCGGGTGGTCGCCGCCCGCCAGGGCCAGCTGACGGGCCAGTGTGCGGGCGCCGATCAGTGCCTGGGAGGTGCCCATGCCGCTGGTGGGCGCGGCGCAGTACCCCGCGTCGCCGAGCAGCGCGATCCGGCCCCGCGACCACGTGTCGAGTTGGATCTGGCAGGTGGAGGAGAAGTAGAAGTCGTCCGCCGCGGTCATCGCCGCGAGCAGCCGCGGCGCCTCCCAGCCGTGCCCGGCGAACGCCTCCCGCACGGCCCGCTCCTGTTCCTCGCGGCCCCGCCGGTCCAGTTCGGGCGAGGCGGTGGCGAAGGACAGGCTGACCCCCAGGACGTCCGGATCGGCGGCGCTGAACGCGTAGATCGCCGTGCTGCCGCTCTGGCACAGCACTCCGCTGTGGTCGAGGCCGAGGTGGTTGGCCGTGGTGAACCCGGCGCCGGACATGCCCAGGTGCCGCACGGCGTCCTGGTGCGGGCCGAAGGCGAGCCGGCGGACGTTGGAGTAGACGCCGTCCGCGCCGATGACGAGGTCGAAGCGCCGGGCCGCCGCCCGCTCGAACTCGACCGCGACGCCGGTGTCGTCCTGGGCGAGCGCACTGATCGAGTCGTCGAAGACGTACTCCACGTCGGCCGCGGTCACCCGGTGCAGGATCCGGGTGAGTTCCCGCTTGGGCACTTCGAGCTCGCCGGCGAACACCTCGGCGGGGAGCCGCCCGGTCTCGGCACCCGTCCCGTCGACCAGCGTCGTGCCGCGCATCCGCGTGTCGTGCCCGCGGATCTCGTCGAGAACGCCCATCTCCTCCAGCACGTCGAATGCCGCACCGCGGAAGTCGATCGCATATCCGGTGTCCCGGAGGTCCGGTGCGCGCTCGACCACGGTCACCTCGTAGCCGTCGCGCCGCAGGAAGTGGGCCAGGGCCGGACCGGCCACGCTGGCGCCCGAGATCAGAACCTTCGTCGTCGTCATGGGAATGACCGTAGCGCGCTCTTGACCATTTGGTCAAACCAAATGGATGAACCGATTGGGCAAGCCTTCGCTATGCTGTGCGCCATGGGAAACCGAGAGGATTTGCTCGCCGGGGCCAAGCAGTGCCTGGTCGAACGCGGCTGGGCCCGCACCACCGTCCGGGACATCGCCAACGCCGCCGGTGTCAGCCACGCCGCCATCGGCTACCACTTCGGCTCCAAGGACGCGCTGCTCACCCAGGCACTGGTGCAAGCGGTGGACGAACTCGACGACGAACTCCGCCCCCAGGCAACGGGGGACGAGCCGGCGGACCGCTGGCAGGCACTGATCGACAGCTTCACCACCCACCGGGCGTTGTGGGTGGCCCAGTTGGAGGCCGCGGTGCAGGCCGAGCGGTCGCCGGAGGTCCGCGCCCATCTCGCCGAGGGGCAGCGCCAGGGCCGCGAGGGACTGGGCGGTTCGGTACCGCTCGCCTTGCTGACGGGGCTGATGATGCAGTGGCTGATCGACCCGGAGCACGCGCCGTCCGGCGGTGACGTGGTCCACGAACTGCGCTCGCTCGCCGGCGATTCCTGAGGCGCTGGCCGCGCCCGCCGTCGTGGTGTCGTCGCAGGCCGGACACCAGGTCGACGAGACCGTGGGGCGCATCGAGGCGGCCGGAGGTCGGGCGTTCGCCGGGGCCGTGCCGAGCATGCCGCTGCCGGACGCACCGCGACCGATGAGCCTGCCCGAGCCCCTCGTCCAGGCAGTGAGCCGAGCAGCGGCGGACTGGGGAGAAGTCTCTCCGTCCCCGTTGTTCTGTCGTGCGCGGGCGTTCGCTACCATCCGGTAGGTCGATCAACCACGCTCCGTGAGAGGACAGATGATGGACGTTCAGAATCGTCTGCCGCGGGAGCGCACGGAGGCCGTCGAGCCGGTCGACGAGGGCGCCGCGGACACCGGACGCGGGGCGGAGGGGATCGACCGCCGCAGGTTCCTCGGCTACGTCCTGGCGGCGCCGACGCTGGCCGTTGCGGCCCAACTGGGCGAGGCGGCCGCCGGATCGACGCCGGCACACGCCGCGGTCGGCTCGCTGCCCGAGCTCACGCAAATCTTCGACCTGAACGACATGCTCACCGACGCCGCGCTGCCGACCGCCGGCCTCATCACCATCCATGTCCACGCCGACGGCACCGCCTCGTTCGCACTGCCCCGCGCCGAGGTGGGCCAGGGCATCACCACCTCCACCGCGATGCTGATCGCCGAGGAACTCGACCTGCCGCTGGAGAAGGTCCGGGTCACCCTCGCGGACGCGCGCCCGGAACTGCTCTTCAACCAGCTCACCGGCGGTTCCAACACCACCATCTCCACCTACACACCCATCCGGGTCGCGGCGGCGATCGCCAGGAAGCGGCTCCTGGAGGCCGCCGCCGAGCTGCTCGGTGCCGAGATATCCACGCTGACCAGCAAGGCCGGGGTGATCACCGCCCCGAACGGCCGCACCGCGACCTACGGTTCGCTCGCCGGGAAGGCCGCGAGCCCGAAGACCGTACGGGTCGCCACCGACCTCAAACCGCGTTCCGCGTTCTCGGTCATCGGCACCGCCCGCAACCGCGTCGACGCCAGGGAGAGCGTGACGGGACGCAAGCAGTTCGCCATGGACCTGCACGTGCCCGGCGCCGCGCCGACCATGGTGTGCCGGCCGCCCACGATCAACGGCACGGTGCGCTCCGTGCAGAATCTCGCGGCGGTACGGGCGATGCCGGGCGTCACCGACGTCGCGGCCATCTCCACCGGTGTCGCCGTGCGCGCCCGGACCTTCGGGCAGTGCATCGACGCGGTGCGTGCCCTTCGGGTGACCTGGGGCCCGGGAACCGCGGAACGGGCGTCCGACGACACCGTCCTGCGCGAGCTGAAGGCAGCCGAACTTCCCCTCGCCGTACCGAGGTTGAGTCATCTGGCCAAGACCGTCGAAGGCTCCTTCACCTTCCACTTCGCCAGCAACAGCGCGCTGGAGCCCAACTGCGCGGTGGCCGACGTACGGTCCGACCGGGCCGAGATCTGGGCGGCCCTGAAGTCGCCGATCGTCGCCCAGCAGGCGATCGCGGCCAAGCTCGGACTGCCGCAGAGCGCGGTCACGGTGCATGTCGCCGAGGGCGGTGGGTCGTTCGGCCGCAAGCTGTTCTCCGACGCCGCACTCGAAGCCGCCGAGGTCTCCAAGGCGATGGGCAAGCCGGTCAAGCTGATGTGGCACCGCACCGACGAGTTCCGGCAGGGGCGTACCCACCCGATGGCCACTTCGCGCATCCGCGCGACGTACGCGCTGGGCAAGGTGCTCACCTACGAACAGCGGCACACCTCCGTCTCCACCGACTTCGGGCACGGCCTGGGCGAGATCATCACCGCCACGGCCGCCAAGCTGCCCGTGGGAGACCTCACCTTCTCCGAGACGATCTTCACGCTCAGCCAGCAGACGCCCTACGACCTGGGCCTTTCCACCCAGTTCCTCAACGAGGTGGACAAGGGCTTCAACACCGGCAGCATGCGCAACATCTACTCGCCCAACGTCCGGTGCGCCCAGGAGCTCGTCATCGACCGGCTGGCGGACGAGATGGGCAAGGACCGCCTGGCCCTCCGCCGGCAACTGATCAAGGGAGACCGGGCCAGGGCCGTCCTGGACAAGGTCGCCGAACTCGGCGGATGGGGAGGGGAGTTGCCCGACGGCATGGCCCAGGGCATCGCCGTCCACCCCGAGTACCACGGCGTCGTGGCGGTGCTCGCCGAGATCGACTGCCGCCCCGGGACCACCGGGCGGCACATCCCCGACGCCTGTACGGGTCCCCGCGTCACCAAGGTCGTCTGTGCCGTCGACGTCGGCCTGGCCGTGAATCCCAAGGGCCTGGAGGCGCAGATGATGGGCGGCATCATGGACGGCATCGCCATCACGCTCACCTCGGGCCTGCACCTCAAGGACGGTGCGTTCCTGGAGGGCAGCTGGGACAACTACTTCTACACCCGACAGTGGAACACCCCGCCCGAGCTGAAGATCGTGGTCATGCCGCCGACCACCGGAAAGCCGGGCGGCGCGGGGGAGTTGGCGGTCGGCGCCGCCTCCGCCGCGGTCGCCTGCGCCTACGGCGCGGCCACCGGCACCATGCCCACGACGTTCCCCGTCAACCACTCCGGCCCGCTCGGCTTCGAGCCGCTGCCGACCGTCCCCCCGATCCCGCAATCGCCGACCGACGGACTGGACCGCGCCTACTGAAGCCGGCCCGCCGGCGGCGCGCACCAGGAACGCAAGGGCCACCAGCAGCGCAAGGAGCGACCGTGCCCGAACACACCTTCATCCTCAACGGCAAGTCCGTCACGGTGGACATCGAGGACGACGTGCGGCTGCTGTGGGTGCTGCGCGACGTCCTGGGCGTCACCGGGCCGAAGTACGGCTGCGGCCTCGGTGTCTGCCAGGCATGCACCAGTCACCTCAACGGCAAGGCGTTCAACCCCTGTTCGGTGCCGGTCAAGGACGTCCGGCCGGACGACGAGGTCACCACCATCGAGGGGCTGCCCGCCACCGTCGGCAAGGACCTGCACCCCATGCAGGAGGCGTGGCTGGCGTACGACGTCGCCCAGTGCGGCTACTGCCAGCCCGGCCAGATCATGGCCGCGGTCGCCAAGGTGAAGCAGGCCCGCGCCGCCGGCAAGGAGATCACCGAGGCCGACCTCGACGAGATCCGCAACGTCTGCCGCTGCGGCACCTACCACCGCATCCGCGAGGCCATAGTGGAGGGCGCCAAGCACTTCTAGCCCGCAACGCGCCCCAAGAAGGCGGTGCCCGGACGGCCGGGCGGGCTCGGCCTTCGGCGCCGCCCGAGGAACGGTATAACAGCGGTATGGTGCGACAAGATCAGGGCGACGGGCAGCAGCGGACCCCGGCAGAACAGCCGCCGGACGACCTGCACGAGACCGTGGAGGAGGTCACCGCGGCCGTCATGACCGCGTCCCGGCTGTTCGTCGCGCTCTCCGCACGGGCGCTCGCCGAGACCGAACCGGCCCTGACCCTGCCGCAACTGCGCACCCTGGTGGTCCTGCACGGCGAGGGCCCGGTCAAGCTCGCCGCACTCGCCGCGGGACTGGACGTCAACCCGTCGACGGCGATGCGGATGGTCGACAAGCTGGAGGCCCGCGGCCTGGTGGACCGGCAGATGAACCCGGACAACCGCCGCGAGGTCATCGTGGGCCTCAAACCACACGGCCGCCTGCTGGTCGAGAAGGTCCTGGCCCACCGCCACCAGGAGATCCGGGCAATCGTCGCCAGTCTCCCGGGCGACCGGCGCGCCGAGTTGGTACGCGGGCTGCGCGCCCTGACCGACGCCGCCGGCGAGCGGACCGTCGACTCGCTCACAGAGCGGTACTGACGAAGCGGTACCGGACGACGACCGGCGCATCGGCCGGGCGACGGGGCCTTCGCCACGATCGCCGCCGACACCGGCTTGAGCACTGCCCCCCGCGGCGCGACCCGGCTGTCGCCCGTCAGGATGGCCTCGATCGCCGCGGGCATACCGTGCCCGCGGATCTTCTCCGACCCGTAGCGCGCCCTCGCACCGATCACCAGGCCGCCCACCACCGGTGCGCCGATCACCAGCATTCTCGGCTGCGCCGTGAAGTCGCCGAGATGGGCGCCCCGGTACCTTGTTTCACCTCTGCCTGGGACGTGGCGGCCATCGCGAAGTGACAGGTCGGACAGGTGAGTTCGCGTGCCGGCCGGGAAGGTGTGGACTGGCCGACCCCGGCGATCCGGTGGCCGGGCTCCAGGCGACATGGCAGTGCCGCAGACAGACGCCGACCCCGCAGTGACGGCATACGCCCACGGTGTCGACGACCTGCTCGGCCCACGCGCAGTCGAAGCACTTCAGGAGACTCACCCGCCTCCGGTGCGCCCGCCGTCGTGGCGCAGGCGAGGCCGAAGCGCCTCGGCCTCGGTTCAGTCGTGTACGCCCCGGTGGTGATCGCTCGGGGCCCGCCGCCCAGGTGCGTGGTGGAACCGCGCGGTGAGGAGCGGCGCCGCCGACACCAGCGTCATCGCACCGGCCGCCCACAGCATCGCCGTGCTCCGCGCCAGGCAGGCCGCGACGAGCAGCACCGCGCCAATCGCCACCGCCGTGTACGCCAGGATCACACCCGCTCGCCGGCGGACCCCCGGAGCAGCCGCCGGCGCCTCCGGGGGCTCTCCCCGAAGGTGCTCAGCAAGGGTTGGTCGGCGGGGCGGACGTGATCCTCGGGCCCCGGCCCGCTGCTTCCCGCTGCCCTCGGCGAGGGTGCGCAACGGGTTCTTCAGGCGGGGGGTGTGCCTGGAGCGGCCTTCTTGTCGGTGAACAGTCTGTCCAGGTAGTGGTCGATCGCGGTGAGTGTGTCCCGGGGCTCGATCACATCGAGTTCGAGGAGGGGGGTGAAGCCCGTGAGGGCGAGCAGCAGATTGGTCTCGATCACCGGATCGCGGTCGGCGGGGACGTATCCGTCGGCGATGGCCCGGCGGATCAACTGCTCGACGGTGGCGCGTCCTTGGGTGATGCCGTCGCGCGCCCGTGCGTGGATGTGCTCGTCGTGCAGGGCCTCCAGGACGAAGGCGGCGCTCATCCGGCTGGTCGCCCGGGCGTCGGCGTGCAGCGGGAGCATCTCCGTGAGCATGACGCGGAGTACGTCGCGAGGGTGCGGTGGGTCGCCCAGCTCCGCCAGGCCGAGCTCGACGCGTCGACCGGCCTGTTCGGCGGCGAAGTCCATCGCGAACGTCAGCATCGCCTCGCGAGTGGTGAAGTAGTGCTGAAGCTGCCCGTGGGACATGCCTGCCTCGCGGGCGACCTCGCGCAGTGAGAGGTTCCCGACGCCGCGCTGCTCCACTACGCGCCACAGCGCGCGGGCGATGGTCTCGCGGCGTTCGTGGTGGTCCACCTGTTTCGGCATGGTCGGCTTTCCTGTGGGCCTCTCGGGAACTCTTTCCAATACGGCTGACATAATACATTCGCCGTGGTGGGGCTCACGGCGAAGGGGTCGGGGGAGCGGGGCGAGTGGGGAGGAGCGGGCCTTACAGTTCGTAGCGAGTGCCTGTTGCGGACTTTTCCCACCCACCCACGGAGGCTCCCCGTGTTTGCCCTGCCGCTTGATGACTGTGCCGAGCTGCGGCCCTTGGAACCCTGGCGGGCACAGGAGTTCCTCGACCACATGGACCGCGCCCGGCCCACGGTGGACCCCTGGATTCCGTGGGCGACCCGTACCACTGACCTGGCGTCGGCGGTCCAGGTCCTCCAGGGGTATGCGGACGGCCAGGCACAGGACGGGGCGCGGATCTACGGCATCTGGTCGAAGGGCGTGCTGGTCGGCGGCGTGATGTTCACGCAGTTCGATGCTGCCCTGGGGGTCTGTGAGATCGGGTGCTGGTTGGAATCGGCGGGGGAGGGGCGCGGGCTGGTGCACCGCGCGAGCCGGGCGCTGATCGACTGGGCCTTTCGCGAGCGCGGGATGAGCCGGGTGGAATGGCGGACCACCCCGGCCAACAAGCGCAGCGTCGAGGCGGCCCGCCGGCTCGGCATGCGGCGCGACGGGGTGTTGCGCAGGCAGTTCCCGTACCGGGGGGTCCGGCATGACACCGAGGTCTGGTCCGTCCTCGCCGAGGAATGGGCGGGCTGAGACCCGCCGGCCGTGCGGCTTCGGACCTGCGGTTTCCGTGCCGGGCGATGTCTGTGCCCGGCGGTGTCCGCGACGGGTGGTGTCTGTTCCGGGCAGTGTCTGTGACGGGTGAAGTCCGTTCGGGGCGGTGTCCGTGGCGGTCCGTTCAGCGGACGGTGTCGGGTCCCACCGTTGGGAGGTAGCGCGGTGCCTGCCAGGCGTGCAGGCGGTGCTCCACCGCGGCCCCCAGGGACAGGAGTGCCGCGTCCTGGCGGTTGCCGGCCATCAGGAGCAGGCCCACGGGAAGCTCGTGTACGGACCCCGCGGGTACCGACAGTGACGGGTAGCCGGCCACGGCCGCGGGGGTCGAGGACGGGATGATGTCGTTGTCACCCCGTGCGCAGTCGGTCGTCCAGGCAGGCGGATTGGTGGGTGCGGCGATGGCGTCCAGTCGATGGGCGGCCATGGTCTCGTCGAGGGAACGGCGGGCCAGATCCGTCAACTCGCCGCGGGCGGCTCGGTATTTCGGGTCGGTGGTGGGCGGCGCGGCGAGGGCCTGCTCGAAGAGTTCCTGGCCGGCGAAGCAGGTCCGTTCCGCCGGGTGGGTGCGGTTGAACGCGATCAGCCCGGCGAGGTCCCGCGGTCCGTCGCGGGTGGTGAGATAGGCGTCGATGTCCCGGTGGAACTCGCTGAGCAGAGTGGGGATTTCCAGTTCCGCGATGCGCTTCTGGTACGGGGGCGTGACCTCGACGACGGTGGCTCCCGCACTCCGTAGCCGCTCCGCGGTGCGGGTCAGCACTGCGTCCACCGCCGGCCCGAGTTCGGGCAGTCGCCACAGGCCGATCCGTTTGCCACGCAGTCCGCCGGAGCGCGGCGCAGCGTCCGGACGGCCGGCGGGCGTGCCTGGCTGCGCGGCCTGGTCACCGCTGAGCACCGCCAGGGTGAGCGCTGCATCGGTCACGTTGCGCGCCATGGGGCCCGCGGTGTCCTGCTGTGCCGAGATCGGGACCACGCCGGTCCGACTGACCAGTCCCAGACTGGGCTTGTGGCCCACCACCCCGTTCATCCCGGCCGCACACACGATGGAGCCGTCTGTCTCGGTGCCGATCGCCACCTGTGCCAACGACGCGGCCAGCGCGGCGGCCGAACCGGCGGACGAGCCACACGGATTGCGGTCCAGTACGTACGGGTTGTGGGTCTGCCCGCCCACCGCCGACCATCCCGAAGTCGGCTTTGTGGAACGGAAGTTGGCCCACTCCGACAGATTGGTCTTGCCGAGGATCACCGCGCCCGCCTCGCGCAGCCGGGTCACCAGTGCGGCGTCTCGGTGCGGCGGGCGGCCGGCCAGCGCCAGCGACCCGGCCGTGGTGGGCAGGTCTCGGGTGTCCACGTTGTCTTTGAGCAGGACGGGGATGCCGTCGAGCGGGCCGAGGGTCGTGCCGTGCCGGTGCCTGGCGTCGCTGGCTGCTGCCTGGCGCAGCGCCGTCGGGTCGGTGCGCAGCACCGCATGGACCTTCGGATCGACGGCCTGGATCCGCCGCAGATAGGCGGAGGTCAGCGCCTGGGAGGTCAGCGCGCCGTTCGCCATACGTGCCTGGAGTTGCGGAATCGTCACGGTGTCCAGATCGACGTTGTCGAGCTCCACCGAAGAATCCGGCACGGCCGCGCACAGCGAGCCCGCGACCAGGGCGGCAACCAGTGTGGCAGCACTCCGCTTTCTCATGCTCCTCATGCTCGTCATGAAGGGCAGCGCACTACGGGCCGGTGGGCCGGCACAAGGGACTTTCGCGCCGCAACCGGCCCGTGGCGCCCGGCGCTGCCGCGGCGGCCCGGTCCGTTGATCTTCCGGGCGGTTGGGTGCGGGATACTGTTCCCCGTAATTGCTGGCACTGGTGGGGGTGCGGGTGCGACCGCTGGCGAAGGACGATCCGCGAGAGATCGGGCCGTTCCGAATCATTGGGCTGTTGGGCGGCGGCGGAATGGGGCGGGTCTATCTCGGCCGCGCCGGGGACGGGCGGACGGTGGCGGTGAAGACCGCACGCTCCGAACTCGCCGACGACCACGGCTTCCGCAAGCGCTTCGCCCGTGAGGTGGCCGCGGCCGGGCGGGTCGGGGGACCGTTCGTGGCGCCGGTGGTCGATGCCGCGCCGCAGGACGACGTGCCGTGGATGGCGACCGAGTACGTGCCGGGTATCGCGTTGAGTTCCGCCGTGCACGACATGGGGCCGCTGGCCGAGCGCACCGTGCGGCTGCTGACGGCCGGTCTGCTCCAGGCGCTGTCGGCGGTGCATGGGCAGGGTCTGGTGCACCGTGACCTCAAACCGTCCAACATCCTGCTGACCGCCACCGGCCCTCGTGTCATCGATTTCGGCATCGCGCACTCCGCCGCGGACACCGCTTTGACGGTGACCGGCACCGCCCTGGGCACCCCGGGCTTCATGGCCCCCGAACAGCTCGTGATGACCGGCCCCGACATCACGGGCGCGGCGGATGTCTTCGCGCTCGGTGGCGTGATCGTCTACGCGGCGACCGGCGACGGCCCGTACGGCAACGCAGAGCCGCAGGTGCTGATGTACCGCACCGTGCACGAGCAGCCGCAGATCGGCCAACTTCCGGGAAATCTGGGCGAGTTGGCGACTGCCTGCCTGGCGAAGGACCCGGCCCGGCGGCCGGCCCTCCCCGAGCTCGTCGCGCGGCTGGGTGCACCCGGCCCGTACGACGACTGGCTGCCGGAACCCCTCGCCGGGCAGCTCCACCGCCTGTCCGCACAGCTCGGCGACCCCAGATCCCACGACACCTCCTCCGTGCGCCCGCCGGTCGAAGGGCCCGCCGGCGCCGCCCGCGACTTCGGTGCGCTGCCGACCCGCACGATGGCGGCTCCCCCGAAGCCCCCGCCGCCCGACGCACTGCACCAAGCCGCCACCCGCCCAGCTCCGTTGCCCGGGACGGACGGCCCGCACCCGCCCCCGTCCCCGGGACCGAGCCGTCGGCGGGTGCTCGCGGCACTGTCCGCCGCCGGTGTCGCGGTGGGCGGCGGTGCGCTGGCCTGGACGCTGTGGCCGGAGGGCGGGAAGCAGGGCACCGGTGGCGCGGGCGCGGCGGGCAAGCCCGGCGGAGGCGCGAAACCATCCAGCGGGCTGCCGCGGGCGATAGCGGACAAGGGCATCATCACCGTCGGCTCCGACATCAGCTATGCGCCGATGGAGTTCCTCAGCGCAGGTAAGCCCGCCGGCCTCGACGTCGACCTGGCCGACGCCCTCGGCCGTGAGTTGGGCGTGCGCTGCACATTCCAGAACGCGACCTTCGACTCCCTGCTTCCCGGCCTCGGCCAGGGCCGGTTCGACCTGGTCATCTCGGCGTTGGTCGACACCAAGGACCGCCAGGGCGGGCAGACGGGCGGGACGAAGACCGGGGGAGGGGGCGACCTGATCGACTACTTCCGGGCGGGGCTGTCGCTCGTCGTACGCAAGGGCAACCCGGACGGCCTCGGCAAACCGGAGGACGTCTCGGGCCGGCCGGTTGCGGTCCAGCGCGGCTCCGCGGCCGAGAACTACCTCGACGAACTGAGTCGGCAGCTCCCCGCGCAGCCGACGCTGCGGAAGTTCGACTCGGCGGCCGAGGTCTACGACGATGTCGCCCAGCGCCGGTCCCTCGCCTGCCTGGACGACTTTCCGGTCGCGGCCTACACCGCGGCGACCCGGGCGGGCGGCGGCGCCTTCCAACTCGTCGGCGAACAGATCGATCCGGTGCCCTACGGCATCGCCGTCGCCAAGGCCGATACGGAGCTGCGCGACGCCGTGCGCGAGGCGCTCGACCGCCTCATCCGGACCGGTGCCTACGCGAAGATCCTCCAGCGGTGGCACCTCCAGGACGGCGCGGTGGAACAGGCGGTCGTCAACGGCGGGCAGTAGGGCGTCCGCACGCGCCCGCCACGGAAGGGCGCAGGAGCGGCGAGCCCGTCGACTCGACGGCGGCGTCGTTCGCGTATGCGGAGGTGGCGCACCTGATGGCGGCCGAGCCCCGCACGTAGAGGGAGGGGCGGCAGGTCGGATACGGGGCGAACCGGGCGGTGCTACTGGGCGGTGGCGAAATCCTGCGTCCAGTAGTCGCCGGGCTGTGCCAGGCCGACACCGATCTCCTTGAACGAGCAGTCGAGGATGTTGCGCCTGTGTCCGGGGCTGGACATCCAGCCGGCCATGGCGCTCTCCGGGGTGGCGTATCCATAGGCGACGTTCTCGCCGTAGGTGGTCCAGTTGTAGCCGGCGCTCTTCATCCGGGCGCCCGGGTCGGAGCCGTCGGATCCGGTATGCGACATTCTGCGGTGGTCCGCCATGTCCTGGCTGTGGGCCTGGGCGGCTTTTGTCAGTTTCGCGTTGACGGTCAGCGGGGCGCAGCCGGCCTTGCCGCGCTCCTTGTTGACCAGCTCCACCACGCGTGCCGCGTCGCCGGAGGTGGCGGCGGGGGTGGCCGAGGCGGCCATGGCGACGGAGGGGACACCCAAGGCGGCTACGGCGAGGGCGGCAACCGTCAGCCGCCGGTGGTTGCTCTTCCTGCGGTGCTTCTTCATGCCTGACCTCACTCGCTCGTCGCGTCGATGGCCGACATTCTGGGAAGTCCGGGCGAGGCGGGCAATGGGCACTACCACTAGACGGGGTAGTTGCTCGGCCACCCCTTGCGGTGCGCGGGTGGTCGTGCTGTCCCGCACACCGGTGGGCCTCGTAGGTGCCTGGCGCGTCGTCAGGGGTGTGGGGTGTGCGGACAAATGACCGAAAGGGGGCGAAGGGCGGGGCGTCGGCGTCCCGGGTGGGCCTCATCGTCAGATCAAGTCGGACAAAGTACCCTTTGTCGCTGTGGTGGGAACTACTATGCACGGTAGTTCGTGACGGGGTCGGTATGAGGGATGTCACGGGCGGGTTGCGGCGCCCGGAACGGGTCGGGCAAGGCCATCCACCCCTGGTCGGCGCTTGCCGTAGCTGACCGGTCCGGCGCCGTCGAAAGTCGTTCGTCGCCGACCGACGGTCACGCCTAGGATCGATCATGCGCCCGATCGGCACCGAAGCCCGATCGGCACCGATGTCTGAGGGACGATGAGCACGTCGCACGAATCCGTCTGCCGCCTGCTGAGTGGCGAACCGCTCCGGAAGTCGCTGGACACGGCGGATCCCCAGGCATGGGTGGATTTTGATCTCGCGGTGCGGTCGCTGCCGTATGTGCGTCGGGAGGCGCTGCGTTCCCTCACCGGGCTGCGTGATCACGCTCACGGGACGCTCGGTGAGTCGCAGCTGGCCGTCGCCCTGTGCCATCCCGACGGCCGGGTCCGCGAGGCCGCTCTGGAATGGGCCCCCGCCGTCCCGGCGCTTTTGCCGCTGGTGGTGATCCGGTCTGCGGACTGGGTGGCCCCGGTGCGTGAGCAGGCGCGAGAGCTGCTGGCAGATCTGCTGCCCGGTGTCGTGGGCCGGGCGATGGCCCCCTTCGCCGCGCTCGTGCTGCGCATGGCATGTCGTCAGCACGGTGACTTCGCACAGTCGCTGTTGAAGCGGAGCCTCGTGGCAGGGCCACCCGAGGCCATCACCACACTGCTCACCAGCGACGACCGCGCCGCGCGCCGCTTCGGCCACCGCCTCGCCGTCGAACAACAGATGCTCTCGCCCCTCCGACTGGCCCGGATCGCCGCATCCGACGACGATGTGGTCATCCAGGACCTGTGCGCCGAGGCGGCGTTGGCGGCGGTGCGCGAGGGCGCACATGAAGAGGTGCTGGAGCCCCTGCTCGAATCGCGGCAGCCGCAGGTCCGAGCCGCAGGCGTGACCGCGCTGCGGCGGACCGGGCGCTTCGCTCAGGCCGAGTCCTTCCTCTCCGACCGCTCCGCCCTCGTACGAGCCTGCGCACGCTGGGTCCTGAGAAAGAGCGGCACCGATCCGCTGCCGCTCTACCGCGCCCTGTGCATGGATCCGGGCGACGAAGGCCCCCCGCCCGGTGCCGCGTTGGGCTTGGCCGAGTGCGGCACCCGCGCGGACGCGGAACTGCTGTGGCCGCTGACCGGCCACCCCGTCGCCGCAGTGCGTTCTTGTGCCGTCGCGGGCCTGCGGGTCCTGGATTCGGCCGAGTCTGCGCGGCTTCGCCCGCTGGTGGACGATCCGGCGCCGGCCGTGGCCCGCGAGGTGGCAGCCGCCCTGATTCCGGACGCCGGCCGGCTGCCTGCGTCATGGTTGGAGACGAGACTGGACCCGGCGCGGCCCGTACACACCCGTACCGCGGCCTTTCGGCTGCTGTGCGCCCAGGGTGGTGTAGTCGAACTACGGACCGCGCTGAGCCTGTTGACCGACCAGCACCCGAAGCTGCGCTTCCGTGCCGAACAATCCGTACGCCGCTGGACGCCGTCGGCGACCACCGCGCTCGGCGACCGGGAACTGGCCGCACTCATCGACCGGCATGCGCCCGCACTCGGCCACCGGACGGTGCTTCTCCTGCGCCGGCAACTGGGTCTCATCAGCTGACGCCAAGGACGACGGTCCCGTACCCGCCCGGGGCCAGTGCCCCGGGGGCGACACCGTCTTATGGCAGGGACTTCTCCACGGCCGCAGTGTAGGCGCGGAAGGCGGCGTTGGGCTTGCCGTTCGTCATCAGAGCGTCGCGTTGCGCCCTGGTG
This sequence comes from Streptomyces sp. BHT-5-2, assembly GCF_019774615.1. Classification (NCBI taxonomy): domain Bacteria; kingdom Bacillati; phylum Actinomycetota; class Actinomycetes; order Kitasatosporales; family Streptomycetaceae; genus Streptomyces; species Streptomyces sp. BHT-5-2. The sequence goes on along the minus strand of NZ_CP081496.1, from coordinate 4,579,763 downwards.
ATCTCCAACTGCACGCCCATACCACGGCCGTTCCGGTTGGTGATGTTGGCCGGGTCCACGCCCTCGAGCTTCGGTGGCAACTTGTCCGGGGCGTTGAAGCCGGCGGCGCGCAGCTGGGTGCGGATGCGGTCCCGCAGCTGCTTGTCCTTGCCCCCGACGTATGTGGCCGGGGCGTCCCCGGCCATTCCGTGCCAGGACACGGTGTGGCGGGACGCCTTGACGAGCTGCAGTGCCTTCGGCTCGTCGAAGTGGGTGGCGGTGATGTGCAGAACGGAGTTCCCTGTGGGCTTGATGCCCTGGAAGGAATAGAAGGAGTCGTTCTTGCCGGCGGCGCTCTCACGGGCGAGCTCGGTCGTGCCGGCCTCGATCTTCCCGCCGTGAATGGCGATGTGGGCCACTCCCGTCGTGCCCCGGTGCACGGTGCGCAGGTAGTCGACCCCCTCGGTCTCGTGAGCGGCGAGGTCGGCGTAGTTGCGGTAGGTGTCCGAGGACGCCGCGGTGGCCAGGGGGGCGTCGAGCGCCAGGAGGAGGGCGGCGACGCCCACGGCTCTGCCGATGGTGGTGGCCTTGGCGGGACGGGTTGGGCACGACGTGCGGTGCCGCTGACGCGACATGGTGAGCTCTGCGGTCGGCATGCGGTTCTCCTTCGAGGGCGTTGGAAGGTTCGGGGGAAGAGGGAATCCGGAGAATCCGGAGCGCTACGCCGGGGCGGTGGTGGCGCCGGACGCGATGATCGGGGGCCGGCTGCCGGTGCGCCGGCTGCGGTTGCCGACGAGGGCAACCACACCGGAGTGTCATGGATTGCCCCTTCATGGGGGTGAGTGCCCCAGAAGGCTACTTGACGACTTCTTTGCCTTTGACTCGGGGTGGACCACTCCGAGATCAGTCGAGTGTCCGCCAGGTGGGCATTGTGGCAGATTTGCCGGAAAGTTGGCGCTTGATGTAAACCATATGTGCCCTTTACCTTTGCTTTAAGGTACCTTATGTCTGCTTTGTGTGGCTGGTGGTCGCGATGGCAACGATGGAGAACCGCCGTCGCCGTCGGCTCCCTGGCCATGCTGGTGTCCCGGGCGGGTTCCCGACCCCAAGGGCAGCGGGTGACCGCGCGGGTCGCGCTCGCTGCGGGCCGGCTCCTGATGCTCGCCGCCGCCAGGCAAGCGGCCGATCGCAAGGTCGCGGCTCTGAAGAACGCCGACCTTGTCGTGACCGCGGTGAGCGCAAGGGGGTTGGCGCTGCGCGGCACACCCGGCCGCCCGCCACGCAATTTTGTTCATCCAGAAAAGGGAAATCATGCGACAGGTAAGAAGGATCTCGATCGTCGCCGCCGCGGGCCTGGCGGCGACCTGGCTCACCGGCTGTGCCGGTGACGTCAAGACGGAGTTCGAGAAGCTGGACGCCAAGGAGTTCGAGGTTGTCTACGAGGTGACCGGGAGCGGCGTGCAGACCATCACTTACGAGGACGGCGCCAAGGGGGAGACCTCCTCGAAGGACGTCGAAGCACCTGAACTGCCGTGGAAGAAGGAGGCCACGATGAAGGGCATAGCCGCCGCTCCCAACGTCAGCCTGATGCTGGGTGAGAAGGGAGGCCAGGCGGACTGCGTGATCTATGTCAACGGCAAGGAGGCGAAGCGGGCCACGGCCAAGGGCGAGTTCGGGACGGCCACCTGCGTGGCGGTTTCGCCGGCCGGCAAGGACTCGTAGTCGAGGGGAAGGGGGAGCGGGCGGTCGGTGGGGCGTACCCGGTGGGCGGCGCGCCTGTTTCAGGTGGCGCTGTGCGGGTGCCCTGCCGTTGCCGAGCGGGGTGGCCATGCCTGGGGGGCGAGGATGCCCAGCACGTAGGCGCGGGCGACCAGGGCGCAGCGGGTCGGGGCGTCCAGCAGGTCCCGGAGGCGGCTGAGGTGATAGTCGACGGTCTGCCGCGAGAGGTGCAGCTGGGTGGCGATCTCGGCGTTGCTGCGGCCGGCCGCCAGCAGGGAGAGGATCCGGACCTGACTGGCGGTGAGCGGCGGGTGCGGCTCGTGGGCGAGGGCCTGGTGGGTGACCACGGCCCAGACACCGACGGCGCGGGAGCTGGCGCGGCCCACCGTCGTCAGGTGCAGCCGGGCGCGGCGCTGCCGGCCGCGGCCGTCGAGGAGGACGGCGGAGGTCTGAAGGCGGCGGTGCCGGCGGGTGACCAGGGCGCGCCAGTCCCGTGCCAGCGCCGGTAGTTGGGGGTCGGCGGCGAGCAGGGTGTCGGCCCGGCGGCCGACGAGTTCCGAGAGCCGGGTACCCAGCAGTTCCGCGGCGGCCGCGCTGGCCTGGAGGATCCGTCCGCCGGCGGAGAGCAGGGCGCACGGCAGCCCGCTGTGGTCGCGAAGCGCGCAGAGGCTGTCCTCCGCCTCCCGGCGCTGGTGCAGGGCACGGGTGTAGTCGCTGATGTCGATATAGATTCCGGCCACGCAGGTCTCGGTGCCCTCCCGGACCGGGAAGCGGTGCCCGGCGGCGTGGCCGCTGCTGCCGTCGGCGCGGTGGTAGGTGAGGGTGTGCCGGACCGGTGTGCCGCGGGCGAGCACGTCCTGGTCGAGTGCCAGCACCCGGTCGGCGTCGACCGGGGCGTCGACGTCGCGGACGTACTTGCCGATGACGTGTTCGGGCGTGGTGCCGTAGAGGTGGGCATAGGCGTGGTTGGCCCAGCGGTAGCGGCCGGCGGCGTCCCGGATGAAGGCCGCGGCGGGTGCGAGGTCGGCGAAGGCGTCGTAGCGGCGGGTGGCGGCGTCCGCCGGGCCGACCTCGACGGCCACTCCGCGGGTGCGGTCCGGACGGGGCGCGTCCAGGGGCCAGTTCACGTCGAAGAGCCGGCCGTCGAACCGTGCCCGGCGGTGCCGGCTCCCCGGCGCGGCGGAGGGCGCGGGCGACTCCCGGCGCAGGGTGTCCAGGAAGCGCTGGGCGGTGCCGGTGTCGTCGAAGGCCCCGCCGCCGCTGTCGATCACCCGAAGGTCGCGGTCGGCCTCCCACCAGGACACCGGGAGGTGTGCGAGCAGTGACTTCAGACCGGTCTCGTCCACGACGGCCTCTCTGTGCGGAGGAGTTGGCGGGTGCGCGCCGCGGCCTTCTCCGGCCGCTCGCACGGGCATCCGTATCCCCGGCCCGCACGGCGTATGCCCGGTTCTCGGCCGATCTGACGCGCCTCCTCGCGCGCCGGCACCCCCTACGGCATCACGGAACCTTCACGGTCGCCCTACGAACCCCTCAACTCTGGCATTTGCCTGAGGGGGTGGGGCCCACGGCGGCCCGGCAGCGGTCCTCCGACTGGTTCTCTGGAGTCAGGGCGTCCGGGCATCGGACCGCGGACGCCGATGGCCGTCGGACGGCCCCCAAACCCTCTGCGAAGGAGTCGGATTCCAGTGAGCACGGTGCTGTTCGTGTATGCCAAGGGCGGCCCGCCCTTGGGGTATGCCCTGGCACGGGTCGCCGCACGTGCGGCGGTGCACCTGCTGGCGCTCAGCCCGCTGCCGCCCGCGGTCGCCGCGACCGCCGGGCACCGGTGCGCCTCCGTGACGACCGCCACCGGGCCCGAACGAGGCGACCTGGTGTCCCTGATCGTCGCCCGGGCGCAGGAGGTGACCGCGGACGCGGTCGTCACCTTCTCCGAGTACGCGGTCGTCGCGGTCGCGGAGGCGTGCGCGAAACTGGGCCTGGCCGGCGCCGGCCGGTCCTGTGCGCTCGCCCGCGACAAGCGGCTGATGCGCCGCGTCTGGGCCCAACAGGGCATACCCCAGCCGCGGTTCCGGCCGGTGGCCGACGAGCGGGAGCTGCACGAGGCGGCCGCCGCGCTCCGCACCCCGCTGCTGCTGAAGGCCGCCTGGAGCGCCGGCTCCACCGCGCACCGGATCATCCGCGCCACCGACGAGGCGCCGGCGGCCTGGCGCCGGGCGCACGAGGTGATGGCCGAATCCGCCGGACTGGGCTACGCCGAGCTGCATGTGGCCGGTGCCGACGCCGACTTCCTCGTGGAGGAGATCGTGCCGGGCACCGCCGAGGGGTGGTTCGCACAGCCGGGCTGGGGCGACTACGTCAGCGTCGAGGGCGCCGTCGTCGACGGCGCCTTCCACCCCGTCTGCCTCAGTGGCCGGATGCCGACCGTGGAGCCGTTCACCGAGCGCGCCGGTATCACGCCGGCCGCGCTGCCGGCCGACGTCCAGCAGCGCGTGGTGGCCCTGGCGCGGCAGGCCGTGGACGCGCTCGGCCTGGAGAACTGCGGTATCCACACCGAGATCAAGCTCGGTGCCGGCGGCCGGATGTGGGTGATCGAGACCGCCGCCCGGTTCGGCGGGGCGATGACCGTCCCGCAGATCGAGGAGGTCTTCGGCCTGGACCTCATCGGCATGCTCGTCGACCAGTTGCTGGGACGTCCGGTGGACTGGCCCGCCGAGGCCCGCCAGGCAGGGGAGGCGCAAGGCGCGGCCGGATCCCTCGTCGTACTGGCTGTGGACGGCGACGGTGCCGCCTGGCCGGACCGCCGGCGCTGGGATTTCGCGGCCGGACGGGACGCGGCTCCCCTGAGCCCCGGCAGCACGCTGTCCGTGGTGGCCGAGAACTCCCTGCCGGACGGGACGCCGGTACCGGTCTACGACCCCGCCGCCGGCGCCAACACCATGGCCGCGCTGTGCCTGCTGTCCGCCGCCGACCCCGAGACCGTGCTGCGCGACTTCCGCACCCTGGTCGACGCCCTGCCGCACCTCCTTCCCCCGGCCGGCGACGCGACCGAGCCCATGGAGGCCCGCTCATGAGCCTCCTCGTGACCACCCCCGCCACCCCCGGGGCCCGCCCCGACGGCCCCTCCGGCGCGCCCCGCCCCGCCGCCGACCGCACGGCCGTGGGGGAGCAGCTCTCCCTCCCGCTCTTCCGCACCCTGGCCGGAACCCTCGCCGGACACCCCTACCTCAAGGTCGTGGTGGACCGTGCCGAGAACACCTGGCACCTTCTGGACACCGCGGTCCACCCCTTCCACGTGGACTACCTCGCCACCCGCATCCTCGGTATGCGGCCGGCGGAGCTCGACGCCCGGCTGGACGCGGTCAACGCCTCGGTCTACACGGACCCCGGGCGGCGCTTCCTGCTCGGCGTGCTCTCCCTGCACACCGACCCCGGCACCGACCCCGGCACCGACCCCGGCACCGACCCCGGCACCGACCCCGGCACCGGCGGCCGGGAGCGGCCCTTCCTCGTCCTGGAGACCACCGAGGCCGACACCATGTCCGGCCCGCTGCTGGAGGAGTTCTACACCTCCGTCCGCCACCGCCTGGACGCCCGGCTCCCGCTGCTGCTCAAGCCCGCCAACCACGGGCAGGAACACGAACTCGCCACGATCAGCGACGTCCGGGTGCCGCGCATCCACAGTCATCAGCTGTTCGGCAGCCGCACCCGGACCCCGCTGAACCCCGGTACCGCCGTCGGCCGGCTGCGCTACTTCCGGACCGCCGACGCGTACGCGGCCGCGGCGGGCGACCTCGGCTGGAGCGACATCGTCGCCATGCCCCGGCTGCCCGACGACGTGCCGAGGGTCGCCGGCTTCATCAACACCGCCCCCACCACCCCGCTCTCGCACACCAACGTCCTCGCCTCCGGCTGGGGCATCCCCAACGCCGTCGTCCGCGACCTGGACCACCTCATCGCGACGGACGGACTGGACGGCGCCTGGGTCCGCTACGAGGTGCGCGACGACGACATCACCCTGCTGCGCCTGGCCCAGGCACCGACGCTCAGCACGCCGGAGTGGCACCGGCAGCCGATCCGGGTCCTCCCCCCGCGGCTGGCGGACCTGCCCGCGCTGCCGCTGCACCGGCTGCGCCGCACCGACCAGGACGGCTACGGCACCAAGGCGGCCAACCTCGGGGAACTGCACCACGTCCTCGGCGACCACGACGTCGACCTGACCGCGTTCCACGGCCGTCCGCGGCCGCCGCGGACGGACCTGCACACCCATCTCACGGCGCGCCTGGGCGTCGCGCCCACCACCCGCGGTGCGGAACTGCGGGCCGCCGCCTCCGCGTTCACCCGTGCCACCGTCGCGGCCCCCGACGGCGTCGCCCTCCCGTTCGCCTTCCAACACCGCTTCCTCGCCTCCTGCCCCGCCGTCCGACCGAGCATCGACGAGCTGAGGGCCGCGCTGGAGCGGGACGAGACGGGTGCGATCGACCCGCTCTGCCGCACCCTGCAACACCTGGTCCGGCACACCCCGATCCCCGACGGACTGGCCCGCCGCATCACCGCGGCGCTGCCCGCCGGCCCGGAGGGCGCCGGCCGCCTGGTGGTGCGCTCCTCCTCCAACGCCGAGGACCTGCCCGGCTTCTCCGCCGCCGGCGTCTACGACTCGGTCACCGACGTGCGCGGCACGGACCAACTCCTGGACGCGGTACGGCGGGTGTGGGCGTCCCTGTACTCGCCGCGCAGCGTCCGGCTGCGGCACCAGGCGGGCATCCCGCTCGACGACGCCCGGATGGGGGTGATCATCCAGCGCTATCGCCCGGCGGACCTCGGCGGGGTGCTGGTGACCTGCAACCCGACCCGGCGCGCGGACTTCCGCAACGTCTGCCTCAACTGCTCGCCCGGCTCGCCCGAGTCCGTCGTCGACGGCACCGCGCTGCCGCTGCAGTACCTCTACAACACGGTCGAGGGCGGCGGCCGCACGGTGTCCCTGGGCTCCTGCGCCGACGACCTGCCCGCCGGGACCAGGCAGCGACTGGCCCGCCTGGCGTTGGCCGGCCGGCTCCTCCAGTCGCACTTCAGCGACGACGACGTGGACCGGCCGCTGGACGTCGAATGGCTGATGACGGATCAGGGCGCCTTCCACCTCGTCCAGATCCGCCCGTACGCGAGGTGAACGGCCGCATCGGACGCGGCCGTTCCCGCACCCGCACCCGCGACGGCGCGCCCCTCTCGCCGGGGGCCCGCCGCATCATCCGCCTCAACAACGGCTTCCAGCTGCTGTTCAACCTGCTGTGGTGGATGCCGGTGTTCTACGAGTACCAGCGGCAGGCCGGCCTGACCGACGGCCAGATCTTCGGCATCCAGAGCATCTACTACCTCGCCTTCTGCCTCTTCGAGATCCCCACCGGACTGATCGCCGACCGCATCGGCGCCCGCAACTGCCTGCGCGCCGGCGCGGTCGTGATGACCGCGGCCAACCTCGTCCCGGTGCTCACCCCGAACTACTCCGGATTCCTGGTCCACTTCCTGCTCATCGCCGCCGGACGCTCGCTGACCTCGGGCGCCGCCAGCGCATACCTCTACGACGGACTGCGGGCCGAGGGCGCATCCGCCCACTACCTGAAGGCCGAGGGCCAGGCACGGGCGCTGGGCCTGGCCGCGAAGGTGCTGTGCTGGCCCCTGGTCGGCCCGCTGATGGACCTCGCGCACCCCGCGCCGTACGTCCTGAGCGCGGTGAGCGCGGGCGGCTCGGTCGTCTGCGCCGTACTGCTGCCGCGCCGGAACGCCCCCGACTGCCGGGCGCGGGGCGGTCGTTCCGGCCCCCGCGCCGCCGGCACCGTCCGCCACGAGGCGGCGAACGCGCTGCGGACCGTACGCGCCAGGCCCTGGCTCGCCCTGGTGATGGTGCAGGGCGTCGCGCTCTTCACCCTCGCCCGCATCTGCCAGGTCAACCTCTTCCAGCCGATCCTGTTCGCGCACGCCGTGCCCACCAGCGCGCACGGCGCGGCGCTGGCCGCCATGACCGTCGCCGAAGCGGTGGCCTCGGCCCGGCCGCACTGGCTCACCAACCGGCTGTCCCCGGTGACCTGGGTGTCGCTGCTCAGCCTGGTGATGGCGGCGGCCCTGGCGGGCAGCACGCTCGGCGGCCCCTGGACCGTCGTCGTCCTGCTGTGCCTGTTCGCGGCCGTCACCGGCTTCGGCTATCCGCTACAGCGGAAGCTGGTGAACGACGCCGTCCCCGCAGGTGCGCCCCGCGCCACCCTGCTCTCCCTGGAGAGCATCGTCGACCGGGCGGTCTGCGCTCTGGTGGCCGTCGCCGCGGGCGGCTATCTCTCGGCCGGCCGGCTGGACGACTTCCTCTGGCACAGCGCACTGGCCACCGCCGTCCTGCTGGCCGTACTCCACCTGCTGCTGCGCCGCAATTGCGAAGTCGCCCATGGACATACCCTGAGGGCGAATCCCGCACAAAACGGCGCCACCATCCGTATTGAACAGCGCAATTGACCGGCGCTATCGCCGGACGACGTGAGTGACTTCACATCATGAACCCTTTTGCGAACGGGGTGTGAAGGCCCATCGGAAGCGGCCGGACGAAAGGGACACCGGTCGTTGGAATTCCGTGTGGCGATGAATGAGTACGGCAGGGCTGGGTAGAAGTGGCCGCCCTTGTCGACGGTGGCTTCCCGGTCGACCTCAACGGCGGGGAAGCGCTGGCCGATCTTTCTGTTCCCCTTTGCGCGCAGCTGGATACACTCACCCCCCATGCGAACCGCTACCCCCCACAGCATTCGCCCCGGTAAACAGCGCAATCGTCCCGTATTTGTCGACACCTCAGGTAGGCGCCGACGCTTACTGGGACGCGTGGCGCTGACCCTGGGGTGCATGTGCACCGGATATATCGCCCTTCTCGTCGTCGTGTTCGGCGGCTTTCTGCAATCGGCCGGCAAACCCGTACCGGGCGCGGCCGTCCAACTCCCAGGACGCGCCGGGCAGCAGCAGTCCCACGGCCCCGACGCCCCCCGCCGCGCCGCGCCGTCCCGCACACCCGGACCCGCCGTGCCCGCAGGGCAGCGCGTCACCCCGTCCGCCGTCCCCGCGGACGCCACCATCCCTGCCCCGTAAGGGAGTCGGCACCGGCGAGCCCGCCCCCGGCGGGTGCGACGTCCACCGCCGCACCCGCCGAGGTGGCGTGAAGCCTTCCCCGGCAACGCCGCCGGGCGGCCAGGCACTCCCCGGTACCGCTCCTCGGCGCCGTCGTCCGCGCCCGCCGCCCCGGCGTGCCCGCGCGGGCGTCCGCCCTCCCACCGGGCAGACTCCTCGACAGAAAGGGCCCCTTGTGGCGATGTCAGGGCAGGGGCGGCACGCGCTGCGCCACCCCCCACGCCGGCACTGGTTGTTGCTGCTGCTGATCCTCCCCATCGTCGCGGCCTCGCTGCTCTTCGAAGGCTGGACCACCCACGAGGTCGACGGCGCCCGCACCCGGCGCGCCTGCACCAGCCCCATACCCCGGTCCGCCGACAACGGGGCGCCGGTACTGCGGGTCACCGGCGCCGAAACCGCCCAGACCGCACAGATGCCGTTCCGCACCGCCGCGCTCACCTTCGACGGGGGACCGGACCCGCTATGGACCCCGCGCCTGCTCGACCTGCTGCGCGCGCACCACGCGCACGCCACCTTCTTCCTCTACGGGACCCAGGCGGCGCGCCACCCGGACCTGGTCCGACGGATCCACGAGGCGGGCCACGAGATCGGCTCGTACACCTACACCGGCGGCGACCTGGGCAGTGCCTCGCCGCTCCGCGCCCGGTGGGAACTCTCCCTCACCCGGACCGCGTTGGCCGGCTCCGCCGGCGTCACCACCCGACTGCTGCGGCTGCCGCACACCACCACCGCCGACACGATGTGCGGCGCGGAGTGGACGGCCGCCCGGCGCGCCACCGACCAGGGGTATCTGCTCGTCGCCGCCACGTCGTCCGCCCGCAAACCGCCACTCGGCGTGGTGCGGCAGTACAGCCACACCGCGCTCGGGTACCAGGAGGCGGCACAGCTGCTGGCCGACCCGCAAGTGGGCCGCTTCACCACGATCACCGACGGGCTCGGACGGCCCTCGCTGGTCGCCCCGGCCCCCCTCCTGGAACGCGTCCAGGGCAGAGCGCTGATCCGGATCCAGGCCCTCGGGCACACCTTCGCGAGCGGGATGACCTGGGCGCTGGGCATCGCCGGCGCACTGGGTGTCCTCCGGCTGGTGGTGGTCGCCTTCCTCGCCCGCGTCCATGTGCGGCGCCGCCACCGGCACCGGTCCGGCGCACCGTGGCTGCGCAAGGTGACCGACCCGGTGACGGTGCTGGTCCCGGCCTACAACGAGGAGGCGGGCATCGAGGCCACCGTGCGCTCACTGCTCGCCTCCACCCACCGGGACCTGCAGATCCTCGTCATCGACGACGGCTCGACGGACCGGACCGCGGAGCTCACCCGGGCCATCGGCGACCCGCGGGTGACCGTGGTGCAGCAGTCCAACTCCGGTAAGCCCAGGGCACTCAGCACCGGCTTGCGCTACGCGCGTCACGAGATCATCGTGGTGGTCGACGCCGACACGGTCTTCGAACCGGACGCCCTCCACCAGCTGATCCAGCCACTGGCCGACCCCACGATCGGTGCGGTCAGCGGCAACACCAAGGTCGGCAACCGGGGCGGCCTGCTGGGCAAATGGCAGCACCTGGAGTACGTCCTCGGCTTCAACCTGGACCGGCGGATGTTCGAGGTGCTGGAGTGCATGCCGACGGTCCCCGGCGCCATCGGGGCGTTCCGCCGCGACGCGCTCACCGCGATCGGCGGCGTCAGCGAGGACACCCTGGCCGAGGACACCGACCTCACCATGGCCCTGTGGCGCGCGGGCCGCCGTGTGGTCTACGAGGAGCGGGCCGTCGCCTGGACCGAAGTGCCCAGCGGTTTCCGCCAGTTGTGGAGCCAGCGCTACCGCTGGTGCTACGGCACGCTGCAATCGATGTGGAAGCACCGGCACGCCCTGATCGAGGTCGGGCCGGCCGGCCGCTTCGGCCGCCGCGGACTGACCTATCTGGCCCTGTTCCAGATCCTGCTGCCGCTGTTCGCCCCGGTCGTCGACGTCTTCGCCCTCTACGGGCTGTGCTTCGGCAACACCCCGCAGGCCCTCGGCGTCTGGCTCGGATTCCTCGCCGTCCAGATGGTCACCGCGGCGTACGCGCTGCGCCTGGACCACGAACGGCTCGGCGTGCTGTGGGCGCTGCCGCTCCAGCTGTTCTTCTACCGGCAGCTGCTGTACCTCGTCGTGATCCATTCCGTGGTCACCGCGCTGCTCGGCACCCGCCTCACCTGGCACCGCATGCACCGCTCCGGCACCGCCAACCAGCATCTGCTCGGCGAGCCGGTCCCCCAGCCGGGCCCCCTGTCGACGAAGTGACCCGCCGAAGTGACTGCCGGGACGACCCCGCAGCGACCGCAGAAGTGACCGAGGAGAGTGAGTGGATGAGCCGCACGAGGGGCGACCGGGACGGCGAGCAGCCCACGGCGGACGGACCCGTGCCACGGCGCCGCGCGCACCGCAACCGCCGCCGGCGGCCGGTGCGCCGCCTGATCGTCGGACTGCTGGTCCTCCTCCTCGTCGTGCCCGCCGGCGCCTTCGCCTGGGCGGACGGCAAGCTCCGGAACACCGTCGACCTCGGCACCTCCGGCCAGCACGACCGGGACGACCGGACGGGCAAGGGCACCAACTACCTCCTCGTCGGGTCCGACAGCCGTGAGGGCCTCACCGACCAGGAGAAGCAGCAGCTGCACACGGGCTCGGCCGACGGCCGGCGCACGGACTCGATGATCCTGCTGCACACCGGCGCGGCCGGCACCACGATGGTGAGCCTGCCGCGCGACTCCTGGCTGACCGTCCCGGCCTACACCAGCCCGATGACCGGCAAACGGCATGCCCCGACCCCGCACAAGCTGAACGCCTCCTTCGCGATCGGCGGCCCGAAGATGCTGGTCAACACCATCGAGCACAACACCGGCCTGACGATCGACCATTACGTGGAGGTGGGCTTCGCCGGCTTCGTCAACCTGGTCGACGCCGTCGGCGGCGTCCCGATCTGCCTGGACCGGGACCTCAAGGACGAGAAGTCGGGCGCCGACTTCACCAAGGGCTGCCACACCCTCAACGGCACCGCGGCGCTCGCCTTCGTCCGCCAGCGCCACCAGGAGTCCCAGGGCGATCTGGGCCGCACCCGCAACCAGCAGAAGTTCCTCTCCGCCCTCGCCCACCGGGCGGCGGAGCCGGGCACGGTGCTCAACCCGCTCGCCGTGTACTCCGCCCTCGACGCCGGCCTGGACACCCTGCTCGTCGACCGGAACACCGGACTGCTGGACCTCACCGCGATGTTCCAGGCGGTCCGGGGAGTCACCGGCGGACACGGCACCCAGCTCAACGTCCCGGTGTCCGGCATCGGCGTCCCCACCGTCGAGGGCAGCACCGTACGCTGGGACCAGGCACGGGCCCGGCGACTGTTCGGCGAGCTGCACGACGACCGTCCGGTGGACGTCAAGGGCGGCACGCTCAAGTGAACTCCGGCCGTTGTGCCGCGAGTTGACCACTGCGGCCGCCCATGGCCGGCCCCGCCCGCGTGCCCGGCCCGCCGGAGACGCCGAGACCTTCCCCGGCCCCGTCCCGGCCCGGTTCGCCGCACACCAACACGTTGCCCGGCGACCGAGGACCGTCCAGAAGTCGCACGTTCGTTTGTCCGGCGGGAGGCGACGTGGCGGGTCGGGCCCGGCTCCGCGATCGTATGGGGTATGAGTTCCGAAGAAACCGAGATGCGGGAAGCGGTCCGGGCGTTGGCCGACGCACTGGAGACCATGCTCAACCTGATCAAGGCCGATGCGCTTCCCACCACCCCGGAGGCCCGCGGCCTCATGCGGAAGGCGATGGCCTTCCTGGAGGAGTCCACCGGCCCGATCGTCGGCTGGGAGAGCTCCGGCGAGATCCTCGCCGTCGCCATCAGCCTCAACCACCTGATCAACGAGGCGCGGGAGAAGATCCTGGACGATGCCGTCGCGGCCTCGCCCGTGCCCGACTACCCCAACCTGTGACCGCCGCGCCCCGGCCGTCGGACCGCCCGGCGCGCACGGAGGCCGGCGGGTGTGCCTCCGTGCTCTACCCGGGCGCTCAAGGAGAGGGAAAAGAAGAGGGAAAGGGCCGGGCGACTCACCCGGTGATCGGGGTGCCGGTGACGGTCGGGCGCACCTTGGTGAGCATCAGGTCGAGGAACTGGTCGGGGTGGCGGAACGACGCGAAGTGGCTGGCGTTCCGGATGAGGGCGAAGTCCTTGACCGGGGCGGTCACGTCGTCGAAGAGCCGCCTGGCCGGTTCGGGCGGGGTGAGGACGTCGCCGTCGCCCTGGAAGACGAAGAAGGGGAGTCGGAAGGTGGTGCCTTCGGCCCACTCGTCGATGGAGACGGCTTCGTGCGCGAGCGACTCGGAGAAGTTCATGGCCTTCAGGTAGGCGCGCAGGCCGCGCAGCGTGTGCAGCGGTGAGAACCACAGTGAGCGGATCACCACGGTCTTCATGGTGTCGTAGGACAGCGGGTCGGTGGTGAGGACGAGCTTGTTGTACTGCGACTGCTGCTCGACACTCCATGCCGACTTGTCGGCACCCATGGCGAGGACGGCGGCCAGCTGCTCCTTCTTGTCCGCCTGCCGGAGTCGTGCCACGAGTGCGTGGTAGGCGGAGCGTTCGCGCCCGCCGGCGACGACGTTCTGGTCGGTGCCCACGTAAGCGGAGTACAGCTCGGGGTGGTTGCGGGCCAGGCGCAGGCCGAGGACGGTGCCGAAGGAGTTGGCGACCAGGAGGACCTTCGCCGCACCGAGCCGGTTGCGGACGTGCTCGGTGACCTCCAGGGCGTCGTCGTGGAGCCGGTCGAGACTCATCTCGCCCTGGCCCGCGGGGCCGGTGGCGGCGAAGGTGAAGCCGGCACCGCGCATGTCCCACCGCACGATCGTGAAGTGCCGCTCCCAGGCACGGGTGCGGGGGATGAAGACGAGGTTGGACGCTCCGGGGCCGCCGAGGATCTCCAGGATCACCGGGTTGTCGCGGTCCTCGCCGCGGATGGAGATCCACTGGTCGATGCCGCCGATGCGGACGAACCCGGACTCGTCGATGCCGTTCGGGGTGGTGCTGCGCAGCCGCTCGGCGTTGGTGGTGCGCTTGAGCTGCCGGTAGCCCAGGAGGCCGACGGCGGGAGCGGCGAGGACGGTGGCGGACGCGGTGGCTATGACACCGAGCATGAGCGTTCCCCCTAAACTGTTTATGTCATCAGCAGTTGTGTTTAAGGTATATACAGTTCTGAGGCGGTGTCAACCGGTGCCGCCGACCGCCGTCGAGTCGGAGGGCCGCATGACCAAGGGGAAGGCGCGTGACCTGCGCGCGCGTGTCGCGCTGCTGTGGGGCGAGCAGGATCGGCCGACCCGCGGGCCGAAGCCGAGCCTCACCCCGCATCGCATCGCCGGGGCCGCCGTGGCCCTGGCCGACGCCGAGGGCCTGGACGCCGTGTCCATGAGCAGGGTCGCCGCCGAGTTCGGTGTCTCGGCGATGGCCCTGTACCGCTACGTGCCCGGCAAGGACGAACTGGTCGAGCTGATGGTCGAGTTCGTCCTCGCCCAGGCCCCTGACCTGTCGACGGCGGGAGACGGCTGGCGGCCCCGGATCACGGAGTGGGCCCGTCGGTCCGCGGAGGTGTACCGGAACCACCCCTGGCTGCTGGCGGCCACCGCGATGCGCCGTCAGCTGATGGGCCCGAACCAGCTCGGCTGGCTGGATGCGGCACTCGCGGCCCTGGAGCCGACCGGCCTGTCGGCGTCCGAGCGACATCGGATCTTCGTTCTCGTCGCCGGCCTCGTACGCAACCTCGCCGAGCAGTCGCTCGACTTCGACGAGGAACACAACCAGGAGTGGAACCGCCTCACCGGCGAACTGCTCGACCGGCACGCCGACCGCTTCCCCGCCCTGACCCGCGCCGTCGCCGACGGTGCCTTCGCGCCGGACACCGTCGACCCCCTGGAGTTCGGCCTCGACCGCATCCTCGACGGCGTTCAGACCCTCATCGACGATGCCTGAGAACGCACACGCCCTGAAGCCATGCGCTCGCCGAAGCCGCGGCGGGGCGAGCCGGGCGGTCTCAGCGGCGCAGGGCTTCGAAGGCCAGGCGGGCGCTGGTGGCGATGGTCAGGTCGATGTCCGGGGCGAGGTTGGCACGGCGGTCGGAGCGGGTGAGGGCGGCCATCGCGATACGGTCGCCGGCCTCGGACTGCACCACACCGATCTCGTGCCGCAGATGCAGGAACGTGCCTGTCTTTCCGCTCACCTTGAGGGTGTCCGCCCGCAGTTCGCCCGCCAGGCGATGGGTGAACACCTGTAGTCCCATCAGCCGGCGCAGTTCCGCGCAGGCGTCGGGATGGCCGATGCCGTCCCGCCAGACCCGTTCCAGCAGGTCGACCAGGCCGGTGGCGGTGCCGACGTTGGCGTGGGCCGGATCCAGCGTCTCGATGGCGTGCCGCCCCGCGTGGTCGTCGCGGATGGCCAGCTCCAGAGCGAGCGAGAAGTCGTTGCCGGCGGCGCCGGCGGCACACTCGTACATGCGGTTCAGCCGGTGCCGCAGGCGAAGGTCTCCGCAGCCCCAGGCGCGCAGGCGCGCGTCGACCTCCTCGGCCGGTACGAGGCCGAACAGCGCGTCGGCGGCGGCGTTGTCGCTCACCGAGAGCATCAGCAGGAGCAGGTCGCCGACGGCGACGGTCGCCGGGTGCCGGAACGCCGCCAGTCCGGTGGGGCCCACGCTGCTGGTGGCGGGGTCGACGACCACCGGACGCGCCGCGTCGAGTTCCCCGGTCGCGATCCGGTCCAGTACGACGAGCGCGAGCGGGACCTTGGCGACCGAGGCCAGCGGAACCAACTCCGTGACGTCGAAGCCGAGTTGTTCGCCGGTGTCGAGGTTCCGGGCCAGGAATGCGCCACGGACGCCGACGGCCGCCCACTCCGCGGCCACCACCTCGGCGACGTCGAAGAGGTCCGCGTCATCGGCGACGCAGACCGGGCGGGGTGCCTGCGGTGTCCGGGATGCCTGGGGTGTCTGCCGGGCGCTCATCCGTGCGCCGCCAGTCGGGACGGGGCGTCCCCGTCCGCGCTCAGGGCGGCGGCGGTGGCCGACTCGGTCGTCACCGCACCCACCGCGGCGGCCAACAGCGCCGCCAGCCAGTGCGGCACCTCCGCCAGCCCTCGGCCCCGGTGTGCCGCGCGCAGGTCGTACCCGCGGTGCAGCGTCGCGTCGCCCAGCGGTGCCCAGCGCGCCCCGTGCCGGCGGGCGAACGGCTCGGTGCACAGCAGCGTCACCTGCCCGGCGAGGGTCTCCGCGAGGGCCGTCGCCACGGAACCGGCGGGGCGCACCGCGCCCTCCGGCAGCCCGGCCCGCGCGACGGCGCGCAGCAACCTGCCCTCGGCGTCAGGGAGTTGATCCTCCATCAGGGTCAGGATCGGCACGGCAGCCGGCCGTCCGTGTCGTGCGCCGCTGCCGCGCCGCGGGCGCAGATCCTCCAGGTGGATCGCGCGCCGACGCGTCCGCGACCGATCGGCGGACGGCGTCGGGCGGGCGCCGTCCGGCGCGTCCGACGGGGCGGAGGCCAGGCCGAGCGGAACCCGCAGCGCGGCGTGCTCCGGCGGGACGCGTACCAGCGCATACGCCAGCGAGGCGTCGGCCAGGCCCGCCAGGCGCCCCTCCGGTGGCAGCTCCCGCACACCGCATGTGATGCCGAGCTCGGCGCCGGCGCGGATGACCCGGGCCAGCGCGTCCGGACCGCAGTCGGCCGGCACCCCGACGGCCTGCACCGCCGACCGGCGGGCCGACCGCGCGACGCGGCGCAGCCGCTGGGCCCGGTCCAGCACGTCCCGGGCGTGCGGCAGGAGGAGCACGCCCAGCTCGGTGGTCGCGACCTGGCGCCGGGAGCGGTCGAAGAGCCGGCCGTCGAAGTGTTCCTCCAGCGTCTTGATACGACGGCTCAGGAGCGGTTGGGCGATGCCGAGGCGCTCGGCGGCGCGCGAGAAGCTCGCCTCGTCGACGGCCGCGACGTATGCCTCCAGGTGCGCGAGTAGGTCCACCCAGGAGTCATATCAAGAAGTTATGGATCCTTCAAAGTTCACTCTTGGACATGAGTGCCGCGCGGCTGCTTCGCTGTGCCTCGTCGAAGCCGCGCACGGCCGGGGCTTCGCGGACCGCAACGACGGACGAACCGGGAGACCTTCGCACATGACCAGCGCCACCCCTCTGCCGCGCCGCCGCCTCCTGCGGGCCGGCCTCGCCGCGTCCACCACCGCCCTGCTCGCCTCCGCCGCGTCATCGGCGGCCGCCGACCCGCGACAAGTCCGGGGAGCTGCCGGCGAGTTGGGTGAGCTCCGCGCCCTGGAACTCCGGTACGGGGCGCGCCTGGGCGTGTACGCGCACAACGTACGCACCGGGCGGACCGTCGCCCACCGCGCGCAGGAGCGGTTCGCGATGTGCTCGACGTTCAAGACGGTCGCGGCCGCCGCGGTCCTGCGCGACGAGGCACACTGCGCACCCCTGGACAAGGTGATCCACTATCCGGCCGCGGACCTCGTGCCGTACTCCCCGAAGACCGAGGAGCACGTCGACACCGGCATGAAGGTGGGCGACCTGTGCGCCGCCGCGATCCAGTACAGCGACAACACGGCGGGGAACCTCCTGCTGCGCCAGATCGGCGGCCCCGCCGGCCTCACCCGGTTCTTCCGGTCCATCGGCGACCGGGTCAGCCGGCTCGACCGCTGGGAGACCGAACTGAACACCGCCCTGCCCGGCGACCTGCGCGACACCACCACCCCGGAGGCGATCGGCAGGAGCTACGGGAAGCTGGCGGTGGGCCGGGCCCTGGCCCCCGACGACCGCGAGCAGCTGGTCGGCTGGCTCAGGGGCAACACCACCGGCGCGAAACGGATCCGCGCCGGCCTGCCGCACGGCTGGGTCGTCGGCGACAAGACGGGCACCGGGGACTACGCGTCCGCCAACGACATCGGCGTCGCCTGGACCACCAGGAGGACCCCGATCGTGCTGGCCGTGCTGACCTCGAAGACCACCAAGGACGCACCCGTGGACGACGCCCTGATCGCGGACGCGGCACACATCGTCGCCCGCACCCTGGCCCCCGGCGAGTGACATCCGGACCTGCCCAGGTGCCTGCGGGGCATCGGGAGCCGGCCAACCGTCGCCCGCCGCGCCCGAACGGGCTGTACGGAGCAACAACCGGCATCGCCGGTGTGGCGCGGCGGGGGCGAGGGCGGCGACCGGCTACACACGAATCGGGCCGTCGCGCCGGAATCCGCTCCCGGTCACCGTGCTCCGGAGGAGCCATGTCACACCCAGGCCAGACCGTTCACCGCGAACTGCTCGGCGGGTCCGGTAATCCGCGGGTCCGGGCGGGCCGCCGGATCATGAAATACCTGACGACCACCGATCACAAGGTGATCGGGAACATGTACCTCGCGACGGCTTTCGGATTCTTCCTCTTCGCCGGTCTGCTGGCGATGCTGATGCGCGCGGAACTGGCCCGGCCCGGCCTCCAGTTTTTCAGCCGCGAGCAGTACAACCAGCTGTTCACCATCCACGGCACCGTGATGATGCTGCTCTTCGCGACGCCCACCTTCGCCGGTTTCGCCAACGCCGTCATGCCGCTGCAGATCGGGGCGCCCGACGTCGCCTTTCCCCGGCTCAACGCGCTGACGTACTGGCTCTTCCTCTTCGGCGGCCTGACCGTGGTCTCCGGGCTCTTCGTGCCGGGCGGTGCGGCCTCCTTCGGCTGGTTCGCCTATGCGCCGCTGAACCGCGCCGACCACACTCCGGGCGCGGGCGGAAGCCTGTGGGCGGCCGGACTGGTCGTGGCGGGTCTGAGCACCACGCTGGGCGCGGTGAATTTCGTCGCCACCATCATCACGCTGCGGGCCCCGGGAATGACGATGTTCCGCATGCCGATCTTCACCTGGAACATCCTCTTCACCTCCATCCTGGCCCTGCTGGCCTTTCCGGTTCTGACCGCCGCGCTGCTGGCCCTGCTCGCCGACCGCAAACTGGGCGCCCATGTCTACGACCCCGCTTCCGGCGGCGCGTTGCTGTGGCAGCACCTGTTCTGGTTCTTCGGCCACCCGGAGGTCTATATCGTCGCCCTGCCGTTCTTCGGGGTGGTGAGCGAGGTCATTCCGGTGTTCAGCCGGAAGCCGGTCTTCGGTTACGTGGGGATGGTCGGCGCGACGATCGCCATCACGATGCTGTCGGCGACGGTGTGGGCGCATCACATGTTCGCCACCGGCGGGGTGCTGCTGCCCTTCTTCTCTCTGCTGTCCTTTCTCATCGCCGCGCCGACCGGGGTGAAGTTCTTCAACTGGATCGGCACCATGTGGCGGGGGAGCGTCTCCTTCGAGACGCCGATGATCTGGGCGATCGGCTTCCTGGTGACGTTCCTCCTGGGCGGGCTCAGCGGCGTCCTGATCGCCTCGCCGCCCATGGACTTCCACCTCACCGACAGCTACTTCATCGTCGCCCACCTGCACTATGTGCTGTTCGGCACCATCGTCTTCGCCACGTTCGCCGGCTTCTATTTCTGGTGGCCGAAATGGACCGGAAAAATGCTGGACGAGCGGCTGGGAAAAGTGCACTTCTGGACCCTTTTCATCGGCTTCCAGACCACCTTCCTCGTCCAGCACTGGCTGGGCGAGAGCGGAATGCCGCGCCGCTATGCCGACTACCTCGCCGCCGACGGCTTCACCCTGCTCAACACCGTCTCGTCGACCGGTGCGCTGCTGCTGGGCCTCTCCGTCCTGCCGTTCCTCTACAACGTCTGGAAAACCTCCCGGCACGCGCCCATGGTCGAAGTCGACGACCCCTGGGGTTTCGGGCGTTCGCTGGAATGGGCGACCGGCTGTCCGCCGCCCCGGCACAACTTCGAGGCGCTGCCCCGAGTCCGTTCCGATTCGCCCGCGTTCGACCTGCACCACCCCCAGGTGCGGATGCTGCCGGAAGGCGAGCGCGGCGATGTGGAACCCACCCCCGACACCCTCGGAGAGCAGAGCAGATGAAAGCGGAGTCGCATCTCTTCGCGGGCGTGGCCGTCTTCTTCCTCATCACCGACGCGTTCTACATCTGGCTGGCACGGGAACCGGCCGGCGCCGCCGCGCTAGCCGTCTCCTTCGGCATGGCCTCGGTCATCTCGTTCTTCTGCGCCGTGAACTACCGCCGCAAGGGAGAACGCCCGGAGGACACCGAGGACTCGGCGGTCCACGAGCGCACCGGAGAGGTCGACTTCTTTCCGCCGCGCAGCGGTTACCCGATCGCGGTGGCCTTCGGGGTGACCGTGCTCGCCCTGGGAATCGTGTACGGCGTGTGGGTCTTCCTGATCGGGGCGGGTGTCACCGGCGGGTCGGTGTTCGGCATGGTCTTCGAGTTCGCGCAGCGCGACCACTGAGCCGGGTCGGCCGCTTCCGGCGCACCGGACGTGACGACACAGGCGGGAGTTCGACGCCCGGGCCTATCCGTTGCCCTTCTCGCCGGCACCGAGAGCCGGGCCCGCCACCGGTTCCTCGATCCGGTGCCGCTCCTCAAGGGCCATCGGCATCTCGACCCGGTCGCGGAAGTACCACGCGCTGAGCGCGGCGCGCAGCCGGGCCCGCCGAGGAGCCCGGTCGCCGGGGGCCGGCAGCGGCGCGGGCACGTCCCTGGCCAGCATGCGGTAGCGCCGGTCGGCCGCCACCGGCTCATGGGTCTCGCGCAGCCCGCCGTACACGCTCTGCACCACGTGACCCGTCTCGCGGCCCTCCGTCAGCAGTTGCCGGTCGCGGTCCTGCAGGGCCAGGCAGATCCTCTTGGTGGCCAGGAACGCGACGACCGGCCCGACGACGACAGCCACCCGGAAGATCCAGGTCAGCGCCTCCACCGAGACCCGGAAGAGACTGGCGAACACATCGTTGCCACCGGCCGCCAGCAGCACGGCGTAGCCGACGACGGCGGCCACGCCCAGCGCCGTACGGGTCGGGAAGTCGCGGGGCCGGTCGCACAGATGGTGTTCGGCCGGATCACCGGTGACCCACCGCTCGAAGAACGGATAGCCGTAGAGCACCATGAACAGCACGCCGGGCAGGACGACGGCCGGGATCAGGACGTTCCACATGAAGGTGTGGCCTGCCACGTCGGTCTCCCAGGCGGGCATCAGGCGCAGCGCCCCTTCGAGGAAGCCCACGTACCAGTCGGGCTGGGCGTTCGTGGAGTCCTGGTCGGTGCGGTACGGCCCGAAGTCCCAGACGGGGTTGATCTGGGCCAGCCCGCCGAGCAGGGTCAGCACCGCGGAGACCATCAGGAACAGTCCGGTGGACTTGGCGACGAAGTGCGGGAACATCGGCTGCCCGACGGCGTTGCGGTTGGTGTGCCCGGGCGCCGGCCAGTGGGTGTGCTTGAGGTACACCACCAGCATCAGATGCAGCCCGATCAGCGCGATCAGCAGCCCCGGGACGAACAGCACGTGCACGGTGAAGAGCCGGGGCAGCAGGATGTGCCCCGGATAGGAACCGCCCCAGAGGAAGTAGCTCAGATAGGTGCCGACGATCGGCAGCGACAGCACGATGGTGTTCGCCGTCCGCAGTCCGGTGCCGGACAGCAGGTCGTCGGGGAGGGAGTAGCCGCCGAACCCCTCCAGCAGGGCCAGCATGAACAGCGTCACGCCGATCACCCAGTTGCCCTCGCGAGGTCTGCGGAACGCCCCGGTGAAGAAGACCCGCAGCATGTGCACCCCCAGCGCGCCGACGAAGACCAGCGCCCCCCAGTGGTGGATCTGGCGGATCAGCAGGCCGCCCCGGACGTCGAAGCTGATGCGCAGCGTCGACGCGTAGGCGTCCGACACCAACAGCCCGCGCAGCGGCCGGTACGACCCGCCGTAGACGCTCCGGGACATGCTCGGTTCGAAGAACATCGTCAGGTAGGTGCCGGTCAGCACCAACACCACCAGGCTGTACAGGGCGATCTCGCCCAGGAGGAACGACCAGTGGTCGGGGAACGCCTTCCGCAACAGGGCCCGCAGGGCCTCCGAGACCGGGGCGCGGCCGTCCACTGCGGTGTAGGCGGAAAGGGTGGCCTGGCGGGCCTTCTGCTCCACCCTTTCCGTCGTCCTCCGGAACGGCATGTCCGGCCCTCCTCGGCGATGCGGTCCACGGCACACCGGCGGTGCTCGCTCCACCGCACCCTGCCCGGCCCGCCGCCGGACGCCGTGCATTACGCAGAACGGGGGCAAGGCCCGGCCGGACGGAAGGTGCCCTTGGGATCAGCGGCCGAGGGCCCTGCGCAGTTCGTCCTTGTTCATCGACGAGCGGCCGTCGATGTGGCGTTTCTTGGCCTCCTCGTAGAGCTGGTCTTTGGTCGGCCCCTGGGCGCCGCGGTGCGAGCGTTCGCCGCCGCGCTGCGGAGCCGACTTGGGGTCCTGGGTGGAGACCCGGCTCGCCGTGCGGGACTCGCCGGCGCGGGCCCGTTCCTTGTTCACGGTCCGGGCGGCGATCTCCTTGGCACGCCTGGTGGACGCGCCTCTCTTCTCGGCGCCCTCCTTGATGTGCTCGTACTGACGCTCACGCTTCCTGCTGGAGCCAGCGGGCATGGGGGCCTCCTCGGGCTGACGGGGGTGTGGCTGATGACGCCGGTGTCGGGCTGCTGGGCCGTCGGCCGTCGGCCGTGGGGTTGTGCCGACTGCCTGGGATCGCCCGCCCGTTTCAGTTGAGCTCGGGTGACCGGGTGGCGCTACCCGGAATGGTCCATGGGACTGGCGGACCACGGTCAGGACTTGACCCGACTGCCGTGACTGGTAGGGGCGGGAGCGGCGGGGCCGGCCGGGGCCCTGTTCGGATGCCGGCCGGATGGACCCACGGCCCGGTCCGGATACCCCTGGCGCATGATCCCCTCCCAGGTCGACGACACGCTGCCCGAGCCGGCGCCCTTCGTCCGCGCGGTCCAGGCACGAAGGCCCGACACGGCACCTGGTGCGAGGCGTGGACGGTACGCGACGTCCCGGCCCACCAGACGGGCAACGCGGCGGAACTGGCCCGGGTACTCCGGGCGTTCATGGCCGGAACGCCGGTGGAGACCAGGGGCTTCGAGCGCGAGGAGCCCTATCGGCGGATGTCCGACGGCGAGCTGTGGGCGGCTTTCCTGTCCTGCTGCGAACAGCTCACCGAGAGCGCCGCGGCCGCCGCGGGGGCTCCGCCCGGTGCCGCCCGGCGTGACCGGCGAACTGTATCCGGCCGGGGCCGGTGTGGCCCGCGGGTGCGTCGGCCGGCCGGCGTGGCGGCCCGATGTCACGGGGCGGGGCGCCGTCACCTCCGTACGCGGTACACACGGCGAGCCGAGCCGCTCGGAGCAGCTCGCCCAGATCGGGCCGGTGCCGGCCGACTGGCTGGAGCGGGTACGCCGGTGAGGCCCGCGGCCACCCGAGGCACCGGGCCCGGCCCACCACGGACACCGGGACCCGGCCTCACACCACCGCCGTGACGGCCGGACCGTCCCGCCGCAACTCCCGGTCCAACTCCGAGGCCCGCGCCAGATGGCCGTCCGCCTCGGAGCCCCGCCCCACGGCGCGCAGCGCCTCGCCGAGCGCCCGGTGGCTGCGCGCCAGCACTTGCTGTTCGCAGGACTCCTGGGCCCCGGCCGTAGAGCCGGACCGCCGCGGCGTGCCGCCCGTCGTACAACAGGTTGTCCGCCTCCGTCATCATCACGCTGATCAGCCACTTCACGTCCTGGCCGCGGTTGAGGACGCCGGCCAGCTCCCGGCACTGCGCCCCGATGGCGGCCAGGTCCTGACGGAACCCCAACCGTCCTGAACGCGCCGTCGCGCGGGGGCCGCGAACCGGATTGTTGGCTAGGGTGACAACCGGAGCCGGTTCCGCTGCCGTCGGCCAAGGCGATGGCCGGGTCGGCGGGTTCGGGGGGTGGGTCGGACACGACGGGGGGCTCGCATTGCACCGCAGGTCGACCGGGCACGGTGGGCGGGTGACCGGCCGGCCGGTGCCCACGGTGCTGCCCCCGCCGCTGCGCGGGTGGCTCGGGCTGCTCGCGGCCCTCGCCGGGATGGTGGTCGTCGTGCTCGGGGTCGCGTACGCCGGCCACAGCGAGCCGGGCGCGGTGGACAGCTGGGTCGTCCGGCCGACGGCGGACGGTGTGCGGCCGCCGTGGCGGGGCGTGGCGCTGGCCATGGACTTCCTGGGGGAGCCCGCCGGGTCGACGATGCTGGTCGTCGCCCTCGTGGCGGCCTGCCTGCTGCTGCGCTCTCCTCGCGCAGCGGTGTTCGTCGTTGCCGGGGCCGGCCTGCCGGTGGCGACGACGACAGTGCTCAAGTCCCTGGTGGGACGCACCATCCACGGCCCCGGCAACCTGTCCTATCCGAGCGGGCACACCGCCTTCGCCACCGCCCTCGCACTCGTGCTGGCGCTGCTCGCGACCGGCCGGCTCGGCCTCGGCAGGACGGCCGGCACCTCACTCGTGCTCGCCGCGGCGCTGGTTGCCGGCGCCGCCATGGGAGGGGCGGAGGTCGCCCTGGGCGCGCACTACCCGACCGACGCCCTCGGCGGCTGGTGCACCGCGCTGGCGGTGATTCCGGCCATCGCGTGGCTGGTCGACCGGGCTGCGGACCGGATGGCCGACCGGGCGGCCGACGCCGGCCGCCCGGAGCGCCACTGACGCTGCGTCAGGTCATCTGCGTCCCATCACGCCAGCCGGCGGAACACCGGCTTCACCGGTCGCCCGGCCAGCCAAGGGGTGGGATCACCGGCGTCCAGTGCCTTCCGGTACACCGCGCACGCCTGGGCCACCACATCGACGGTGCGGTCGAGGTCGGCGTCGCCGAGCGCGCTGCTCACCACGAACGACGGGGCCAGCACCCCGCCCGCCAGGAGCCGGCGCAGGAACAGGGTGCGGTACCGCTGCGACGGCTGCCGGTTCTCGTCCAGGGTGGCGAAGACCAGGTTGCTGGCCCGCCCCCGGACGACGAGGTGGTCGCCGACGCCCATGCTCGCCGCGGCGTCGCGGACGCCCGCGGCCAACCGCTCGCCGAGGGCGTGCAGCCGCGCGGTGATCCCTTCCTCGGCGTAGGTGGTCTGCACCGCCATCGCGGCGGCCAGGGAGTGTGTTTCCGCGCCGTGTGTGGTGGACAGCAGGAACACCCGGTCGTGGGAGTGCCGCAGCCCGCCCCGCTCCATCAGGCCGCGGCGCCCGGCCAGCGCGGAGACGGCGAAGCCGTTGCCCAGCGCCTTGCCGAAGGTGGAGAGGTCGGGGACGACGCCGTACAGGCCCTGGGCGCCCGCCTCGGACCAGCGGAAGCCGGTGATCATCTCGTCGAAGACCAGTACGCAGCCGTGCCGGTCGGCCAGCTCGCGCAGGCCGGCGAGGTAGCCGGCCGGGGGTTCGGTGTGCCCGGCGGGTTCGAGGATCAGGCAGGCGACCTCGTCCTGGTACCGGGTGAGCAACTCCTGTGTGGCGGCCAGGTCCCCGTAAGGGAACGTCACGGTGAGGTCGGTGGTCGCCGCCGGAATGCCGGCGTTCATCGGCGTGGTGCCGATGAACCAGTCGTCGACCGAGAAGAACGGATGGTCGGCGCAGACGGCCACCCGCGGGCGCCCGGTGACGGCGCGGGCGAGGCGCACCGCGGCGGTGGTGGCGTCGGAGCCGTTCTTCGTGAACTTCACCATCTCGGCGGTGGGCACGGTGGCCAGGAAGCGTTCCGCGGCCTCGGCCTCCACGATGGACGGCCGGACGAAGTTGCTGCCGCGGTCGAGTTCCCGGCGCACCGCCCCGAGCACGCGGGGGTGGGCGTGGCCGAGGCTGACGGAGCGCAGCCCCGAGCCGTACTCGATGTAGCGGTTGCCGTCGACGTCCCAGACATGGGCGCCGCGGCCGTGGCTGATGACCGGGGCGAGGTTCTCGGGGTACTGGTCGTCGCCCTTGGCGTAGGTGTGCGCGCCGCCCGGGATCAGGGCGTGCAGCCGCTCGTTGGCCGCCTGCGACCGGGGAAGCCGGAAGTCCTCGGTGTCCACGTCCTCCTCAACTCCCTGTCTTCCGAAGGACCTTGGCGAGGCTTGGCGCCTCCCGGTCCCGTTGGGACATCGATGCGGGCGGCAGCGGCCAGGGGATGGCGAGCTCCGGGTCGTCGAAGGCGATGGTCACGTCCTCCGCCGGGTCGTGCGGGCGGTCGATCCGGTACGAGGTGTCGGCGGTCTCGGTCAGCGCCTGGAAGCCGTGCGCGCACCCCGCCGGGATGTACACGGTCGCCTGCGTCTCGCCGGACAGCTCGAAGAAGGCCCGGCCCAGGTACGTCGGCGAGTCGGGCCGCAGGTCCACGACGACGTCGAAGATCCTCCCGTACGAGCAGCGCACCAGCTTCGCCTCGCCGGCGCCGGAGCGCAGGTGCAGGCCGCGCAGCACTCCCCGTACCGAGCGGGACACGCTGTCCTGGACGAAGGCGTCCGGGTCGAGGCCCGCCGAGCGGACCGCGTCGGCGTCGAAGGTGCGGCAGAAGAAGCCGCGTTCGTCGGCGTACGGCGTCGGCTCGAACAGGAACGCTCCGGCGACGGCCGGGACTTCGCTTACCTTCATGAAGCCTTCCTCGGGGCGTGGAACAGGGTTGCGGTCAAGTCCTCGAACTGGTCCCGGAGTTGTCGTGCGGCGACCCGGTTGCGCTCGGCCAGGGTCTTCCTCAGCTCCGCCGAGTGCTTCTCCAGCTCGCGGAACCGGTCGAGGAGACGGTCGGCGTCGACGTCGCGGGCCGGATGGCAGTACGCGCCCAGACCCATCCGGTCCATCAGCGCGTCGCTCTTGGCCGCATAACTGAGGGCGAGCGTCGGGGTGCCGACCTTCAGGGCGCAGACCAGATTGTGGTAGCGCGTCGCCACCACGAGGTCGGCGGCCGCCGTCTCCGTCATCAGGTCGGCCAGGGAGGCCGCCTCGGCGGCGGTGACCAGCGGCGAGCCCACCGCGTCGAGGATCGCGGCGACCACCGGCGCATCGCACGCGTCACCGGTGAGCAGCCGGACCGGCCTGCCGTCCTCGACCAGCCTGCGGACGAACCGAGTTGTGCCGTCGAGATAGCGCCGGTGGATGTCGTCGGCCCGGGCGCGGTCGTCGTCGCTGCCGTGGAAGTCCATGACGCCGACGCAGACCACCCCCGACGGGGCGCCCGCAGGAGGTGTCGGCAGAGCGAACGCGAGGTCCGGGTACACCGCGTCGCGTGCGGTGTCCACGCCCATCTGCCGTAAGGCGTCGCGGGATCGGGTGTCCCGGTACGAGCGGTAGGTGGCGAGCCGCGCCGACCAGCGCACCAGGGCCCGGGTCGACCGGTTCCCGATCGGGGCCGCGCCGACGCCGACCAGGCCGACCCGGGTGCGCAGCAGTCGGCCGGAGGCGCAGAGCAGGAACAGCGCGTACGGGAAGCCCCACGGCCGCAGCGGCAGCGTGGCCTCCAGGACCCCCATGCCCGGCACGATCACCACGTCGTGCCGCCGCACCCAGGCGGCGGTGCGGACGGCGTCGACGAGTTTGCCGAGCCCCTTCCCCGCGATGGCGCCGGCACGCGACGCGGTCCGGTACTCGCCCCGGTACCAGTGCAGCCGCGTCGCGGGAATCCGGTACCGGGCCGTCACCACCTCCGGCCCACCGCACAACGCGTCCACGACCGCCTTCGGATGCTCGGCGCGGAGGTACCCCAGGACGGCCTCCAGTGACCCGTCGTTGCCTAGGTTCCCCGAGCCGAGGAGCCCGAACACCCCTACTCGTAGACGGGTGTTCACGCCCGCCGCCCTTCACGCCCGGCGACGAGGTCGTCGACGGAGACGGTGAGCTCGGCCGGGTCGACCGGGGCGCGGTCCTCGACCCGTTCGCCCGTACCGGGGCGGACTCGGCTGGTCGCCCAGGCGGCCAGGTGCCCGAAGCAGGCGCGCCGGTCGGCCGCGGACAACGGCGCCCGCCGGATCGCCGAGACGAAGCCCGCGACGTACTCGGCGAGCAGCCGGGGCGTCGGGTGCAGCAGGCCCGCCCGGCGCGGGTCGAGGTTGATGCAGCGGGAGCGCTTGGCGGGGTTCGCGCGTTCGGCCCGGGTCGGATGGTCGCGGCGGAAGTACAGCAGCTCGGGCACCTGGTGGAAGGGTCCGTGCAGGACGATCTCCGCGACGAACGTGCGGTCCGCGTGGTGGTAGCTGTCGTGCGGCTTGACCCGGCGCAGCATGTCGGCGCGCATCACCCCGTAGAAGTCGTCGCCACCGGGCTCGAACAGGAAG
Organism: Streptomyces sp. BHT-5-2; assembly: GCF_019774615.1. NCBI lineage: Bacteria > Bacillati > Actinomycetota > Actinomycetes > Kitasatosporales > Streptomycetaceae > Streptomyces > Streptomyces sp. BHT-5-2. The sequence goes on along the minus strand of NZ_CP081496.1, from coordinate 4,551,708 downwards.
CTGCGGAACCGCTCGGGCGCGCGCGGCGAGTCGGTGGCGATCCCGTACTCGTACGGGACCTTCACCCGCCCTTCCTCGTCGATGACGGCCTGGCCGGAGTGCGCGAGGACGATGTCGGGGCGCTCGTCCAGCGCCTCGACGCAGCGCCGCAACAGGTCCCTGGCGTAGAGGTCGTCGTGCGAGGCCCACTTGAAGAGTTCGCCCCGGCACTGGGTGAACACGTAGTTGTGGTTCGGCGCGGCGCCGATGTTCCGGGTCAGCCGGACGTAGCGGATGCGGGAGTCCTGCGCGGCGTACTTGCGGCAGATGTCCTGGGTTCCGTCTGTCGACGCGTTGTCGGTGACGACCAGCTCGAAGTCCTCGTAGGTCTGGCCGAGCAGGGCGTCGAACGACTCGGCGAGATACTCCTCGCCGTTGTACACGGGCAGGCCGATGCTCAGCCGGGGGCGGGCGGTCATGGTGTCCTCACTTCGCAGATTCGTTCCGATGGCGCTCGTGCAGGGCGGTCCGCAGTTGCAGCCACCACACGGCCGAGCCGCAGAGCGTCGCGGTGGCGACGCCCCAGGCCGAGCCGATCGTGCCGCCGACGGCCGCGCCGCCCAGACCGCCGATGACGTAGCAGGTGGAGGCGAACAGTTGGCAGCGCAGGCTGCGCCGGGCCGCGGCGAGCGCGCGCAGCCCGGCCGCCGCGCCGGTGCCGAGGCCCGCGCCCGCGACGCCGAGCGTGACCGGCACGATGAGCCGCGAGGCGGCCTGCCAGACGTCGCCGAGCACGAACGCGCCGAGGTGGTCGGGCACCAGGAGCAGGGCCGCACCCCAGAGCAGCGCGGCGACGGCCTGCGCGACGCCCAGCAGGAGGCAGAACGCGCCGAGGCGGTGCGGGGCCCGCCGCAGCACCCGGGCCGCCTCCGCGACGGTGACCAGGGAGAGCCCCATCAGGATCGCGAGGAACGGGCCGAGCAGGAGCTCGGCACCCCTGATCACGCCCACCGCGCTGACCCCGACGATCACGCCGAGCCCGTAGGCCCGCAGCTGGCTGGCACCGCTGACGCCGACGTTCTCGACCAGGTACCGGTAGCCGAGGTCGCGGTGTTGGTGCAGCCACCCGCGCGCTCCGGACGGCCGCGGCCGGATGCCGGACTGGAAGCAGCCGTACACCGCGGCCACCGCCGCCGACCCGCCCCAGGCGAGGATGAATGCGGCCACCCCGCCCGCGTGGGCCGCGAGCACCAGGGCCGGGACCAGCGCGACGCCCCACACCACGTCGTTGGCGAACGCCTTGCGTCCGGTGCCCGCGGCGAAGAACGCGTACCGCCAGGCGTCCTGGAGGAGCAGCCCCGGCAGCATGGCACCGAGGCAGGCGAACGCGATCCCCACCTGACCGCCGAGGGCGAGGCCGACCGCCAGGCACACCGCGCCGATGGCGCCGCCGACGCCGAGCGCGGTGCCCGACGACCGGGCCACCGCCCCGCGCCAGGACTCCTCGGACACCCCGCTGAAGCGCACCACCAGCGGATCGGTGGCCAGACCCCGGGAGACGCTGAGCACCACGCCGTACGTCACCCAGGCCAGGCTGAACACACCGAAGGCGGCGAGTCCCAGCGAGCGCGCCACGTACATGCCGACCACGAAATTGGACGCGCTGGAGGCCGCCTGGTCGGCGAGGCCCCAGGACAGCCGGCCCGCCACGGCCCGCCGGACGGACCGGGCCGGTGGCTCCGTCGTCTGCGGCATCTCCCCCTCGATGGTCATCCGCGTCACGCCTTGATCAGCCCGGCGCCGCGCAGGGCGTCGGCCGCGTCGGCGACGGCGCCGAACGGCAGCACGGCCCGCTCGGCGACGTCGAGGAGACTGTGCTCACCGTCGGAGAGATTGAGCACCCAGAGCATGGCCAGCTGCGCCTGCTTGGTGTCGCTGCGCCCGCCGAGCGCGTCGTACAACCCACGCCGCCCCAACTGCGGTTCACCGTGCGGGCTTTGGTTGAGGTAGTGGCGGTTGCGGTCGAGGATGCCGAACGCCTCGCGGCAGACTGCGAGGGTGTCCGCCATCGCCTCCGGCGAGACGAAGTCCGGGTTGTCCGCCGAGGTGTGGTACTCGGGGTACGCGGCGTATGGGGTCCGGCTGAGCGAGCCCACGCCGAGGTCGAACCCGGGGGAACAGTACTGCCGCTCGTCGTAGCCGTACGGAGTGAACTCGGTTATCTGGTGCGGGCGTTCGGAGGCGGCCAGCACATGCCGCAGCACCCGGTCGATCTCCGCGTCGCCGCGCCTGCTCTGCTTGTACGTCAGCTGGCCCCGGTCGCCGGCGCAGGCCAGCACCAGCCCGTGCTTGACCTGGTCGATCCGCTCCGCGTTGCGGGCCAGCCAGGTGACCGCCCCGATGGTGCCGGGCGCGTAGATGAACCGGTAGGTGTAGTAAGGCGTCCGCTCGGCGAGCGCCCGGGCCAGGAACGTCGCCACCGCGACGCCGGACAGGTTGTCGTTGGCCAGCGACGGGTGGCAGACGTGGCAGGAGACGATCACCTCGTCGGACACCTGACCGGGGACCACGTGCTCGGCGTAGGTGAGGTGGCCGTCCGCGAGGGTGGAGTCGATGCGAACCTCGTACTCGCCGTCCGGCAGCGCGTCCAGGGTCTTCTGGGCCAGGCAGAACCCCCATTCCGGCCGGTAGTAGCTGGTGCGGTAGGGCACCCAGTCCGGGTGCTCCGGCAGGGTGTGCAGGTGCGCGCGCAGCTCGGCCAGCGGCATGGTCGCCGACACCGGCACGCTGTAACCGAGCACATGCAGGCTGGACTCGGCGAAGTCGACGACCCGCTTGCCGGCGGCGTCGGCGATGTACGCGTCCCGGATGTTCCACTCCTGCGGCACCGTCCAGTCGAGCACCTGCGTCCCGGTCGGCACCTCGTGCACCTGTAGCGGGACGTACTCTCCGACGATCTCCAGGGTGGCGCGCACACCGTCGCCGGTGATGCTCCGGCACAGCGGGTACAGCCGCTGCACCAGTGCGTGCATCTCCTCGCCGGGCCCGGTCATCGGCGCCACCGGAGGGTGTCGTCGACGGCCCCGGCGTCGGACGCCGCGCGCAGCACGGCGAGGCGGGTGAAGCGCTGCTCGAAGTCCTCGCGGGTCAGACCGAACTTCCGGTAGGTATCGGCGAGTTCGAGCGCGCCCCGCTTCACCGTCCACGCGCAGTCGAAGCCGGGGACCGCGGCGCGGAAGGCGGAGAAGTCCACCCGGTACGAGCGCGGATCGGCACCGTTCTCCCCGGTGATCCGCACCTTCGCGCCGGACACCGCCTCGGCGACCTGCTCGGCGATCTCGGCTACCGTGACGTTGTTGGTCTCGCTGCCGATGTTGAACGCCCGGTCGTGGACGCCCTTCTGAGGAGCCGTCAGTGCAGCGGAGAAGGCCCGCGCGATGTCGGCGGCGTGCACCAGCGGGCGCCAGGGAGTGCCGTCGGAGAGCACCAGCACCTCGCCGGACAGCAGCGCGTGGCCCACCAGGTTGTTCAGCACGATGTCGGCACGCAGCCGGGGCGAGTGGCCGAAGGCGGTGGCGTTGCGCATGAACACCGGGGTGAAGTCGCCGTCGGCGAGTGCGTGCAGGTCGTCCTCCACCCGCACCTTGGACTCGGCGTACGGGGTGACCGGGCGCAGCGGGGCGTCCTCGGCCACCAGCTCGTCGCCGCCCGCGGCGCCGTAGACCGAGCAGGTCGAGGCGTACAGGAAGCGGCGCACTCCGGCGTCGCGGGCCAGCCGGGCAAGGCGGACGGACGCGTGGTGGTTGATGTCGTAGGTGAGCTCCGGCGCGAGCGATCCCAGCGGGTCGTTGGAGAGCGCGGCCAGGTGGATCACGGCGTCCACCCCGGCCAGGTGTTCGGCCGTGACGTCCCGCAGGTCCACCCGGTGCCCCGGCGGATCCGCGGGCGTCGGGCCGAGGACGCAGTCGGCGAACAGGCCGGCGTCGAGGCCGACGACTTCGTGTCCGGCGGCCGTGAGGACCGGGGCCATCACGGTGCCCAGGTAGCCCTGGTGTCCGGTCAGTAGTACGCGCAAGGTTCATTCTCCCAGGTCGAAAGTGCCCAGAGCGAGCGTGAGTTTGGTGACGGCGAACGCCTCGGCGTAGCGCTCGTGACATTCGATGCCGCGGATCCGGGCCAGGCCGAGGAAGGCTTCCCGGTCGTACCAGGGCCGGTGCCGCTGCGAGGGGTAGTGCTCCTGGAGCAGCCGCACCTTCTGTTCGGCGATCTCCGGCGACAGCGGCTGGTACGCCGACGGACGGCCGAGGTCGCCGTCCCACTTGACGATCTCGTAGCCGAGCACCAGGTGATCGCGGAACGCGGTGGGTATCAGCTGCGCCAGGCCGCGGTGGTCCTGGTGCGCGTCGTCGGTGCGCGGGGCCAGGATCAGGTCCGGCTCGGTCTGCCCGCGCAGTTCCTCGACCGCGGCCTTGGCCTCGTCCCAGTGCACGGGCATCCGGCCGTCCGGCAACTTGAGTACGGTCAGGCGCAGTTCGGCGCCCGGGCAGAAGGCGGCGAGCGCGGCCTGCTCCTCCTGCTCCCGCTCGCTGCCGCCGCCCGAGAGCACCAGCGCGTCGACGCGGATGCCCGGCCGCGCCAGGCACAGCGTCAGCAGGGTGCCGCCGGCGCCGATCGCGATGTCGTCGCAGTGCGCGCCCACCGCGACGATCCGGTCCAGGCGGCGCCCGGCCCCGAGCCGGATCATGCGCTCACCCCGGCGTGGTCCCGCTCCCACACGGCCCAGGGGCGGTCGCCCCGGGCGTAGGCGGCGTCGAGCGCGGCGCGCTCCTTCACGGTGTCGGTCGGCTTCCAGAAGCCGCGGTGCTGGTGCGCCACCAGCCGTCCCCGTTTGGCGAGTTGGGCACATCCGTCGGCGACCAGGTCGCCGTTCTCCGGGATGTGCTCGAAGACCTCCTGGCGGAGCACGAAGTAGCCGCCGTTCTCCCACAGCGGCAGTTCGCTGACCGCCGTGATCCCGCCGACGAGGCCGTCCTCGCCCAACTCCACGCAGTGGAAGGAGGATTGGGGCGGCACGACCATCATCGACGCGCCCGCGTCACGCCGGGCGAACCGGTCGATCATCTCGGGCAGCGGTGCGTCGGTGAGCACGTCGGCGTAGTTGGCGAGGAACATCTCGTCGCCGTCCAGATGGTGGCGCACCCGGCGCAGCCGCTCCCCGATCGGCGACTCCACGCCGGTCTGCACGAACGTGATCGTCCAGTCGGATATATCGGTGGAGAGGAGTTCGGTGCACCCGCCCCGCAGGACGAAGTCGTTGGACGTCGTCTCCTCGTAGTTGAGGAAGAAGTCCTTGATGTGGTGGGCGCCGTACCCCAGGCACAGGATGAACTCGGTGTGCCCGAAGTGCGCGTAGTAGCGCATGACATGCCAGATCAGCGGTCTCGGGCCGACCATCGCCATCGGCTTGGGCACGTCGTCGGCGGCGCCGCTGCGCATCCGCATTCCGTAGCCGCCGCAGAACAGAACGACCTTCATGCTGCAACCTCTTTCATGACGCGACCTCGACAATGCTCAGTTCCGGGATGGGGAAGACCAGCCGGCCGCCCCACTCGTGCACGTAGGACAGCTGCTCGACCAGCTCGGCCCGCAGGTTCCACGGGAGGACGAGGACGTAGTCCGGCTTGTCGGCGGCGATCTGCTCGGGCGGCAGGATCGGAATGCGGGTGCCCGGGGTGAACCTGCCGTGCTTGTAGGGGTTCCGGTCGACCGTGTACGCGAGCAGGTCGGGCCGGATGCCGCAGTGGTTGAGCAGGGTGTTGCCCTTGCCCGGGGCGCCGTAGCCGACGACCGTCTCGCCGCGCTCCGCCGCCTCGACGAGGAACCTCAGGAGGTCCCGGCGCACCTTGGCCACGCGGGCGGCGAACTCCGCGTATCCGGACAGTTCCTGGAGTCCCGCGGCCTTCTCGCGGGCCAGCACATCAGCCACCCGCTGCGAAGGCTCACCCGCCACCACGGTGGGCCGGGCCCACAGCCGGATGGAACCGCCGTGCGTCGGCAGCAACTCGACGTCCACGAGCGCGAGTCCGCCGCTCGCCAGGGCCCGGATCGCGGACGCGACCGTGTAGTACTGGAAGTGCTCGTGGTAGATCGTGTCGTACTGGTTCTGCTCGATCAGGGTCAGCAGGTGCTGCACCTCGATGGAGACCCAGCCGTCGTCGGCGACCAGGGTGCGCAGCCCCTGGGTGAATCCGACGACGTCGGGGATGTGCGCGTACACGTTGTTGGCGACGACCAGGTCCGCCGGGCCGTGCTCGGCGCGGACGGCCGCGCCGACGTCCGGGGACAGGAACTCCGTGAGCGTGGGCACCCCCGCGTCCCGCGCCGCGGCGCCGACGTTCACCGACGGCTCGATGCCCAGGCAGCGGATCCCCCGGTCCACCACGTGCTTCAGCAAGTACCCGTCGTTGCTGGCGACTTCGACCACGAAGGCGTCCGTACGGAGGCCCGCCCGCTCCACCGCGTCGGCGACGAACGTGCGCGCGTGCTCCACCCAGGACGTCGAGAAGGAGGAGAAGTACGCGTACTCGCTGAACGTCTCCTCCGGCGTGATCAGCGGCGGGATCTGCGCCAGCCAGCAGTCGGTGCAGACCCGCAGGTGCAGCGGGAACGCCGGTTCGGGCCGGTCCAGTTGGTCCGCGGCGAGAAAGCTCTCGCACGGCGGCGTCGCCCCGAGATCGACGACGCTCGCCGTCGCTTCCGAGCCGCAGAGTCGGCATCGTGTCATCTGCTTCCCCCCATTGATTCCGTCCGACCCGCGATCGCGGTCCGGTACTCCTCTTCCAGGCGCGCGAGCCCGACGGCCGGGCTGAAACCGCGCTCGTAACGGCGCCGGGCCGCCTGGCCCATCTCCCGGTTGCGGGCCGGCTCGGCCGCGATCCGGCGTATGCAGGACGCGAGCGAGGCGGGCTCGCCCGGCCGGTGCAGCAGCCCGGTCACCCCGTCCTCGACGAGTTCGACGAAGGCGCCGTGACCGGCGGCGACGGTCGGCACCCCGGCCGCCATCGCCTCCACGACCACCAGGCCGAACGCCTCCAGCCACGTCGAGGGGGCCACCACGGCGACCGACCGCGCGATGGCCTGCCGGCACTGGGCCGTGTCGTACAGGCCGACGTACCGCACATCGGTCCGGTCCGCCGCCCAGGCGGTCACCTCCCGCTCCAGAGGCCCCGTGCCGGCGATCACGAGCGGCACGCCCAGACCGCCGCCCGCCGCGATCTCGTCCCACGCGGCCATGAGCAGCCGTACGCCCTTGGCCTCCGCGAGCCGACCGAGATAGAGCACCTGCTCGCCGGCGCCCGACCGGCGGGCGCCCGGCTCCGGCACGAAGTTGTGTTTCACCGCCAGCCGCTCGGCCGGCATGCCGGCCCGCACCAGGACGTCGCGCTGCGCCGCGGAGATGCAGAGGAACCGCGTAACGCCCGACCACCACCGTCGCCGGTTGACCGACAGACTGACCGCGAGCGGCACCGTCGCGAGCCGTGAGTTCCGGTAGCAGCCGTGCCGTACGGCGGGCAGCGGTGCCTTGGTGCCGACGCACTCGGTGCACGGCCGGCCGTCCCGTTGCAGCGTGCCGGGCGGGCAGACCTGGGTGTAGTTGTGCAGCGTGGCGACGGCGGGCACCCCGGCGTCGGCGCAGGCGGCCAGTACCGCGGGGGACAGGAGCGGGAAGACGTTGTGGACGTGCACCACGTCCGGCCGTTCGGCGCGGAGCCGGGCGGCGAGTTCCGTGCGGACCGCCGGGTTCCACGGCACCAGCAGCGGCACCGCGGCCTTGCCCGGCAGGGACCGGGCGGCGATGTCGTCGCTGCATCGCTCGAACAGCTCGACGCGGTGGCCGGCCGCGCGCAGCAGCGCCGCCTCCTGGTCGACGACCTTGTTCTCCCCGCTCGGCTGCGCCGAGGCGTAGCGGTTGTGCACCACCAGGACGTGCATGTTCACGTCACCTCCGATCTCTGGGCCCAGCGCGGGACGCGTCGTCGCGGAACTCCGGGCGCCGGGACGGGCGTGGCCGCGGCGGGTGCCGCCAACAGCGAGGCGGCGACCGCCAGATGCAGCAGATAGGGCGAGGCGTCGCCGAGCCCGGCCTCGGTGTACGACGCGATCGCGCAGTAGCTGATCAGGAAGATCGCGCAGGCCCTCGACAGCGAAGGCGGCCGCAGCAGCGCGACACCGCCCAGCACGATGACGAGCGCCGCCACGAGGGCGACACCGATCAGCCCCTGCTCGTTGTAGACGGCCAGCCAGCTGTCGTCGATCGGCAGCCCGCCGAACGACTTGTCGCCCAGGCCCACGCCGAACAACTGCTCCGTGCCCGTCCGGGGCGCTGCCAGCAGGGCGTCCCAGACCTTGGCCCGGCCGGTGAGGCTGGAGAAGTTCTCCTGGCTCTGTCCGCGCAGGAACCACGCCTGCAGCGCGGAGTCGAGCGCCACCGTGGCCACCGTGGCGCACAGCACCGCCCAGGTGAAGAACCGGCGGGCGGCGGCGCTGGTCAGGAGGAGCGAGCCGATCGCCAACGCCAGCCCGATCACCAGGCCGAGCGTGGCCGTCCGGGTATGGGTCAGCGCGAGCAGGACGAGCGACGGCACGATGACGACCGCCGCACCGGCCCGGTCGGTCCGGCGGCCCAGTACGAGCAGCACGGTGAGCCCGGTGATCACCGCGGCGTACTGACCGATCTGCGGCGGGGTGAGCGGCCACAGCGCGCCGACCAGGCGCCCGCCGTAGAGGTCGGGCATGGCCGCCCCCGGTGAGACGACCAGGCCGGCGGCCACCGACCCGAGCACCGCGAAGTACATCCGGATGTGGTGCCGGACGAACGTCGGGCCGCCGTCCCACCAGCGGCTGAGCAGCCACAGCGTGCTGACGAAGAGCGCCAGCCGGGCGCAGCGGAACAGCGCGCCGAGCCCGGACTCCAGGAACGCACTGGAGATCACGCTCGACACCAGCAGCAGGGTGAGCAGGAGCAGGAAGGCGCTGGGCCGGATGCGCAGCCGGACGTTGAGCAGGAGCGCCAGTACGAACGCGGCGACCAGCGCGCCCATGGTGACCAACTGGATGAGGGAGCGGGGCAGCGGGATGACGGTCTTCGCCCCGGCGGAGCCGAGCGTGTTGAGGACCAGCAACCCCCAGACGATCCCGACGGTCTTCGGCGTGTCCCCGCCCATCTCAACCACCCGCCCGTGCGCGGAAGGTGCTGCCCGTGTCCTGCCGGTACGGCGGGCCCTGCCACTGTCCGAAGCCGAGCACCTGGCTGGGATCGTGGGCGACGAACCTCCATGGTCCGACGTAGGCGTTGTCGTGCCAGCGGTTGTGCTGCTCGCCGGTGATCGCCTCGGCCACCCCTTCGCCCTTGTACGGCGACCAGTCCGGGTAGGTGCCGTAGTTGGCCAGCACCGCCATGCGGTCGCACTTCGCCGTGCACCTGACGACGGACTCGTCCAGCACGAAGCGGTTGTCGTGGATGTCCACCCGCTGGGTCTTCCACCGGCAGTCGGCATAGAGCGGTGCGCGGTCGATCGCCGGCTGCGCGCAGCGGTCGGTGTCCCGTTGCAGCAGGGTGCAGTCACCGGACGAGGTGTTGGCGGGGCTGTTGCAGAACCGGTCGGCGTTTTCCCACAGGGTGATCCCGGACCAGTTGTTCTCCAGTACGTTCCGGTAGATCTCGATCCTGTCGGTGCGGGCTCGGATGCGTGGTTCGCCACCGGACTCGGACAGGTAGACGGTCGCGAACGGGAAGTCGTCGCCGCGCTCGGCCGCCCGGCGGCCCTCGACCCAGTTGTTCCGCCGGATGGTGTTGTTCCGGATGACCGCGTTGTAGCTGGTCTCGTAGATCAGGGCGGCGCCGTCGTTGGCCTCGATCACGTTGTTCTCGATGCGGAAGTCGTTGTTGTTGGTGTCCGCCCACAACCCCGTTCCGCGGTTGTCGTGCACCCAGTTGCCGCGTACGTCGGCGCCGTCGACGGCCCAGAACTTCGCGCCTCCGGTGCAGCCGCAGCCCGGCCGCCGCCGTTCCCAGTCACCGGTGTCGTTGCCCGCGATCTCGTTGCCCTCGACCACCAGGTCGCCGACCCGGCCGCCGGACCGGTACGCGTTCAGGCCGTACTGTCCGTTGCCGCGCAGGCAGTTGGCGCGGACCCGCTGGTGGGCACCGGCCATCAGCCCGGCCCCGGAGTTGTTCCGGATCGTCGTGTGCTCGATCACCCACCCGTCGGCGGAGTCGTGGTTGACCACGCCCTCGTTCTGCGGCGCCACGAAACCCCGCACGGTCAGGTAGCGGATGGCGACGCCGCGGGCGGTGCCGCCGAACGCGTACTGGTTCTTCTCCCGGCCGTCGAGCACCGCGCCCGGCGCACCGAGGTAGCGGTCCCCCTGCTTGGGGACGACCTGGGCGTAGCGATCCGGGTCGAGCAGGTGCTTGCCCGGGCGCAGCCAGAACGTGGTGTTCGGGGGGTTGTCCTTGGTCTTCGCCGCCAGGTCGCCGACCACCGCGGGGTCGACCGCCACCGCGTCCGCCGGCGCCTTCGCCGGCCCGGCCGGGGGCTTGGCGCACACCCGCGCCACGGACGCGGACGGCGCCCCGGACGTGGTCGGCGCGGCCGTCGGCTGCGCCCCGGTGCCCTGGGTGCTCGTACAGCCGGTCACGGCCAGCAGGGCCAGCGCCGCCGGTGCCGCCGCCAACGCCCAGTGCCGCCTCCTGATCCCCACGCGCCCCCCCTAGCCGCGAAACCTGAGCACGGTGGTGAACTCCCCCGACAGTGCGCTGCCGTCGGCGCCGTGCTGTCCGAGGAGGGCGGTGCCGACCAGCGTGGTGGCGGGTTCCTTGCGCCCGAAGCCGGCGGAGTACCAGCCCAGCGGCGGGTCCGTCTCACCGCGATGCGCCCGCCAGCTCAGCTGCCCGGGCAGGTCGAGCACCGCGGAGCGCTCCTCGCCGTCCCGGCTCCAGGTGAGCACCGCCCGGTTCCCCACCACGTCCGCGCTGATCGCCGGGCCGAGGTGGAACGCGAGGCGCACCTCGGCCCGCCGGTCGCCGCGAACCTCGTCGACCACCCGCAACTCCTGCCTCGCAGCCGTCAGTTCCACCCGGCGACGGTGTACGGAACGCTGGTAGCCGTCGTGCTCGGCACACCAGCGGGCCGTCCCCCCTTCGGAGGCGCCGGAGGTGTCCGCGACCAGGACGCGGCTGCGGGCCTGTCGGGTCCACAGGAACGGGCCGCCGGAGACGGACTGGTCACCGCCGTCCAACTGGAGGGTGTTGTGGCCGAGGGTCGACCGGAAGTACTGCCGCCACTCGGGTTGCCCGTGGTAGCAGAACGTCCCCGGGTCGGCGAGCACATCGACCCCGTCGTGCCGGACCTCCACCGACAGCGCGTCCGCGTGGGCATGTGCGGCGATGGACAGGAAGCCGTGCGGACCGCCGTCGCAGCGGCACCAGATCCCCGCCGGACCGCGCAGGATCGTCATGCCCGCGTCGGCGAAGTGGGCCGGCCGGCTCGCCGGGCGGGTCACGGACGGCACAGTGGGCTTGATGAGCGCGGCCAGCAGCGGGGTGCGCACATCGGTTCCGGTCACCGTCGGCCACCAGGCGAGCCGGCCGAACACGGCGTCCCCGGTGGCCAGCAGCGAGGCCCAGCGGTCGGTGCCCGCGCCGTCCACGACCAGACCGTGCCCGTCGTCCGCGTCCCCCTGGCGCGGCGGCCGCAACCGGCCGTCCACGACCGCCGCGAGCGCGTCGGTCATCCGCAGCAGTACCAGCCGGATCGAGGCGGGGACCGGCCTGCCGGCGGCATCCGCCTCGGCCACCGCGGCCAGGCCGAGCTCCAGCACGAGGCCGTGATACTCGGTCGCCAGTTCGCGGTTGAGGCCGGAGTGGAAGGTGTTGCCGCGCAGGTGCCGCTCCAACGACCGCAGCGCGCCCGCCCGCCAACGTGCCGAGGCGGGGAACCAGTCGAACGCGCAGGCCGCGGCCAACTGCCCGGCGGCCTCGGCGATGACGTGGTTGTTCGCCGAGGACCCCCGGCTGGGGAAGGCGGCCAGCCAGCGCTGGTGGTGCCAGATCTGGTTCAGCGCCACCGGATTGCCCTCGAACAGCCCGGCCGCGCCCGGCCAGCCGTCGAGCAGCCGGCGGATCCACACCCAGGACAGCAGCCGGATGCCCAGCTCGATGCCGCTGATCCAGTGCACGCCGCGCAGCGGCGGGTTGGCCGCCCACCACGACCGCAGGTGTTCGCCCACCCGCTCGGCGTACCGCTCGTCGCCGGTGATCGCGTAGGCGGCGGCCAGCACGGTGAGGTACTGGTGCCGGGACGGCTCCCAGATCTGCTTGATGTCCCCGACCGCGTCCTCGTTCCGGTACGGCACGTCGAAGGCGTAGCCCCCGGGAGCCCGGCGTCCGGTCTTCGGGTCGGACCACCAGTCCGGGTCGGCCAGGTCGTCGCGGACCACCCCGAAGTACTCGGCGTGCCCGTCCATCAGCCGGTCGGCCTCGGCGACGAGACGTTTCGCGGCGTCCGGAGGTACCGCGGCGATCGTCCCGGCGGGCAGTACCGCCGTGAACCGGGCGCCGGTCACCCTCGGGCAGTGCGGCCGCGCCGACCGCCACCGCCGCCTGCGCAGCGCGTCGGCCACCCGGCCGCCGACCTCCCGCGGCCCCATCCGGGACAGCCGCCGCAGGTACCAGCCCGCACTTCCCGAGCTCACCGTCATCGCGCCCTCGCCAACGTCACCGGCGCGCCGCCGGCCAGGCCGGCCTGCACGGCGAGGGTGGCCGCCGTGGTGGCGACCAGCGACTCCAGCGGCACCGGCATCGGTCCGCCGGTCCGCACGGCCTTGACGAACGCGGCCAGTTCGGCGGACTGGCCCTTGTCCCGGGCCTTGGGCAGCCGCGAACTGACCCACTTCCTGCGGCCGGCTGTGCCGTCGAAATACACCGAGGCCCGGACGAAGTCGTCGAGCCGCAGCACCTTGCCGTCCGCGACGAGGTCCAGGGTCTCCTTGGGGAACCCGGGCGCACCGGTGGTGACATAGCTGATGGTGGCGGTGGACCCGTCCGGGTAGCGGAGTACGACCTGGAGGTCCTCGTTGCCGGACGAGGCGACCGCGTACACCGAGACGGGGTCGGCGCCGAGCAGCCAGCTCGCGGTGTCGACGAAGTGTCCGCCCTCGCCCTCGAACCGCGAGCCCTCGGTGCCCTGTTGGAGGTACCAGCTGCCGTGCTGCAGCCGGCCCGCGTTGACCAGGTAGCGCAGGTGCGCCGGGCCGGTCCGAGCGCCGAACCGCTTCCTGGCCTCGGTCAGCAGCGGCGCGAACCTGCGGTTGAAGCCCACCTGTAGCCGGTCGTTCCCAGACTCCTCCACCGCCGCGAGCACGCCGGTCAGTTCGTCCTCGGTGAGTGCCAGGGGCTTCTCCACGAACACCGCCTTGCCGGCAAGGAGCGCCTTGCGGGTCAGTTCGGCGTGCGAGCTGTGCCGGGTGACCACGAACACCGCGTCGACGGCCTTGTCGCCGAGCACGGCGTCGAGGTCGGTGGTCGCCTCGGCGAAGCCGAACTTCCGCTGCGCGTTGGCCCCGGACAGCGCCGTCGTGGTGACGACGGTCGACAGCTCGACACCGTCGCGCTGTGCCAGGTGCGGCAGCAGCATCGACGTCGCGTAGTTCCCCGCGCCGACGAACGCGAGGCGCACCGGCGTCCTGGTGGCCCGGGCCGGACGTGGCTGCACGTCGACCGCGGGCACGGCGACCTCCGGGGCCGCGGCCGCAGTCTTCTCGGCCTCCTGTTCGGGGTACCGGAACAGCACGGCCACCGCCTTCAACCCGCCGTCCTTCAGGCGCCGGTAGGTTTCGACGGCGTCATCGAAGTCGGCGATGTGGGAGACCAGGGGCTCCACGTCGACCCTGCCGCGGGCGAGGAGGTCGAGGAAGCACGCCAGGTTGCGGCGCTCGGTCCAGCGCACATAGCCGATCGGGTAGTCCCGCCCCTCCAGCTCGTACTCCGGGTCGTAGCGCCCGGGGCCGTAGCTGCGGGAGAACCGGACGTCGAGTTCCTTCTCGTAGTACGCGTTCCACGGCAGGTCCAAGCGGCACTTGCCGATGTCGACGACCCGGCCGCGGTCCCGGCAGAGCCGGGCGGCCAGCTCGACGGGTTGGTTGCTGCCGCCGCCGGCGGCCAGGTACACCTGGTCCACGCCGTGACCGCCGGTGAGCTCGGCGACGGCGGCCGCCACGGCCGTGGACGCGGGGTCGCCGCAGGCCGCGGCGCCCAGGCGCTCGGCGAGCTCGCAGCGCACCGGATCGGGGTCGGCCCCGACGACCCGGACTCCCGAGGCGGCGAGGAGTTGCACCACCAGCTGCCCGATCAGCCCGAGGCCGATGACCAGCGCCACGTCGCCGAGCTGTGGCTCGCCGCGGCGGACGCCCTGCAACGCGATCGACCCGACGGTGCCGAAGGCCGCGTGCCGCGGCGCGAGGCCGTCCGGCACCCGGGCGCAGAGGTTCTTCGGCACCCAGTTCAGTTCGGCGTGCAGCGCGTGCTCGTTGCCGGCACAGGCCACCAGGTCGCCGACCTTCACCTCGTCGATCCCGGCGCCGACCTGCTCGACCACCCCGCACAACGAGTAGCCCAGCGGCGTGTAGGAGTCCAGCTTGCCCATCACCTTGCGGTAGGTGGCGGGCAGCCCGTTGGTGGCCACGCTCTGCATGACCTTGGCCACTTGGTCCGGCCGGGAGCGGGCCTTGCCCAGCATCGACATGCCGGCCTCGGACACCTTCATGAGCTCGGTGCCGGTGGATATCAGCGAGTAGGCGCTGCGGACCAGCACACCGCCCGGCTTGCAGCCCGGCACCGGCACGTCGAGCACCGCCAGTTCGCCGCTCTTGTAGTTCTGCACAACCTGTTTCACCCGAAGTCCCCTTGTTTCTCCGCGCGCTTCCAGTCCGTCTTCCGACCCGACTTCCAGTCCGTCTTCCAGTCCGTCTCCTATGCCGTGGAGCGAGGGCTCCGGCCGGACCCGGAGGTCGCGCCGCGGTACCAGTACTCCAGCGTCAGCACGTGCCACAGATGCTTGGAGAAGTCCCGCTGCCCGGCGGCGTCCTCGGCGACCATGCGCGCCAGCGCGTCGCGGCGCAGAAGCCCCGACGTGACGAGCACACCGTCGTGCACCACCTCGCGCACCAGCGGCGCCAGATCCCGGCTCATCCAGGCGCGCAGCGGGGCGCTGAACAGGCCCTTGGGCCGGTAGACGATCTCCCGGGGAAGGATCGAGGCGGCCGCCTCCTTGAGGACGGCCTTGCCCTGCCGTCCGACGATCTTGCGATCGCCGGGCACCGCGAACGCCGCCCTGACCACCTCGACATCCACATACGGCACCCGCACCTCGGTCGACGCGGCCATGCTGGAGCGGTCCGTGTACGCGAGGTTCAGGCCCGGCAGGAACATCCGGGCGTCGCCCAGGCACATGCGGTTGACGAAGTCGTCGAGGTCGTTGTCCCGATAGACGTCCGCATGCTCGGCGAGCACGTCCTCGACCGTCCCGGCCAGGTCCGGATCGAGCAGGGCGAGCAGCTCGTCCCGGTCGTACATGGTGTAGCTGCGCCGGAACGCGGTCTCCTCCGGCAGGTCGGCGAAGGAGAGGAACCGCTTCGCGAAGCGCACCGACCGGTACCCCCGGCGGGCCGTGGCGACCGGCAACCGGTCCACGGCCCGGGACAGTCCGCGCCGCAGGGGACGCGGGACGCGCTGGTAGCGCAGTGCGATCACGTTGGCCAGGTGCTTGCGGTATCCGGCGAACAGCTCGTCGGCGCCCATCCCCGAGAGCATCACCTTGACCCCGGCCTCCCGGGCGGCCGAGCAGATCAGGAACGTGTTGATCGCGGCGGGGTCGCCGATCGGCTCGTCCAGGTGGTACGTCATCTGCGGCAGCAGGTCGAGCACGTTCGGTGCGATCTCGATCTCGTGCAGGTCGACGCCGAACCGCTCGGCCACCTGCCGGGCGTAGCGCAGGTCGTCCGGCATCGCCTCGAACTTGGCGTCCTCGGCACGGAACCCGATCGTGTAGGCGGAGATGCCGGGTTGATGGCGGGCCGCAAGCGCCGTCAGATAGCTGGAGTCGAGACCGCCGGAGAGGAACGTCGCCACGGGGACGTCGGAGAGCAGGTGCCGACGGGTCGACTCCTCGACGACGGCGGCGATATCCGGCAGCTCACCGGCCCGGGCCCGCTCCCGGCCCTCGGCGGCG
This sequence comes from Streptomyces sp. BHT-5-2, assembly GCF_019774615.1. Classification (NCBI taxonomy): domain Bacteria; kingdom Bacillati; phylum Actinomycetota; class Actinomycetes; order Kitasatosporales; family Streptomycetaceae; genus Streptomyces; species Streptomyces sp. BHT-5-2. The sequence goes on along the minus strand of NZ_CP081496.1, from coordinate 4,535,440 downwards.
ACATCCCGAAGGTGCCAGAACCGGCCGCGCTCCACCCGGCCGTCGGGCCGGCACCTCAGCCAGCTCCCCGGCGGCAGCTTCTCCGCCTCGCGGAACGCGCACCGTGAGTCCGGCACCCAGTAGTACAGCAGCGACGCCACCAGCGCCGCAGGGTCCACCTCCAGCGCCCCGCCGGTCGCCGCGGCGAGCGCCTTGAGCTCGGAGGCGAACGCCAGGCCCGTGCCGCGCCGGAGCAGGAACAGCGGCTTGATGCCCAACTGGTCGCGGGCCAGCACCAGTTCGCCGGACCGCTCGTCGAAGACGCCGAACGCGAACATGCCGCGCAGCCGTGGCAGACAGTCCGTGCCCCAGCGCCGCCATGCCTCCAGCAGCACCTCGGTGTCGGAGGTGCCGCGGAAGCGCACCCCGGCGGCGGCCAGCTCGGCACGCAGCTCGGGCGCGTTGTACAGCTCGCCGTTGTACGTCAGGGCGAGGCCGTCCGAGACCATCGGCTGGGCGCCGGTCCCGGACAGGTCGATGACGGCCAACCGGCGGTGCCCGAGGTGCACTTCGCCGTCACCGGCGGAGTGGCCGTACCGGCCGGCCCCGTCCGGACCGCGGTGGGCGAGGGCGTCGGTGAGCCGGTCGGCCACCACCTTCCCGTCCGGCCATCGGTACGTCCCTGCGATGCCGCACATGTCCTACCTCGCCTCCTGGTCGTTGTCCGGGACCCGTCCCCGAGCTCTCGACTCCTCCCCCACGCTCGGCTTCGCTCGCGCGGGGGGACCCCCATGAGCAGGGGAGGCCCCACTGGCCCACGTCGGCTGCCGGTCCGCCCGCCGCCGGCCCTCCCGCACTGCCTCAACGGCGTGGGAGGTACCCCCATCGGGCTGCGGGGAGGCACGTTCGCCCTGGCCGCGCAGCGCGGTCTGCGGCCCGTCCCACAGCGTGCCGTCGGTCCGGTCCCGCGGATCGGGGTCGATCAGCACCACACCGATCACCGGAACGGACTGGTCCGCGAGCTGCCGTGCCACGGTGTGCAGCCATGCGGCACTGGCGTGCCCGGCACGCACGACGAGCACGGTCCGCGTGCCGAGGTACCTCAGGTCGGTCCACGCGGTGCCGGGCGCCACCGAGCCGACGCCGAGCCGGCGTTCCTCCGGCGGCACGGCCGCGGCACGCTCGCCACCGACCACGGTCGGGTCTCCCGGCTTCGGGCGGCGGCCCGCGAGCTGTGCGCCGGGCAGCCCATCGATGATCACCACTGGCCCGTCCGGTGCCAGGGACCCGGCGAGGTCCAGGGCGAGCACGCTCGTGGTGTGAGCACAGCCCAGTTCCAGCAGCGACACCGGTTCCTTGGAGCCGCGCACGGTGCGGCCCAGGGACACCACGAGCCGTTCGTGGGCCGTCCGGATCCGTCGGCGCCGCCACCGCCCGCCCGACCGGCGGGGCAGCTCCGCGATGACCGAGGCGCCCAGGTTCGCCGCGATGTCCCGGCGCAGCACGGGGCGGTCCGCCGCCACCGCGCCGACCGCGGCCAGCGCGAGCCCCAGTACGAGCCCGAGGGCGAGCCCGATCGCGGCGTCGGTGGCCGCGGTCTTGGGCAGCGAGTGTTGCACCGCGTGCGGCGCGTCCACGATCCGGGTGCCGGCGATGACCCGGGGCGTGCCGGTGCGCGCGTCCTCGGCGCGCTGGTCGAAGTCGGCGATCCGCGAGTTGAGTTCGGCCCGGCGGGCGAAACGTGACTCTATGCTCGCGGACTCCTTCGGATCGCTCTTCGGCGACTGGCCGCCGATCTCCTTGTTGACCTGGTCGAGTTCGGTCTGTAGGCGATCCCGCTGGTCTTCCAGGGCCTTGGCCTCGGCCTTCGCGGCATCCCACATCCGCCGCACATGGTCCGCGACGAAGGCGTCGGCCAGCGCCTTGGCGCGGGCCACCGCCTGGGCATCGTCGGCACCCGTCACATCGATCTGCAACAGGTTGTTGGTCAGGCCGGTGCCCTGGTAGTCCCGCACGAAGTCCTGTGGATTCTCCGGGGACTTGAGGGACTTCAGGGCCTGGCCGGCGATCTGTGTGGTCCCCAGCAGTGCGACGTCGGTGCGGATCAGCGTTCCGGGGTCGTTCGGCTGGTCCTCCTGATGTGCGACCAGCACCTTGGTCATCGCGGCCGCCGACGGTGGCCGCAGCACCGCCACCGCCGCGCCGACCAGCAGCCCCAGCAGCGCCAAGGAGCACCAGAGGCGGCGTCGCCGGCGCACCGCCGCCACCAGCGCCTGAAGGTCCAGCAGCGGAGCGGCGGCCGACGCCGCCGCATGTGTACGCGTCGTCACCCCGAACCTCCCGCGGCGACATCGCCCACCGCGAGCGCCGGCGCGGCGGCGTCCGCGGGCCGGCCGGCGGACCGCGTCGGACGGACCCGGACCGTGCCGGCGAGGACGATGCCGACGACCTTGTGCCCGGCGTCCGCACACGCCTCGGCGATGCCGGTGAGCTCCACCGCGGTCCAGCTGCCCGCGCTGAGCACGACCAGGGCACCGGACTCGGCGTCGCGGTCCGGCACCATCGGCCGGTCCACCGAAACCCCCACCACCCGCAGCCCGGGGTATTCCCGGCTCGAGGCGCCCGGGGAAGGACCGCTCCCGGCCTCGGCGGCGAGCTGCGCGGCGGCCCGGCGGGCGATCTCGTCGCCGTCCGGGACGACGACCAGCAGCCGCCGAGGGAACGGCAGTCGGTCCCGGAGGCGGGCACACACCCGCCGATAGCGGATCTGTCTGCCGGCCTCGTCGCCGGACGTCTGCGGGGTGGGTAGGTCCCACCGGATGTCGACGCCCAGCAGCCGTCGGATCCGGGCCCGCGGGCCACGGCCCTCAGGCCGGTGCGCGGGCCGTTCCTCGGGTACGTCGACGGTACCCAGCAGCACCGAGCCCAGCGCCGCGGCGATCTCCGGTTCGGTGCGCAGCCGGCGACTCATCCGTGCGGAGGCGAGCTGGCCGATGACCGCGAGCAGGAGGAACAGCAGCGCCCCGGCGACGACGAGCTGCAGTCTCGTCGGCGGTGCCTGGTCGGCCGGCCGGGCCGCCGGCCCCATGACCACCATGTTGGCCTTGTTGGCGGTCGGGGTCGCCTGGTTCAGCTTGTTGACGGCCTCCTGCAGCGCGGTGCGCAGCTTCTCCAACTCGGTGCGGGTCTGCACGCTCTCCACCGTCCGCCCCGGATCGGCCGCATCGGCCAGCTCGCTGATCCGGCGACTGGTCTGCACCACCATCTGCCGCAGTGCCTCGGGCTGTGCCGCCGCTTCGGGGTCGGTGTTCTCGCCCACCAGCCGTGCGGCGAAGCCGACGAACTGCTGGACGACCTGGTCGGAGAGCTGCTGTGCGCGCTCCGGGGTGTCGGCCGTGCCCGAGATCGTGATGATGTTCCCGTCGGCGGCCTGGGCGCTCACCCGATCCCGCAGCTCGGTGCCGTCGATCCCGGCCCAGCCGAGCGTGGCGGCCGCGCGGTCGATCACCGTCGAACTGGTCGCGATATCCACCTGGGTCAGCAACTCGCGCTCCTCCCACTGCCCCGGCAGCAGTACCGATGCCGACGCCGTGTAACTCGGCGGAATGAGCAGCGAGGTGGCGTAGCCGACGAGTGCACCCACCACGGCGAGGACGGCGAGCAGCCGTCGGCGCCGACGGATGATCCGCCCGATCGTGACCAGGCGTATCGTGTCATCGCTCAACGGCGGGGCCTCTTCCCTGCTCGGTACGGGGCGCCCGCCGACACCGGGGTGCGGCCACGGCAGGCAGCGGCGTAGGCGGCGAGCAGTGATGCCTGCGAGTTCCGCCAGGAGAGCGGTCCGCCGATCCGCTCCTGGCCGATCTTGCCCATCCGGGCCCGCTTCTCCGGATCGTCCAGCAACAGCGCGATGAGCCCGGCGAATCGGGCCTCGTCGTTGGCGGGCGCGTAGACCGCGGCGTCACCGGCGGAGACGCGCGCCTCCCGGAGGTCGAACGAGACGATGGGCCGGCCCATCGCCATGTACTCCAGGACCTTGTTCATGGTCGACACGTCGTTGAGCGGATTGCGCGGGTCGGGGGAGAGGCACACGTCCGCGGTGGACAGGTGGCGCACCAGGTCGGCGTCCGGGATGCGCCCGGTGAACTCCACCTGCTCGGAGAGCCCGAGCCGCCGGGACAGCGCCACCATCGCGTCGAAGGCGTCGCCGGCGCCGACGAACACCGCGTGCCAGTCGGTCCGCCCGAGCTCGTCGCGCAGCTTCGCCAGAGCCCGCAAGGCGTAGTCGACGCCGTCCTGCGGGCCCATGACGCCCAGGTAGCACAGCAGATGAGGCTTGCCGCGCTTCAACTCCACCGCGGGAGGCACCGGTTGGAACCGGTCGACGGCGGGCGCGCTGCGCACGACGAAGACGTCCGCCGGGCGCTTGCCGCCACGGCGCACCGCGACGTCCCGGTAGCTCTCGTTCGTGGCCAGCACGACGTCCGCGGCCCGGTAGGTCCGACGTTCCAGCGCGCACACGGCGCGGTAGAGCAGGTCTTCGCCGCGGTCGAACCGGGAGAGGTACAGCTCGGGTACCAGGTCGTGCTGGTCGAAGACGAATCGTGCGCCGCGCCGCTTCAGCCACAGTGCCGGCAGGAACAGCAGGTCGGGCGGGTTGCAGGCGTGGACCACGTCGACCGGGCCGACCCTGCGGGCCAGCCGGGCCGTGTGCCACAACGCCGATCCGTACTCCCTCAGGTAGCCGGCCGGCCCTCCGGTGGCCGCGCGCAACGGGTAGCGGTGGATCCGCACCCCGTCGATCTCCGCCTCCGGCTCGGTGTCCCGCTTCTCCCCCCGGGGGCAGATGACGTGCACCTCCCAGCCCGCATCGCGCAGCGTCGTGCACTCCTGCCACACCCGCCGGTCGAACGGCACCGACAGGTTCTCCACCAGGATCAGCGCGCGCCGGGCCGCCCCGTCGCCGCCGGCTATGTCACCGGACGCTATGTCACCGAACGATGTGTCACCAAGCAAGGCCCATGTACCCCGGTTCGGCCCGGCGCGCCTCGGCGTCGGGAAGGCGGATGAGGTCGACTATCACCGGGCCGCCGCCATGGGGCAGCGCAGACAGCACGGCCGGGTCCCGGGTCCCGACCAGGCACACCTCGGCGTGCTCCAGCACCTCGTCGACGGAGTCCGCGAGCAGCTGTGCGAGGTGCGGCAGCCGGGTCTCGATGTATTCGCGGTTCGCGCCGAGCAGCCGGGAGAGGCTCACGTTGGCGTCGTGGATCCGCAGGTCGTACCCCTTGCCGAAGAGCACCTCCGCCAGCTCGACGAGCGGGCTCTCGCGGAGGTCGTCGGTGCCGGGTTTGAACGACAGCCCGAACAGGCCCACCCGGCGCTTGCCGGTGCGCTCGACCAGGCCCACCGCGCGTTGCAGATGGTCGGCGTTGGAGGGCAGCACGTGGGCGAGGATGGGCACCGAGACGTCGGCCCGCCGTGCCGCGTGGACCAGGCTGCGCAGGTCCTTGGGCAGGCAGGAGCCGCCGAAGGCGAAGCCGGGCCGCAGATAGGCGGGGCTGATGTTCAGCTTGCGGTCGGCCAGGAACACGTCCATCACCTGGTGCGAGTCCACCCCGAGCGCCTGGCACACCGCGCCCAGCTCGTTCGCGAAGCCGATCTTGAGGCCGTGGAAGGCGTTGTCCGCGTACTTGATCGCCTCGGCCGTCGGGATCGGCACCCGGAACACCTCGCCGGGCAGGCCGTCGTACAGCGCCGCCACCGCATCGCCGCTGGCCGGGTCGAACTCGCCGATGACGGTCTTGGGCGGGTCGAAGAAGTCCCGCACGCTCGTGCCCTCGCGCAGGAACTCCGGGTTGACCGCGACCCCGATGTCCACCCCGGCCGTGCCGCCGACCTGCTTCTCCAGGATCGGTACCAGCAGGTTCAGGCAGGTACCCGGGAGCATGGTGCTGCGGAACACGACGGTGTGCCGCCCGCCGCGCCCACCGCGGTCCGCCAGCGCGGCGCCGAGCTGCTCGGTGACCCGCTCCAAGTACGTGGTGCACAGGCTGCCGTTGGGCTCCGACGGCGTGCCCACGCAGACCAGCGACACCTCGCTGCCCGTGATCGCCTCGCGGACGTCGCCGGTGGCGCGCAACGCCCCGGTCCGCACGACCTCGGCGACGAGCTCGCCGATCCGCTCCTCGACCACCGGGGCCCTGCCGGCGTTGACCAGGTCGACCTTCACCTGGTTCACGTCCACCCCGATGACCTCGTGACCCATGCTGGCCAGGCAGGCGGCCGACACGCAGCCCACGTAGCCGAGCCCCAAGACGCTTACTCTCATGACTCGTTCCTCCCGCCGGGCAGGCCCCTTCGGCCTGCGGTCCGTGCGCCGTTGGCACGTCGATCCCCGCGCATCAGTAGGCGCCTTGTCCTTGGAGCACCGCACGCAGCGTCTTCCACAAGATCACTGTGTCGAGGGCGAGCGACCAGTCCTCCACGTACCGGAGGTCCAGTCGGACGGCCTCGTCCCACGGCAGGTCGCTGCGTCCGCTGATCTGCCACAGGCCGGTGAGCCCGGGCTTGACCAGCAGCCGCCGCCGGATGTCCGGGCCGTACGCGGCGGACTCCTCCGGCAGCGGCGGCCGCGGACCGACCAGCGACATCGATCCGGTGAGCACGTTGAAGAGCTGCGGCAGCTCGTCGATCGAGTACCGGCGCAGCACCGTTCCCACCCGGGTCACCCGCGGATCCCGGCGGAGCTTGAACAGCAGACCGGCGCCCTCGTTGCGGTCGGCCAGCTCGGCACGTGCCCGGTCCGCCCCGGCGACCATGGTGCGGAACTTGAGAATGGTGAACTCGCGGCCGTCCTTGCCGACCCTGCGCTGGCGGTAGAACGCCCCGCCCCGACTGTCCACCAGCACGAGCAGTCCGACGAGCACCATCAGCGGCGCGAACAGCAACAGCAGGATCGCCGCGCCCAGCCGGTCGACGACCTCTTTGACCACCCGGCGCCCCCCGGTGAAGGTCGGCATGCTGACCCGCAGCAGCGGTATCCCGAGCACCGCGTCGACGTGCAGCCTCGGCCCGGCCACCTCCATCAGCACGGGGGCCACGACCATCTCGGCATCGCTGCCTTCGAGGTTCCAGGCCAGCCGCTGCAGCCGGTCCGGTGACCAGTGCGGGTCCGGTGTGACCGCGACGACACGGTAGCCGTCGCGGCGGACGTGGCCCGCGGCGTCCGCCAGCCGGCCGACGACCGGCACTCCGTCCAGTTGGTCACCGTCGAGCCCGAGACCGTCCGTCGTGCACACCGCATCCACCCGCCAGCCGAGGTGCGGGAACTTGCGGGTCCGGGTGATCAGGTCGCGCACGGTGGCCAGGCTCCCGGCAGCGAGCACCGGCCGCAGGCACCGTCCTTCCTTCCGCTGTTTGTGCAGCCAGAGGCGCAGCAGATACCGCGCGGTCATGGTGACGAGCGCGATCGTGGGGATCGCGACGAAGATCCAGAGCTTGATGTTGTGCGAGGCGAGGGCTATCCCGCCGAGCGCCAGTACGACCGTCGCGGTGAACAGTGAGCGTCCGAGCCGGCGGAACTCCTCGGCGCCCTGGCCGAGCACGGCCGGAGCCCACGACCGGCTCACCGCCAGCGCCCCCAGCACCAGCAGCTCGGTGCAGAAGGCGAGAATCCCCCACTTCTCATGCCAGTTGGCCGCGTCCCGGGCCCCGAAGAACTTGCCGATCGCCGCCACCACGAAGGCGGTGGCCAGGGTGTCGCTGGTGATCACGGTACGGCGGTACCGCTGCTCCCAGTCGATCGCGGACCGGCCGATTGCCCCGTCCACCGGACACCCGCGTGCCGACACAAACGGGTTGACCAATTCCCCCTGTTGCACAGACCCCCCCAGGTCCTCAGTGGGTTCGACGTGTTCGCTCCACACGGTGGCTCCCCCCTCGGGAGGCCCGTGCCCCCCGCGCTGCCCCTCCCCTCGGGGGGCCTCGCCCCCCGCGCCGCGCCGTTCTTCCCCCTGGAGGGCCCCCGCCCTCCCCGCGAATGACATCCGAACCCCGGCTGTTGCAGCGCTACTTGAGCACCCCACCCAGGCGGCAGCGGACGCACCAGTGGTGCGGCTGCCGGCTGCCCGTCGCGCAAGACCTAAAGATCACGATTTGTCGCCTCGTGTCATCCGAAGCAGGCTCAATGTAGAGCATCAGAGTCCGCTCGAAGAGGGGAATGTGTGCAACTCGTGGTCAAACTTTGAAAGTTGATCACTAAAAGGTCACCACCTGCGGTGCGCCGAGGCGGCGGCGCGCCTTGTGACCTGTGATGACGAGAGTTCCCTGGGGTGCCGGCTGGTGTGAAAACCACGGGCGGCAGTGGCGCGAGTGAGCGGCGGAACCACCCGCGCTGGCCGCAGCCCTCCAATTGGTCCGGCCCCGGGCCGCGCTTCAGCGCCCGCCGGCCGTGCCCGACGCACCGACGCATCTCGGCCCACCGTGCTGGGCCGACGCGACACTCCATGTCCTCCGCTTCAGCCGCGAGTTGGCGAAACGCCTGCCGATGCCGGCCGACACGGACGAACGCAGCCTGCGCGAGGCTTTCCATGAAGATCGGGAGATCCGGCGAAGGGGGTACACGCCCGGGCGCGGTGCTGCGGATCGTTCGTGGAATCCCCGGCTCCGTGGGTGGATACTGATCACCATGCGAGTTGACTTCAATCCTGCTGACATGCCCCGCAACGATTTCTACAAGCTGTTGACCGCCACCGTCGTGCCGCGGCCCATCGCCTGGGTGTCCACGATGTCCCAGGAGGGCACCGCCAACCTGGCGCCGCACTCCTTCTTCAGCATCGCCAGCGTGACGCCGCCCGTGGTGCAGTTCAGCTCCGTCGGCCGCAAGGACACCCTGCGGAACATCGAGGCCACCGGTGAATTCGTCGTCAACTTCACGCCCGAGGAACTCTTCGAGCAGATCAACGACACGGCCACCGACTTTCCGCACGGCGTGAGCGAGTTCGAGGCGGCGGCGATCGAATCCGAGCCGAGCCTCCGGGTGAAGCCGCTGCGGGTCGCCGCTTCGCCGGTGGCTCTGGAATGCGAACTCCACAGCACCCTGCGAATCGGTGACGGGACCGTGGTCTTCGGCCGTGTCGTGCATGCCGTGGTCGCCGAGGACGTCATGGTCGACGGCCACCCGGAAATCAGCAAGCTGCGCCCGCTGTCACGGCTGGGGAAGAACGAATGGGGGACGGTCAGCGGCGTGCGTGAACTGGCCCGTATCCGTCACGAGGACTGGCGGGGCCCCGCGGCCGACCGTTAGGTCCGGTCGCCGGTTCCTCTCCGGCAGTTCATTTCCGGGAGTCTTCCGGAACGCCGAGGATCGCGCGAACCTGAACCACGACCCGTACGGGGGCGGATGGCAGCGAGACTTCGGGAGCCGCCGAACGGGGACCGGAAACGGAATCGGGAGTGACATATGGGCAGCTGTGCTTTCCCTGCTGAATCCTCCGACGGTTCTCGGGAGGCGGCGGGCGACACGGCCCTGAGTCGGAGGGCCGTGCTCCGTGGGGTGGCCGCTTCGGCGGCTGCCGGCACTGCCGCGTCAGCGGTCCCGGCGGCGTACGGAGGGGAAACCGCGTACGCCGCCGAAGACGGCGATGGCGGGAAAGCGCTGCGGCTGATGACCTTCAATCTGCGGTACGCATCGGATACCCGCCCGAATTCCTGGGCCGAACGCAGACCGGCGATGCGGAAGCTGCTGCGTCGGGAGGCCCCGCACCTGCTCGGGACGCAGGAGGGGCTGTATGCGCAGTTGCGCGATATCGCAGTGGATCTCGGTTCGCATTACGCCTGGGTGGGTACGGGCCGAGCCGGTGGCAGCCGGGACGAATTCGCCGCGATCTTCTATGACGTGCGGCGTCTCGCGCCCCTGGAGTACGACCACTTCTGGCTCTCCGACACGCCCTATGTGATCGGGTCCAGGACCTGGGGCAACACCGTGATCCGGATGGCCACCTGGGTCCGCTTCCGGGACCTTCGGCGCAGCGTCGACGACCGGGGAGAAAAGCGCGGTCCGGCGGAATTCTACGCACTGAACACTCACCTTGATCATGCCGTGCAGTATTCCCGGGAACGTTCGGCGGCACTGATCAAGGATCGGTTGAGCGCCCTGGATCCGGCTCTGCCGCGCATCGTGACCGGCGACTTCAATGTCGCGGCGCACAAGAATCCCGTGTACGACGCCATGCTCGAAGGCGGCACCCTCGTCGACAGCTGGGATTCGGCCGACGAGCGCAGCCCCCAGTACGGGACCTTCCACGGATATCGCCCGCTGGTACCGGACGGCGATCGGGTCGACTGGATTCTGACGTCACCGGTGGTACGGACGCGGCGCGCGTCGATCAACACCTGTTCCCTCGACGGACAGTTTCCGAGCGATCACCTTCCGGTGCAGGCGCTGGTCAAGTGGTGAGGCACCGGCGGGCGGTGTGACGGTCTGTACCGCCCGTACCGCTTACGGGCGCGGCCCGGCGGGGCCGGGCGCGGAGCCGCGGACCTGGAGGCCGCTGAGGAGGTCCTGGGTGGCCGCCGCGATGCTCGCCACGGCCTGGTCGAAGACCTCGCGATTGTGGGCGGCCGGAGCGCGGAATCCGGAGACCTTGCGGACGTACTGCAAGGCCGCGGCGCGGATGTCCTCGTCGTGGACCTCGGGCGTGACGGGCGGACGGAGCGTCTTGATGCTGCGGCACATGCGTCCAGTCTGCCTCCTCCCGCAAGCCTGCGGGGTTGATCAGCCGAGTCCGTCGAGTCCGGTGACGCGCATGGTGATGTTGAGACGGCCGGCAGAGATGCCGGTGGTCGGGTCGCCGGTGCCCGGACAGACCTTCGGCACACCGTGGTACACGAACCGCGAAGGGCCACCGAAGACGAAGAGATCCCCCGACGCCAGCTCGATGTCCGTGTACGGCTTGGTGCGGGTCTCCGCGTTGCCGAAGCGGAAGACGCAGGTGTCACCGATGCTGAGGGAGACGACCGGGGCACTGGAGTGCTCCTCCTTGTCCTGGTGCATGCCCAGTTTCGCCTCGCCGTCATAGAAATTGATCAGTGCGGTGTCCGGCGTGTAGTCGGCGGCCGCCGCGGTGTCCTGATAGGCGTCCGCCAGCGCCCGACGGCCCAACGCGACCATCCAGTCCGGGAATTCGGCGACCCGCGCACCGTTCACGTCGTCGGCGGTGCGGGTGTACGCGTACGGCTGCCAGTGCCAGCCGATACACACGGTCTGGACGGACATCACGCCACCGCGCGGCAGTTTGGTGTGCCGGATCGGCACCGGGCCGCGCGCCCACCCCCGGCAGGCGGTGACAAGAGCACGCTGCTCGTCCAGGGACAGCCACCCGGGCACGTGGACCGCCCCGGGCGCCGGCTCCCGACGGATCCGGCCGTCGCCGCCGGCAGCTGCCCCGGGCCGGTGAGCCGCTCCCTGGCCTCCACCCCCCTGATCACGACCCCGGAGCCGCCCAACATCCTCGAATCCGGGGAGCGGGGTACTCATAGCCTTCTGACCTGCCTTGATGTGCGGGGAGGTGCCCCTATGGGTTTCGTCAACCCGTGGGGGCTGGTTGGGGTTGGTAGAAGGTGCCGTCGCGGAGCATGGCGAAGAGCACGTCGGCTCGTCGTCTGGCGAGGCAGAGGAGGGCTTGGGTGTGGTGTTTTCCCTGGGCGATCTTCTTGTCGTAGTAGGCCCTGGAGACGGGGTCGGCCAGGGCGGCGAACGCGGAGAGGAAGAAGGCGCGTTTGAGCTGTTTGTTTCCTCTGCGCGATGGCTGTTCGCCGCGGATGGAGGACCCGGAACTGCGGGTTGCCGGGGCGAGGCCGGCGTAGGCGGCGAGGTGGGCGGCGCTGGGGAAGCTGCTGGCGTCGCCGATGTCGATGAGGATGCGTGCTCCGGTCCTGACGCCGATCCCCGGCATGGACGTCAGGACCTTGGAAAGAGGGTGAGCCTCCAGCAGTTCCTCGATCCTTGTGGCGAGGAGTTTGCGCTGGTCAAGTACCGACTGGAGCGAGCTGGCGAGGCTGGGGACGATCAATGCGGCCGCGGCCGTGCCTGGCACGACCACTGTCTGCTCGTCCAGGGCGGTGAAGATGTCATCGACGAGCCGTTCCGCCATCCGTGGTGCCTTTGGGCGGATCAGGTTCACCAGCCGACGCCGTCCGGCCTTGCGGACCTGGGCCGGCGAACCGCACTGGTCGAGCAGCTTGAGCACGGCTGGGTGCTGCATTCGCGGTCCCAGTACCCGTTCCAGCGACGGGTGGATCTGTGTCAGCAGTCCCCGCAGTCTGTTGCTGATGCGGGTGGCTTCGCCGGCCAGGTCGTCGTCGAAACCCACGATCATTTCCAGCTCGGCTACTGCCTCGTCGGCAAGCTCGACGGCCCGCAGAGTGTGCGGCATCGACCGGGCCGCGTCCGCGATGATGAAGGCGTCGCGGGCGTCGGTTTTGGCTTCACCGGGGTAGAGGTCGGCGATCCGCCGCATCGTCAGGCCCGGCAGGTAAGCCACGGGGCAGTCCATGTCGCGGGCCACGGCCAGCGGCAGGGCGCCGATGGAGGCGGGCTGGTCGACGACCACGAGCACGGTGCCGTGCTTGGCTTTCAGCTTGGCGAACACGTCGCGGAGCTTGGGTTCGCTGTTGGGCAGCCGCTTGTCGAAGGCCTTCCTTCCGGCCGGAGTGACGGCGGTGGCGTGGTGTTCGCTCTTGCCGACGTCCAGGCCGAGGAAGGCGCCGATCTCACTGACGTCGATCACGTGCGTCCTCTGGTCGTTCCCGCCCGGCCGTCCCACGGCACCGATCGCCACATCCACATTACGAAGAGCCTCCCGACCTGCGGACAAGCCGGTGGTCATGCCCCTAATCAGCGGTCTGTCGATGCCTCCGGAGCCGGTGACACCACCCCCCAGGCCATACGTTCGACAGGGGGAGAAAGTCATGCCAACTCCGAAGGCCGGGCGCCCCATTGCGGGGCCACCAAGAAGGTAATGGGGGAGATCGACGAGGTGTCCGCGGGTTCTCCCTCTTCGTTGAGGGTGCCACGGAGCGGGGCAGAGCGGGGAGGGCAGGCTGGAGTGGTGCGACCAGGCGACCAGGGGCCGGGCGGCCGGTGGCGGGTGACGCCGGGTGCCGAGCGGCAGGCGATCACGGGCGTGGACCCGTTCTCGACGGTCAGATGAGGGTGGGCTGAAGGGCGCCCTCATGCGTCAGCAGCGCGACTTTGTCTTCCACGCCGGCTGCATAACCCCGTATGGAGCCGTCCGCGCCGATCACCCGATGGCAGGGCCGCACGATCAGCAGCGGATTGGCTCCGATCGCGGATCCCACCGCACGGACCTCGGCACGAGCAACGCCGAGCGCCTCGGCGAGCCGGCCGTACGTAGTCGTGGTGCCGTAAGGGATCTCGTCGAGGGCTCGCCAGACGCGTTCCTGGAACTCCGTGCCGGTGGCGCGGAACTCCAGCGCGAAACGGGTCGGCTCGCCGGCGAAGTACGCCCGCAACTGGCGGACGGCCTCGGCGAACGGAGCGGCATCGCGGCGCCAGTGCGCCCCTACGGCGCCGGCGCCGCGCTGTCCGGGGAGCGAGAGCGAGGTCAGAGCGATGCCACCGGGCGCGGTGGGGGAGGCCACACCGACCAGCAGCAGCTCGCCGAGGGGGCTGTCGTGGGCGGTGTAGAACGTCGGGCCGGGGGAGGCAGCGGGAGAGGCGGCGGTGGTGGCGGGCGTGCTGCGGGTGTTCATGGTGCGTCCTCGGGCGTGTTCTTACCTGGACTTTCTTCGAGTCTGCCGGTTTTGGGACGCAGCTACTGGCGGAAATCCGACGTGGAGGTTCCGGTGGGCCGGGGGCGGAGGGGACGCGTGGCACTGACGAGGCAGATGAGGCGGATGAGAAGGCCCTGGCGGACCGCTGGGTGTGCGGCGGGGTGCCAGGGCCGTCGTGCACGTGCCCTCGTCGGTGGGTGGGTCTCTTCCTAGGCGGCCTCGACGACCTCGGCCACCTCGGCCCGCACTGCCAGCATCCAGACCTCCAGCAGTGCCGCATACTCCGTCATGTCCTGCGCCGTCCAGGCCAGACCGTGCCGGGCGCGCACAAAACGCCGGATCGAATCGTTGGCCTCGGAAGCAGGAACGGGCGCACCCGTATGGGCAGAAGGAGTCGGGGACATGTGAGACATGCTAGGGGCAGCCACTGTCAAAGCACCGCCGCGTTCTTCACCCATAGCGCCCCCGAGTGGACTCCGCCGCCCGTCCTGACTCCGACTCAACTCGCTGACCAGCAAAGACTGTCAGCACCTCGCCCTCCCCTCGCTGCCAGCATGTGTCCATTCCCACACGCTCCGCGTTCGCCACCCTCTACTCCCGTCCTCGAACCGTCAACAGGGCGTCATGCGATCCGGCCTCGACGCACCACGCCGGCGGCCACTGCGCTCTTGAGCCGAGCCGACGGCAGAACAGGCGGTCTACCGTTGTACGTTCCCCGATTCGGGTGGTGTTTTTCGACGTGCTTCGGTGTGGGGCGGGGCGTGTTCGAGAACGCGGGCGTGCTGGTGATCGCTGTGGGCCCTGGCCGGGGCGCCCGTCGACGGGCGGCGCATTGTCGCGTCGAGTGGTCCCGGCTGACCGGTGCGGGAGGCCGCTGTCAGTGGTCGCCCGTACGGTGGTCCCCGTATCTATCCGAGCTGCTGGCGCTACTCGGACCCGCCCCGCTCCCGTGGTATCGCACGGGAGCGGGGCCCTCCTGCATCACACCTCTTGACTCGTCCCCACGCTGCCGCTGTCTTCTCAGCTGCCGCTCGGGGGCGTGAGGCGTTGCGTGGCGCCGCCGAAGGCCAGGTGGGTGCTTCGGGTGGCGAGCAGCCATATGCCGTCGACCTTGCGGAAGGTGTCTTCGTAGTGGCCCACATTGGCGGGGAGTTGGGGCGGAACCAGGCCGTCGACGTAGCCGTCGACGCGGTAGGTGGTGAGGTAGGAGACAGCGGTTGCGGTCGTGGCGGAGGTGACGGAGACCAGGATGTTCGTCATCAGGCGCCGTGAGAGCCGGTCCGCCGGGCGGGAGCCGAAATACTCGCGCAGCGCCTCGCGGCCCACGATGCGGCGGTCGTCATGGGGCCATTGCCAGATGCCGTCCTCCGTGAACAGTTCCGCCACGGAGCCCGGGTCCCCGAGGTCGAGGCGGTGGACGAAGTCGAGGATCAGACGCTCGCAGGCGCGCTCGGCGAGCAGCCGGTCCATGGGGGAGATTGCATCAGTGGGCATCTGCACTCCTGATAGGCAGCCAGTTGTGGGGCTGGATCCGGGAATTGGGCTGGGACGGGGCTGAAGACTGCCCCGAGCTGCTGTCCGTGCCGGCCTTGGTGCCGCATATGGCCTGCGCCAGATGGGCGTCCATGGCCGCGTCGATCGTGTCCGGTATGGGCTGCTTGTGGGCGTCGAGCTTCTCGTAGCGGGTGAGGTTGAAACCGAGCGAGACCTGGCGGCGGCCGTCCGGGCTGGAGAGGGACCAGGTCATGGCGCCGAGGACCAGGCCGTTGTGACCCCAGAACTCGCCACAGGCCGTGGTTGTCTGGAGCAGACCGAGGCCGTAGCGCGCGTGGGTGCCCGGGACCGGCACCGTCGTCTTCATCTGGCGCAGCTGTGCCGGGGCGAGCAACTTGCCGCCGAGCAGGGCGCGGTAGAAGCGGTTGAGGTCGGGCATCGTCGAGACGACGGCGCCGGCCGTGCCGACCCAGGACATGTTGTAGACGCTGAATTCGTGTGGCGGATTGAAGCCTCCGTATGCGGCCTCGTACATCTTGGCGTGCCGTCCGGAGAGATAGGGCGAGTGCGGGAAGTAGGTGTGGCGCAGGCCGGCCTTTTGGATGACGTGTTCGGTGATGTAGGTCTCGGGGGACTGGCCGGTGACCTTCCGGAGCAGCAGACCGGCGAGGATGTAGTTGGTGTTGGAGTAGTGGTGGGCCTCGCCAGGCTTGCTCAGTGGGGGAGCGGCGACACCCAGCCGGGCCAGCTCCTCCGGGGCGAACTCGTGGAAGCGATTGCCCTCGACGCTGTCCGCGGTCGCGAAGATCGCTCCGTTGTAGTCGCCGATGCCGCTGGTGTGGTTGAGCAGCATCCGGACGGTGATGGCCCGGCCGCGCTCGCCCGTTATGAACCCGGGCAGATAGCGGCCGATCGGTGCGTCGAGATCGATATGGCCTTTGCCGACCTCCTGGAGCACGGCGGTGGCCGTGAAGGTTTTGGTGACACTGCCGATGCGGTGTTCCATCTGCGGGGTGGTGGTGCGGCCGGTGCCGGTATCGGCGACCCCGGCTGCGCCTTGCCACTCGTCGGCACCGTCGCGCACGGCGGAGTACGCGCCGTACATCCCGGCCTTGTGGAATGCCTGGAGAGAATTTTCCAGCGCCCGGCGGTCGAGCGCCGGGCGGTGAGTGGGGGGCGTCGAGACCGAGCTGAAGGCAGAGGTAGAGGCAGCGGTCGACGTTGTGGTGGTTGTGCCGGCGGTCGCGGAGGCTGCGGTGGGGATGGTGAGGAGCGATAACGCGGCGGCGGTGGCGACGAGGGTCAGTCTGCGGCGGTGGTGCGACGAGCGGTGGTCAACAGGCATGGCTTCTCCGGAAATTAGCGGTCTGGAAGGACCACAGGTCTCGGCACTGGTCGTTTCTCGGTGTTTCATTGATCCGATTCTCGCCTGGGCCCGGGGGCAAGACATCAACCCACGGGTCTACCTTGATCCGGAATCTCGTCGGCGCGCGGTGGGGATATTCACCGTTCAACGAATGCGTGATGAGGCGGGGTGCCCGGGCGTGGGCGAGGATGGAAGGGCCGGGGTGTTGCGGCGTGCGCAGCGGCGGTGGGGCGGCGCCTTGGGCGGCAGGACGCGCAGAGCAGTAACGGGAGGCCCCGATGGATTACCCGGAACGCTACGAGCTGGTATTTCAGGCCCCCGCCGTGGAGGACGACGTGGTGATCGTGCGGCGTACCGACCAGGCGGGAGCGGGCGGGTATCCGATCTACGAAGACGAGTCGGGGATCGTGCGCGCGGAGATCAGCGATCGGGGCGAGGTCCGCATGGTGGCCAGTGGCGGGCACCAGGCACCCCATACCCCGCTCCTGGCGAGGCGACTGAGCCCGTGAGGCGTTGATCGGCCGCAAGCCCGGCCGTTCCCGGGCAGGGCCTGGGACCGGGCTGGGGTCCGGCCGTTCCGGCGCGCTGCGGCCTGGGCTGGAGACGGAGGGCTGCTCCGCGTCCCGCCGGGGCTGGCCGGGGCTGTCAGAGGGCGCGCAGGTGCGGGCGTCGGCGGCCCGGGGGCTCCTGCGAGGTGGAGCGGTCCTCGTTCTCGGCGGAGGTGGCTTCCGGGCCGGGGACGTCCTCGGCGAGGTCTCCCCGGAGCACGGCCAGCGCGCGCTCGAAAGTCTCTCCGGTGACCTGCATCCGGATTCGGGCCAGGCGTTTCAGCTCATGCAGCTCATGCAAGTCGTATAACTCATGCGACTTGTGTAACTCGTGGTCAGGCACGAGGTCAGCGTACCTGCCGTAACGCGGCCGTAAGGGACGGCAGTTGGCGGCGATACCCAGGACGGTAGGCCCCCGGGGCGACAGGGCGACAGGGCGATGCTCAAGGTGAGCCGACCGCGCGGGTGACTGCGGCCTCGGCGTGCAGTCGGGTCGTCGGGAAGAGGGGGACCGCGCTGTCCTGCGGGCGGACGAGGAGTTCGATCTCGGTGCAGCCGAGCACGATGCCCTCGGCTCCGGCGGCGATCAGTTCGTCGATGACGGCGACATAGGCAGCGCGGGACTCCTCCTTGACGATGCCCAGGCACAGCTCCTCGTAGATCACGCGGTGCACGGTCTCGCGTCCGGCGGCATCCGGAACCAGGACGTCCAGGCCGTGGTGCGCCAGGCGCCCACGGTAGAAGTCCTGCTCCATGGTGAACGCCGTGCCCAGCAAGCCGATGCGGCGAAGTCCACTGCCGCGTACGGCCTCCGCCGTGGTGTCGGCGAGGTGCAGGAGCGGGATGTCGACCGCGGACGACACCTGGTCGGCGACCTTGTGCATGGTGTTGGTGCAGATCAGCAGCAGGTCCGCGCCCGCTGCCTCCAGTGCCTTGGCGGCCTCGGCCAGGACCTCACCGGCCTCGTCCCAGCGCCCCTCGACCTGAAGGCGCTCGATCTCCGCGAAGTCCACGGAGTAGAGCACGCACTTGGCCGAGTGCAGCCCGCCCAGTCGCTCCCGCGTCAGCTCGTTCAACAGGCGGTAGTACTCCGCCGTGGATTCCCAGCTCATGCCGCCGATCAGCCCGATGGTCTTCATCAGGACACTGTGCCACAGGGTGCTTCGACCACTCCGCACGGGCCGGTGGACGGGGACGCCCGCCCGCCTGCCGGGCCGCACGGCCTGATGGCGTCGAGACTGCATGCCCGACAGGCGGTACGGTCCGGCCCCACGGCTGGACGACTGTGGCGGCGAACCAACTTGCTCTGCTCACCGACCGGTTGCCGGTGCCTGCCCGTCCCAGCGGATCGGGAGCCGGTCCATGCCGCGCATGAGGAGGCCGCTGCGCCAGTGCGGGGTGTCGGCTGTGGTGTCCAGGGCGAGGTCCGGGCAGCGGTCCAGAAGGGAGCGGATGGCGATCCGGCCCTCCAGACGGGCCAGCGGCGCGCCGAGGCAGAAGTGGATGCCGTGGCCGAAGGCGACATGGCCGCGCGGGTCGCGGGTGATGTCGAAGTCGTCGGCGGCGGCGAACCGTTCGGTGTCACGGGAGGCCGAGGCCAGGGAGATCAGCACCGGGGCGCCCTCGGGGATCACGGTGCCGCCGAGTTCCACCGGCTCGGCGGCGCAGCGCCAGGTGGCGGTCTCCACCGGGCCTTCGTAGCGGAGCATCTCCTCCACGGCGTTGTCCAGCAGGCCGCCGTCGGCACGCAGGGCGGCCAGTTGGTCGGGGTGTTCCAGCAGGGCCCGGACGCCGTTCGCGATGAGGTTGACCGTGGTCTCGTGACCGGCGATCAGCAACAGGAAGACCGTGCCGATGAGTTCCTCTTGGGAGAGCCGGTCGCCGTCCTCGTCGCTGGTCCGGATCAGGGCGCTGAGCAGTCCGTCGACCGGTTCGCGGCGCTGGGTCCCGATGAGCTCGGTGAGGTAGTCGGCCATCTCCTGGGTGGCCTTGGCGATCGCTTCGGGGCTGGTCGGGGAGACGAATTCGTGGGACCAGGCGCGGAAGGCCTCGCGGTCTATCGAGGGCACGCCGAGGAGATCGCATATGACGGTCATCGGCAGCGGGAACGCCAGTGCCTCGATGAGGTCGGCCCGGCCGCCCGGTGTGGCCAGCATCGCGTCGAGGAGTTGGTCGGTGAGCTGCTGCACGCGCGGGCGCAGCGCCTCGACGCGGCGGCTGGTGAACTCCTTCGCGACCAGCTTCCGCAACCGGGTGTGGTGCGGTGGGTCCACGTCCAGCATGTTGGTGAACAGGGGCGTTTCGCCGGCCAGGCGTTGCAGGTTGGCCTTCGTCCAGTCCTTGCCCAGCCGCGGATCGGCGAGTGCCGCACGGACGGTCTCATGGCCGACGACGAGCCAGGAGTCCTGGCCGTACGGGGTGCGCACCCTGTGAACGGGGCCGCGGGCCCGCAGCTCGGCGTAGTACGGATACGGGTCGGTGACGAAGTCCTCGCCGTAGCCGGGCAGATCGACCACCGGAAGCGCGTCGGAGCCCGGCGTCGGATCGGCGAGCGGGGATTGCCGTGGGGCGGGCAACTCGGAGCCCCGTGCGTCTCGTTGGCCCTGTGGGGCCTCGGAGGTCCGAGGGGGCTGCTCGCTCTGCGGGGCCTGATCGGTCTGCGGATACTCCGGCATCTGCCGTCCCGCCTTTCTCGACTCGCAACACGTGTCGGCGTCGTCACCGCGCTGGTGCAGCTCCGTACCGTGCGGTCCGGCTGCTCTGCTCACGCTACGCAGTTCGGGTGGGCGCATCGTCGTACCAGGGGAGGAGCTGTGGCGGACGAAGTCCTCCGTCCGCAGTGGGGTGGAGTCATCGGGGCGGGGGAAGAAGGATCGTCGGGAGCCAACCCGGAGCCAACCCGGAGCCAACCCGGAGCCAACCCGGAGCCAATCCGGAGCCAATCCGGGAGCCAGCCCGGAGCCCGCCCCTGGCCCCCGTCCCGCCGCTCGCCCTCCGCAGCGCGCGTGGGCCGTGATGTCGGCGCGGAACTCGTCGATCATCGCCGGGGAGACGGTCGGCCGACACGGCGCGATCGCGGCGAGGCAGTCCTCGGTGCCCGCACCGAGCCGGGCCCGGGCCCCCGTCCCGCCGCGACCGCCTCCAGATCCCGCTCGAACGACGCCTGGGCGGCCACCCGGGCGGCGTGCTCGATGTCCGCCGGGGTGAACAGCTCACCGGCCGCGACCAGCGCAGGGATGTCCACATCGGGCCGCCCGTCGGTGTACCGGGCCCAGATCGCCGCCCGGGCGGCCTGGGACGGCGTACCGATCGGTATCAGGAAGTCGAAGCGCCGCGGACGGAGTCGGTGGCGCAGACCAGCAGCCGCTCGTCCCGCTCCCGGAAGCCGGGGATCAGCTTGAGCAGCTCGTTGGCCACCCCGTGCAGGCCGCCGGGCTGGGCGGGCTCGCTGCGGACCGGGGCGATCTCCTCGACCTCGTCGATGACGACCAGCACCTGCTCCAGTTCCGCGATCCTGGCGAACGCACTGCGCAGCGCGGCCACCAGATTGCCCGCGTCCGCCAACCGGGACGGCAGCAGTTCGACGAACGGCCGGCCCAGCCGGGCGGCGATCGCGCGGGCGAAGGTGGTCTTCCCGGTGCCCGGCGGGCCGAACAGGGCGATCCGAGGGGTCCGGATGCGCCACCGGCGGCCGCTGACTGTCGCGGTCGCCGGTCGCGGCCGCCGTGGAATGCGCTGGCCGACCCGGCCCGCCCGGTGCCATGCTGTGCGACGTGAACGGACCCGAGATCACCCTGACCTTCGCCTCTGAGCTGCATCTTTTCATCGGAGCGGAGCGCGCGGCCGACCGTACGCCGCTGGTGACCGACGGTTCCTCGACGCTCGGTCATGTCATCGAGTCGCTGGGCGTCCCGCTCACCGAGGTCGGGCGACTGGTCGTGGACGGGGCGCCGGCAGCCGTCTCGCACATCCCGGTCCGGGGCGAACACATCGAGGTCCGGGCCGTCGAGCGCCCCCAGCGCGTTCCCGGTGCACCGCTGCGGTTCCTGCTCGACGTCCACCTCGGCACCCTGGCCCGCCGGCTGCGGTTGCTCGGCGTCGATGCGGCGTACACCAACGAGGACCCCGGAGACGCCGCCCTGGCCGCGCTCTCCGCGCAGGAGCGGCGGGTGCTGCTCTCCCGCGACCGGGGACTGCTGCAACGCCGGGAGATCTGGGCCGGCGCCTACGTCTACAGCGACCGGCCGGACGACCAACTCCGCGACGTGCTCGGCCGATTCGCCCCCGCCCTCGCCCCCTGGACCCGCTGCACGGCGTGCAACGGCCGACTGGCCGCCGCCGACAAGGACGCCGTCCAGGAACAGCTCCAACACGGTACCCAGCGCACCTACGACGTCTTCGCGCAGTGCACCGCGTGCGGACGGGTCTACTGGCGCGGCGCCCATCACGCCCGCCTGGAGGCGATCGTCGAGGAGGCCCTGCGGGCGGGCACCAGCTGAACCCCGTCCACCGCCCGCCCTCCTCCTCCCTCGAACAGCTCGGTCGCAAAGGTGAGTAGGGGGATACCGGACCGATCCCGAAGTGACGTGTTGTCAGCCAACGGGTAGTCAGGAGCGGGCGGCGCGAGCGCCCGGGCAGCCCCGATGTCAGGCAGCCCTTTTGTCTGGCATCGGAGTGGCGCGGGGGTGTGCCAGGCAGGTCCCCGGCCCGCCGCACCGCCCTGCATGCCGACGGTCGTGACGCCGCCGCAGTTTCCGGCCGCCAGCCCTCGCCGCCCCGCTTCCTTGCCTTCCCCGGCCGTTCGCCGTCCCGCTCGCCGCCGCGGCCCGCCATCGGCTCCGGCCTCCGACCGCGCTCTCCGGGCCCCTTTAGCCCCCCTCTAGCCCACCTTGATGACGACACGCCGGAGACACGCGCCGTCCAACGGGTGAATACATCGTCCTCCACCACCCGAAGAGCCGACGTTGTCGCTCGAATGCGGCGCTCTCCGGTGGTGCCGAGCCCGATTCCGACTGACGGTGATCACGTCGCTACTGCGATCCGATGCGCCGACGAAGTGTCAGCCTTCGCAGTCGCGCCGAAAGGAACATGACTCCATGCGCACTGCCCGCACTCTGTTCGCTTCCGCCGCCATTACGGCGGTGCTCTCCATGACCGCACCAGCCGCGAATGCCATGGGCCTGGTCCAGGACTTCGCGACGGGCAGCGGTACCTCAGTCAGCGGCGACGACCACGGCCGTGGCGACAACGATCACGGTCGTGGCCGGGATCACGGTCGGGACCACGGTGGCTACGGCGACCGCGACAACGGCCGTTACGGCGACCGCGACCGCGACCACGGCGGTTACGGCGGTTACGGCGACCGGGACCACGGCCGGGACCACGGCGGCTGGGGTGGCCACCACCGCCGCCCGAGCGGTGGCGTGCACACCGGTGGTGGCGCGCTGGCCGGTGTCGTGACCGGTGACTGGGACAACGACTACGGCGACAACGACCACGGCCGGGGCCGGGACCGTGACCACGGTCGTGGCCGGGACCGGGACCGGGACCGGGACAACGGCGGCTACGGCGACCGGGACCACGGTGGCTACGGCGACCGGGACCACGGTGGCTACGGCGACCGCGACCGCGACCACGGCGGCTGGGGCCACGACCACTGGGGCCGTCGTCCGCACGGTGGCGTCCACACCGGTGGCGGCGGGATGGCGATGTCCGGCAGCGGTCTGGCCGCCGGTTCCGTCCTGATGCTCGGTGGTCTGGGCGCTGGCGCCTACATGCTCCGTCGCCGCAACGCGTCGGGCACTGCGGCCTGATAAGGCTGCCCCCTCCGGAGGTCGATGTGCAGTCGCGGCCACCGTCCTCGCGGACGGTGGCCGCGGCGATTTCCATGTCCGCCGCCATGGTGCCGCGCAGCCTCTGACGGCCCGCGTGCCGTCCGACGCCGCCGCGCCGCCCGCCGCGACTCGCCCCACCCGCTCACGAAAGGCCCCTCATGACCGCCCAGCAGTCGCCCCAGCCGAATCCGAGTCCCGATCCGCCCAAGGAAGCCGCCGTGCCACGCCCCGGGGGACGCGGCCTGATCTGGGCCGTGAGCGCGTTCCTGCTGGGTGCCATCCTCGTGTACAACTCCGTGGACACCTCGGCGGACGCCAAACCGCAGTCCCCGTACGCGGCCACCCCGACCCCGACCCCGGCCCCGACCCCGGAGCGTCCGGCTTCGTCCGCCCCCGATCTGGCCCTGTCCCGCTCCGTACCGAAGCGGCTGTCGATCCCGGAGATCGCCGTGGACGCGCCCTTCACCCCGCTGACCCTCGGTCCCAACGGGCAGCTCAACCCGCCTCCGGCCGGTGACAAGAACCTCGTCGGCTGGTACCAGGACGGTGCCACACCGGGCGAGCGCGGCGCCGCCATCGTCGCCGGACATGTGGACACCAAGACCGGCCCCGCGGTGTTCCTCCAACTGGAGACCCTCAGGCCCGGGGCCACGGTCGAGATCACCCGCGAGGACGGCATCGTCGCCACATTCAAGGTCGACTCCGTGGAGACGTTCAGCAAGGCCAATTTCCCCAACGACCGGGTATACGCCGACACCCCGGACCCCCAGCTCCGCCTGATCACCTGCGGGGGCTCGTACGACCACAAGGTCAAGGACTACATGTCCAACGTGGTGGTCTTCGCCCACCTCGTCTCGTCGACGCGGGCCTAGGACCGCACGGCCGCCACAGGCGTCACCGGCCGCACGGGCCGCGTGGCGCGGATCCGCGGGGGACGGAGCCCGGGCGGCCCGACGCCGGTCCGGGCTCCGGCCGTTCCGACACGCGGTTCCGGCGGGTCTGCTCTCGCCGTGGAACGCACGGAGAAATAATGACGAATATGAGGCACCGAATTCCGCGCCCTGACGGGATGAAATGAGCGCCGCCCGCCGCAATCCACCGAACCGCCGTACGGCCCGGAAAGCATCCGGTGGTGGAAGCGCCGCCACCGACCGCCTTCTGCGCATTGCGCTGCGCCGTCGAAAGCAGCCGCTGAGCCATGCGGACGTGACAGTCACCGACCGGCCGGCGGTGCGCCGGGCGGTGTCGGCGGCCGCGCTCGGCAACACCATGGAGTGGTTCGACTTCGGCGTCTACGCCTATCTGGCGGGCACCCTGGGAAAGGTCTTCTTTCCCGCCAGTTCGCCCGGTGCACAGGTGGTCTCGTCGTTCGCCACCTTCGCCGCGGCCTTCGTCGTACGGCCCCTCGGCGGCATGGTGTTCGGTCCGCTGGGGGACCGCATCGGACGCCAGCGGGTACTGGCCGCCACCATGATCATGATGGCGGTCAGCACCTTCGCCGTCGGATTCCTGCCCGGATATCACGCCGTCGGATTCGCCGCGCCGATTCTGCTGCTGATCTGCCGGCTGGTCCAGGGATTCTCGACGGGCGGTGAATATGCCGGAGCCACCACTTATATCGCCGAATACGCCCCCGACAAACGCCGCGGATTCCTCGGCAGCTGGCTCGACTTCGGCACCTTCGTCGGATATTCGCTGGGGTCGGGACTGGTCACCGTGCTCACCGCGGTGCTCGGCGAGGACGGGCTGGTCTCCTGGGGCTGGCGGCTGCCGTTCCTGGTCGCCGGCCCGCTCGGGCTGATCGGCCTCTACATGCGGATGCGGCTGGAGGAGACCCCGGCCTTCCAACGCGAGGCCGAACAGGCCCACAAGGAGGCGGAGGAGGCACGCGCCGCGGGCGGCCAGGACCCGGTCGAGGAAGCCCGCCAGTCCGGCCACGGCAGGCTCAGGGAGATCTTCACCCGGCACTGGGAGGCGGTGCTGATCTGCATGGGCCTGGTGCTGCTCTACAACGTCACCAACTACATGGTGACCTCCTACCTGCCGACCTTCATGACCGAGACGCTCGGCCAGGACCCGCTCACCGCCCAGCTGCTGGTCCTCGGCACCATGATCGTCGTGGTGCTGACCATCACCACCGTCGGCCGCAGCTCGGACCGCTGGGGCCGCCGCCCCCTCTTCATGGCCGGCAGCCTGGCCCTGATCGCGCTCGCCGCCCCCGCGGTGCTCCTCATCCGGGCCGGCGGCATCCTGCTGCCCGCCCTCGGCTGCCTGATCCTGGGCCTGCTGCTGGTGTGCTTCGCCGGTACCTCCGCCGCCACCCTGCCGGCGCTGTTCCCGACCCGGATGCGGTACGGCGCGCTCTCCATCGCCTTCAACATCTCGGTGTCGCTGTTCGGCGGCACCACGCCGCTGTTCGCCTCCGGCCTGGTGCAGCTGACCGGGAGCCACATGGTCCCCGCGTACTACCTGATGGCCGCCGGTGTGGTCGGGTTCGTCTCGACGCTGTTCCTGCACGAGACCGCGGGCAAGCCGCTGCGCGGCTCCGGGCCGATGGTGGAGACCAAGGAGCAGGCCCACAAGCTGGTCGCACACAGCCGCACCGAGGCCGGGCGCCGGGCCCGGGACATCTGGATCAGGCTGCGGCACCCCTGGGCCCGGCACTGATCCCACGGTCCCGGGCGGCCCGCCGTTCCGGTCCCCTACGGCCGCACGGTGCCGTCCCAGCGCCAGTCCGTGCGGCGCGGGCGCCCGGGCAGCGCGATGCGGCCGGTCGCCCAGAGCAGCGTCGGCCAGGGGGCCGGCCCGGCCGGGACGTCCGGGAACAGCCGGGCCAGCACCCGCGCGCACACCTCCGCCGGCGGCTCCCAGTCCAGCCCCAGCCCGGCGGCCAGATCGTGGGTGTGCACCAGGGTCTCGACGATCCCCATCGCCGCGAAGCCCGCCGGGTCGGACGCCCCGAAGACATGGTGGGCGCGTACCTCGGGCGGGGTGGTGCGCACCATGGCCACCAGCAGCGCACCGCACGCCTCCAGTGTCTGGAGCAGTCCGGCGGGCCCGGCGGCCCGGTCGGCGTGCACCGCGTTGGCCGGGCCGCCGGGGCGGCGGGCGTGCCAGACGAACGGCACCTCGCGGTCCAACGGCGGTGTTCCGGGCCCGAGTTGGGCGGCGTAGGCGAAGAGGTCGTCACCGAGGTGCTCGACCGTCTCCCAGCAGTCCCACTCCAGCGAACCGGCCCGTCCGCCGTCCTCCCACGCCGCGGCCGGCGCGGTACGCAGCAGTTCCACCGCGAGTCGTACGGAACGGGCGAGGTCGTCGGCGGTGACGGGACCGGGGTCGGCGGGCAGTGAGGGGTGATCCGGCCCGGCCGGGCTGTTGCTTGATCGGGACATGTCGGAACGCTACCGCGCCGGCCGGCGCGCGGGGAGGGCCGGCCGGCCGGCGCCGGCCCGTCGTCCGCATACCGGAGCGGGGGTGACGGGGCGCACGCGAACTCCGACGTGCTGTCGGTAACTGTCCGTATTTGACGGTCTATCATCGGCGCCATGTCCGCCCCAGAACTGATCCGCATCGTCTCCCGCGACTCGCCGATGGCCCTGGCCCAGGTGGAGCGCGTCCGCGCCGAGTTGGCCGCACTGCACCCCGGCATCGCCACGGAGGTCGTCCCCGTCAAGACGACCGGGGACCGGTGGATGGGGGCGCTCTCCCAGGTGGAGGGCAAGGGGGCGTTCACCAAGGAGGTCGACGCCGCCCTGCTGGCCGGTCACGCGGACCTCGCGGTGCACTGCGTGAAGGACATCCCCGGCGACCGTCCGCTGCCCGCCGGCACCACGTTCGCCGCCTTCCTCAAGCGCGACGACGTCCGTGACGCGCTGATCCACCCGGGCGGCCTGACCCTCGACGAGCTGCCCGCCGGCACCCGGATCGGCACCTCCTCGGTGCGGCGGATCGCCCAGCTCGCCGCGTCGCACCCGCACCTGGAGTTCGTGCCGATGCGCGGCAACGCCAACCGCCGCATGGAGAAACTGGCCGCCGGCGAGGCCGACGCCCTGCTGCTGGCGGTCTCCGGACTGGAGCGGATCGGCCGCACCGACGCGATCACCGAGATCCTGCCGGTGGACGTGATGTGCCCGCCCATCGGCGCGGGTGTCCTGGCGCTCCAGTGCCGCGAGGACGACAGCGCCACCATCGACGCGGTCAGTGGCCTCGGCGACCCTGCGACGTACCGGGAGACCATGGCCGAGCGGATGCTGCTGCACGTCCTCCAGGGCCACTGCAACAGTCCGATCGCCGGTTTCGCCAGCACCGACCGGCGTGGCGAACTCTCCCTGCGGGCCAGCGTTTTCACGCCCGACGGCAAGACCGTCCTCAACGCACACGAGTGGGCGGGCCCGCTGACCCCCGAGACGCTGGGCACGTCCGTCGCCGTGGCTCTGCTGCGCCAGGGTGCCCGCGAGCTCATCGACTCCATCGCACACTGACCCCGGCGACCGTCCGCACGCGACCTGGGGCCCGGATCATGCCTGCCCGGATGCGGGCCGGCCGTGCGGTCCTGAAGGCGACCACCGATGCGCGCGGCCGGGCGCCGGAGATCGTCGAACTGCCGCAGACCGCATACGGCACGGTCGACGGCGAGCCCGTCGAGGTCGGGTGCCTCGACTTCTCTCTCGCCAACGGCGGGGCGGTGGTCCCGGTCGGCGCCGACGGCCGGGACGAGGAGGCGCGCGCGGTGCTCGCCGCCGCGCTGCCCGGCCGCCGGGTGGTCGGGGAGCACCGCATCACCCCGCAGCTGCCGCGGGCACCCCGCACTCGTTAGGGCCCGTTCAGCACTGCGGGCGCTTGCCGTGGTTGGCCGCGTGCTTGCGGCGTGACTTCTTCTTGCGGCGACGCTTCGACGACATGGATTTCTCCCTTCCGGTCGATCGGGCGAGGGGCATTTCGGCATACCTACCACCTCGTCGTGATTTTGCACCGCGGTGGTAAAGCGGGCGGGAGTGGATGCCGGCGGTCCGGTGCTCTGCCGCCCCGTAACGAATCGACCCACGGTCCGCGGCATCGGCGCGCAGCCGCTATGCTTGCTGGATACAAGCAATGTGTCCAGTGGATCGACTGGAGCACGGCACTCTCGCATGCACGCATCCAGTGCGAAGGATCACGACGATGAGCAACGGTGCGGTCCATGCCTGCGACGGGGCGGGGATCACGGAGATCACCCCCACGTCGAGCCTGGCCGAGGCGGCCGCGGGCCTGGGGACGGAGATGGTCCGTTTCACCCGGCTGATCGCGGCCTGGAAGCAGCGGGTCAAGCATGACGCCGGCGCCGCCGACCGGGTGCTGCTGGCCAGACTGGTGTGCGGAGGGGACCAACGGGCGACCGACCTGGCCGCCGACGCCTTCCTGGACCTGTCGACCGTAAGCCGGCAGGTCCGCTCGCTGGTCGAACGCGGCCTGGTCGCCCGGCGCCCGGACCCCGAGGACCGGCGCGGCTCGCTGCTGGCCGCCACCGAGGCGGGGCGGGCCCGCTTCGAGGACTACCGGCGTCAGCGCGACGCCGAGCTGGCCGGGATCCTCGAGTCCTGGTCGCCACAGGACCGGGCCGATCTGATCCGGCTGATGGGCCGGCTCAACGCGGACCTGGCAGAACGTCAACACGCACGGCCGGGCCCCGGGGGAGACCAGGGCACCACCGTGGAGCAGGGAGAGATACGCAGATGAGCACAGCCACCTCTCCGCCGGGGGCGCAAGCCAAGGCGGCACCAGGGCCGGGGGCGCTCACCCACCGCCAGATACTCACCATCCTCAGCGGTCTGATGCTGGGGATGTTTCTCGCCGCGCTCGACCAGACGATCGTCAGCACCTCCATCCGCACCATCGCGGACGATCTGCACGGGCTCAGCCAGCAGGCGTGGGCGACCACGGCCTACCTGATCACCTCCACGATCGCCACCCCGCTGTACGGCAAGCTGTCCGACCTCCACGGCCGCAAGCCCTACTACCTCGCCGCGATCAGCATCTTCGTGATGGGCTCGGTGCTCTGCACCTTCTCCACCTCGATGACCGAACTCGCCGCGTTCCGCGCCGTCCAGGGCCTGGGTGCCGGCGGTCTGATGTCGCTGGCACTGGCGATCATCGGTGACATCGTCCCGCCCCGTGAACGCGCCCGGTACCAGGGCTACATGCTCGGTACGTTCGCCACCTCCAGCGTCGCCGGCCCGCTCATCGGCGGCGCGCTGGCCGGCCAGGCCACCCTGCTCGGCATCACCGGCTGGCGCTGGGTCTTCCTGGTCAACGTGCCGATCGGCGTCATCGCGCTGTTCGTCGTCGCCAAGGTCCTCAACATCCCGCACACCCGCCGGAACCGGCGCATCGACTGGTGGGGTGCGCTCACCATCAGCATCGGCGTCGTCCCGCTGCTGCTCGTCGCCGAGCAGGGCCGGGAGTGGGGCTGGACCTCGTCCCGCTCGATCACCTGCTACGTCGTCGGCGTCGTGGGGATCATCGCCTGGGTCCTGGTCGAGCGGTGGATGGGGGACGACGCGCTGATCCCGATGCGGCTGTTCCGCAACGGCACCTTCAGCAAGACCAGTCTGCTGTCCGTGCTGATCGGTATGGGCATGTTCGGCGGGATGCTGATGATCCCGCAGTACCTCCAGATCGTGAAGGGCGCCAGTCCCACCAAGTCGGGCCTGGAGATGCTGCCGTTGATGGCGGGCATGATGATCGCCTCGATCGTGTCCGGCCAGATCACCGCCAAGACCGGCCGCTACAAGGTCTTCCCGATCATCGGCACCGCCCTGATGATCGCCGCCATGCTGCTCTTCCACTACCGCGTCCAGTGGGACACCGCGCTGTGGGAAACCATGGTCTACATGCTGGTCTTCGGCCTCGGTCTGGGCGGCTGCATGCAGACCCTGGTGCTGGCCGTGCAGAACGCGGTCCCGCCGCAGGACATGGGTGTGGCCACCGCCTCGTCCACGTTCTTCCGGCAGATGGGTGCCACCGCCGGTACCGCGATCTTCCTCTCGGTGCTGTTCAGCACGGTCGGCGAGAAGATCGGCGACGCGTTCAAGGCCGCCGTGTCCACCACGCGCTTCCAGGGGGCGCTCAAGGACCCCGCGGTGCTGCACGACCCGGCCAACAAGCCGGTGCTCGACATGCTCAAGCACCCCGGCAACGGCGGCTCCTCGGGCGTACTGAGCGACTCCTCGTTCATCCAGCACCTGGACCCGCGGCTGGCCGAGCCGTTCAAGCGCGGCTTCGCCGACTCCATGCACACCGTCTTCCTGATGGGCGCCGTCGTCGTCGCGCTGGCCTTCGTGCTGATGTGGTTCATCAAGGAGGTGCCGCTGCGGCAGATCTCCGGCCTCCAGGCACGGGCCCAGGCGGAGGCCGAGGCCAACGGCGAGGTGCCGCCCGCGGCGGAGGCCGCACCGGCCCCGGAGGCGCTCGCCCCCGCCACCGCGGCCGCCGAGCACGCCCCGGCCTCCGGCCCCGACGCCTCCGGTCCGCCGATCCGCGGCACCGTACGCGACAGCGGCGGCCACCCGGTGCCGCAGGCCGCGGTCACCCTGATCAGCGTCGGCGGCCGGCAGCTCGGTCGCACCACCACGGACGCCGACGGCGGCTATGCGCTGCCCACCACCGGCCCCGGCACCTACGTCCTGATCGGCTCGGCCGGCGCCCGCAAGCCGCAGGCGCTGACCGTCGTGGTCGGCGGCGAGCCGGTCGCCTTCGATCTGACCCTCAGCGGTGCGGCCGGGCTGTCCGGCGAGGTCCGCGAGGAGAAGAACGACGACCCGGTGCCCGGCGCGCTGGTCGTCGCCACCGACGTCCGCGGCGAGGTCGTGGCCTCCGGCGTCGTCGGCCAGGACGGCGGCTTCGCGTTCGACGAACTGACCCCGGGCAGCTACACCCTGGCGGTCAGCGCGGAACGCCACCGTCCCTCGGCCCTCCAGGTGGAGGTGACCGCCGGCACCCGCAACTGGTACGAGATCCGGCTGACGCCGGGCGCCCAGGTGCGCGGCACCGTCCGCACGGTGCAGGGCGGTGCGGTCAACGACGCCCGGGTCACCCTGCTCGACCCCGCGGGCAACGTCGTGGGCACCGCCACCAGCGGCCAGGACGGCGAGTACGTCTTCACCGACCTGGACAGCGGTGAGTACACGCTGATCGCCAGCGGCTATCCGCCGGCCGCCGCCCCGCTGCGGCTGACCGCCTCCGGACAGGCCGAGTGCGACATCGAGCTCAGTCACGACACGGTGCACTGACGCGCAGCGGCACCGGCCAGGGCCCGGCGACTTCGGTCGCCGGGCCCTCGCCGTACCGGCTCCCGTCCTCTTCCCGGCCGCGGCCCGCGTTCCGTCGCCCCCCCGCCTGGACCGCGACGCGCTGCGGCCCCGCCCGCCCCCGCCTAGGCTGCCGAGCATGAGCGAGCCGAACACGGGCCGGTGCAGGCCCGGCGCCGCAGCCGACCGACGCGGCGGGGGCGCGGCATGAGCACGGACTTCGACGTGGTCGTGCTGGGCGCCGGGCCCGGCGGGTACGTCGCCGCCATCCGCGCCGCCCAGCTCGGTCTGCGCACGGCGATCGTCGAGGCCAAGTACTGGGGCGGTGTCTGCCTGAACATCGGGTGCGTGCCGTCGAAGGCGCTGCTCCGCAACGCCGAGATCGCCCACCTGGTGAACCGTGAGGCGAAGACCTTCGGCATGCACGTCGACGGGCAGGTCACCTTCGACTACCGCGAGGCGTTCCTGCGCAGCCGCAAGGTGGCCGACGGCCGCGCCAAGGGCGTGCACTACCTGATGAAGAAGAACAAGATCGAGCAGTTCGAGGGCGTCGGTGCCTTCGTCGATCCGCACACCCTCCATGTCACCCTGGGCGACGGCCGGACCGAGATGCTCTCCTTCGCCCACGCCGTCATCGCCACCGGCTCGGTCACCCGGCTACTGCCCGGCACCTCCCTCAGCCGTCGCGTGGTGACGTACGAGGAGCAGATCCTCTCCGACGAACTGCCGCGCAGCATCGTCATCGCGGGGGCCGGCGCCATCGGCGTCGAGTTCGCCTACGTCCTCCACAACTACGGCGTGGAGGTCACCCTCGTGGAGTTCCTCGACCGCGTCGTACCGCTGGAGGACGAGGAGGTGTCCGCCGAACTCGCCCGCCGCTACCGGAAGTTGGGGATCAATGTCCTGCCCTCCACCCGCGTCGAGGGGATCGACGACTCCGGGGAGCGGGTGCAGGTGACCGTCACCACCGGCGGCCAGCGCCAGACATTGGTGACCGACCAGGTCCTCCAGGCCGTCGGCTTCCAGCCGCGGATCACCGGCTTCGGACTGGAGAACACCGGTATCCGGCTGACCGAACGCGGCGCCATCGACATCGACGGCCGGTGCCGGACCAGCGTCCCGCACCTCTTCGCCATCGGCGATGTCACCGCCAAGCTGATGCTGGCGCACGCCGCCGAGGCGATGGGCGTCGTGGCGGCGGAGAGCATCGCCGGCGCGGAGACCATGGAGCTGGACTATGTGATGATCCCGCGGGTGACGTTCTGTCAGCCGCAGATCGCCAGCTTCGGCTGGACCGAGGCGCAGGCCCGCGACCGGGGCTTCGACGTGCGGGTGGCCAAGTTCCCGTCCACCGCCAACGCCAAGGCTCACGGCATCGGGGACACCGCGGGCTTCGCCAAGATCATCAGCGATGCCAGGCACGGGGAGATCCTCGGCGTCCACCTCATCGGCCCAGAAGTCACCGAACTCCTACCGGAGTTGACGCTGGCTCAGAAATGGGATCTGACCGTCCACGAGGTGGCCCGCAACGTCCACGGCCACCCCACCCTCGGCGAGTCGATCCAGGAAGCGGTGCACGGCCTCGCGGGCCACATGATCAATCTGTGAGGCGACACACCTTCGGCGGGCGGTCTTGCGGGAACATGCCCGCTGATCGCTAATTTGGGATGCTCCACGCTTCCAACCCAAGGGGAATCCGGTGGCAGATCTCGCCGACGCGATCGAGTCGATGGAACAACTTACCGTTGTCTGGCGTGACATGGTGCTCGACCGGGACCCGGGCGCGGACGTGCGGGAACTGCCCGGCATCGCCGTGCGCTGGGCGGACAGCCGCTTCGCCTTCTGGAACTGCGTCACCCTGACCGAGGTCGGCGCGGAGGCCGGGCTCGTCGCACAACGCCTGGGCAGCGCGGCGGACATCATGCGGTCCAAGCGGCGGCCGGGCTTCCTGTGGCTCTTCGAGGATCTCCTGGCGGAGGAGGCTCGCACGAGGTTGGCGGAGGCGGCCGAACAGGCAGGTCTGGAGCACGCTTTCCCGGGCACCGGAATGGCCGGCAACCTCCTTCCCCTTGCCGAGCCCCACCACCCCGACCTGACGTTCGTCCGGGTGACCACCGACGCACAACTCCAGGACTATGCGGACCTCAACTCGCGTGCGTACGGTTTTCCACCGGCGGACGGCCGCGACGGGCTCGGCGCTTCCGACCTCTGGAAGAGCCGGGCATGCGCTTGGCTGGCCCTGCGGGACGGCGTTCCGGTGGCGTGCGCGGCGACGGTGGCGGCGGACGGCCGTCTCTTCGTCGCGCTCGTCGCCACCGCCCCCGAGTGGCAGCATCGCGGCTACGGCGAGGCGGTGACGCGGAAGGCCCTGTACGAGGGCGCCCGGGCCACCGGCCTGACCCGCGCCACCCTGCACGCGACATCCGCCGGGGCGCCGGTCTACCGCCGTATCGGCTTCCAGCCGAACTCGACCATCCACTTCTACCGGCTCAGGAGCTGAACACGGTGCGAACGCCGCGGGGTCGGGGGCGGCCGAAGCCGGGCCCGGACTGGTGCCGGGGCCCGGCGTTCAGGGGGTCAGGCCGTGGTGCCCGGGCCGCCGTCGGCCGTGGCCCTGCGCCGGCGGACACTGATGATCGCGCCCGCGCCCACGGCCATCGCCACGCCGCCCACCAGGGCGATCGTCGGCAGTGCGGAGGACGAACCGGTCTCGGCCAGGTGGCCCTTGGCCGAGGTCTCCTGGACGCCGCCCTGCGGTGTGACGCCGTGTTGCGCGGGGCCGCCGGTCGTGCCGCCGCCGACGGGTTCGGCGCTCCGACCGGGCTTGCTCGGTTTGCCGGGCTGGTGGGGCCTGCCGCCCGCCGGGAGGATCTTGAAGTGGTACTCCTCGTGGTTGGAGTCACCGCAGGAGCCGTCCTTGTTGTGGAAGGACCCCTCGATGATGGCGTAGCCCTTTCCGGGCTTGGCCCCGGAGGTCGCGCGGACCCGCAACGGCAGCGTGACGGTGCTGTGCGCGGCGACCGGGAAGCCGGTGAACACGCTGTCGACCGTGGCGTCTTCAAAGCTCAGCCACTTGCCCGTCACGGGGTTGCGGAACTCCCCCTCCAGCTCGTAGTACGGGGTGTCGACGATCTCGGCGGAGGAGATGTACGGCGCCGGCCGGACTCTCTCCATGGCCTTGTCGGAGGTGTTGGTGACGGTGATGGACGACAGACTCCAGTCGGCACCGGCGACGAACTCGGACGGCAGCCCCTTGATCGCCATGTTCAGGTGCTTGGGCGCCAGGGCGCACTGCTCGCCCGGGGGCATGTCGCCGTCGGAGGAGCCCCCGCCGGACGTGGTGGCCGGGGTGCCGCCGGTCTCCTTGCCGGACTTGGTTTCGGGCCCGGGTTTGGCACCGTCCTCCGCGCCGGGCATGGCGGCACCCGCGCCGCCGGTGTGTGCCGGCGGGTTCGGCACGTCCGCGGCGAACGCTGCCGCGGGCGCGGCCAGTACGGCCGCGGGCGCGATCACCGTCGCCGCCGCGGCGGCGGTCAGAGCTTGGCGCAACTTCATCGAAAAGACCTTCCTGAGGTGTCACCCGGTCTGCCCGGTGCTTGCCCGTACATGACCGCCCGGGAGGCAAAAGGTTGCGCCACAAGGGGAGTTGTGGGATCTGGATCACAGCGTCGCCGACCGGTGGAGCGGCGACGAAGCGTAGGGTTCCGGGACATCGGCCGCAGATGACGTCGTTCCCGGCCGGTCGGTGGTCGAACGCGAAGGAGGACAGCGCATGGTGACGGTTGCGGGAAACGGGGCCGCCGAGCCCGGCAGACGGGACGGGTGGACGGATTTACCCCAACGGGCCGCGGAACTGGTGGAGTTGCTGCGGTCCAACGCAGCCCGTACCGAGCAGGAGCGTCGGGTCGTCGAGGAGAACCTCGTGGCACTCGACGAGGCCGGACTCTTCGGTGTCACGGTTCCCGAGCGGTTCGGCGGCCGCCAGGCATCCGTCCGTACCCTGGTCGAGGTGGGTTCGGAACTCGGCCGAGGCTGTGGCTCCACCGCCTGGGCCACCAGCCTGATCAACGTCTCCGGCTGGCTCGTCGGCCTCTACCCGGAACGCGCACAACGCGAGGTCTACGGGCAGAATCCGCGCGCCCGTGCCTGTTCCGTACTCCCTCCGCACGGGACGAGCCGGGTAGCCGACGGGGGCCGGGTGGTCAACGGGCGGTGGGGCTTCGCGTCGGGCTGTCTGCACGCCCAGTGGGCGCTGCTCGGCGTCTCGGACACCGACGAGAGCGGCACCCGTACGGACCAGGGACTGGCCCTGGTCCCGATGGACGAGTTGCGCGTCGAGGACACCTGGCACGTCGCCGGGATGCGCGGCACCGGAAGCAACACCCTCGTCGCCGAGGACGTCTTCGTCCCCGGGCACCGCCTGCTGTCGGTGCCGGGAGCGATGCGGGGCGAGTACCCGACCGAGTTCGCGGACGAGGTCCTCTACCGCGCGGCGTTCGTCCCGGCGCTCGCCCTGTCGCTGGCGGGCCCGCTGCTGGGGCTGGCCCGTGGCGGGCTGGAGCTGGTGCTGGCCTCGCTCGGGGAAGGGCGCGGCATCTCGCACACGTTCTACGAGCAGGCGCGGGAGGCCCCGGCGACCCAACTGCAACTCGCCGAGGCCGCCCGGCTGATCGACACCGCCGCGTTGCACCTGCGGCGCGCCGCGGACGACGTCGACGACTGGGCGGCCAGGGGCCGCCACATGCCCACGTTCGACCGGATCCGGGTGCGGATGGACATCGGCACGATCGCCCGCTGTTCACGGGAGGCGCTGGACATCCTGCTGAGCGTTCACGGGGCCCGGAGCTTCGCCGACGCCAGTCCGCTGCAGCGCATCTGGCGGGACCTGGAGACCGGCTCGCGCCATGCCATGGTCAATCCCGCCATCGCCACCGAGATGTACGGCCGGGCTCTGCTGGGCATCGAGGACCAGATCACGCCGCTGATCTGAGGGCGGGTGCGGCGCCGGTCGCCGCGGCGGACAGCTCCCGGAGCCGCGCGGCCGCGCCGAGCTCTTCGAGCCCCACGGGCCGAGCAGCGGCGGGAGTCGGGCGCGGACTGCTGACGGTCCCTCACACAGCGCAATCGTGTCGCCCGGGAGCGCGGTGTCGGGGGGCCGTCGGGTTTCGCCGGCCCGGCACAGGCAATGCCTTGGAGGCCGCGGACCGGTCCGCAGCGACCGCTGGTTGTGAACTGCTTCTGGAGCGCCATGAGCACGGTTGTTGCCCGCAGCATGTCTGTGTCCGTCCCCTCAGCCCTTGTCGGCCCCCTCCTGGTCTTCGTCCTGCTCGACGGGTTCATCCAGGGCAGCGTGGTGTCCCTGCTGCCCGTCATCCGTGACACGTTGCACACCGGCACCGGCCCGGCCATGTGGATCACCGCGGCACAGTTCCTGTCCGCCGCGGTGTGTGTCCCGGTCTTCGGGCGCCTGGGCGATCTGCACGGCCACCGCCGGATACTGCGGGTGTCGCTCGGGACGGTCACCGTCGGATCCCTGCTGTGTGCCCTGGCGCCGACGCTCGGGGTCTTCCTTGCCGGACGGGTCCTGCTCGGTCCGCTCAGCGCGACGCTTCCGCTCTCCGTCGGACTGGTGCGGGACCGACTGGACAACGCGGCCAGCCGACGGGGCGTCAGTCTCCTGGTCGCGGCGCTCATCCTCGGGGCGACGGCGGGTACGGCCACGGCCGGGCCGGTGGCGTCCGTCGCCGGTGGCGGACGCACGGTGCTGTGGTGTCTGGTGGGGCTGGCCGCGGTGGGCCTGGTGCTCGCCCTCACCCCGCGCATCTCGGAGACCGGACGACTGGCGAGCGGACGGATGGACTGGACGGGCGCCGTACTGCTCGGCCTCGGGCTGACGTTGCTGCTCGGGTCCGCGGCCCAGGGCGCGGCGCACGGCTGGCACTCGCCGCCGGTCCTCGTCGGCCTGCTGCTCGCGCCGGTGGCCCTGGGCCTGTGGGTGCGTTCGTCGCTGCGCAGCAGTGAACCCCTGGTCGATGTGCGGGCGATGGCGGGCCGCGCCATCGCACCGGCCTTCGCCTGCGGTTTCGCCGCGGGCGTCGTGGTCCTGGGCGGGCAGGGGGTCACCGTCGCGTTCCTCGACGCGGTCCCGGCGAAGGCCGGGTACGGCTTCGGGCTGCCGCAGTGGCAGATCGGTCTGTGGATCGCCGTACCGGCCCTGATCAGCTTCCTGACCGCCGGTGCTTCGGCCGCCGTCGGCCGGCGCCTTGGCTACCGCGCCATGCTCACCATCGGTTTCCTGCTGATGGCCGCCGGATTCGGGGTGGAGATCGTGGGGCACGCCGTCATGGCGACGTGGTACGCAGGTCACCTGCTGGCGGGCGTGGGCATCGGCCTGGCGGTCAGCGGGCTGCCCACCGTCATCACGGAGGGCAGCCCGCGCGATCGGGCGGCGTCCGCGACGGCCGTCTACTACAACCTCAAGACGGCCGGCGGCAGCATCGCCGGAGCCGCGGCGGCCGCGCTCTTCAGCGGTCTGCTGACGCGCTCCACGCACCAGCCGTCGCTGGCCGCCTATCTGTTGCTGTGGGGTGTCTGCGGGGTCCTGGCCCTGCTGTCCGCGGTCCTGATCCGGCTCACCCCGCGGATGTGAGGCGGCGCCGCCGGCCGGGAGGTCGGCGGCCCGCCGTCCATCAGCAGAGCCGGCGCACCAGGGCGGCCAGGGCCCCACGTTCGGCGTCGGGGCCCGCCCGGCCGGCACGCCGGGCCCGTCTTGTACCGTCCCGGCATGGCCGCAGATCGACCCCGTACGACCGTCAGTGCCTGGAAACCCCCGGTGCCAGGCATCACCGAGGTCTTCCACGCGCACTTCACCGAGCACGCGTACCCGGCCCACACCCACGACACCTGGGACCTGATGATCCTCGACGACGGCTCGGTCGACTTCGCACTCGACCGCCGCCGCCACGGGGCGAGCAGCGCCGCCAGTGTCCTGCTGCTGCCGCCAGGGGTTCCCCACGACGGTCGGACCGTCACCGCGGCGGGCTTCCGCAAGCGCGTCCTCTACCTCGACGACTCCGTGCTCCCGCAGCGCCTGTCCGGCCGTGCGGTGGACACCCCGGTCTTCAGGGACGAGCTGTTGCGGCGCCGGATCGGGCAGTTGCACACCGCCCTCGGTCAGGCCGGCGACGGGTTCGAAGCCGAGTCCCGGCTGTCGTTCGTCCGCGAACGGCTCCACCTCCACCTCGCGGCGACGCGGCCGCGCCGACCAGGACGCGAGGCGAACCGGCTCGCCGCCGAGCTGCGGGACCTCCTCGACGCACGGATCCACCTCGGCGTGACCCTGCACGAGGCCGCCGCCCTGCTGCACGCCCACCCCACCCACCTGATCCGCTGCTTCAAGCAGACCTACGGCCTGCCGCCGCACGCCTACCTCACCGGCAAACGCATCGACCGGGCACGCCGACTCCTCCTGGCCGGGCACCGCCCCGCCGAGGTCGCCACCACGGTCGGATTCCACGACCAGGCCCATCTGAACCGGCACTTCACCCGCCATGTGGGCACCACGCCCGGCCGCTACGGGCGCCCGCGCGCCTCTTCCGCATGCGCCTCCACGATCTCCTAGTTCTCGTCAGGCAATGCGCCGCGCGCAGGCGCGCGGGATACTGGTCGGACGAGGGAACCGGCCTGCGCGCCACGGTTCCAGGCACCCCGTGCCCTCGGGCCAGGCATCGTCAGGTGGCCGTCCGCGCTCCGCACGCCGGCCCGTCACTCGACGTCACCCCACGTGAAGGAGCCCTTGCCATGGGACACGGCGGAAACGTCATCAACGAGCTGACGGCGGACCACCGCGAGACGGACGAGCTGTTCGAAGCGCTCGCGTCGCAGCCCACCGGCACCCGGCGGCGCCGGGAGCTGGCGGACCAACTCACGGTGGAACTCGTTCGACACTCCGTTGCCGAGGAGCAGTACCTCTATCCTACGGTGCGCGAGCACGTCGAGGGCGGACGTACCCTTGCCGACCGGGAGCTCGGCGACCACATCGAGGTCGAGAAACTGCTCAAGGAACTCGAATCGCTCGAACCCACCGACTCCCGCTTCGACCAGCAGATCGCCAAGCTGCAGACCACTGTCCAGGCACACGTGCACGACGAGGAGAACCGGCTCTTCCCGCTGCTGGCCGACGCCTGCTCCGCGCAGATGCTCGACGAGCTGGGCGAAAAGATCCGGAGAGCCAAGAAGACGGCGCCGACCCGGCCCCACCCGTCAGCTCCGCACACCCCGCCGGCGAACAAGATCCTCGCTCCGGGCACTGGACTGGTCGACCGGGTACGGGACATGCTCACCGGCCGCAGACACCACATCGCCTGAGCGGTACCCCCCTGCGACGGTCCCCACGGCGGGGAAGCGCGGGTCCGGTGGGGCGTCGGCTCAGCCCGCGTAGGTGAGTTGTACGAGGGTGATCTCGGTGTCGCCGATGAGGATGACCGCGGCGACGTGGCTGCGGGCGATGGTCCGCATGACGCCGTCGTCGGTCCCGTACGGCTCGGAGTGCGCCGGAGGATCGATCAACGCGTCCAGCAGCAGCACCGACAAGTCCTGACGCGCCTGGTCGGGGAGGGACTTGTAGGTGGCGTGGAGGGCCGGGTCGAGATGGAGCCGGTAGGTCACGCGGCGCCTCGCCCGCGGGGGCCGTCGTCACCGGCGGCGGAGCGCAACTCGTCGGCGCTCAGGTCGATCAGTCCGGCACGGTAGGTGGACGGGAGATGTCCGGACCCGTGGAAGGCGGTGCGCAGGTGCTCGACCCGTTCGCGGTCGGCTTCGAAGGACTCGATGAACTTTACCCAACGCTCAAGGACGGCCGGCACTTCACGGACATCGCTGAAGGTGAACTCCCGCATGAACGTCGCCCGCAGTTCGGAGTGCGGCAGGGCGTGGGCGATGCTGTCGACGGTCCATGACCGACCGGAGCTGCTCATCGGGTCCTCCACACGACCTGCCGGAACTGCTGGCGCGGATGCGTGCCACCACCGTAACAATTCGCCCCGGGACGGACGGCAAGGGACCCGGACCCGCGCTC
This sequence comes from Streptomyces sp. BHT-5-2, assembly GCF_019774615.1. Taxonomy (NCBI): domain Bacteria; kingdom Bacillati; phylum Actinomycetota; class Actinomycetes; order Kitasatosporales; family Streptomycetaceae; genus Streptomyces; species Streptomyces sp. BHT-5-2. The sequence continues at coordinate 4,495,061 of NZ_CP081496.1, read as the reverse complement.
TCGCGCGAGAACGCCGGGTGAAGGCCGGGAGAAAACCGGACGGGACGCTGCCCCGGAGCGACCGCCCCCGCTGCCGCCAACTTGGCGCATAAGCCTCGCCCTTCCACCCCCGTGCGCAACCGCCCTCCGGGGTCAGGAGTCCTAACGGACATGAAGCGACGTATACCCTTCCGACTCCGCAGACCCGCGTCGGGCGCCCTGGGCCGGCGTGCGGGCGCGGCGCTCGCCCTCACGTCCCTCGCCCTGCCGCTGACGGTCGCCCTCGGTTCCCCCGCCCAGGCCGCCTCGTCGAGCTGCTACGGGCTCCGCGGCCCCTACCAGCGGCAGGCCGAGCGATTCCTCGGCCTCAGGGTCGACGGCCGCCAGTCGCCCTCCGACTGCCGGGCCATCCGTGCCTTCCAGGCGGGCCACGGCATCACGCCCACCTACGGCTACGCCGGCCCGGTCACCTGGAGTGTGATGCAACAGGTGGCCAGGCAGCGCACCGCCGGGCACAACCCCGACAGCGCCCACAAGTGCCCCACGAACAAAGGGCGGATCGCCTGTGTCGACCTGACCCGCCAGCTCAGCTGGATCCAGGACGGCGGGCGGCTGGTGTACGGGCCGGTCCCGGTCCGCACCGGCCGCAAGGGCGGCGAGACCCGCACCGGCCTCAAGCGGATCTACTGGCGGCACCTGCACCACGTGTCGACCATCTACCACACGCCCATGCCCTACAGCCAGTTCTTCGACGGCGGCGAGGCGTTCCACGCCATCAGCGGCAGCGTCTGGTCCGCCCCCGGCTCGCACGGCTGCGTCAACATGCGCCCCGACGACGCGAAGACGTACTGGTCGCTGCTGCACTACGGCGACGACGTGTACGTCTACGGCCGCAAGCCCGGGACCTGAGCACCTCGCGGGCGTGCCGCACACCACCGGCACGCCCGCGCCTCTCGGTTCGTCCGGCGCCGCCTCAGCGGGCCAGCAGGGTGTAGAGCGCCATCGGCGTCACATAGCCGGGCCAGCGGCCGTCCGCGAAGAGATGGACGCCCCCGTCCTGGTAGCACTGGTCGACGAGCTGGGAGCAGATCATGTGCCGGCTGCTGGCCACATAGCGGCGCAGCCCCGGAACGGGCAGATGGAAGCGGTGGGTGGCGATCGCCAGGTAGTCGAGGAAGCTGTACGGCACGCCCACATAGCGGTCGGCGGCCCCACATATCCGTTCGCGCTGCTGCTCGGTGAGCCCCTCCGGGCAGACGTAGAGCGCGTCGGAACCGTCGTACTCGCCGAGCGGCCGGATGCGGGCGCCGCCGGGCTCGGCCTCCAGCAGCCGTTCGCCGGGCAGGACCAGGAAGGCGTGTTCGTAGTCGGCGAAGCCGTCTCCGTTGATCCACTCGCCGAAGCGGATCAACCGGCCGGTGACACCGGAGATCTGGGTGAGCCCGATGTCGCCGGGCAGGGGATGCGTGTGCTTCATGAGCGGCTCCTGGGAGCGTGAGAAGCGGATTCCCCTCGGTGATACCCGCTGTTCGTGCGCCCGCACCGCGCCACCGCGAGCCCCTTGCCCCGCCCGCCGCGCGGCCCCCTGCCGACGAGTGACACCGGTGTCTGGTGGTGCATCAGTTGACGAAAGGGGTAGCCCTCCCGGGACGGCCCCGAAGGGGACCACCGACCACGAGGAGCACCACGCCACCATGGCCACGGGCAGCAACCCCATCCCCGCGACCGCCGACCGCACCCCGCACACGGAGCCCGCCGCGACCGACGGCCGCCCGCTGGCCGGCAGCGTCGCGCTGGTGACCGGCGCCTCCAGCGGCATCGGCGCCGCCACCGCACTGGCCCTGGCCGGGGAGGGCTGCTCCCTCGCCCTGGTCGCCCGGCGCGCCGACCGCCTGGACGAACTGGCGCGCACCATCGGCGAACAGCGCGGCACCCCGGCCGTCGCCCTGCCCGCCGACCTCGGCGACGGGGCACAGGCGCGGCGGGCCGTCCAGCGGGCCGTCGCGCACTTCGGCCGCCTGGACGTGCTGGTCAACAACGCCGGGTACGGTGCCCGCGGCGCGGTCGAGGACAGCGACCCAGAGGACTGGGACCGGATGGTCGACCTCAACCTCAAGGGCGTCCTGCACCTCTCGCACGCCGCGCTCCCGCACCTGCTGCGCGCCGCGGACTCCGGCCCGCGCGGCGTCGCCGACCTGGTGACCGTCAGCTCGGTCGCCGGCCGGGTGCCGCGCAGGGACAACAGCGTCTACTCCGCCACCAAGCACGCGGTGTGCTCCTTCAGCGAGGCGCTGCGCCAGGAGGTGACCGGCCGCGGGGTCCGCGTCGGCCTGGTCGAACCGGGCATGACCACCACGGAGATGACCCTCGGCAGCCAGGCCGCATCGGCCCACGGACTGCCCCGGGACTCCTGGCTGCACGCCGAGGACGTCGCCCGCGCCATCACGTTCATGGTCACCCAGCCCGCCCGGGTGGCCGTCAACGAGATCATGGTCCGCCCCACCGCCCAGGAGCACTGACCCGTGCCGCTGCGCCTCCTGCTCATCTCCGACACCCACGTCCCGCAGCGCGCCAGGGCCCTGCCGCCGCAACTCCTCGACGCCGTACCGCACGCCGACGTCGTCGTGCACGCCGGCGACTGGACCGACACCGCCACCCTCGACCTGCTGCAGGCCCGCGCCCGCCGGCTGATCGCGGTGTACGGCAACAACGACGGCCCGGAACTCCGCGCCCGGTTGCCGGAGGTGGCCCGAGCGGAGCTGGACGGGCTACGGCTCGGTGTGGTCCACGAGACCGGCCCGGCACAGGGCCGGGAACGCCGCTGCGCCGATCGCTTCCCCGACCTCGACGTGCTGGTCTTCGGCCACAGTCACATCCCCTGGGACAGCACGACCGGGACCGGCCTGCGCCTGCTCAACCCGGGCTCCCCGACCGACCGCCGACGGCAGCCCACCTGCACCTACCTGACCGCGGAGATCACCGGCGGCCGGCTCGCCGACGTCGTGCTGCACCCTCTGCCCCGTCGACGCTGAACCGCCCCGGTGCTCACCTGCCCAACAGCCCCCGTACGTAAGCCGCCTGGCCCGCGTGCTGGAGATCGTCCGAGATCACGCTGACCAGGCGGACGCCCAGGGTGACCGGCGGCGACCAGTTCCGGTCGACGACCCGGTCGAGGTCCTTCACGGCCAGCGCGGAGACATACCGCACCGTGCTCTCGTGCACCGCCGCGTGATAGCCCGTCAGCAGCTCGGCGCGCACGCCCCGCACCCGCGCCACGTCCTTGCGGGAGTGCCCGTAGCCGGTGTCCTCCTCGGCGAACGGCAGCCCGAACGCCTCGTACCACTCGCCCGCGCGCCAGACCTGCTCGGTTCCGGCCGCCCCGGCCACATGGTCGTCCTGGACCCGGGTGAGGTGCCAGACGAGCCAGGCGACGGAGTTGGCGCGCCCGTCGGGGCGGGTGGCCAATTCCTTCGGGTCGAGGCCGTCCACCACCTCTTCGACGACCTCGCGGATCCGGCCGAAGGCATCGACGAGCAGAGCGGTGCTGGCGGACATGGCGACTCCGTAACGGTGGACGGCCGGTGACTGCGCTCGGCCCATCGTCCCAAGCCGGCCCGCGGCCCGCCGTCCGGCGCACCGCGGCGGGACGTCAGGATCGCGCGGACCATGCGGCGAGGGTGTCGAGCAGGGCCTGCACCGGCCGCAGCGCACGGTCGCCGGCGCCGACCACGGCGAGGACGCGGGGGAGCGGCTCCACCACGCGGACCAGCCGGCCGGCCCGGAGGTAGGGGTTGGGGTCGCGCAGCGCGGCCTCCAGGGCGTTCCGGGTCCAGTACGTCCGGGCCAGTCCCAGCGCCCAGCGGTGCTCGTCCTCGTAGGGCAGCCATCGGCCGGCGGTGTAGGCGTCCGCGAGGTCATGGGCCTGACGGGACATCGCCTGCCAGCTGAAGTCCTCCTCGATCAGCTCGCGGCGCCGGCGGCCGGGACGGTCCTCCCGGCAGGGCCGGCACAGCCGCACCTGCCGCTGCGGGCCGATCGGTGGCCGCACGGTCAGGGCCGGCGCATCCGCGGCGGGACGTCGGTAATGGCACAGGTCGCAGTTGGTCGCGCCGTCGGTCGCAGGGTCCGGATATGAGCTCACGAAGGACTCAACGACGCAATCGTGAGCGGGTGGCGTGGCTGGTGCAAGGCACACTGCGGCAACGGTGCTCGATCGTGTTGCGGCATTTCAACCACCATACTCGGGCCAGGAGTTGGCCGACCGCTCCCCACGCGGTGGTCGTCTTTGGGCATGGACGCGGCGTGTCACCGGCCCCAGGCGCCCCACCGCCCACCAGGCACCCACGGCCCGCCGTCGCCCGACCGGCCTACGCGCCCACCCGCGTCGCCACCACCAGCCGGACCCCAGGGCTGCCGTCCGCCCGCCGCCCCAACTCGGGCAGCGCCCGCAGCTCCACCGCGAACCCGGCCCGCTCCAGCTCCGCCGACACCTCCGACAACCGGAAGCCCCGGTAATACATCACGAACGACGGCCACCACAGCGCATTGCGGACCCGCATCGCCGCATCGAACCCCAGCAGCGCCCAGTACAGGGGCGACCCCGGCCGGGCGGGCGCCACCACCGGGAACACGAACCGTCCACCGGGCCGCAGCACGGACCGCACCTGCCCGAACAGCCCCGGCCGCTCCCGCGGCAGGAAATGCCCGAACGCCCCGAAGCTCACCACCACATCGAAGTCCGGCCCGAACGGCAGCGCCCGCGCATCCGCCCGCACCCACTCCGGCCGCGGCCCGGCCCCGTCCTGCCCCGCCCCCTGCGCGCGGTCCCGCGCCACCGCGAGCATCCCGGCACTGATGTCGACCCCCGTCACCCGCTCCCGGCACACCTGCCGCAGCACATCCGTCCCGGCGCCCGTACCGCAGCACAGATCCAGGCCGCTGCCGAACGGGCCGAGCCCCCGCAACTGCCGGGCCACCGGCTCCAGCACCACCGCCGGTGTCCGGAACGGCGTGCGGTCGAACTTCGGGGCGAGCAGGTCGTAGCCCCGCTCGACGGACGACAACGCCTGGACGGCGAGCTCACGAAACGTGGGACCCTCGGGCGCGAACATCGCGCCAGCATAGGAGCCCGGCCCGCCCTACGGCCGTGCGATGTACGCGTGGATCGCCGGATCGCTGACCTTGGTGTAGACCCCCGGATGTCCCGGCGAGGCGCACCCCGTCCCCCACGAGGCGATGCCCGCCAGATACCCGTCCACGACCAGCGGCCCGCCGCTGTCTCCCTGGCAGGCGTCCTTGCGGCCCTGCTCGTAGCCGTAGCACGTCATCCGGGGGGTGATCGAGGAGGGACCGTACGCGCCCTTGCAGTAGGCGTCGCTGAGCTTGGGCACATCGACCCGCCGCAGCCGCTCCGGCAGCCCACCGCCGTCCCGCGTCGCCCCCCAGCCGGTGACCGTCGCCGGCGTGCCCGCCGCCGGCTCCCGCCCCGCCGCCACCAACGGGACCGCCCGCACCCCGTCCTTGAAGGCCAACGGGGACGCCAGCACCAGCACCGCCACGTCGTAGTCGATGGTGGCCGGGTCGAACCTCGGGTGACGGAGCACCCGCGCCACCCGGACGACCTGCCCGCCCGACCCGCGGGCACTGCTGCCCGCCCGGACGCTCAGCGAGCCCGGCGGCATCCCCGCGGTGCAGTGCGCCGCGGTCACCACCGCACCGGCGCGGACGATCGCACCCCCGCAGACGTGCTCGCCGTCGGTGCGCAACGACACCTGCCACGGCACCTCCCGCACGTCCGCGTTCCGGCCGCCGACGATCCGGGTCTCCGGGGCCGCCCGACCCGTCACCGCCGTCGCCGGCGGGACCGCGGCCAGCACCGCACCGCACACCGCGGCCGTCGCCGCCCCTCGCCGCAGCCATGACCGTGCCATTCCGCCTCCCGCATCCGCATGGGTCAGGACCCCGCCTTGTCAAGCGATCCTCAAGGACGGCGCGGCGCGCCGGAGCGAAGAGCCGGCTCATTCCATCGAATTGGTGGTATTCGGCCCGGTGGCGTTTGAGCACGCGCCCTGACCGTGCCGGAACCGTCGCTCGGCGCGCGGGGGCCGCCGCCTCCGCCGTCGGACCCGAGACACGCTTCCGCCGAGCCCTCGAACACCGCGGCGGGGCCCCGCAAGTGCGTACGCTGAACCCGCCGCCGCACGATGGCTGGATCCTTTCGGTGTACGACAGGAGCACACGATGGCCGCCTCCGTCCCTGCCGGTGCCGCTTCCCGGGTCACGGCGCGGCACCGCCTGCGCGCCTGGATGCTGCAAGGACTGGCCGACATGGCCAAGCACCCGCGCCCCGCTACGCCTTCCGCCCACCACGGCCAGCGCTGGTGGCGGGTGATGTGCCTGACCGGCGTCGACTACTTCTCCACCCTCGGCTACCAGCCCGGCATCGCCGCGCTGGCCGCCGGCCTGCTCTCACCCGTCGCCACCCTCGTCCTCGTGGCCGTCACCCTCGCCGGCGCGCTCCCCGTGTACCGCCGCGTCGCCACCGAGAGCCCGCACGGCCAGGGTTCCATCGCCATGCTGGAACGGCTGCTGTCCTTCTGGAAGGGCAAGCTGTTCGTCCTCACCCTGCTCGGCTTCGCGGCCACCGACTTCCTCATCACCATCACCCTGTCGGCCGCCGACGCCGCCACCCACCTCGTCGAGAACCCGCACGTCCACAGCGTGCTCCAAGGCCGCCAGGTGGTCGTCACGCTGATCCTGGTAGCGCTGCTCGGCGCGGTCTTCCTCAAGGGGTTCCTGGAAGCCGTCGGCGTGGCGGTGGTGCTCGTGGGCATCTACCTCGTGCTCAACGCCGTCGTCGCGGTCGCCGGTGTCTGGCACGTGGTCACCGCCGAACACGTCGTCACCGACTGGACCCGGGCACTGACCGTCCAGCACGGCAGTATCCCGGCCATGATCGCGGTGGCGCTCGTGGTCTTCCCCAAACTCGCCCTCGGCCTGTCCGGATTCGAAACCGGTGTCGCGGTGATGCCGCACATCGAGGGCGATCCCGACGACACCGAAGAACGCCCCACCGGCCGGATCCGCGGTGCCAAGAAGCTGCTCACCACCGCCGCCGTCATCATGAGCGTCTTCCTCATCATCACCAGCTTCGTCACCACCCTCCTCATCCCCGCCGCCGCCTTCAAACCCGGCGGCGCCGCCAACGGCCGCGCCCTGGCCTACCTCGCCCACATCTACCTCGGCTCCGCCTTCGGCACCGTCTACGACGTCTCCACCATCGCCATCCTCTGGTTCGCCGGTGCCTCCGCCATGGCCGGGCTGCTCAACCTGATGCCGCAGTACCTCCCGCGCTACGGCATGGCGCCGACCTGGGCCCGCGCGGTCCGCCCGATGGTCCTGGTCTTCACCGGCATCGCCTTCCTGGTCACCTGGCTCTTCGACGCCGATGTCGACGCCCAGGGCGGCGCCTACGCCACCGGCGTCCTCGTCCTGATCAGCTCCGCCGCCATCGCCGTGACCATCGCCGCCCGCCGCGCCGGGCAACGCGGCTGGACCATCGGATTCGCGGTGATCTCCGTGGTGTTCCTCTACACCACCATCACCAACATCATCGAGCGGCCCGACGGCGTGAAGATCGGTGCCTGCTTCATCGCCGGCATCATCCTGCTCTCCTTCACCTCACGACTCGCCCGCGCCTTCGAACTCCGCGTCACCGACGTCGTCCTCGACGACACCGCCGCCCGCTTCGTCCGCGACGTCGCGCAACGCCGCATCCGCTTCATCGCCAACGAGCCCGACCAGCGCGACCTCGCCGAATACCGCGACAAGGCCCAGCAGATCCGCGCCGACAACGACATCCCGCCGGAGGACGACCTCGTGTTCGTCGAGGTCACCATCGGCGACCCCTCCGAATTCGAAGGCGCCCTGCACGTCCACGGTTATGTCATGCACGACCGCTATCGCGTGCTCTGCCTGGAGAGTTCCACCGTCTCCAACGCCCTGGCCGCGCTGCTCCTGCACGTCCGCGACACCACCGGGCAGCGTCCGCACATCTATTTCGAATGGACCGAGGGAAATCCCTTCGCGCACTTCCTCCGCTTCTTCCTCTTCGGCCAGGGCGAGGTCGCCCCCGTCACCCGGGAGGTCCTGCGCGAGGCGGAGCCGGACCGCAGCCGACGCCCCCGGGTCCACGTCGGCTGAACCCCCTCTCCCGCCACGCTCACCCCAGCCCGGGAATCCCCGAGATCACCAGATCGATCAGCTTGATGCCGACGAACGGCGCCACCAGACCGCCCAGCCCGAAGAACGCCAGGTTGCGGCGCAACAGGTCGTGCGCGGAGGCCGGCCGATAGCGAACCCCGCGCAGCGCCAACGGAATCAGCGCCACGATCACCAGCGCATTGAAGATGATGGCCGAGGTGATCGCCGACGTCGGACTGTGCAGCCCCATCACGTTCAGGCTCGCCAACCCCGGATACACCCCCGCGAACATCGCCGGAATGATCGCGAAGTACTTCGCCACGTCATTGGTGATCGAGAAGGTGGTCAACGCGCCCCGGGTGATGAGCAGTTGTTTGCCGACCTCCACGATCTCGATCAACTTGGTCGGGTTGGAGTCCAGGTCGACCATGTTCCCGGCCTCCTTGGCGGCTGAGGTGCCGGTGTTCATCGCCACCCCGACGTCCGCCTGCGCCAGCGCCGGCGCGTCGTTCGTCCCGTCACCGGTCATCGCCACCAGCCGGCCGCCCGACTGCTCCCGGGAGATCAACGCCAGCTTCTCCTCCGGAGTGGCCTCCGCAAGATAGTCGTCCACCCCCGCCTCCCGCGCGATCGCCGCCGCCGTCAGTGGATTGTCGCCGGTGACCATCACCGTCCGGATGCCCATCCGGCGCAGCTCGGTGAACCGCTCCCGGATGCCCTCCTTCACCACGTCCTTCAGATGCACCACCCCCAACACCCGAGGGCCGTACCGGTCGTTCACCGCCACCAGCAGGGGCGTCCCCCCGGACGCGCTGATCGCATCGCTGAACTGCCGTGCCTCCTGCGGCACTTCACCGCCGCACTGCGCCACCCACTCGATGACCTGCGCGGCCGCCCCCTTCCGGAGCACCACCTCCCCCTGATACCCCGACGGCCGGACCGATCCGCCCGCACCGCCCCCGGGCGCGTCCGCCGGCCCGCCGCCGGCCCACCGCAGATCCACCCCGCTCATCCGGGTCCGCGCACTGAACGCCACATACCGGATGAACGCCAGCTCGCCCTCGGCCGGCGGCCGCAGCCCGTACTTCGCCCGGGCCAGCGCCACCACCGAACGCCCCTCCGGCGTCTCGTCCGCCAACGACGACAGCGCGGCCGCGTCCGCCAGCTCCAGCTCGTCCCGCCCCGGCAGCGGAACGAACGCCACCGCCTCCCGGTGACCGAGCGTAATGGTCCCGGTCTTGTCCAGCAGCAGCGTGTTGATGTCCCCGGCGGCCTCCACCGCGCGACCCGACATCGCCACCACGTTGCGCTGCACCAGGCGGTCCATCCCGGCGATGCCGATCGCCGACAGCAGCGCCCCGATCGTCGTCGGGATCAGGGTCACCAGCAGCGCCACCAGCACCGCCGTCTCCTGGGCCGCCCCCGCATACGTCGCCATCGGCTGCAGCGTGACCACCACCAGGATGAAGACGATGGTCAACGCGGCCAGCAGGATGTGCAGCGCGATCTCGTTCGGGGTCCGCTGCCGGGCCGCCCCCTCGACCAGCGCGATCATCCGGTCCAGGAACGAATGCCCGGCTCGCGACGTCACCCGCACCACGATCCGGTCCGACAGCACCGTCGTCCCTCCCGTCACACCGGAATGATCACCGCCGGCCGCCCGGAGCACCGGCGCCGACTCCCCGGTGACCGCCGACTCGTCGACGCTGGCCACCCCCTCGACCACCTCGCCGTCCGCCGGGACGGCCTCACCGGCCACCACGACCACGAAGTCGAACGGCCGGAGATCGGACGCCGGAACGATCTCCGTCACGGCGGTGTCGAGATGGACGCCGACCCGCCAGTTGTCCCGCAGCCGCCGGGCCGTGAGGTCCGTCCGGGCCCGGCGCAGCGACGCCGCCTGCGCCCTGCCACGGCCCTCCGCGACGGCCTCCGCGAGCTGCGCGAACAGCACCGTCAGCCACAGCCAGCCACTGATCACCCAGCTGAACACCGACGGATGCAGCACCGCGGACAGCGTGGTCAGCAGCGACCCGCAGGCCACGACGAACAGCACCGGATTGGTGGCCAGCACCCGCGGATGCAGCTTGCGCAACGCCTCCGGCAGGGCCGTCAGCAGCACCCGCGGATCGAACAGTCCGGCCGGCGCCCGCCGGCGCCGTCCCCGGTGGCCACCGGCCCCCGACCCGCCCCGGGCGGGAACGCCGCCCGCGCCGTGCGCCGGGGGATCCGGCGCGAGAGTGGGAACACGGGACGGAGCAGGAGGCATGCGCATGCTTTCTGGGTGGAAGGGCACGAGGCGGAAACCGGGGAGACGCCTGCCCCGAGGACCCCGGTCACGGGCCTGAGGCAGGGGGCACCAGACGGCCTCCGACCTGCGCGTCTGCCGTCCATGGCCGTCTCCCGACCGGGACTGAATCTAGAGCCTCGCCGCACCGCCGCAGCCCCGCTCCGCACGGAATTTGGCGAGCCTCTTACGGCTCGGGCCACGGCTTTCCGCCGGCGGCGCACCGGCCGGTCCCCGCAGCCGGGCGGACGGGCGGCGGAGGGCCGCGCGGAGTTAGCCTGAATCCACTGCTCCTGCTCGTCCCCCCAGTGCAGGGGAGGTCCGATGACGACGCCCACGGGGCTCCTGGCGACACCCAACCCGAGCCTCCGCCCCAGCCGAGCCGACGCACCCCGCTACGTCCCCATCGCCGAACACGGCCTGATCGGCGATATGCGCACCGCAGCCCTCGTCGGCACCAACGGCACCATCGACTGGTACTGCTGCGGCCGCTTCGACGCACCCAGCGTCTTCGCCGCCATCCTGGACGCCGACCGCGGCGGCGCCTTCGAACTCGCCCCGGACGTGCCGGCCCGCACCAAGCAGTTCTACTTCCCCGACACCAACATCCTGATCACCCGCTTCTTCGCGGACAACGGCGTCGGCGAGGTCCAGGACTTCATGCCGATCGTCGACGACTCCCGCGAGGCGGACCGGCACCGGCTGATCCGGCGCGTGCTCTGCGTCCGCGGCTCCCTCCCCTTCTCCGTCCGGGTGGCACCCCGCTTCGACTACGGCCGGCAGGCGCACACCGTCGGCGCCCACCAGCGCGGTCTGACCGTCTTCGACTCCCCGGACCTCACCCTCGCCCTGACCTCCAGCGTGCCCGTCGAGATCGTCGGCCCGGACGCCCGCGCCTCCTTCACCCTCGCCGAGGGCGACGCCGCCGTCTTCGCCCTCGACCGGATCGGTGGGGGCGTGGCACCGCGGTTCTGCGCCGTCAACGAGGCCGAGCAGCTCTTCGGCGCCACCGTCCGCTACTGGCGCGGCTGGCTCTCCCACTCCCGCTACCGGGGCCGCTGGCGGGAAATGGTGCACCGCTCGGCCCTCACCCTCAAACTCCTCACCTACGCGCCCACCGGTGCCATCGTCGCCGCCCCCACCACGAGCCTTCCCGAGCAGATCGGCGGCGAGCGCAACTGGGACTACCGCTACGCCTGGGTGCGGGACGCCGCCTTCTGCATCTACGCCCTGCTCCGCCTCGGTTTCACCGACGAAGCGGAGTCCTTCGTGCACTTCCTCTCCTCGAAGATCTGCCTCAAGGACTGCGCCCACGGCCCGCTCCAGATCATGTACGGCATCGACGGCCGCAGTGAACTTCCGGAGGTGGAACTCACCCACCTCGAAGGGCACTTGGGCTCCGCGCCGGTCCGCATCGGCAACAACGCCGTCAACCAGCTCCAGCTCGACATCTACGGTGCGCTCATCGACTCCCTCTACCTCTACGACAAATGGGGACAGCCGCTCTCCAGCGACCACTGGGACACCGTCTGCAACGTGGTGAACTGGGTGTGCGCCAACTGGGACCAGCCGGACGAGGGCATCTGGGAGACCCGCGGCAAGATCCAGAACTTCCTCTACTCGCAGCTGATGTGCTGGGTCGCCATCGAACGCGCCATGCGGATCGCCCGGCACCGCGGCCTGCCCGCGGACATGATCGGTTGGGGGCGGACACGCGACGCGATCTACCGGCGGATCATGCAGCGCGGCTGGTCCACCGAGCGCCGGGCGTTCGTCCAGCACGAGGGCGCCGACGTCCTGGACGCCGCGGTGCTGATGATGCCGCTGGCCAAGTTCATCTCACCGACCGACCCCAAGTGGCTCTCCACCCTGGACGTTCTCGGCGGCGAACTGGTCTCTGACTCCCTCGTCTACCGCTACGACCCCCAGCACAGCCCCGACGGCCTCCGCGGCGTGGAGGGCACCTTCTCCATCTGCTCCTTCTGGTACGTGGAGGCACTCTCCCGCGCCGGCCGGCTGGACGAGGCCCGGCTCGCCTTCGAGAAGATGCTCACCTACGCCAACCACCTCGGCCTCTACGCCGAGGAAATCGGCCGCACCGGCGAGCAGATCGGCAACTTCCCCCAGGCATTCACCCACCTCGGTCTCATCAGCGCCGCCTTCAACCTGGATCGAGCCTTGGGCTGACGGATCGGCCCGGCAACGTCGGCGGCCCGGGCACGAAATGCTGTCGACATGGTGGGTTCCTCTCTTCGTTTCGACCGGGTGTCGTTCCGAAGAAAGTTCACCACCCGGCGGAGTCGTCGCACATCGGAGCGTGGGTGGAACGGCCTTCTCCACCGGTGGGTTGAGCCGCCGGTGATGTCGGTCCCTGGTATGCGGCCTCCGCTCACGCGTCGCCGGGCAGCAGGTGCTGGTTGACCTGCCGGAAGGCCCAGGTGCCATGGGCATGGGTGAAAACCCACACCAGGTCGAAGCGGTCGGGCCACTCCTCGGGGGCACCGGAGCCGGAGGCGCCGAGTGCGGAGACGATGTCGGGGATGCGGCTGTGCTCCCAGCAGATCAGCACCGGCCCCGCGGCGGCCACAGCGGCCTTCGCGAGGTCCTTCTCCTGGGACTCGGCATACTGGAGATCGACCTTCAGGCCCATGTGCTGGGCGAGCGGGGTGACGGTCTGTCGCATCCGGTGCGCGCCGGCCTTCGGCCCCTGGTCGGTGGCGGCGTAGATCGTCCGCGGGCGCTCGACGCCGGCCGGCAGGGGCCGGCCCGCGGGCGGGTCGAAGAGCTTGGGCAGGGCATGGGCCCGGTCCCAGCCGCGCTGGGTGAGCGACTTGTGGTCTTCGTGGCCGTGCTCGTCGATGCCGGGGTGGTGCTTGTCCGGCTTTTCACCGTGCCGGATGATCATGATGACGGTGGAGTCCCGGGGCGTCGGCTTCGCGGCGCCGTGCGGGCTGACGGCCGCGGCGGCCCGTTTGCCGTCGCTGCAGGACGCGAGTACCGCCGGCGCCGCCAGGGCCAGCCCCGCCAACACCCATCGGCGCCCTACCAGGGAGCGGTCGGCGGCGTGCGGCGGTACGGCGGACGAGGGGGCGGGGGACACGTCCTCGGGCTTCGTGGAACGCGGCATGTGCGCAGTCTCCTTCGCGCGGAGGCAAGGGCGGGCGGGGTGCTGCGGCAGTAGAGCACGTATCCCTGAGAATGCCCGCGGGGTGGTGGCATCAAGGTGCAGACGCGTGGGCGCGGTCGGGAAAAGGATGCGTACGGAGGGGGAGAGGGCGGCCAGGACGGGCCGGGCGGCCGGGGCCGCGGTGCCCCTAGGGCGTCGCCCCGCCGACCGGGGCGGACCGGTCGGCGGTGGCGAGTCAGGGCCTGCGGCGACGGCTCAGGGGGTGCTGGTGAGGGTGGGCCAGAGGGTGGTGGCGGTGAGGGGCCGGGCCAGGCGGCGCGCCCAGTGGGTTTCGTCGCCGTCTTCGTCGCGCCAGGACCACAGGCGGGTGGTGGCGAGATAGAGCGGGTTGAGCCGGGTGATCCCGATGGCGCCGTGCAGCTGGTGGGCGATACGGGCGATCTCGGCGGCCGAGGCGGATGCCTGGGTCTTGGCGGCGGCGACGGTGAAGTGTGCGGCCGGGCCGCCGGTGTCCAGTGGTGTGGCGGCGCTCTGGACGGCGGCGCGGACCAGGGCGGCTTCCTCGATCAGCCGGGCCTCTTCCTGCTTGACGGCCTGGAAGCGGCTGAGCGGGCGGCCGAACTGGGTACGGGCGGTGGTGTGGGCGACCGTCAGCTCGACGCAGCGTTCGGCGGCTCCGGCAATCAGGGCGGCGCGGGCCAGGGCCGCGCGGAGCTCGGCCTCCGCCAGCAGTTCCCGGGGGACCCGGCGGACCCGCGAGGCGGGAATCTCAAGGCTGGCGAGGTGCAGGTCGTCGCGGGGTTCCTCGGCGAGGTTGCCGCCGGGCGTGAGGACGGCCTGGTCCGGGGCCAGGGTGAACAGGACGGGGCCGAAGGGGGCGGTGGCCAGCACGACCACGGCACCGGCGGCGCGGCCCCAAGGGACGCGCCGTAGGGTGCCGGTGACCAGCAGGGTGTCATCCTCGCCCGAGCAGCCGGCCGAGCCGACGGCCGAGGTGGCCGGGTGGGCGTATCGGATCGTCAGGTCGGGTGCGATGGCGTAGCTGAGCGGGCCGTCCGGAACGGTGAGGCCGGCGCGGCGCAACAGTGGGCGGGCGACCAGGGCGGTTTCGGCCAGGGGAGCGGGAACGGCGCGGCGTCCTGCCTCGTGGGCGGCGGCGAGGAGTTCGGCGGTGGCGGCGTCCGGGGACGGGAGGGCCACGGCGTTTGCGGCGGTGGTGTTGGTGACGGTGGCGATGGCGTCCGCATCGGCGTAGAAGGCGCCGGTGTCGTAGGCGTCGGCGGAGATGACCGGGGCGCTGGTGTCGATCGTGTGGGTGTTCATCAGTGCTGCTCCAGACCGCGAGTGATGATGCCGCGAAGGATTTCGTTGGTGCCGCCGCGCAGGGTGTAGCCCGGGCTGTGCAGCAGGGCGAAGGCGAGCAGTTCGGGGTGACTGCCGGGGGTGGCGTGCGGGTCGGCTGCCATCGGCAGGACGCTGCGGACGGTGTCGATCAACGTGCCCTCCAGACGGGTGCCGAGGTCCTTGACCAGAGCGGCCTGGGTGTCGGCCGGGGCTCCGGCGTCCAGCGCGGCGGCCACACCGAGGGAGAGCCGGCGGATGCTGTGCAGACGGGCCGTCAAAATACCGATGTGGACGCGCTGTTCGGTCGTCGCGACGCGCTGTTCGAGCTCGTGGAGCAGGGAGACCAGCAGGGGAAAGGTGGACAGGTAACGTTCCGGTCCACTGCGCTCGAAGGCGAGTTCACCGGTGACCTGCTTCCAGCCGTCGCCCCGCTGCCCGAGCAGCATGTCGGCCGGGACCTCGACACCCTCCAGGTGGCAGGCGTTGAAGCGGTGTTCACCGCTCATCAGCCGGATCGGCTCGATCCGTACGCCCGGGGCGCGCAGGTCGACGATGAACTGGCTGAGGCCGGCATGCCTGTCCTCGGCCTCGTCGGTGCGGGCCAGCACGATGGCGTGGTCGTTGACGTGGGCGCCGCCGGTCCACATCTTGGTGCCGGTCAACCGCCAGCCGTCGGAGGTGCGTTCGGCGCGGGTGCGCACCGAGGCGAGGTCGGAGCCGCTGCTCTTCTCGCTCATGCCGATGGAGAAGAAACACTGCCCGGCGGCGATCCGGGGCAGGAAGAAACGGCGCTGTTCCTCGGTGCCGTGCTGGAGGACGGACGGGCCGGCCTGCCGGTCGGAGACCCAGTGGGCGCTGACCGGGGCGCCCGCCGCGAGCAGTTCCTCGATCACCACATAGCGCTCCAGAAAGCCGCGGCCCGCGCCGCCGTATTCGGCGGGCAGGGCCATGCCGACCCAACCGCGCTCGGCGAGCCGGCGGCTGAACGCGGGATCCCAGCCGGCCAGCCAGGAGTCGGGACGGTCGAGCACGGTCCCGCGGGCGCGCTCCTCATCGAGAAAGGCGCGGACTTCGGCGCGCAGGAGACCGGCCGATTCGGGCAGGACGACATCGGGGAAGGCGATCGGTGAAAGCGTCGAATGAGACATGGCTGATGCACTCCAGGGTCGCTGAATCAATGGATGCGTTTCTTCGAGTCAATTCGCATCCATTCGCAATAACTCGAGTTTGTTCGCGTTTCTTTTCGTCTCTTCCTGTTGCGGAAACCGGTCAGCCCGTGGGGTGCAGCAGGGAAGGGTCGAAGCCGGCTTCACGGAGGACTTCTTCGGTGTGCTGGCCGATGCCCGGGCAGGGCCGTAGTTCCGGCTCGGGGTCGGCCGAGTAGCGGACCGGCCGGCCGATCACCCGGTAGGGGCCCTCGGTAGGGTGTTCGGCAACGCGCAGCAGGCCGCCCTCCTGGGCGTAGGCGGTGGTGGCGGCGGACTCCAGATCGAGCACCGGGGCGGCGGCGATGCCCACCCGGTCGCAGAACTCCTGCCACTCGGCACTGGTATGACGCAACGTCAGTTCTGTGAGCAGGGGATAGAACTGGTCGGCGTTGCGGGCCCGTTCGGGCCCGGTGGCGAAGCGCGGGTCGTCGGCCAGTTCCGGGCGGCCGACGAAGGCGGTGAAGTCCCGCCAGTTGCGGTCGCTGTGCGGCAGGATGCACATCCAGCCGTCGGCGGTGCGCTGGGCGCGGCGCTCCGGGCTGAGCGAGCGGGCCGAGCCGAACTCGCCGTCGGTCTCCAGGGTGGCCGCGCCCAGGTGCTCGACGAGGTTGAAGGCGAGCATGGTGTCCGCCATGGGGACCTCGATGTGCTGGCCGGTGCCGCCGTGCTCCCGGTAGTGCAGTGCGGCCAGTACCGACTGGGCGATCTGCATGCCGCAGATCTTGTCGGCCAGGACGGTGGGCACGTAGTGCGGCCGGCCGGAGACCTTGTGGTTGAGCCAGACCAGGCCGCTGGCCGCCTGGATGATGTCGTCGTAGGCGGCGTGCGTGCCGTAACGGCTGTCGCTGCGGAAGCCCTGGGCATTGGCGTAGATCAGCCGGGGGTTGACGGCCGCTACGTCGTCGTAGCCGAGGCGGAGCTTCTCCAGGGCCTGCGGGCGCAGGTTGGTGATGAAGACGTCGGCGGTGCGCAGCAGGGCGAGCAGGGCGTCGCGGCCGTGCGGGGCCTTGAGGTCGATGACGGCGCTGCGCTTGTTGCGGTTCAGGTTGAGTGCCGCGCCGCCCATGCCGGGGTGGCGCCGCGGCGGGTAGTGGCGCGTCATGTCACCGGTGGGTGGCTCGACCTTGATCACGTCGGCGCCCAGGTCGCCGAGTTGCTGGGCGGCGTACGGAGCCATGATCACGCTGGCCAGTTCGATCACGCGGACTCCGGAGAGGAGTCCCCGGCCGGACGGGCCGCTCGGCTGCTCGGACATCTTCTGGTGCCTCCTGGGGATTCGGGTGGTACGGGCGAAGGGGGTTGCGGGCGAAGGCTGGTGCGGGCGAAGGGTTGTTGCCTAGCGCCACTGGAGTGCGGCAGACCCGAGCGGGGTACGCCGGCCGGGCTCGGGGACCGTGCGCCCGCTGTATGCGAACGGTGTCGCCGGCTCGGTGAGCGGGCCGAAGTCGGTCCCGACGGTCGACAGCGCGGCGAACGGCGTACTCCCTGGCCGGGGCAGGTCGATGACGTCCTCCCGCGCCAGCAGCCCGAGTTCCTGCACCCAGTGACACACCCCGGCCAAGGTCACCCGGATCCGCCATGAGCCGCCCTCCGTCGCACGTCGGCGCAGGGCCGTTGCGACGGCGGCGGCCCCGAGGTAGGCGGCGAGATAGTCGTTGAGCAGATACGTCGGCGGCAGCGACGGCCGGTCCGTCCACTCTTCGATGGCGAATCCGGTTGCCGAGCAGGCGAGTTGGTCGAATCCGCCGCGTTCGCCCCAGGGGCCGTCGGCGCCCCAGGCGTGGTATTCGAGGGTGATGAGTCCGGGGCGGCGCCGGACGAGTTCCTCGGTCGACGCCCCGTGCCGGGCGAGTCCCCGGTAGGCGTGCACGAAGACGTCCGCATCCTGGAGCGCGTCGTGGAAGGCCGCGCGGTCGTGGGCGTCGCGCAGGTCGCAGTAGGCGTTGCGCTTGCCGCCGCCGGTCATCGCGATCATCGGGATCGGGTCGGGGCGGTCGGGACGCGTCAGATGCAGCACGTCGGCGCCGAACTGGGCGAGGAGCCGCGTCGATACCGGGCCTGCGATGACATGCGTGAGATCGAGCACCCGAACGCCCGCAAGTGCCTCGTCGGCCTCGCAGATCGGTTCCAGCGGGCGGGCCGGTCCGTCACCGACGCGCTCGATCTCGACGACCGGCCGCTGCGCCACGTACCGCCCTGCGGGGTGCGCGAGCCACTCGTCGC
Source organism: Streptomyces sp. BHT-5-2 (assembly GCF_019774615.1). Classification (NCBI taxonomy): domain Bacteria; kingdom Bacillati; phylum Actinomycetota; class Actinomycetes; order Kitasatosporales; family Streptomycetaceae; genus Streptomyces; species Streptomyces sp. BHT-5-2. The sequence continues at coordinate 4,476,691 of NZ_CP081496.1, read as the reverse complement.
GGCTGCGCACCACGCAGGCGACGCCGCCCCGCGCGCAGATGGCCTCCTCCAGCGTGAAGGCGTTCCAGTCGGCCGCGGCCCGGGCGATCCCCACCTTGTCGAGCTCGCACCTCAGCACGGAGCAGACCGCGTCCCGCAGATGCGGATAGGTGGTGATGATGAAGATCCAACGGCCGTCGCGCGCCCGGTAGAAGTCGTTGTTGCCGAGCAGCGTCGGATCGTCGAGCAGCACACCGAGCGGGCGCCCCGAGAGCGTCGTGTGATACGTCGCCATGAGCTGGTCGATCGCGGCTCCGGCCGGTACCTCCACCTTCTGGTGCCGGTGACCGCGCTGTTCGCCGAGCGCCGCCGTCTGCCGTCCGAAGACACCGATCGCGGCGGACATGGCATCGGCGAGGCGGTGCACCGAGGGCACCAGGGGGTCGGCCCCGACGACGGTGATGTCCTCGGCTCCCCGGGCCGGATCGGGGTCGCCGAGGGTGTGCAGCAGTCGGGAGACGATCTCGCCGGTGGGCGCCGGCGCCGGCGTCGACTTGGTCGTGGTCAGAGGGTTCAAAGTCATGCCGGGATGCTCGTTCCGAGCACTGCACGAGCGCCCGGATTCACGGATATCCGTGAATCGATGCGGATCTCACATCCGGCTCTCCTGGATGTGCGCGAGCAGCCGGGCCGCCGCCCGGTCCAGGCGCAGCCGCTCCGAGCGGCCGCGACGCCGGTGTATCAGAGCGAGGGCTCCGGTGACGACGGGGCCCTCGGTGACGGGGATCGCGAGCGCGCTGACCTCGGGGTCGGCCAGACCCTCGCTGCGGCTGATCCGTGACGCGCGGATCGCCGGAAGAACGGAACGGAACTCGGCGACTCCCTCGGGGTCATGGCGGCCGAGCTCGTCGAGCAGCCCACGGCGCTCCGCCTCGTCGGTGAAGGCCAGCAGCAGACGGCCGGCGGCGGTGCGCAGCAGCGGTCGGGCGACGTGCCGGTCGGCGAGCGGGACGAGGCGGGGAATGTGGTCCTCGCCGCCGCGGGCGAGGTACACGGCGTCGAGCCCGACCCGCACCGTGAGGAGCACCGGGGTGCCTGCGACGCGGCTCAGTTCGGCGAGCTCGGCCCGACTGATCCGTGGGACGACCCGGCCGGCGATGAGGTTGAGGACGTGCGGGGCGGGGCCGAGCCGGAAGCGCCGGTGCTGTTCCAGCAGAAAGCCGGTCGCGACAAGGCCGTTGACCAGATCCTGCACCGAACTCGCCGGCGCCTCGACCGTCCGCGCCAGCTCGGCCACGGTCACCCCGCCCGGCGCCCGCGCGGCGGCCTCCAGGATCCACACGACCCGGTCCACCGTACGGTGACGCCGTCGTCGGCCGTGCTCGCTCATCCCGCCCCCACGTGGTGTCTCTGTGTCTCTTGTGCGTCGTGTTCCTCGGTCCCCCCCCGCAGACGTCACGAGTCCGGCAGCAGAAGGCGGTTCACGCGAAGAACGTACCGGCCCCCGCTCGTCGGCTGCCCGCTCGACCCGGGCCGCGGGCCGGTCACCCGCGGGCGAGGGCGGTCGGCGGCCCGTGGTCAGTGGCCGGCGGTCGGAGTTCGGCGAGGCGGCGCACGTGGTCCGCGACCTCCTGCCAGACCGGTTCCGGCAGGTCGTGGCCGACCCCGGGCAGGGGCACGAAGCGTGCGCCCGGTATGCGGGCGGCGACCGCGCGGCCGCCCGACGGCTTGACGAGGGGATCGTCCAGGCCGTGCAGGACCAGGGTCGGTGCCGTGATGCGGTCGATGCCGGGGCCGTGCCACTGGGCGCCGATCTGGCGGCTCTGGCCACGGGTGTCCAGGATGCCGGTGTCGGGTGTCGCGGTCAGCATGGAGCGGACGGCCCGCTCGTCGAAGGGGTGCGCGGGGGAGTGGAGGAGACGGGCCAGCGCCACGCCGGCCTCGATGTTCCCCTCGGGGGTGCGGGGGTGCCGCATACGGGCGAGCCGGACGAGGGTGCGCAGCCGGATGTGGCGCAACGTGGCCAGGCCGGCGGTGTCGCCGGGGACGGCCGACACGGAGGTGAGGGTGCGGACGCGCCGGGGGTGGCGCAAGGCGATGCGCTGGGCGATCGCGCCGCCGAGCGACACACCGAAGAGGTGCGCGGACTCCCAACCCAGTGCGTCCAGCACGGCCATGGCGTCGTCGGCCATGTCCTCGGCGGTGTAGGCGTCGCCCCGTTTGCGGACGAGCGCGGCGACGGGGCCGGTACCGGAGGTGGGCGGCAGGTGGGTCGACTCGCCGGCGTCGCGCTGGTCGTAACGGGCGACCGCGAAGCCGGCGGCGGCCAGCGTCGCGGCCAGGCCGGTGGGCCACCACTGCCGGGAGACGCCCAGACCGGTCACCAGGAGCAGCGGCTCGGCGTCGGCTTGTCGGCTCGCCAACTCGTCGTAAGCGAGGTGGACTTCACCGTTGGATGCCCAGCAAGTGGGGCTCCACGCGGGCGGCGGGGTTTCGTTCTTCGTCACCGGGTCACCAGGTTCCTTTCCCGTGGCAGCGGCAGTAGCAATGGCAGCGGCCATGGCCGTAGTGGCGCTCCGTCGTTCATCGACGGCGCAGCAGCGGACCGGACCGGGCCGAACCGAATCGAGAGCCGGAACGAGCCGGACCGTCAAAATACTGCGAACGGCGTTCGCAGTTATGGAGTTATAGTTATCAGCAAGGAGTCGGGTTGCGGAAGGGGCGGGTGAGGTTCGTTGGTCGGCAAGGCGGCGCGGGAGGACGCGGCGGAGGCCGTGCTGGTGTGGGAGCGGCCCGAACGGGGAGCACGAGGGCCCGCGCCGGAGCGGAGCCGGGAGCAGCTCACCGCGGCCGCGATCGGGCTGGCCGACGCGGGCGGGCTGGCCGCGCTGTCCGTCCGGCAGGTGGCGCGCGAGCTGGCCACGGGCCCCGCGTCGCTCTACCGCTATGTGTCAGGCCGGGACGATCTGGTGGATCTGATGGTGGACGCGGCGACCGGGGAGATCGACCTCGATGTGGAGCTGACGGGGGACCCGGTGGCCGATCTCGTCGCGCTGGCCGCCCGGACGCACGAGGTCCAGCTGCGGCACCCATGGTTGCTGGAGGTCCCGCCGGAGGCCCTACGGGTGGGGCCGCGGGGGCTGGACTACCTGGAGTTCGCCCTGCGGGCACTGGAGCCGGTGACGGGGCTGACCGGGCCGGCCAAACTGGAGGCGGTGGCCGTACTGAACGCCCTGGTCACGATGTTGTCCGGGGTCGAACTGCGGGCCCGCCGGGCACCGACGGGCCGTCACGCGGCGCAGACCGCATACCTGGGCGCGGTGGCCCGGCGGGGCGGACATCCGCTGCTGGCACGGGCGTTGGCCGATGGCCGTCCGCGCGACGCCGTCGGCGGCGCGGGCTCCGACGGCCGCTTCGAGCGGGTGGTCCGTCGGGTACTGGCCGGCCTCCTGGCGCCCTACTGACCCCCGAGCCGCGGGCCCGCCCCCGTGACGCAGTACGGAAGGCCGCGCACGGGCTGGTCGCGCAGGAACCGCGTGACCAGGTCCGCGTACTCGGCCTCGCGCTCCAGATGAGCCATGTGGTCGGCGTCCCGGAGGAGGAGGAAGGTGCAGTCGGCGATGGTGGTGGCGACGGCCCGGTTCTCCTCCGGTGAACTGGCGCAGTCGTGTTCGCCGGTGAAGACGAGGGCGGGCACCCCCTCGATGCCGCCCGACGGATAGAGGTCGGTGTCCAGGAGCCGCTCGTGACAGGCCGCGTAGCGCAGCGCGGCGCTCTGCGAGGTGCGCATCAGCTGGCGTTCCAGGAGCCGGGCGACCGCTGACCCCTGGACGACCCGGTGCCGGGTGGCGCGGTTGACCAGCATGTCGACGACGTTGCGGGCGTAGTCGCGGCGGGCCGCTTCGTCGGCCGGGCTGGATTCGGCGCTGCCCACCAGGGCCAGGCCCTGGCGGACCACCGCGGTCAGCCGGGGGCCGACCCGGGGCGTGGCGCCGGCGAGCAGCAGCCGGGAGACCCGGTCCGGGTGCGACTGTGCCAGGCGGTAGGCGATGGGGGCGCCGTAGGAGGCACCGAGGACGTTGACGCGGTCCAGGGCGAGCCGGTCGAGGGCGTGCAGTACCGCCTCGGCCAGGACCTCGAATCCTGCGCTGGCGGCCAGGTCGCCGGCGCTCCCGGTGCCGGGCAGGTCCAGCAGCACCAGGGGGGTGTGCGCGGTGAGCCGGCGCTCCAGCCGTGGCCAGGAGCGCATGTCCTGGAGGGCGCCGCCGATCAGGATGAGCGGCTCGGTGCCGTACCGGTGCGGGGGCGTGAGGACCCGGCATGCGTAGGTCATGTCCCTTAAGGACAGCGGGACCAGGCGCTCGTCGAATTCCATGGTTTCCACGGCGGGCTCCTCCTCGGCTACGGGGTGGAGGGGAGGGAGGCGGCGGCGCGTGCGGCGATGAGGTCGGCGAGTGCGGCGACGGACGACGCCGCGGACAGCTCGTCCTCGTCGATCACCACGTTCAGCTCGTCTTCGAGGGCCATGGACAGCACGGTGATGGCCATGGAGTCGATGCCGGCCCGGGCCAAGGACGCCTCCGGGACGATCGGTTCGCCGGGAAGTCCGGCGCGGACGATGAGGATTTCCTTCAACTGCGCGTACATGTGACGTCCTTAGGGAGGCGGGTCCTGGCGGTGACGCGGCCGCGGAGGGGTCTCGTCGGGGTCAGATCTCGACGCGGAGGCCGGCGGGCCACACCAGCGTGGTGGCGGCCCAGGCGAGTCCGCTGCCGAAGGCGACCAGCAGGACGCGGTGCCCGTCGTGGAGGGCGCCTTGTGCGGTGGCGTCCGCGAGGAGCAGCGGGATGGACGCGGCGGCGGTGTTCCCCACCGTCGCGATGTTCGACGGCACCCGCTCCGGCGGGATGCCCAGTGCTGCGGAGACGCCGGCGCTGATCCGGGCGTTGGCCTGATGGACGATCAGCCGGTCGACGTCCTCCAGGGCCCAGCCCGCGGCCTCGGCGGCCTGTGTGGCGGCGGCCGTCATCCTGCGCACGGCGTGCCGGAGCACTTCGTTGCCGCGCATTCTGACGTGCCGTTCGCTCGGCGGTGCGGCGTCCCGGCCGTCGCGGTTCCGTGAGCCGCCGACCGGGATCACGATGGCTTCGGAGCGGGCGCCGTCGCTGCCCCACACCACCTTGCCGATCGCGCCTGCCTGGCCGGGGCGCCCGGCCTCCAGGACGGCGGCGCCGGCGCCGTCCCCGAAGATCGGCGCCGTGGAACGGTCCTCGGGGTCGATGACGGCGGACATCGTCTCGGCGCCGATCACCAGCACCCGCCCGGCCGTACCGGAGCGGATCAGTCCGGCCGCGACCGTCGTGGCGTAGAGGAATCCCGAGCAGCCCGCGGCGACGTCGAACGCCGCGACGTCGCCCAGTCCGAGCCGGGCCGCGACAGCCGGGGCGGTGGCCGGGCACGGGTGGTCGGGTGTGGTGGTGGCCAGGATGACCGCGTCCGCCCGGGTCACCCCGGCGGACCGCAGGGCGCGGGCGCCGGCCTCGGCGGCCAGGTCCCCGGTGGCGGTCTTGGGGTCCGCGCGACGCCGTACGGAGATGCCGATCCGCTCGCGGATCCAGGTGTCCGAGGTGTCCAGGTGGGCGCAGAGCTCGTCGTTGGTGATCTCGTGGGGCGGCAACCAGGATCCGAGCCCGGTCAGCACCGCGGTCGGGGCGGCTGGGGCCTGTGCGCTGTCCTCCGGCTGATACATGGAATAAATGTAATCAATCGGACGTGCCGGAGGGGCGGTGGAGGCACCGGCGCGTGGCGTGGGACGGCGCCCGGTACGACGGTGGTGTTGCTCCGTACCGGGCGATGCCGTGCTGCCGGGCCGGCTGTCCGACGGTGGCCCTGGCGTGGTGTTCGGCGATCCCGTCGCTGGTCGCCGGCCACACTCCCGGGTGCTGGGCGATGTACTCCAGTGCCTCGTCCAGGTACTTGTCGACCGCCTCGGCCAGATGGGCGCGCTCCTCGTCGGGGGCATGTCGGCCTGGAAGCGGGAGTTGTCCTTCCCGCGGACGATCCAGGCCCGGTCGCGGGCCCGGCCGGCCTCGATGATCTGCGGACAGCGTTCTCCGACATCGGAGTTGAGCATCACGCTGGCGCGGATCCGGTGCCGGTCCAGGCTCTCGATCAGCCGCCAGATGCCCACCCGCGGGCCGTAGTCGCGCCAGCCGTGGTGGAGCGGGTCCGGGGTGAGTCCGGCGGTGCCGGGGAAGACGCTCGTCCAGTACAGGGGCCGCCCCCCCCGGCACGCCGAGAGCACGCACCGGACACCGCCCGGCCCGCCCTCCGGGCGAACGGCGGGAGTTCGACGACGGGGCCTAGGGGCGATAGATGCAGGCGGCGAGTGCTGCGTGCCGCTGCCAGCCGAGCGACTCGTAGAGCGCGCGGCCCTCGTCGGTGGCGCCCAGGATGCCGAGGGTCGCGCCCTCGGCTACCGCGTGGTCGGCCAGCGTGCGCATCACGAAGCCGCCGAGGCCGCGCCGCTGGTGCGCCTTCTCCGTCTGCACCTGGTCGACGACGGTCGCCGGGCCGATGACGGCCATCTGGCCCTGCGCGGCGAGCCCGCCGTGCGCGTCCCGGACCTCGACGTGGGTGACGCCGTCGGTGGTCTCCACGGTGGCGCGGTAGTCCTCGGGCGGTACCGGGTGGGTCGCCCGCAGATCGGCGGCCATCAGATGGCCTGCCGCTCCCCTGTCCGCCACCCAGCCCGCCGGGAGCCACCGCTCGACGGTCTCCGTCTCCACGGGCGCCTTGAGCCAGGTGTACGGGACGGTCACCGACGCGGCGGCCGCGCGCACGGCGGACTCGTCGGGGTCGGGCAGCACATGGCGGCCCACCTGCTCCGGGCGGCCCACGTCGACATAGAGCCCCCAAGGGTGCTGCACCGCGCGGGGACGCCCGCGCGAGACCACCCAGCCTGCCACCCACATCCTGACGAGATCAGGAACCATCGAACCCTCCCCGAGTAAGTGCCACTCAACGGCAGTGCACATTACTTCCCCGGGGTGGCGCGGGCACCCCCATTTACCGCGACGGGCAGCCCCTCCTGTCGCTCGCCGCGACGACCCGGCGAAGAATCGGCCGGGTACGGGCGAACGACGACGACGGCGGGCGGCCCGGGGACACGGTCCTCGCCGACGTCGAGGACGGCCGGCTGAAACTGACGATCGCCGAGCGGCCGGCCGGGGGCGAAGCCACCGCGGAAGCCCCCGACGAAGCCGCCGACACCGCTCCGTGACCCGATATACCTGATCTATCGGGCTGCTCGTCAACTCAGGCTTTTTCCCTCGCCGATCACCCTCCTCCCTTGTCGATCGACAGGTGTCGCGGCCCGCGCAGGATCGGACTGTGCCGGTACGGCGGGGCCTGGGGGCGCCGAAGCGGTTGCGGACGCCGTTGCCGAAGGCGGTCAGGCCGTCGGGCGCACCACGGCCAGCCGGCGGTCCGGCAGATGACCGGTGAGCGCGACCGTCGGCCCGTGCGAGAGGACCTTGGGGTCCGGGACGTCGGAGGGCACGACCTTCGGTGCCGTGGGCCGGTCGGCGGCGCCCGGCCCGGGCGGGAACGGGGCGGCGGTCTCGATCAGATGCCGGTAGTGGTCCAGCCACTTGGCGCGGTCGACGCTGACCGCGGCGGTGATCCGGCCGCGGTAGCCGTAGGCGACGACCAGCCGGCCCTCCTCGACCGAGCCCTGGGCGATGGTCACCTGGTCCGAGAAGGTCGGGACGCCGACGGACTTGATGTTCAGCCCGAACTGGCTGGACCAGAAGGACGGTACGGCCAGGTGCGGGCGCCGCAGCGGACCGGGGTTGACCATGTTGTGCGCCGCCACCTCCGCCTGCTCCACGGCGTTCCCCCAGTGCTCCAGTGCCAACATCTGGTATCCGAAGAGCGGGTGCGGAAAACGGGCCACGTCCCCGGCCACGAACACCTCGCCGGTGACGATCCCGTACATGGTGAACGCCTGGCACCCGGCGTCGCAGGCCACACCCCGCGGACCCGCGGCGAGCCCCGAGCCCGCCAGCCACTCGGTGTTGCGGACCGCGCCCAGGGCGACCACCGCGACGTCGGCCTCGATCCGGCTGCCGTCGGAGAGTTCGGCGCCGGTCAGCCGCCCGTTGGCGCCGGTGAGCGCGGTGACCGTCACCCCGCAGCGCAGATCCACGCCGTGCGCGCGCTGCAGCCGCGCCGCGAACGATCCCAGCGTCCCGCCGAGCGCCCCGACCAGCGGCGCCGGGCCGCGCTCGGCGACCGTCACGGCCAGGCCGCGCTCCCGGCAGGCGGAGGCGATCTCCGACCCGCTGAAGCCCGCCCCGATGACCAGTACCCGGTTCGGCCCGGCGTCCAGGCGCTCGGCGAGCCGGCCGGCGTCCTCGATCGTGCGCACCGTCAAGACCCCGTCCAGACGGGCCTCTTCGGGGTGCGGCCAGGGCCGGGCGCGGGTTCCCGTCGTGATCAGCAGCCGGTCGAACGGCAGCCGTTCGCCGTTCGCCAGCAGCACCTCCTTCGTGGCCGGGTCGAGGCCGCTGGCGCGCACCCCCAGCTTCCAGTGCGCGTCCACCGGGCGGCGGCCCGGCAGCCCGACGTCCGCCGCGGGTACCCGGCCCAGCAGTACCTGCTTCGACAGCGGCGGGCGGTCGTACGGCGGATGCGGCTCGTCGCCGACGAGGGTGAGGTCCCCGCTGAAGCCCTCGTCCCGCAGGGTCTCGGCCGCGCGCAGCCCGGCCAGCGACGCACCGACGATGACGATCCGCCCCTGCTTCAGCTCAGCGGACATCGGCGCCCGCTCCCGCCCCGGCCTGCTCGCCGACGAGGATCGCCTGGACCGGGCAGGCCGCAGCCGCCCGCCGCACCCGCTCCGCCTGCTCCTCCGGGGGCGCCGGTGCGTACCGCAGCGCCTCTTCACCGTGCAGCTCGAAGACCCGGGGCGCGAGGAAGACGCACTGCGCATAGCCCTGGCACCGGTTGAGGTCGACCACGATCTGCATTCCGCACCCTTCCTCCGCGCGAGCCGTCGACTCCGTCCTACTCGTCCTCGGTTGGCGGCGCGGGCGGTGGTGGGCCGGAGGGGTGTGCACAGGGAGTGAGGGTGGGGGACGGTGACGATCGGCACGAGGTGAGCGTCACAGCGGTGACGTGGAACGGGCCGTCAACTTCTCGCATCACCCCCGGTGGCCCGGTCGGAAATCGGGGACGGGGCACCGCGGAGAATTTTCGCCCGGTACCGGGAAATACGCTGCGAACCCTTATGGCGCAGCATAGAAATAACGGACATCGGGAAGGTTGTGGACGATCGAAGTATCCGGGGAACCGCCGTGCCGGACTGGGGCGTCGGCTCCGGAAGAGCATGTTCCGGTTGTGTTCTCGGGGAGTTCCGACCGGTCGGGGAGTGTGCCCCACCGTGTGGCCGATATCCGTATTGACCCGGATTGAGGTGGGGCACCCAGCATCGACGGAAACGTGTTTTACGCAACGCCCCACCTGGTGCTGCGAAAATTTTTTGCGATCATTTCAACCGAACTTGCCTTCCCTGTCCCGAGTATGAGATGGGATAGGGGGATCGTTGCCCTACCGACTGTGAGGAACCGCGGGATGCCCTTCGCTGTGCCTGGAACTCTGGCCGCACCAGGGAAGGGGCAAGGGCATTCCAGACTCTATGTCCTCGACGGCCTACGCCTCGTGGCGGCGCTCATGGTGCTGGCCTATCACTACATCACGCTCCGTGATGGTTGGGGCAAGGAACCGCACGCGATCTCGACCACCCTCTACCACGTCTCCCAATTCGGCTGGCTGGGCGTCGAGGTCTTCTTCCTCATCAGCGGATTCGTCATCTGCATGAGTGCCTGGGGTCGCTCGCTCGGTGACTTCGTGAAATCCCGGGTCTCCCGCCTCTATCCGGCGTACTGGGTCGGGGTTCTGTTGACCACCGCGGTCCTCACGCTCTGGCCGCATGTCCGCAGCGCGGACAATCTGGAAACGGTGCTGACAAACCTCACCATGCTCCAGCAGGGCGTGGGGGTTTCCGACCTGGACGACGTCTACTGGTCGCTCTTCGTCGAGCTGAAGTTCTATCTGCTCTTCGCCCTCGTCGTGTACCGCGGCGTCACCTATCGCCGGTGTGTGCTCTTCTGCGCCCTGTGGACGGTGGCCGGAGTCGTCGCGCTCAAGGCCGACAGCGACTTCCTGTCGGTGTGGGCCATCGCGCCCTACTCGCCCTACTTCATCGCCGGCATCGCGTTCTACCTGATGCACCGCTTCAAGCCGACCCTGCTGCTCTGGGCCATTGTCGCGGTCGAATTCCTGCTGGCCCAGCACTACGTCCACTACCGCCTGCTGATGAACGTCGGCGCCAAGGCCAGCCTGGTGCACGGCTGGCCGGCCCGCGTCGGCGTCCTGCTGGCCTTCGGCATCATGGCGGCGATCGCCCTCGGGGCATTCGACAAGGTGCGGTGGCGCTGGCTGGTGACCGCGGGCTCGTTGACGTACCCGCTGTACCTGCTGCACATGTACATCGGATTCACCCTCATCGACCTGCTGCGCAACAAGCTTCCGGCTCCCGTCCTGTTGTCCGCCATCGTCGCCTTTATACTGGTCCTTTCCTATGGGGTGCACCGGTTGGTGGAGCGGCCCCTGGGTAAATGGCTGCGGGACGGAATCCAAAAGGGCCTCCAGGAAATGCGCCGTAATTCCAAGAGTCAGGCGGCTTCGGAATCCGATACCGCTGCCAAAGGCGCTGCCCCGGCTCCGGCCTCGGCCCCGGTCGCGCCACCGGCCGTCACCGAGCAATACCGCGTGGGCGGCCAGCGACCGTCCCAATGAGGATTTGACGAGGTCCTGCCGCACCTCCTGATTGCCAGGCCGGTGCGGCACCAGGCACCCTTGCGTCATGTCTTACGTACGACTCGAAGCCTGGATCGGCGGGGAATGGCTCGAGGTGGGCGCCGTGAGCGTCACCGTGGAGGATTCCGCCCTGACCCTGTCCTTCGAGCAGCAGCGGACCGAGGCCGGATACCGGAGCATGATCTGGGAGCCGCTGGAGCACTTCCTGCGGGAGTACCGCGAGGAGCCGATCGTGGTCGTCCCACGGGGGCGCACCCTGCCGGTGATGTACGCGCCCGGAGCGGCCGGCCCCTTCCGGCTGGCAGAAGTGACGGACTGACCGGAAGACGGCGGAACGGGCCCCGGCGTGCGATGCCGCGGCCCGTTCCGCCGTCTCACCGCACCGACTCGGCCGGCGGCCGCTCGCGCACCGCGCCGTACGCCAGGAAGTACGCCGGGACCCGGTTCAGCCACCGCGAGGTGGTGAACCGTTCGGCCACCCACTGGGCCCTCCTCGGATTGTCGAACGGTGGCCGGCCGGCCAGCACCGGCTCGATCACCCGGGAGTGGGCGAACCGCTGCAACGCCTGCGTCAACGCCGCCGTCGGCCACCGCCGGCGCTGTACCGCCCGGACGTCCCGCAGGCCCACCCGGCCCGCCCGCAGCGGCCGGACCAGATGCCGGGCGGCCGCCACCGCGTCCTCCACCGCGAGATTGATGCCGATCCCGAAGACCGGCGACATCGCGTGCGCCGCGTCGCCGATGCACAGCAGCCCGGGCCGGTGCCAGCGCCGCAACCGGTCGAGCCGCACGTCCAGCAGCTTCACCTCGTCCCAGGAGCGCAGCGACCGCACCCGGTCGCCGATCCAGGGCGCGGCCGAGGCGTAGTTCACCATGAACGCCTCCAGGCCGGCGGCGCGCCGCGCGGCGTCCGACCCCTTGGGGATCAGCGCCGCGCACTGCCAGTAGTCCCCGCGGTCGATCATGGCGCTGAGCAGCCGGTCGCCGGCCCCGCCCACCAGCCCGTGCGGATCGCCGTCCCGCCGCGGGAGCCGGAACCACCAGGCGTCCATGGGGCAGTCGAACGTCCGCAGTCCGAGCTCCGGCAGGGCCCGGGCCAGCGAACCCCGGCCGTCGCAGGCCACCGTCAGCGTCGCCCGCAGCACCCCCGTCCCGCCGTCGGCCGTGCGGTACCGGACCCCCGTCACCCGGCCGCGCTCCTTCAGGAACGACGTCACCTCGGTACTCATCCGCACCGAGAACGACGGTTCCCGCCGGGCCTCGTCCGCCAGTAGATCGAGCAGGTCCCACTGCGGCACCATCGCGACGTAGTTGAACGGGCCGCCCAGCGCGGCGATGTTCCCCACCGTCATCAGGGAGCCCTCCGGCCCCAGCGGCAGCTGAACGGTCGTCACCCGGCGCTGTGGCAACCGGGCGAACCGCTCGCCGAGCCCCAACTCGTCCAGCAGCGCCAGCGTGGAGGGATGCACGGTGTCCCCCCGGAAGTCCCGCAGGAAGTCCCCGTGCTTCTCCAGGACCGTCACGGCCACCCCGGCCCGCGCCAGCAGCAGCGCCAGCACCATCCCGGCCGGCCCACCGCCCACCACACAGCATGTCGTCCGCTCCACCACAACCGCTCCCTTCCGCCACGGTCCGGACCGGTCCCGGCGCGGCCACCGGCACAGATACCCGGTATCGCGGTGGACATCAGCCCCACGTCCCTCCGTTCGCCACACCCGTGACACCGCGCCCGGCCTCCGCAGGCGCCCCGCCGTACGACAGCGGGCGCACTTGACTGGAACGCATCACGCGTAATCCCCCTCTTATGGTGCGAGGCCCGATCGGGCCGATAAAAGGGGAGGGAAAGAAAGATGACCGACGAAGCGAAGAAAGCAGGCAACGGGCGCGCCGCGCGGGGGATCCTGGGGCGTCGGGGCGGCCGCCTCGTCACCGTCACCGCCGTGGGCGCGGCCGCGGCCGTACTGGCCGTCACCCCGGCGTTCGCCAAGGGCAGCGCCGACCTGAGTGCGTCGCCCGGCACCGTCAAGGTCGGCCAGACCGTGCACGTCAAGGGCCAGGGGGGCAGCGACGCCCTCCGGTACGGCGTGTTCTGTGCCCAGCAGCGCGTCGGCACGAAGGGCGCCTGGCACACCGTCAAGTGCGGCCACATCGCGGACATCGACGTGGTCGATGCCAAGGTCGACACGAAGGTCAAGGCCACCCACCGCGGAGTCCTTCAGTTCCGCGGAGTGCTCTACGGCGTCGACGGCCCGAAGGGCGGCCACCCGTCCGTGGACCGCACCACCGACATCAGGACCGTCCACGTGGAGTGACCCCGGCCACGGCCGGCCGCACTCGGCCGGCCCCGGCAATGGTTCAGGCAATGAGTCGACGGCGCCTCCTGGTCCGCAGTCTGCCAGGGGGCGCCACCGGCACCGCACCTTCCTCAACTCGCCCCGCCATGACAGTGTTTGACGTCATGGACGACTGTCGCCTCCGCATCACCACGCGGGGTCGCGACAGACGGAACACGGGGGAAGGTGACGGGGGATGGCCGGTGCGGGCATCAGGGCGCTCGGGGGTGACGACCCGCGGCGGCTCGGCGCCTACGAACTGCTGGCGCGGCTCGCCTCGGGCGGTATGGGGCGCGTCTATGTGGCGCGGTCCACGAAGGACGGGGCGCTGGTCGCGGTCAAGACACTGCTCGCCGAGGGCGCCCTCGGCGACACCGACCGGCGCCGGTTCGCCCGTGAGGTGAAGCTCGCCCGGCGGATCGACAGCGCCCACACGGCTCGTGTCCTCGATGCCGACGCGGATGCCGAACGCCCCTGGATGGCCATCGAGTACATACCGGCGCCCTCGCTGGCCGAACTCGTCCGCGACGCCGGGAAGTTGCCGACGCAGGCGGTGCACTGGGTCGCGGCGGGCGTCGCACAGGCCCTCGTGGTGCTGCACCAGGCGCAGATCGTCCACCGGGACATCAAGCCCCAGAACGTCCTGCTGCCCCGGTCCGGGCCCCGACTGATCGACTTCGGCATCTCGCACGCCAACGACATGACCCGGACCCAACTGACGCTCGGCACCATCGCGTTCACCTCGCCGGAACAGGCCCGCGCCGAGCCCTCCACCCGGGCGTCCGACGTGTACTCGCTGGGCGCCACGCTCTTCCACACCGCCGTCGGCCGTCCGCCCTACCCCGAGACGTCCGACACCATCCGGCTGCTCACCCTCGTCCAGCGCGGCGAACTCGACCTCACGGGCCTCCCGAACGGGCTCGCCGGTCTGGTCCGGCCGTGTCTGGCCGCCGATCCGCGCGACCGGCCCGAACCCGCAGAGGTGCTGCGGCGCGCGCTGGCCGAACTCGACCGGGCCCCCGCACCGAAGTCCGGCGCCGGCCGGCTGCCAGCGCGGTGGACGGCCCTGATCGGGGAGTACGAGGCCCAGGGGCGGGCGCTCGGGACGGGCGGGGGAGGCGCGGAGGCGCCCACGGCGGACATGCGGACGCGGCGGGTGCCGCCGCCGAAGCCCACGCGGGTCTACACCGAGAAGCGTGGCGGGACGGCCCGTCCGCCGCGCCCCAAGTCGCCGGCGCCGCCGGTCCGGAAGCCCGCTCCTGCCCCCGCGCCCGCCGCGAAGTCGCGGTCCGCCTCCGGTTCCGCGTCTTCGGGCGCCTCCTCGTCGTCGGGGTCCTCGGCGAGCGCGTTCTGGGCCGTGCTGGGGGTCATCGCGCTCGTGGTGCTGTTCTGGAAGCCCTGGGAGCACATCGGCTCTGCGGGCTCGGCGAACGGTCTGCCGAGCAGTAGCAGTATCAGCGGCAGCAGCAGTGGCGTGGGTGGCAGCGGCGGCAGTACGTACCGGGGCGGGGGAGTCGGGGGGCTTTCCGGCGGGATCGGTGGGAGCAGCTACAGCTTCAGTCCCTCGCCGAGTGCGAGCCCGACGCCGTACTCGCCCTCCCCGTCGCCCACGCCGGTCACGTCCCGTACGCCGAGCGCGGAGGACCTGGCCTTCTCGTCCGTGCGGGCCGGGGACTGCCTGGACGGCTATGCGAACGGGTACGGCGGCTGGAGCCCGACGGCCCCGGACCGGGTGGACTGCCAGGCGGCCAACGCCTATCTGCGGGTCGGATCCGTGCTCGGGTCCGGAAGCTGTCCGTCCGGGCCGGGGCTGGGCGGCTGGTGGCACGCGGCCGCGGACCACTCGTCCGTCAACCTGTGTGTGGAGCGGCAGTTCCGGGTCGGCCAGTGCTTCCTCGCCCGGTCCAACGGAGGCCGGCCGGGCGGTG
Source organism: Streptomyces sp. BHT-5-2 (assembly GCF_019774615.1). Taxonomy (NCBI): domain Bacteria; kingdom Bacillati; phylum Actinomycetota; class Actinomycetes; order Kitasatosporales; family Streptomycetaceae; genus Streptomyces; species Streptomyces sp. BHT-5-2. The sequence goes on along the minus strand of NZ_CP081496.1, from coordinate 4,461,567 downwards.
GCAACCTGCTCACCCTGTGGAACTGCGGGGCCGGTCGAGTGCCGCGGGAGTTCGCATTCATCATGCAGGTCACGGCGGTGCTGCCGGCCTCGGCGGGGACGCGCGCCTGCCCGCCCGACCCCGGCCACTACACGTATTCGTGGCAGGTGTACGAGGGTCGGAGCATTCTCTGTACGAAGGTTGCCTGAGAGTGGGCAGGGGTGCGCCCGGTCGCCGCCCCGCCTGGAACCGGGCGGCGACCGGGCGCGTCGTCAGGCGCGGCCGCCCGGCGGCCGGGGGAGTGCGGCCCCGCCGGACGTCAGGACCCGGTCCGGACGGATCGGCAGGTGGCGGTGGCGGACGCCGGTCGCGTGCCAGACCGCGTTGGCGACCGCCGCGGCGGCGCCCACGATGCCGACCTCGCCGATGCCCTTGATGCCGACCGGGTCGTCCTCGTCCGGGTCGTCCACCCAGTCCGCCTCGACGAGCGGTACGTCGGCGTTGGCGGCGACGTGGTAGCCGGCGAGGTCGGCGCCGACATGGGTGCCGGTGCCGTGGTCCCGGACCGCTTCCTCGTGCAGGGCCATGGAGAGCCCCCAGATCATGCCGCCGACGAACTGGCTGCGTGCGGTGAGCGGGTTGACGATCCGGCCGGCGGCGAAGACGCCCAGCATCCGCCGGACCCGCACCTCGCCGGTGGCGACGTCCACCGCGACCTCGGCGAACTGCGCGCCGAAGGCGTGCCGTTCACGGGGCGGCAGCGCGCCGATGGCGTCCGCGGTGTTCGAACGTGCGGTGATCCCCTCCGGCGGGATGTCGCCGCCCAGGGCCAGCTGTTCGCGCAGTTCGCGGGCGGCGAGGGTGATCGCCCAGGACCAGGAGCGGGTGCCCGCCGAACCGCCGGCGATCATGGCCGGCCCGAAGTCGCTGTCACCGATCCGGATCGCCACCCGGTCCGGCGTCACCGCCAGCGCGTCCGCGGCGACCAGGGACAGCGCGGTCCGTGCCCCGGTCCCGATGTCCGCCGCGGTGATCCGCACGGTGAAGGTGCCGTCCGCCTCCGCCGTCACCGCCGCCGTGCTCGGGCCGGCCAGTGTGGGGAACGAGGCGGCCGCGGTGCCCGTCCCCAACAGCCAGCGGCCGTCCCGCCGGACCCCGGGGCGCGGGTCCCGTTCGTTCCAACCGAAGCGGCGGGCGCCCTCCTCGAAGCAGGCGAGAAGCCGGCGGCTGCTGTAGGGCAGGCCGGAGACGGGGCCGACGGTCGGCTCGTTGCGGGCGCGCAGGGCGATCGGGTCGATGCCGCACTTCTCGGCGAGTTCGTCCATCGCGCACTCCAGCGCGAACGAGCCCGGGGCCTCGCCCGGGGCCCGCATCCACGTCGGCGTCGGCACGTCGAGGCGGACCACCCGGCTGACGGTGTGGTGCGCGTCCGCGTCGTACATCGCCCGCGCCGCATCGGCGCTGCGCTCGACGAACTCGTGCACCTTCGAGGTCTGGTTGAGCCCCTGGTGGTCCAGGGCCCGCAGCCGTCCGTCGGGGTCGGCGCCGAGCCGGACCCGTTGTGCGGTGGGGCTGCGGTAGCCGATCAGCGAGAACATCTGACGTCGCGTCAGCACGACGCGTACGGGGCGGTGCAGGACCGTCGCCGCCATCGCCGCCGCCACCTGGTGCGGACGGGTGCCCTTGGAGCCGAAGCCGCCGCCGACGTGCTCGGAGCGCACCCGGACCGCGGACGGTTCGAGCGAGAACAGCAGGGCGAGTTCCTGGGCGACGAAGATGCTGCCCTGGTTGGAGTCGACGACCTCCAGCCGGCCGCTGTCCCAGTAGGCGGTCGCGGCGTGCGGCTCCATCGGGTGGTGGTGCTCTTCCGGCGTGGTGTACTCCGCGTCCACCACCACTGCGGACGCGGCGAGTTCGGCCGCCAGGTCCCCCTTCCCCTGCTCCGCCTCGGCCCGACCGCCCACCGGGACGTACGCCTCCTGGTGCCCGGCGGCGAACGCGACGTCGGGTACCTCCTCGTCGTAGTCGACCACCAGCGATTCGGCGGCCTCCCTGGCCTCTTCGGAGGTCTCGGCGACGACCAGGGCCACCGGCCAGCCGGCGTGCGGCACCCGGTCGTGCTGGAAGAGCTGGAGCGTCGGATCGGCCGGCCCCATCGGGCCGGTGTAACCCGAGGCCAGCGACTGGGCGTTCCCGTGGTGGAGGACGGCGAGCACCCCCGGCATCGCCAGGACCGGTGCGGTGTCGATGGGGCGGATCCGGCCGCGGGCGACGGTGGACACCACCAGCCAGCCGTGGGCGAGGCCGGCGAAGGGTATCTCGGCGGCGTAGCGGGCCGCGCCGGTGACCTTGTCCCGGCCCTCCCGACGCGTGTGCGCGGTGCCGACGGCTCCGGTCACCGGGGCGAGCCCGGTCGTGGTGGTGGTCATCGGGCGGCCTCCTCGGTCTGCCGGCTCTCCTCGGCCAGCTCGGTGAGCACGGCGACGACGAGATTCCGGATCAGCGTCACCTTGTATCCGTTGCCGGGCAGCGGCTCGGCGGCGGCCAGCTCGGCGTCCGCGGCGGCGGCGAACGCCTCGGCGGTGGCCGGACCGCCGCGCAGCGCCCGCTCGGCCGCCCCTGCGCGCCACGGCCGGGACGCGACCGCGCCGAGGGCCAGCCGGACGTCGTGGACCGTGCCGTCCCGGACGTCGAGGGCGGCGGCGACCGACCCGATGGCGAAGGCGTACGAGGCCCGCTCGCGCACCTTGCGGTAGCGGGACACGGCGGCGACCGGCGCGGGCGGCAGGGTGAGGCCGGTGATCAGTGCGCCGGGCGGCAGCGCGGTCTCCCGGTGGGGCGTGTCGCCCACCGGGAGGTGGAACTCCGCGAGCGGCACCTCGCCCGGCCCGTCGGCCGTGGCGTACTCCACCACGGCGTCGAAGGCGGCCAGGGCCACGCCCATGTCCGAGGGGTGGACGGCCACGCAGTGCGTGGAGGCGCCCAGGATCGCGTGATTGCGGTGCTCGCCGGCGACGGCCGCGCAACCGCTTCCCGGGACGCGCTTGTTGCACGGCCTGGCGAGGTCGGTGAAGTAGGCGCAGCGCGTGCGCTGGAGCAGATTGCCGCCCACCGTGGCCATGTTGCGCAGCTGCCCGGAGGCGCCGGCCAGCACCGCCTGCGTCAACGCCGGGTAGCGGCGCCGCACTTCGGGGTGGGCGGCCAGGTCGCTGTTGGTGACCGTGGCACCGATCCGCAGCCCGCCCTCGGGGGTGGCCTCGATGCGGTCGAGCGGCAGCTCCCGTACGTCGACGAGGAGCGCGGGCCGCTCCACGCCGCTCTTCATCAGGTCGACGAGGTTGGTGCCGCCGCCGAGGTAACGGGCCTCGGGCTCGGCGCCCAGCAGTGCAAGGGCGTCCGGAACGTCGGACGCCCGCCGGTAGTCGAACTCCCTCATGCCGCGCCCTCCACGTCCGTCATGTCCGCCACATCCGCCCGGCCCGTCGCGCGCGCCGTCTCCTCCGCCGCCCGCGCGACCGCCTGGACGATCGACACATAGGCGCCGCAGCGGCAGAGGTTGCCGCTCATCCGCTCCCGGATCTCGTCGGCGGTCAGCCGCGGCACGCCCGCCTCCGGCCGGACGTCGGTGGTGGCCGCGCTGGGCCAGCCCGCGGCGTGCTCCTCGATGACCGCGAGGGCCGAACATATCTGTCCGGGCGTGCAGTAGCCGCACTGGAAGCCGTCGAGGTCGAGGAACGCCTGCTGCACCGGGTGCAGCCGCTCGCCGTCGGCCACGCCCTCGATGGTGGTGACCTCCCGCCCCTCGGCGGCCACCGCGAGCTGGAGGCAGGAGACCACCCGCCGCCCGTCGAGCAGCACCGTGCAGGCGCCGCACTGCCCCTGGTCGCAGCCCTTCTTGGTGCCGGTCAGGCCGAGCCGCTCACGCAGCGCGTCGAGCAGGGTGGTGCGGTTGTCGACGGGCAGCGTGTGCTTCTCGCCGTTGATGGTCAAGGTGATGGCACCGGCCGTCGATGGGGCCATGTTCTGCCTTCTTTCACGTCTCACACGTCGAAGGGGCGGCAGGCCCGTCGGGGGCCGCCGGTCCGCCGCGGTCGGGCGGCGGAATCGGATCGTTCCCGGTGGCTGGGAACGACCGGAAGGAACCGGAATGTCCGGGCGGGAGCGAGGTGGTGCGGTGCGTTGCGGCGTCGGAGGTGGCGGTACGGTCGATGCGGACGGTTCGGGGGCGCGGCGGGATCGTGGTCGCGGTGGCCGCCGGGCTCCTCACCGGCCGGATTCGCCGCTCGTCCGCCGCCGGAGCCTTGCCCGGCCCTGCCCCAACGGACAGAAGCGCCCTAGGGTGATGCACAAGCGGACAGCTGTCCGCTACGGTTGAAAACCTAATGGACGGGTGTCCGGTTAGCAAGGCCGATTGCGGGCCGGACTTGGTGAATCCACCAAGGCCAACTCATCGGCGTATTCCGGGAGGAGGGCATGTGCACCGTCCCAAGGACGCGCCGCTGCGCTCCGACGCCCAGCGGAACCGCGACCGCATCCTGGAGGTGGCCCTCGCCGAGCTGACCCGCTCCGCCGACGCCCCGCTGAGCGCGATCGCCAGGAAGGCCGGCGTCGGACAGGGCACCTTCTACCGCAACTTCCCCAACCGCGAGGCCCTCGTCCTGGAGGTCTACCGCCACGAGGTCCAACAGGTCTGCGACACCGCGACGGACCTCCTGGCCACCCGCCCGCCCGACGACGCCCTGCGCGCCTGGATGGACCGCCTCGCGCGCTACGCCATGACCAAGGCCGGCCTGGCCGCCGCACTGCGCAAGGCCACCACGACGCACGGCACCCTCGCCGCCGTCGGCCGCGGCCCGCTCACCGCCGCCGTCACCCTCCTCCTGACCGCCAACGAGGAGGCCGGCACCATCCGCCCCGGCGTCACACCCGAGGACTTCCTCCTCGCCATCGCCGGCCTCTGGCAGCTCGATCCGCAGGCCGACGGGCACTCCCGCGCCGGCCGCCTCCTCGACCTGGTGATGGACGGGCTCCGCGCGGGGGCGCCCGTCAGCGGGACAGCCGCACCCCCGTGACGAGGTCCGGGCGGATCCGCAGCGCATGGGTCATCCGGTGGTCGGTCCACGGGTGCAGCAGCGCCTGATAGTGCGCCAGGTCGTCGGGATCGGTCACCAGGCGGCAGTAGCCGGTGACCACCACGCTCCAACCGCAGTGCGTGGCGGGATCGATGGTGTCGGCCTCATAGGCCACGACCACCCCGGTGTCGTCCGCGTGCTCGGTGAGGGTGGCCAGCGCCGCGCCCTCGTGGGTGCGGATGATCACCTCGCCGTGGTGCAGGAGGTGGTTCACCGGGCGGATCGCCGGCAGCGCGTCCTGGGTGAAGACGATCCGGCCCAGCGACACGCTGCCCAGCAGCCGCAGGGCCTCGGTACGGTCCAGCTCGGTGCTGCGACGGGACGCCTCGCGGTCGGCCCAGTCCACCAGCGCGGTGTCGGTGGCGGTGCCGGCGGTGTGCCGGGCCGGGATGTCGTTCACGGCGTGCTCCCTTTCCTGTTGACGCTGTCGCGCTGTCGGCGCACTGCTCTGCCGCCCAGTAGACGGCCCCCGGCGGGCACCCGCCAGGGGCCGTTCGGCCCGGCCCGCGGAAGACTCGGCACCCGTCATGGCCGGAACTCCCTCACGGGCGGGCACCCGTCACCACGCCGCCCCGGTCACGGCCCCGTCCGCCGGGTACGCCGCGGGGCAGCCGCCCGATGCGGGCATGAGGTCCGGCACCGGGTCGTGGCGGATGCGGTCGGCCGGCATCCCGGCCGCGGTCAGCCGCGCGACGGTGGCCCCGACCATGGCCGCCGGACCGCTGACGAAGGCCAGCTGGCCGGACCAGGCGCCGCCCCGCGCCACCGCCTCGGCCAACGCACCGTACTCGCCCGGCGAGCCGTCGGTGGCCGCGGCGGCCTCGTCGTCCAGGACGCGCACCACCCGCAGCCGGCCCTGCCGCGTCGCGAACTGGGACAGCGCCTCCGCGTCGTACAGCTCGGCCCGGCTGCGGGCGCCGACGAAGAGCCGGACCCGGCCGGCCGGGCGCAGCGAGCGGCCACCGGTCCCACGGCGCCGGGCCACCCACTCCTCCAGCAGCGCCTTGACCGGTGCCCAGCCGGTGCCGCCCGCCACCAACAGCAGATCGCGCGGGTGGTCCGCCTCCTGGAGCGTCATCGTGCCGTGCGCGGGTCCCAGGCGCAGGGTGTCGCCCACGTCCGTGCCGTCGACCAGCGCCTCGCTCACCCCGCCGGGACCGGTCCGCCGGACGTGGAACTCCACCTCGCCGTCCGGCCGCGGCGCGGACGCCAGGGAGTAGTGCCGCCACGCCTGCGGCATCAGCGGGGACTCGACCGCCGCGTACTGGCCCGCCCGGTACGGGTACGGCTCGTGCACCCGGAGCCGCAGCACGGCCAGGTCCGGACGCCGCCGCTCATGGGACGTCACCGTGCCCTGCCAGCACGGTGGTTCGGCGAGCGCGGCGTCGGCGCCCTCGACCATCGAGGCGACCGCGAAGCGCAGCATCCGCACCCACGCCTCCTCCACCGCCTCGGCCCAGCGCGGCCCGGCGGTGCGGCGCAGCGCCGCACACAGCGAGATCTCGAACGCCTCGAAGTGCACCGGCCGCACCCCCAGCTTGCGGTGGTCGTGGCCGAGCTGCCGGAAGTAGGCGGCCACCTCGCCCGGGCGGTGCAGATTCTCGATCAGATACCAGAACGCGCGGGCCAGATGGGCGCGTTGGAACTCCATCGAGGCCGGGAAGAGCGACCGCAGATACGGCCAGCGGGCGAACATCTCGTCGTAGAGGTGGGCGATCAGGTCGCCGAACGGCGTGACCAGGTCCAGGTACTGGGTGATCAACCGCTGGTCCGCGGCGCCGTCGTAGGCGGCGGCCGGTAAATCGGGTGCGGGCGCCGTTCGTTGCCCCAGGATCTGCCGGCGCAGTCGCATGGCGTCGTGCCGGGCGAGCAGGGCGTGGTACTCGCCGCCGACGGTGCCCGGGGCGGAGCGTGCGGACGGTACGGACGGGGCGGGGCGCGCGGCCCGGCGGGACTGCTGCATGGGACGACCTCCTGACGGGGGGCGTCAGTATCGCAACGCCGTACCCTGCCCGAAGGGCCCCGATTCCCCAGGGCCGTTCGGCCCTTGCGCCGGCCGCCGGGGCGGACGAGCCTCGTGGTCGGGCCCGTTGCGCCCGGCCGAACCGCGAAGAACCACAGAGCGAGAACGCATGAACCAGCACCCCGTCCCGTCCGCCCCCGCCCCGTCCGCAGCCGGACCGGACGCGCCGCTGCGGGTCTTCATCCTCGACGACCACGAGGTGGTGCGCCGTGGCGTCCGGGACCTCCTGGAGGCGGAGGACGACATCGAGGTGGTGGGGGAGGCGGGGGACGCCCGCCAGGCCCTCGCCCGGGTGCCGGTGGTCCGGCCCCAGGTGGCCGTCCTCGACGTGCGGCTGGGCGGTACGGACGGGCCCGACGGCGACCACGAGGGGATCGGGGTCTGCCGGGAGCTGCGGGCCCGGGTGCCGGAGCTGGCCTGTCTGATGCTGACGTCCTTCGACGACGACGAGGCGCTCTTCGACGCCATCATGGCCGGGGCGGCCGGCTATGTGCTCAAGCAGATCGACGGCCCGGCACTGGTGCATGCGGTCCGCACGGTCGCCGCGGGGGAGTCGATGCTGGACCCGCGCACCGCGTCGCGGGTCATGGAGCGGCTGCGCGGCCCGGGCCGCGACCAGGAGCCGGCGGCGCCGTCCGTGCTCGACAAGCTCTCCCCGCGCGAGCAGGAGGTACTGGAGCTGATCGGCGAGGGGTTGACGAACCGTCAGATAGCCGACCGGCTGTACCTCGCCGAGAAGACGATCAAGAACCGGGTCTCCGCGATCCTGTCCAAGCTGGGCGTCGGCCGCCGGGTCCAGGCCGCGATGGTCGCCGAACGGCTGAAGGAGCCGCGGGTGTGAGCACGGCCTGGCAGGCGTGGGGCGCGACGGCCGGCTGACGGGCCGTCATCGCGCCCTCCGCCGCGAGGTCAGCCGGGCAGCGGCACGCACCACACGATGCGGGTGCCGCCGCCCTCCGGCGCCTCGACGGCCAGCCGGCCGCCGTGCATCGCGGCGCGGGCCCGCATGTTGGCCAGGCCCCCGGTGTGCGCGGCCGCTCCGACCCCCACCCCGTCGTCCGTCACCGTCAGCGCCAGCTCGTCCGCGGTCACCGCCACGGCCACGTCCAGGCTGCGGGCGCCGGCGTGCCGGGCGGCGTTGCTGAGGGCCTCGGCGGCCACCGCCAGCAGATGCCCGGCCAGTTCGTCGGGGACCGCGGCGTCCACCGGGCCCTCGATCCGCAACGCCGGGGTGAAGCCGAGCGGTCCGGCCGCCCGCTGCACGGTCTCGGTGAGGTCCCGGCGCAGCCCCCGGCCGCCCCTGTCGTCTCCGGTCGACCGCAGCCCGAAGATCGTGGACCGGATGATCTTTATGGTGGTGTCCAGGTCGTTCACCGCGCGCCCGACCCGATCGGCCGCCTCCGGCCGCTCGATCAGCCGGGTCGCGCTCTGTAGCGTGATACCGGTGGCGAACAGCCGCTGGATGGCGAGGTCGTGCAGATCGCGGGCGATCCGGTCGCGGTCGTGGAGGACCGTCAGCTCCTCCGACTCGGCCCGTCGGCGGGCGAGTTCCAGGGCGATCACGGCCTGGTCGGCGAAGCCCGATATCAGGGTGACCTCGGCGTCGTCGAACGCCGGCCGGCCGGTCAGGCGGCTCAGCCGCAGGGCGCCACGGCCGGTGTCCACCTGGAGCGGGACGGCGACGGCCGGCCCGTATGCCGTGCCGTGGCCCGCGGCCTCCCCGTCCAGCGCGTCCCCGCTCCCGCCGCCGGCGTCCGAACCGAGCAGATACGCCCGCGGGTCGGCCCGCAGATCCGCGGTGACCACCGGCCGGCCGCTGCGCACCGCCATACCGGGCAGCGAGCCGTCGGCCGGCACCCGCAGCCCGACGATCCGGCTCGCGCCCGTCCCGCACGCCACCGACACCGTCAACTGTTCCGCGGACGCGGCAGACGGCAGCAGGATCGCCGCGCAGTCCGCACCGGCGACCTCCCGCGCCCGCTCGGCGATCAGCCGCAGCACGTCGTCGGCGTCCGTACCGGACAGCAGACTGCGGGTGATCTCGCCCAGCGCCTCCAACCACCGCTCCCGGCGCCGACTCTCGTGGTACATACGGGCGTTGTCGATCGCCACCCCCGCGGCGATGGACAGGGTGGTCACCACCGCCTCGTCGTCCTCGTCGAACGAGCCGCCGCCCCGCTTCTCGGTGAGGTAGAGATTGCCGAACACCTCGTCGCGTACCCGGACCGGCACCCCGAGGAAGGTCCGCATCGGCGGGTGGTTGGCCGGAAAGCCGTAGCTGTGCGGATGCCTGGACAGGTCGGTGAGCCGCAGCGGCGCGGGATTGCGGATCAGCTCCCCGAGGGTGCCGTGGCCGCACGGCGTCCGGCCGATCAGCCCGATCAGCTCGTCCGACATGCCCACGGGCAGGAACTGCGCCAACTGTCCGTCGCCGACCACCCCCAGTGCCCCGTATTCCGCGTCGGTGAGGGTGACCGCCGCCTCCACGATGCCCCGCAGCACCTGCGGGAGTTCCAGCCCCCGGCCCAGGCCCATCACCGCGTCGAGCAGGCTGCGCACCCGGTCCGGCTCACGGAGCTGCGGCCCCTGCGGGCCGCCCGCGGCCGGTACGTACTGCTGCGATTCGGACATGACCGTGCTGCTCCCAAAGATCCCGTACGTCTGTCCGGCAGCGTACGTGATCATCAGGGCCGGGCCGGCGGGCACGGATGCCGATCGGCCACCGGGGAGACCGGTCCCGCAGGGCCCGGTGGTCCCCGCGACGAGGGTCGATCGCCGGCCGGGAGAGGGCTGTTCGGCCCTGCGGGCCGCGCCTGCCACCGGCCGACGATGGTCGGGCCGGGAAGGGCCGGGTCTCCCCGTGCCGATGGCCCTTCCCGGCCCTGGCCGTTCCTACGCCCCTGTCACCGGCTGCCGGACGGCGTGCGGTCGCCCGTCCACTCCGGGTACACCGTCGCCTGCGGATGCTCGTGCACCCACTCCCGGATCCCGGGGCCGATCTCGCCGTGGAGTTCGGCGAAGGCCAGCTCCGCACACGCCCCGACCCGGGCCAGGAGTTGCGCCGCGCGCTTCTGGTGCGCCATGGCCGCGGCCGTGTCGGCGTACTCCTCCAGGACCAGATACCTGCCGGCGCCGGCCGAGAACCACCGGTAGACGAGCGTGCCCGGTTCCGCCTCCGCCAGCTCGCGCAGGGCGCACGCCAACTTCTCGAATTCCTCCCGCTGTTCGTCCCGGACGTCGAACCGCGCACGTACGAAGAAGCTCATGCGGGCATTCAAGCAGCGACGTACGCGGCGACGCGTCGCCCGATCGGGTCAGCTCAGCCGCAGGTCGATCCAGGGGACGGTCTCGCCCGGCAGCACATAGCGTTCCAGTTCGACGAAGCCGTGCTGTTGCGCGAACCGCAGGCCGTCCTCGTTCGACGACAGGACGACGGTCTCGACGACCTGCGCTCCCGATTCCCGGGCCCGGTCCAGTCCGCGGGCGTAGAGCTCCGCCCCGAAGCCGCGCCCGCGGTGGGCGGCGAGCACACGGGCGATGACCGTCGCCGTACGGGTGTCGTCCTCCGGTGGGCGCACCGTGCTGCAGCCCACCAGCTCGTCGCCGAGGTAGGCGACCTCCAGACGGTGCCGCCGGGACCGTTCCCGTACGTCGTCCAGGGACAGCAGATGGGTGGGGATGATCGTGTTGTGGACGTGCTGCCAGTCGGTGAGTTCGTCGTCGGTGACCGGCTGGAGGAATCGAAGATCGGACATCGGAGAAGGAAATCCCGAGTACTCCGGATCGTCAACGGCTTTGCCGGTGCCCGGCCGCTGCCTCAGACCGCCGTCCCCAGGACCGTGATTCCGAGTGCGAGCAGCGCGACGACCTTGACGAGTTCGCAGGCGATGTAGACGAGGCGGGCCCGGGACCGGGGGAGCGTCTCGCCGGTGAGCACCCGGTCCGATCGGCGGTCGAGCACCGGCCGGACGGCGGCGAGTCGGACGGCCGGCAGCACCGCGGCGACGGCGGTCGGGGCGATGACGGGAAGACGAGACGGCCGATGCCCAGGCCGAGGGGGACGGTGACCCCGGGGGCGCGGACTACTGCTGCGCCAGCCAGAGGTCGGGGCCGAACACCTCGTAGTGGACTGCCCGCGGTGCGACCCCGCGGCGGAGCAGGTCGCCCCGCAGGCTGCGCATGAAGGGCAGGGGGCCGCACAGATAGGCGGTGACGCCGTCGGGCAGCGGCAGTTCGCCGAGGTCGGCGCGGCCGGCGGACACGACCGCCGGAGCCGGACCGGCGCCGTCCGCGGCCGCCCGGTGGTCCGCTTCCTCGTACCACAGGTGCAACGAGCCATGGCGCAGCGTGCCGACCAGCCGGCGCAGTTCGTCGCGGTGCGCGTGGTCGGCCGGGGAGCGGTCGGCGTGCACGACGACGACCCGCCGGGACGAGTCGGTGGCGGCCAGGTGGTGCAGCATGGCGAGCATGGGGGTGCCGCCGATGCCGGCGGAGGCCAGCAGCAGCGGGCCGTCGCCGTCCGGCAGCGTCAGATCGCCGAACGGCGCGGAGACGGCGAGCACCTCGCCGACGCGGGCCTCCTCGTGCAGCCAGGAGGACACCTCGCCGGCCGGCCCGGCCGCCGCGCGGACGCGCTTCACGGTGATCCGCCACTCCGGGGCCCCCGGCGCGGACGACAGGCTGTACTGGCGGATCTGCCGCGCGCCGTCGGGGAGTTCGGCCTGCACGCTGACGTACTGGCCGGGCCGGAAGGCGCGGGCCGGGGTGCCGTCGGCCGGGCGCAGGGTGAGCGCGAGGGTGTCCGGGGTCTCCTGGTGCCGGGCGACGACCCTCATGGCCTGCCAGGTCCCGCCCTCGGGGGTGCCGTGCTGTTCGTAGAGCCGGGCCTCGACGGCTATCAGCGCGTTGGCCATCAGCCAGTAGACCTCGTCCCAGGCGGCCGCGACCTCCGGCGTGACGGCCTCTCCGAGGACGTCGGCGACCGCGGCGAGCAGATGCTCGTTGACGATCTTGTACTGGTCCGAGGTGACGCCGAGCGAGGCGTGTTTGTGTGCGATCCGGGCGAGCATCGCGTCGGGGCGGGCGTCGGGGTGGTCCAGCAGCATGCCGGCGAAGGCGGCGATGGAGCCCGCCAGGGCCTGCCGCTGCTCGCCGTTGGCCTGGTTGCCGCGGTTGAAGAGGTCGCGCAACAGTTCCGGACGGGCCTCGAACAGCTTTTGGTAGAAGAGCGCGGTGATCTCCTCGATGGCCGCGCCGACGACCGGCAGGGTTTCCTTGACGACGGGTGCGGACTGCTCGCTGAGCACGAGCCACCTCCGATAACTCGTAGATGATCTACCAATTTATGCCCCGGGGTGGGCCGCCCTGGGGCAGGGGCGGACCTGGGGTACGCCCCGGAGCGGGGCGCGGTGGTGCAGTGGTGCGGCGGCCGGTCAGTCGGGGCGGCGGCCGGTGAGGCTGACCAGCACCGGGCCGGTGGGCGACGCCACGACCTCGGACACCGTCAGCGGGTCGAGCGTGGCGTAAAACGCCTCCTGCGCCTCGGCCAGCGCCCGGCGGAGCCGGCAGGCCGCGCGCAGCGGGCACGGCGGGTCGCCCTCGCAGGCGACGACCTCGTCCTCGCCCTCCAGTTCGCGCACCAGCCAGCCCACCGACGCCCGGTGCCCCAGACCGGTGAGCTCCAGCCCGCCGCCGCGGCCCCGGCGGGCCTCGACCACGCCGAGGTGCTGGAGTCGACTGATCGCCTTCGCCATGTGGGTGTACGGCACGTCCATCGCCTCGGCCACCTCGCGGGTGGTCAGCGGGGTGCCCGGCTCCGCGACGGCCAGGCGCATCACGGCGCGGAGTGCCAGATCAGTGAACTTTGTCAGCCGCACGCCACGACGGTAGCAAATACGTATGTAAGGTTCGCATTCGGGAGGGTGGGTTCCGGCGGAGCGACGCGGCGCCGTTGGTGCCGCGGGGCGCCCGGGAGTAGGAAGGGACGCGTACGGACCGCATGGACCATGCGCACCACAGGACACGCGACGGATGGTGACCATCGATGGCTGACGCCCCGCACACCGGCGGCGCCGACACCCCCGACAACTCCGGTACTCCCGGCGGCGCCGCGCCCGCAGGTGCCCCGGCACCGCTGCTGCTCTGCGACGCCCGGCAGGTCGCCGCCGAGCCACCGGTACCGTCCGGTGTGCTGTGGCGCCTGGCCGAGTCCGGCCGCCAGCTCGACGCCAATGTCGTCCGGATCCCGCCCCGGGGCCGTATCGACACCCACGTCGAGCCGGACCTCGATGTGCTCCTCTACGTCGTGTCCGGCGACGGCACCGTGGAGGCGGAAGACGGCCGGCAGCCGCTCGCCGAGGGCGGCCTGCTGTGGCTGCCCCGCGGGTCCCGCCGCAGCGTGACCGCGGGCCGGGACGGCCTGGCCTACCTCACGGTCCACCGCCGCCGCCCCGGCCTGCAGATCAAGAGCCGCCCGGGCTGCTGACCCACCGGCGGCTGCGCCGACCCCCAGGCCCTGTCGTCAATCGGACGCGTTCGGCAGGGTGACCGTGAAGCGCGCGCCGCCACCGTCGGCTTCGCCGACCTCGATGCGGCCGCCGTGCCGGTGGACGACGTCCCGGACGATCCCCAGGCCCAGGCCGGCCCCGCCCTCGTCCCGGGAGCGGGCGTCGTCGAGACGGATGAAACGGGTGAAGACCCGCTCCCGGTCGGCCGGTGGGACCCCGGGGCCGTCGTCGGTGACGTCCAGGGCGACCGTGCCGGCGGCCTCTTGGCGTACGGCGACGCGGACGGCCGACCCGGCGTGGCGCTGGGCGTTGTCGACGAGGTTGCCCAGGACGCGGGCGAGTTGGGTGCGGCTGGCGCTGACCGGGCAGGGGCCGTCGGGGGGGGCGGCGGTGATCGGGAGGCGGTCGCCGGACCGGTGGGCGAGTTCGTCCCGGACGAGGCCTGAAGCCCACTTCAGGAACGGTCTGGCCCCGCGTTCCCTCCGCCGTGATGGTGGCCGGTGGCGGGCGCGCCGCCCATCATGCGCAGCATGTCCCGGCCACCGGTGCGGAAGAACCGCACCAGCAGTGCCGCGGCCGCCACGAGGAAGGCGACATTGAGCCACGTGGTGTGGTTCCAGCTGGTGCCCTCCTGCGGGAGCCGTGCCCGGGCCTGGTCGGGGACGGGGCCGAGCCCGCCGAAGGCGAACTCCACGACGTACCCGGCGACCACGATCGCGACATAGAAGGTGCCGAGCAGGAACAGTGCGGTCCGAGTGCCGTAGCACTTCCGGTAGATGGCGAGAATCGGCAGTATCAGCAGATCGGCGAAGACGAACGCCACCACCCCGCCGAAGCTGATCCCGCCCTTCCACAGCACCACCGCGAGCGGCACGTTGCCGATGGAGCAGACGAACGAGGCCATCGCGACCAGCGGACCGACGATCGGCCCCCACAGTTTCGCCGCGAGCGGATGGCCGTCGAAGAAGAACGACCGTCAGAAGCCGTCGGGCACCCAGGCGGCGATGGCCCCGGCGACGAGCAGGCCGATCACCAGGTCCCGCAGGATCGCCGCCCACTCCATCACGAAGACGTGCGCGGTGGCGGTGAGGCCCTCGGGGGACAGCAGGCGGCGGAGGAACGATCCGGGGCGCCGCACGGACATGTCCATCGCGGCAGGCCCCTCCATCGAGCCGGCCAGCCCGCGCTCGGCCTGGGCCCGTGCCTCCCGCAGCAGCGCCTCGCGCAGCAACAGCCGCAGCAGCACCGCCAGTACCACGATCATGATCGGGCCGCCCACGAACTCGGCGACCGTGAACTGCCATCCCATCAACAGCGCCAGAATGACGCCCAGTTCGACGACGAGATTGGTGGAGGCGATCTCGAACGCCATCGCGGCGGTGAAGTCCGCCCCCTTGACGAACAGTGAACGGGCCAGCGCCACCGCGGCGTACGAGCAGGACGACGAGGCCGCGCCCAGCCCGGCGGCGCGCACCAGGGTGCGCGGGCGGGCGTCACCGAGGAGCGCGACGACGGTGAATCTGCGCACCACCGCCTGTACGACGGCGGACAGTCCGAAGCCCAGGATCAGTGCCCAGGTGATCTCCCAGGTCATCGAGCCGGTGATGGACAGCGCGTGCAGGACGGCATGCATGCCCGCATCCTTCCCCGGCCGGTTCGCGCGGCGGACTTCGGACACGTGGCCCACGACGGACACCTGCTCCACGACGAGGCACGGCAGGGCCGGAGCAGGCGGGCACCGGAAACCCCGTTGCGCCGCCGGCCCACCGGCGGGACAGAATCGGCGGGTGCAGATCCTCGCCTTTCCCGAAGCCGTGACCCCCGCCGAACTCCGTACCCAGGTGCGTGAGCTCCAGGAAGCGGCCTGGCCGTCGGAGGACGCCGTACAACCCCCCGACGACGCACCCGTCCACGATCCCGCGCTGCGGCCGCTGTCGCTGCTGCTGGTGGACGGTGGGACGGTGCTCGCCGCGCTGGACCTGCTCGCCAAGGAGATCGACCACGCCGGGGAGCGCTACGCCGTCGGCGGCCTGAGCACGGTGGTGACCCGCCGGGCGGCCCGCGGCCGCGGGCACGGTCGGCGCCTGGTGGCCAGGGCCCGCGAGACCCTCGCCGCCCAGGGCCACGACCTGGGGCTGTTCACCTGCGACCGCCCGCTGCGGACGTTCTACGAGAGCGCGGGCTGGCACCACCTGCCCGGCACCGTCCTCGTCGGGGGCACGCCCCGGGCCCCCTTCCCCAGCGACTCTCCCGGATTCGACAAGGTCACCATGGCCGCCTTCTTCTCCGACCGTGCCCGCCGGGCCCGTACGGCGTTCCACGACAGCCGCATCGCCCTCCACCCCGGAGACATCGACCGACTGTGGTGATCTCCGGCACGTGAGCGAGCAGAACGGAACCTCTACTTCCAGTTCTTCCTCTTCCCTGCTCGGACGG
The DNA here is from genome assembly GCF_019774615.1 of Streptomyces sp. BHT-5-2. NCBI lineage: Bacteria > Bacillati > Actinomycetota > Actinomycetes > Kitasatosporales > Streptomycetaceae > Streptomyces > Streptomyces sp. BHT-5-2. The sequence continues at coordinate 4,445,491 of NZ_CP081496.1, read as the reverse complement.
ACAGCCGCGGCGCGCGGCGGGGAGGGAGCGGACATGGGTCGCCGTACGGGAAACGGCACACGGGCACTGCTGACGCTGGCGCTGGCGGCCGCGGTCACCGGCTGCACGGCCGGCGAGGACACGGCCGATGCCAGGGACACCGCGGCCCGCCGGACGCACGGCAAGGACAGCGCGGGCGGCTTCGCCGTCCAGTACCGCACCGGCGACAGGGCGGCGCGGGCCACCGACTATCTGCGCTCGCGACGCATCCTGGAAAAGGCCGCCGACCGGCTCAACGACACCGTGAAGGTCCCGCACCGCATCCCCTTCGTCGTCCGCTCGTGCGGCGCGCCCGAACCGGCCTACGACCCGGACACCGGTGCCGTCGACTTCTGCGTCGAGCACGTCGACGAGATCCGCGACCGGGTCGCACACGCCGGCCGGGCCGCCGTCCCACGGGGCGGCGCCGACGCCCATGTGGCCGCCGTGCTGGAGGAGACCGCCTACCACGAGGGCGCGCACGCCCTGATCGACCGCCTCAAGCTGCACTTCACCGGCCGGGAGGAGGACGTCGCCGACCAGTTCGCCGCGGTGATGCTGATCGACCAGGGCGGCGCCGGCGACGCCAAGGCCCTTGCCGCCGCCGCGGATTACGCCCTCTCCGCCGAGGAGAGCCCGATCGACGAGACGGATCTGCTCGACGAGCACAGCCTGGACGGCCAGCGCGCGGCGAACTACGCCTGCTACGTCTACGGCGCGCACCCGGCCCGGCACGAGGGGCTGGTCGGCGACGGCGGACAGGTCACCGAGGACCGCGCCGAAAGCTGCCCCGAGGAGTGGACGCAGGCCCGGAACGGCTGGCAGCAGCTCCTCGTCGGACGCCTCAAACACCATGTGTGACGCTCACGGCCACATCGGTGACACCGCGTCCCAGCGGCTCGACTCGTTGCGCTTCTCGTAGTGCGGAGCCGGCCGACGTTCAGCCGGCGCCGCGCGCCTCCGGCAGCACTCCGGCGAGGACCGTCGTCACGACCCTGCGGACCGCTGCCGCGTCCGGCGGGGTGCCCTCCCGGTCGGCGAACAACAGGTGCCCGGCCCCGATCAGCGTGGGGGCCAGGGTGGCGACGTCGGCGTCCGCCGCGACGCGGCCCAGCTCGCGCTCGGCGGTCAGATAGCCGGCGATCATCGCGGTGGCCTCGGCGAGCAGTGGTACGCCGACGGAACCGGCCTGCCGCAGCCGGGCGCGCAGACCGTCCCGGGAGATGACGAGGCCGACGATCGCCACGGCCACCGACCCGAACACCTCGGTCAGCGCGCCGGTGAGGTGTTCGGCCACCGTGCCGGTCCCGGCGGACGCGCGCAGGGCGCCGGCCTGGGTCTCGATCCGGCCGATGCGGTCCTGCACCAGCTCGGCGAGGAAGGCGTCGAAGTCGGCGAAGTGCCGGTGCAGGACCCCCTTGGCGCAGCCCGCCTCCGTGGTGACCGCCCGGCTGGTCAGTGCGTTCGGCCCGTCCCGCAGCAGGATGCGCTCGGCGGCCTCGAACAACTGCTGTCGGACATCACGGATGGCCACCCCTGTCGGCACGGTGCACCCCTCGTCTGCGCGTCGGAATCGGTTCCCCGCCCGCCACCGCTTGACGAGTGGGCATGTGCCCACCATAGTGGGCGCATGCCCACTATATCTTCCGCCGGTGGTGCCGACCCTGGTCAACACCGCCGGGTGGCAGAGTCGTTCGGCACCGACGCCGCCCGCTACGACCGCGCCCGGCCCCGCTACCCCGAAGCCCTGGTACGCCGCATCGTCGCCGACCGGCCCGGCCTCGACGTCCTCGACGTCGGCTGCGGGACGGGCATCGCCGCCCGTCAGTTCCAGACGGCCGGCTGCCGGGTGCACGGAGTCGAGCCGGACGCGCGGATGGCCGAGGTCGCGCGGCGGTACGGCACCGAGGTCGACATCGCGACCTTCGAGGACTGGGACCCGGCCGGCCGCACCTTCGACGCGGTCGTGGCCGCCACCGCCTGGCACTGGATCGACACCGCCGCGGGCACCGCCAAGGCCGCCCGGGCGCTGCGGCCGGGCGGCCTGCTCGCGATGTTCTGGAACGTCTTCCAGCTCCCGTCCGACGTGGCGGAGGCCGTCACCGACGTCTGCCGCCGGGCGCTGCCCGACGCGCCCTTCGACTTCTCGGCGATGACGAAGGGAACCCCGGACGCCTACCGGCCGGTCCTCGCCAGGGCCGCCGACGGAATCCGCGAACGGGACGACTTCACCGAACCCGAAGAGTGGCGGTTCGAGTGGGAGTGGACCTACACCCGGGACGCCTGGCTGGACCAGATGCCCACCTTCGGCGCCTTCACCCGGGTCCCACCGGACCAGCTGACGGAGGTGCTGACCGGAGTCGGATCCGCCCTCGACGCCCTGGGCGGGAGCTTCACCATGCACTACACGACGGCCGTGGTCGCCGCGCGTTGGAACGGCACCCCCTGAACGACGGTCCGCCCCGGCCACTGCGCGTGGCCGGGGCGGACGTGCCGAGGCGGATGGGGCTCGACGTGGTCAGAGTCGGCGGTGTCCGTCACCGCACCAGCGCGGCGTCTCCCGGAGCGTCCTGATGTAGCGCGCCGACGCCCAGGCCCGGCCGGACCGGCCCTCGCGGATCCGGTACCAGCGCGGATTGCCGTGGACGCGCTGGCCGTTGACCTTGCAGCGGACACTGACGACCTCGCCGTGCGGCAGCGAACCCACCGCACGGTAGGAGGTCCCGGGGCCGGCCCGCAGCGTGAGACGGGGCTCGGCGGTCACTTGGCCTCTGTGGAAGCCGTGTGCGACGCCCGGAGCGGACGGCGAGGGGGCCGCGGCGGCGGCCACGCCGCCACCGAGGACACCACAGAGCAGTCCGGCGCTCGCCAGCACGGCGGCACCTCGGCGGAACGAGGAAAGATGTGTCATGGCCAACCTCCCGGTTGCGATCCATCCGGCTGTCCGGATGTTTCGGTGCGGACCGAGGCTTCCCCGGCTGACGGCCGGGACCCGTGACCGCCGCCGAATTCACCGTCAAGGGAGACTGTCGAATATCTGCACGAGAACTCGGCGGGCGTCGGCCGGACGCGTCGGGGACGGGCCGTCAAGGCAGGTCAGGACGGCACTCTCGGGGCCACCAACGAGGCGAAGTTGGCCGCGGCGGTGCACAGGTTCGGCTGTGTTCCGCTGCTGGGCCTGGCATGCACGAACGCCTTTCCGAACGAGGTGGACCACAGGACCACGCACCCCAGGTCGTTCCCGGCGACCGATGCGGAGGGCACCCCGGCGATGCTGGTGGGCGTGGGCGCCGGCGACATCGGAAGGTCCTTGGAGTAGATGAGCGTGTACGTGATGTACGCGCCGGTGGTGGGCGCCGTTCCGCTCCAACTGCACGCCCTGAGCCCGCTCTGCGAACTGCCGGGATTCGAGGCGCTTCCCGAGGACAGGCCCCAGGACGACGCGGTGCTCGCGTCGACCGCCGCGCACGGATCGGCGGTCGTGGTGAGGCCGCCGCCCGGTTCCGAGGAGAGGCCGGGAGTGGGCGTGTTCGTCCAGCCGCCGCTGGGCATCGCGGACGGAACGGTCCACTCCGGCGGGCCCGGTTCGTCCTCGCCCGCCAGTTGCCACAGGCCGACGACGGCGGCCGCGACCAGTACGAGCACCGCGAACGTCACGATCAGCATGCGCCGGGTCCGGCCGTCCGCCGACGGACGGGCCGGTCGGGAGGGCGCCACCCAGTCCTGTGCGTCCTCGTCCCATTGGGCCATGGCGATCCCCTCCTAGCCCTGGCCGCCGAGGAGTTGGGTGATCTGCTGGACGACGGCCGTCGCCGAGGCGAGCCCCGCCACGGCCGTCGCACCGAGTTCCAGACGCTCGCGCAGCCATTGCAGCCGATCCCGCCGTACCTGCCCGGTGGCCTCGATCTCCTCCTCGGCATCGGTCAGCCGGCCGTCGATCTCCGAGGTCTCGTCGCTGGCGTTGAGCAGCGGCAGCTGCCGACGCAGCGTGCCCAGCGCCACGCGGAGTTCGGGCGGCGCGTCGACCGTCGTCCGCGTCGAGGCGTCCAGCGCGCGGGCGTCCGAGCCGGCCGCCGCGGCGCCACCGGCCATCACACCGACGCTGATCCCGCCGGGCGCGCTCCGCGGTACGGCGATCCCGCCCGCGCCGGGCGGGTCCGGTAGCGGCGGTGCCGCCCGGCCGTCCCGGTGCGAACGGTCCTCGGCACTCGCCCGCTTCCCGGCCGCGACCGCGCCGCCGGTCAGCACGCCGATGCTGATCCCGCCGCCGCCCGTGCCGCCGTCCTGTTCCCCGCCGCGCGGCGGGGCGGAACCGTCCGCCTCGGCCGCCTCGTCGGCGGCGGCCCGCGCGCCGTCCTCCGGTCCCTGTTCCCCGGTCGTCATGTCCGACCGCCCCCCGTCTCCGTCGATGTGTCCAGGTGTTTCGCCGAGGCCCGCTCGCCGGAGGCGACCGCGCCGCCACTCATCCCGCCGATGAACACCCCGCCCTCGCCCACGTTGATGATGTACTGGTCGAACACGTTGGTCTCGTAGTCCTTGCTCCGCAGGGCCTCCTGCACGCCGTTGGCGATCCGGTCCTGGAGCGTCTTCACATAGCGGCTGATGTCCATCTCCTGGAACAGCGAGACCTCCTTCACGCTCCCCAACTCCCGTACGGAAGCGGCCGGCGCGTCCGGCAGGGCGTGCTGAGGCATCGCCAGCCAGGTGCGGAACAGCGACAGTGCCGTGTGGCCCAACGAGATCCCGGCGTTGAAGCCCGCCGAGGGGCTGGTCAGCACACCGCGCACGGCATCGCGCAGCGGCCCGTCCCCGTCGTGCGCCGCGAGCACGTCGACCGACTTGAACTCCGGGCGCACCGGCGTCAGGACATGGGGCGCGACCTCCAGCACCAGCATCCCGCCCTGTGTATGGATGCGGACCAGCAGGCAGATCGCGACCTGCTCGTCCCAGGCACCGACCCGCACCCGCAGGAAGTGCCGACGGGCCTCCGCGCCCTCGCCGACCGCCCGGTCCAGGTGCTCCTGGACGGCCTCGGGGTCGTAGTCCACCTGGTCCCGCGGCAGCCCGACCGGCAGATACACCAGCTCCTCGACTTCGAGGAAGCGCAGGCGGTCCCGGCTGGTGGCCGCCGCCGAGGTGCGCAGCGCCGCCAGGCGGGGCTTGATCAGATCGACGACCTCACGGCCGGTGAGCGAGGCGCCGCCGCTCGCCGGCTCCGACTTGACGAACGAGACGGGGGCGGGCCGCGGCGGCGCGTCCGTCTCCGGTGCTCCCGGCGGCGCCGACCACGACTGGTGTTTGAGCTCCATGGCGACCGACCACGGTTTGTACGGTTCGCCGGCGCCGACGAAGGGCCGGAACGGGTCGTAGATGGCCAGTCGGGCGTGCTGTTCGCGGGCGATGGCCGTGCCGATGCGCCGGAACTGGTCGGTGTCGGGCAGCTGCGCACGGCCCTTCGTGGCGAAGGCGGCGCGGCTCAGCTGATGGCGCATGACGGAGGCCACGTGGTTGCGGTACGCCCAGACCGGCGGCACCAGCAGGATCGGGAACACCACGGCGAGCCAGGCATCCGCGCCGCGGAACAGCGACAGCAGCACGGCCGCCCAGTACACCACCGCGACCAGGAACGGCAGGACCGGCAGCACCGCCTTGAGCCGGCCGCGGGTCGCCTCCTTGAGCACCGAACGCCCGAGGGTGAAGAGGGAACTCCGGGTTCCGCGCGCGAACCAGGACAGGAAGCAGACCGCTCCGTACGCCAGGCACCAGGGGACGGGCAGCAGGGTCTGCGAGCCGACCCCGGACAGGTCGAGCACGATGAACACCACCCAGACGGCCAGCAGCACCAGTCCGGTCACCGCCTCCCCGCGGCGGGCGCGCAGGGCGTGGGCGAGGACGGGCAGCGCGTCATAGCCGAGCGAGGGGGCGATCGGCCGCTCCTCGTGCTCGACCAGCTCCTGGATGACCCGGCGGCGGAACTGGCCGTCGAAGTAGACCCCGGCACACAGCAGCCGGGTGGCCTCGCTCAGGCCGTGCTCCGCAGGCGGGGCGTCGGAAGGTGAGGCGGTGTGTGAAGGCGGTGAAGTGGATGTCGGGGACGAGGCGGGTTGTTCGGGCACAGACACGTGCGTGCACCCCCGTGATCGAACTCGGCCTCTGTTGCGAGGAGTTGAGGGAGTTGCTATGGAGGCAGTATGACCCTCCGTTGCGGGCCCCGGAAGGGATTCCGGAAGAGATTCCAGAGGATTGGTAGGGGACTGGTAACTCCTGTGTGATCGCGCGGAGTTGATGCCGTGATCGCAGGAGGCGGCGGCCGCCTGGTGGGCGGACCGCGGCCGGGACGCCCGGGCGCCGGACCACGGCCGGCTACCCGCGCGTGCCGGGCCGAAAGCTCACGGCACCAGGACGACCACGGACAGTCCGCGCGACCGGGAGGCCACGGTGAGCGCCGCGGCGGGATCGTCCAGTCCGACGACGGTGACGTCCAGCACCGACAGGTCGAGGACGCCGCTGCGGATCATCGACCACAGGCCGAGCACGGTGGCGTCGCGGTACGCCCACGAACCGCGCAGGGTCAGTCGCCGGTGCATGAAGTCGCCGTACGGAATGGGGAGTTCCTGCCGCACGCCGCCGACCAGGACCCAGGAGCCGTCCGGACGCAGCGCGTCGTAGCCGGCCATCGTCGGGTGCGGGCTCGGCACCGCACCCAGCGTGTCGACGACCGCGTCGACCGGGCCGGCGGCCGCCCCGATCGCCGGTCCGTCGGTTCCGCGGTCGCCGGTGAGCGGTACCGGTACCACGCGCGGGTCGAGGCCCGCGAGCGCGTCGAGCGCCTCGCGGTTCCGGCCGGCGGCGACGACTGCGGCGGCGCCGCGGGCCAGCGCGATGAGCACCGCCGCCGCGCCCAGTTGCCCGGTCGCCCCGACCACGGCGACGACCTGGCCCGCGCGCACGTCCGCACGGTCGATCGCCTCTCCCGCGATGCCCAGCCACGGCAGGAACGCCAGCCGCTCGGGCGCCGGGTAGGCGTCCGCACCGGGCAGCGCGACCAGGGTGCGCTCCGGCTGCACCGCCCGCTCGGCGTACAGGCCGTCCCGCCAGATCTCGCGCATGCGGTCGGTGGTCGCCGTGGCACGACCGTCGCCGCCGATCCCGGTCCATGCCAGGATCGCCTCCTCGGGACAGGCGGCGCGCCCGGACCGGAACAGCCCGTTGGCCACGACGACGTCGCCCGGCCGCACCCCGAACACCTCGTCGGCCACCGCCGTGACCCGGGCGATGCCACAGGCACCGAGCACGATCGGGGTCGGAAACCCACCGCGTCCGCCGGCCACCAGTGAATCGGTGTACGCGGGGATCTGCGCGGCGAGGACGTCGAGCGTCGCGCCGCCGCCGCGCAGCAGGGGTTCGGGCAACTCCGCCGGACGCAGGCCGCCTTGGGGTGTGGTCATCTGCCATGCCTTCATGGCCAGGCAGTCCACACCCCGTGGGCGGCGGTATCCAGACGCGCCTGATGCCGGGACCGAAACCACCAGCCTGAGCGCCGACCGGGGGAGGGCAGGTGAGACCGGACAGGTGTCCGTCAGGGGCGGCCCAGGAGTTGGGTGCCGGCCACGGTGTCGGCGCGGGCGGTGAAGTAGTCGGTGAAGGCCCGCAGGAACTCCTCCTCGGTGATCTGCCCGTCGCCGTCGGCGTCGAGTTGGCGGAAGCCGTGGTTGAGCTCGGCCGGGTGGACCCGGGAGCCGCCGAAGACGACGCGGTACTCGTCGGGCCCCAGGAGACCGCTGCCGTCGGTGTCCACGGCGCGGAAGAGGGCGCGCAGCGCGGTGTGCAGGCCCTGGTGGAGGTAGTCGGGGTCGCGGTCGATGCCGGCGAGCATCGCGGTGGTGAACTCGCCCAGGGAGACCCGGTCGTCGCCGTCGGTGTCCATGGTGGAGCGGATGTGCTGCCACCAGGTGTCGAACCCGGCGTACACCTCGGCCTCCCGGCTCTCGTCCAGCTCCAGTTGCCAGCACACGTTGTGTGCCATGGCCTGGAGGTCGGCGGCGGTGAGGTGGCCGTCGCCGGTCTGGTCCAGCACCTGCCGGAAGAACGCCTCCACGCGGGCCCGGCGCGCGGTGTCGCGCCCGGCCCGGCGCGGCTTCGGTAGACGCCCGGCCCGTGCGGCCGCGCCGTCTCCGTCGCCGTGGGGTGCGGCCCGGGCCGGCTCGGCAGCCGGCTGGGCGGCCTGCTGTGCGGTTGTCCGGTTGTGGTAGCGCAGCCGGTCGGGCAGGCGGGTCACGAGGTGGCGCGAGCCGTGGTGCAGCAGCCAGGACAGGGCCGCGGCGCTGCGGCTTCGGCGCAGGCCGAACCGCTCGCGGAACGCCGGCGGCAGATCCGCGAGGGTCAGGGCCGTCAGCATGCGGGCGATCACCGGGCGCAGCAGCGGCCAGGCAGGGCGCAGGCGCCCCAGCCGGCGCGGTGGCGGTGCCTGGTGCAACATCTGGAACAGCAGGTCGTGGGCGGCCTCGGTGTACTCCAGGCGGTCGCGGATGGTGCGTTCGACGTACGCGGGCACCTGCGCGGCGGTGCGCGGGAAGAGCTCGGCCGGCAGGCCGAACTCCTTGCAGACCAGGCGGAACTCCGCGTACAGCTGGTCGCGTTCGGCCGCGCCGAGCGGTGCGCCGGACAGCTCGCACATCGCGGTCATCGATTCGTACAGCGTCATCAGCACCCACACCCGCACCGTCGGGTCCAGCGCGGAGAACTCCCGACCCTGCCCGTCCGTTCCCCGGATGCGGCGGTGCGTCCGTTCCAGGCGGGCGATCTCCCGGCGCAGCTCCTCGCGGTCGCCGAAGAACAGCCGCCGGCCGCTGTCCATGGTGTGCTGCATCCGCCGCCAGGGATGCGCGCGGTAGGTCGAGAACTCCGCCATGCCGGCGCCGACGGCCGGATCGGCGCTCTGGAGCACCAGCAGTCGCCAGGCGACCAGGGCGATGCGCTGTTCTCCGAGAGTGCGGCGCAGCAGGGAGTCGGGGCCGGACAGGGCAGTGGACACGGGCGTCTCCCAACAGGTGGTGGTGCGAAGCCGAGCGGTTGTGCGCGTGCGGTACAAGTAGTGCCTGGGCAAGGCGAGTTGGAAGATGTTGGTATGCAAATCCACACGTCCGAGCGATCTGACGGTTCGACAAGTTTGCCTGGGCGTCCGGCGTGTACGCCGTAACCGGGTAAGTGAGTGGCCGTTAACCCGTCCATGAGCGCAATGAACGACCGTCTTCTCAGCCTCGTCGACGGTGTGGTGGACGCGGACGAGGAACGGCTGCCGCTGCTGACCCTGCGGGAGGCGCGGGCCGCGATCGAGTTGTTGCGGCTGCTGGCGGCCGGCAGTGGTGAAGGGGCGCACGCCGCACGGCATTTGGCCCGCAATCTGATGCGGCGGCTGCCCTCCGGCTAGCGAGGTGGGCGGGTCGGGGGCGAAAATCCGGGATCGCTAGGATTTTCGATATGGCGAAACACTTGTTATTCGTGACCCTTGGCGGTCACGGGCACGTCAATCCCACTCTGCCGTTGGTCGAGGAGCTGGTGCGGCGCGGCCATCGCGTGGACTACGCCACCGGTGCGGAACACGGCGAGATGGTCACCAAGGCCGGCGCACGCTGGGTGGAGCTGCCGGCGCTCCCCCGCATGGACCCGCCCACCGAGTTCGGGCCGGAAGCCTTCGGTCTCTTGATGGGCCGCCTCTTCGATGCGATGCGCGCGTCCTATCCGGTGCTGCGGGACCACTGCGCCAACGAGCCGGTGGACGCGGTCTGCTACGACGCGATGACCTGGTCGGGCCGGGTCGTCGCCGAGCACCTGGGCCTGCCGGCCGTCCGCCTGGTACCCCACCTCGCGTCCAATGAGCACTACTCGCTGTTCAACGGCTTCATGGACGCGACGGGCCCGGAGAGCCCGGTGGCCGGGGTGATAGCCGCCGGCTGTCAGGAATTCACCGCGGAACACGGCGTCGAGCTGGACCCGGCGAATCTGCTGGATGTGACGGAGAAGCTCAACCTCGTCTTCATACCCAGGGAGTTCCAGCCGGCCGGCGACACGTTCGACGAGCGGTTCCACTTCATCGGGCCCTCCGTGGGCAGCCGGGAGAACGAGCCCTGGTCGCCGCCGGACCCCGAGACCCCGGTGGTGTTCATCGCGCTGGGCACGGTCTTCAACAACCGGCCCGAGTTCTACCGCACCTGCATCGAGGCGTTCGCCGACGAGCCGTACCACGTGGCGATGTCCGTGGGCGGTGTCGACCCCGCGGGCCTGGGGCCGCTGCCGCCGTCGTTCGACGTCCGCCCGCGGTTCCCGCAGCCGGCCGTGCTCCAGCGGGCGACCGCCTTCGTCTCGCACACCGGCATGAACTCCACGATGGAGGCCCTGTACTACGGCGTCGGCCTGATCGCCGTCCCGCAGATGCCCGAACAGGCCGCCAACGCCGGACGGATGCAGGAACTCGGCCTCGGCGAACAGCTCGACACGAAGGCGGTGACCGCGGAGTCGCTGCGCGCCGCCGTCGCCCGGGTCGCCGGTGACCCGCAGATCCGCACCAACCTCGACCGGATGCGCAAGGTCGTCCGGGGGAGCGGCGGCGCCGCCCGCGGTGTCGACGTGATCGAGGAGTACCTGGCCTGAGCAGGGGACCGGCCCGTCCGGTGGTGGTGCGGGCGGGCCGGTCTCCGGTGTCACGGGCCGGGAGAGGGCGGGGCCTTCGGCGGCGGGTCGGTGAGCATGCCGCTGCGGAGCCTCGTCAGCGTGTGGTTGAGCAGACGGGAGACATGCATCTGCGACACGCCGATCTCGGCACCGATCTGAGACTGGGTCATCTCCTGGCCGAAGCGCAGTTCGATGATGCGGCGTTCGCGGGGCGCGAGCTGCCGCAGCAGCGGTGCGAGGGCGTGCAGGTCCTCCACCGCCGTCAGGGCGCGGTCCTCCTCGCCGAGGACATCGGCGAGCGCACGCCGCCGGCCCAGCGGATCGGGATCGAGCGGGGTGTCCAGGGAGTCCGCGGCATAGCCGTTGGCCGCGACGAGACCCTCGATCACCTCGTCCTCCGGCAGCCGCAGATGCGCCGCGAGTTCGGGCACGGTGGGATCGCGGTCCAGCCCGGCGTGCAACTCCTCCTTCGCCCTGGCGAGTTCGGTGCGCAGCTCCTGAAGCCGACGGGGGACGTGCACCGCCCAGCCGGTGTCCCGGAAGAAGCGCCTGATCTCGCCGAGGATGTACGGCACGGCGAAGGTGGAGAACTCCACCGCGCGCGCGACGTCGAACCGGTCGATCGCCTTGATCAGCCCGATCGTGCCGACCTGGACGATGTCGTCCATGTCGTCGCCGCGGTGGCGGTACCGGCGGGCGACGTAGCGCACCATCGACATGTTCATCTCGATGAGGGTGTTCCGTGCGTACTGGTGGGCGCGGGTGCCCTCTTCGAGGTGGCGCAGCCGGTCGAAGAACAGCTTGGAGAGCTGGCGCGCGTCCTGCGGCGCCATCGCCCTGGGGTGCCTGACCTCCGGGAGACCGTCGTCACGTTCCGTGGTGAGCGCGGCTGTCGTGGTGCCGTTCACGACGGTGGTCATCACGTCTCCCTCCGTGCCCGGCCCCCGCGGGCACCTGTGCGGCCGCTTACCCAGGACACGCCGAGGACATGCCCGAAGGATCACGATTCGGGGTGTGGTGCCCGCCTGGCGGGGCCGTTCACATGAGCCGCAGCGCGACCTGGATGCCCTTGCCGGCCGCGGAGGGGACGACCGTGACAGAGGTGGCGAGGCGGTGGACGAGTGACCATCCGTAGCCACCGATCCGGCCGTCCCGGATGTCGGCGGGGACGACCGGCGGGACGGGGCTGGCGTCCTCCACGGTCAGTTCGAGCAGGTCCCCGGTGACCCGGGCCACGAATCCGGTGACCCCGCCCGCGTGCCGCAGGGCGTTGGTGACCAGCTCCGAGGTGATCAGCAACGCGTCGGCCACCGCCATCTCGTCGAGCTGCCGTTGACAGCCACGCAGCAGGGCGAGCACGCGGTCGCGCGCCTCGGCCGAGGTAGCGGGGAGTTCCGCTGTGCGAGCCACCGTTCACCTCCCAGGCGGTGCGGGATCCGGCCTCGGGAGTGCGTCTACCCGCCGACCTGCGCCTTGTGCATCCAGGATCACTCTGCCACACCCGGTCGAACGCCCGGACGGGTGTCCGCGGGTGCCGGCGACGGCGTGCGGCAGGGCATTCCCCCTCGTCATCCCCTGTCCGCGACTCCGGAACGATCACGGCACCGGCGAAACCGCCGCCGTGGATTCCGCTGGCCCGGATCGCCGCATCCGGGATAGAACGGCCGGAGCAGGCGAGCGGATGCCCGATTCACGAAAGGAAGCACGATGACGCAGGACAGCGACCAGGTCGTGGCCACACACCGGGGCCTGGTCCGGGGCCGGGCCGACGGAGCGGCGGCGGCCTACCGGGGGATTCCGTATGCCGCCCCGCCCGTGGGCGCGTTGCGGTTCGCCCCGCCGCAGCCCCACCCGCAGTGGGAGGGAACACGGGACGCGGTGCACGCCGGACCCTCGGCGCCCCAGAACCCGTCCCGCCTGGAAGCGGTCATGGGTCGCCGCACCCCGGACTGGAACGAGGACGGCTGCCTCACCCTCAACGTCTGGACCCCGCTGCACGCCCGCGAGGACGGGGCGGCCCGCCCGGTCCTGCTCTGGTTCCACGGTGGCGGCTTCAGCAGCGGCTCGGCCGGCTGGGACTGGTACGACGGCGCCCGGCTCGCCGCCCGCGGCGACCTGATCGTCGTCACCGCCAACTATCGCCTGGGGCCGTTCGGATACCTCCACCTCCCGGAGATCGGCGCGGACAACCTCGGCCTCCAGGACCAGGCCGCCGCACTGCACTGGGTGCGGGACAACATCGCCGCGTTCGGCGGCGACCCGGACGCGGTGACCGTCGGCGGCCAGTCCGCCGGCGCCTATGCGGCCCTGGCGCTCGCCACCGACCCCCGGACCGCCGGACTCGTCCACCGCGTTCTGCTGCAGAGCGGACCGTGGGGCCTGGCGCCGCAGGACCCGGCCCTCGCCGCCGAGCACGCCCAGGCATATCTCCGCCTGCTGGACGTGGCCGGCCGGGCGGACCCCGGCCAGGCCCTCCGCGCCCTTCCCGCCTCCCAACTCAACGCCGCCTACGGGACGTTGGCGGTGCAGCTCGCCCAGGCAGGCAGCGTCGCCCCGGCGATGTACCCGGTACTCGGCGGCACCGGCCTTCCGCTCGCCCGGCGCGATGCGCTCACCGCCGGCGCCCTGGACGGCAAGGGCCTGCTGATCGGCACGACCCGCGACGAGATGACCGCGTTCATGGGACTCGACCCCCGCATCCGGTCCCTCGACCGCGCCGGCGCCCTGGCCCTGCTCGCCGGACAGACCCCCGGCGAAGGCGAGGCGGAGCGGCGCTACGACCACTACGCCGGGCAGCTCCCGCACGCCACTCCGGGCCGGATCGCCATCGCCGCCACGACCGACGCCGAGTTCCGCGCCGGCGCACTGGAGATCGCCGACCACCACGCCGCCGCCGGCCACCCCACCCACGTCTACCAGTTCGACTACTCCGCACCCGGCGACGACAACCCGCTCGGTGCCTGCCACTGCAGCGAACTGCCCTTCCTCTTCGGCACGTTCGACAGCTTCGCCGGCAGTCCCATGCTGGGCCGCCCGGACGCCGCCGCCCGCGCGCTCGGCGACGCCTTCGCCGGAGCCGTCGCCGCCTTCGTCACCACCGGCTCCGCGCACGGCATCCCCGCCTACGTCCCCGGCACACCCGCCCGCATCCGCCACTTCGCACCCGAAGCGGCCGGGAACGACAGCGCCCGGAACTGACCACGGCGGACGGCCGCCGTCGGCGCGCGTCCCGGTCGCCCCCGTCGGCGCGCGCTGCCGTCGGCGGCCGCAGCGTCAGCGACCGGAGAGGCCCGCCACGGCGGCCCGCCGCACCAGCACCAGCTGCTGCGCCAGCAACACCACCCCGAAGTAGAACAGCACGGTGACCGCGCCCAGTTCGGCCGTGACCGCGGTGTCGATCAGGAAGTGCTGCCCCAGACCGACGACCCACAGCGCCGCCGTGAGCACCGTGCCCTGCCGCACCACCCGCCCGCCGCGCACGGACAACCGCACGGTGAACGCACGCAGCGCCGCCAGCAGCACCCCGACCGCCAGGCTCGCCACGACCAGCGCGCCGTCCCGCCAGGACAGCGGATGGGCGGTGACATACCAGCCGGTCTCGACCGCGCCGATGACGATCAGCACCAGCCCGACCGGGGACTTCTCCCGCAGCGGCCGCTCCACGAGCTGCCTGGACAGCAGCCACAGCAGCACAACGGCGGTGATGGTGAGATTGGTGGTGGTGGGATTGTCCATGACCCCCAGGACCTTCTGTGCGAGAACGAGCGCGGGCGGCGGTCCGCCGCCACTCCTCACCCTGCGGCCCGACAGCCGCCCACGGATCGGCCACCGGGGTGGAGAAAAGGGTGGAGATCGCGTCGGCCCGGACCGGAGCACCGGTCGCGGACCGCCACAATGGGTCGGTGCCGAACGACCACGACATACCCGGGCGGCCGGCCCGCCGCTTCCGGGACGGCCTCGACGCGCCCCGCGTGCGCCGGCTCGCCCTGCACGGCCTGGCCATCGCCATCGCGGTGACCTTCTACGCCTTCGACGCCCACCCGGCGTGGCACAGCGCGGTGTTCTGCGCGCTGCTCGCCCTGTGGGCGGTGACCGCGACCCTCCGGCACACCCTCGCGCCCCGCTGGCCGCGGGTGGCCTGGAGCGTGCTGCTCGTCGGCGGCGCGGTCTGCGCCGGCCTCAGTCCCACGAACCCGGACGCCTCGGGGTTCGTCGGCGCGACCGGTCTGTTCCTGCTGATCTCGGCCGCCGAAACCCCCGCACTGTGGATCAGCGGCGTCCTCGCGGCCGGCATCGCCGCCTTCACCCTTGCCCACGAGGCGGTCGGCGGCGACGCCGCGGTGGCCGTCTCGGTGCTGATCTCCTCCACGACCGGCGGCGGGTTCGGCTTCCTCGCCCGCCTCAACGCCCTCGACCGCCGCACCGAACGGGGCAGGGCCGAACGCCGGGCCGCGCACGCGGTCCAGGAGGAACGCGCCCGGATCGCCCGGGACATCCACGACGTCCTCGCCCACTCGCTCGGCGGCCTGGTGATCCAGCTCGACGCGCTGGAGGCGGTCTCGGTGAGCCGCGGAGCCGACGACGACGTGGTGGCCCGGGTCCGCGGCGCACGCGCCGTGGCGGCGGACGGTCTGGTGGCCGCCAAGCGCGCCGTGGACGCCCTGCGCCGGCTCCCCGCCGGCATCGACGCGGCCCTCGGCGAGATCGCCACCGGCGTCCGCGCCCTCGGCATGACCGTCGACGTCGACGTACGGGGCGAGTCGGCGCGGGCGCCCGACCCGGTCGCGGAGGTCATCGCCTCCGTCACGGTCGAGGCCCTCACCAACGCCCGCAAGCACGCACCCGGCGCCCCCGTCCACGTCGTCGTGGAGGCGGGCCGGGACGCCGCCCTGCTGCGCGTCACCAACCGGCTCGTCCCGTCCGCGGATCGTCCGGCATCGCACCCCTCGGGCGGCCACGGCGTGCCAGGCATGCGGGAGCGTGCGGAGATCGTCGGTGGCAGACTGACCGCCGGCCCAGTGGAGGGGGAGTGGATCGTGGAATGCCGGGTGCCCTATGAGTGACCGACCGATCCGGGTGATCGTCGCCGACGACCAGGCCGCGGTCCGCGACGGCCTGGTGACCATCCTCGACCACGAACCCGACATCGACGTCGTCGGCTCCGCGGCCGACGGCGCCACCGCCGTCGATCTGGCCCGGCGCCTGAACCCGGCCGTGGTGCTGATGGACCTGCGGATGCCCGGGGTCGACGGCATCGCCGCCACCCGCACCCTGAACGCCCTCGACCCGGCGCCCGCGGTACTGGTCCTGACCACCTACGCCGACGACGCCTCCGTCGTCGGCGCCCTCCAGGCAGGCGCCGCCGGGTACCTCACCAAGAGCGCCGGTCGCGCCCAGATCGTCTCCGCGATCACCGCGACCGCCGACGGGCACCGCACCTTCGCACCGGAGATCGCCTCGGCCATGGTGCGCGGACTCACCCGACGCACCGCCCTCGAACACCTCGCCGCCGCCCACGCGCTGACGGTGCAGGAGACCCGGGTCCTCCAACTCCTCAGCGAGCGCCGCACCAACCGCGCCATCGCCGAGGCCCTCTACGTCTCCGTCGCCACCGTCAAGACCCACGTCAACAACCTCTTCGGCAAGCTCCAGGTCGGCAGCCGGGCCGAGGCGGCGGCCCTGGTCGAACGGGTACGCGACCACGGCCTCTGACCCCGGACACCCCGACGGGGGTCCGACGCCTCACCCCACCGACACCGGCAACCGCCGCAACGCATGCGACCGGAACGAAGCCCGCCACTCCAACTGCTCGGCAGGCACGGCAAGTTGCAGATCGGGAAACCGGTCGAGCAGTGTACCCAACGCGATCCCGATCTCCATCCGGGCCAGCGCCGCCCCCAGGCAGTAGTGCATCCCATGGCCGAGGGCCAGATGAGTTTTGTCCGCCCGATGGACGTCGAAGCGGTCCGGCTCCGGAAAGCGCGCCGTATCGCGGTGCGCCGAGGCGAGCCCCAGCAGCACGGTGTCCCCGGCCGGAATCCGCGTACCGGCGATCTCGACGGCTTCGACGGGAAACCTGCGGATCGCCCACTGGTTGGGATGGGCGCAGCGCAGCAGCTCCTCGACGGCCTCCGGTATGAGCTCCGGCCGACGACGCAGGTCGGCAAGCTGCTCGGGGTGGTTCCACAGGGTGAGC
This sequence comes from Streptomyces sp. BHT-5-2, assembly GCF_019774615.1. Taxonomy (NCBI): domain Bacteria; kingdom Bacillati; phylum Actinomycetota; class Actinomycetes; order Kitasatosporales; family Streptomycetaceae; genus Streptomyces; species Streptomyces sp. BHT-5-2. The sequence continues at coordinate 4,428,606 of NZ_CP081496.1, read as the reverse complement.
ACCCCACCGGCGATGAGGTGCTGAACGTTCTCCGTCCCCGCCATCAGCAACAGAAAGGCCAACGAGACCAGTTCGTCCTCGCTCAGCCGGTCCCCCTCGTCCCGCGCGGCGATCAGCGAGGACAGCAGATCGTCCCCGGGCCGCGCGCGCCGCGCCCCGATCAGCCCCGGCAGATAGCGGTGGATGCGATCGATGGCCTCCGCGGTGTGCCCGGCGTGCTCCGGAGCGAACATCGCGGCGATCCACCGGGAGAACTCCCGCCCGTCCGCCTCGGGGACGCCCAGCAGATGACCGATGACGACCAACGGCAGCGGGTTGGCGAACTCCGCGAGGAGATCGGCCTCCCCGCACTCGGTGAGCCGTGCGGCCAGCCGGTCGGCGTAGTGCTCGGCCGCCGTGACGACGCGCCCGCGGAGCTGCTCGATATGCCGTGGCGTGAACCCCTTGGAGACCAGCCGGCGCAGCCGCACGTGGTCGTCCGGGTCGACGTTGAGCAGGTTGGCGTCCAGGGCGGGCGGCAGCGAAAAGCCCTGATAGCCGTTGCGGGAACGTGCCTTGTTCACCGACAGCCGCTGATCGGTGAGCGCCGCCCGCACATCTTCCTCACGGGTGATGAGCCAGGCCCGCGCCCCGTCGGGCAGTTCGACGTGCAGGACGGGGCCCAACCTCCGGAGCCGGGCGTAGACGGGATAGGGGTCCCGGAAGAACTCCGCGTCGAAGGGGCGGAGGGGGGCCGGGGGTTGGCCGGGGCCGGGGGCCGTGGCGTGGGGGCGGTCGTCGTCGTGACTGTCCTGGGACGGCTGGGCTGGGGGTGGCGTCATCGGGTGATGATCGCAGACGCTGCCAGGCAGGCCGTTGCCGCCGTCCGACGAGCTTTGACACCGCATCGTGCCCCCTGCTATCCATGGACCGTCGAAACGGAATCGGATTCCGGTTCCATAACTTGGCGACGAAGGCTCGACTCGGCACGGTTCCAGAAGGGAACGCCGCATGCCCAAGGACCGCTTCTTCCTGCTCGACGCGGGCGCCTCGCGCCCCAACTCCGACTCCCCGCCGCCCGGGACGACCGTCAAGGCCGGCCCTCGCGACACCGAAGGCCGCTTCGTTCTCGTGGAAACGCGCGGCGAGGGCGACATCCCTGCCCAAGTCACGGGCACCACCGGTGTGTTCGGCGAATGCGACACCTCGTCGGACGCCTTCGACGCTTTCGTCTACGTGGTCGACGGTGACCTCGGCATCGACGTCGCCGGTCGGGCTCATCGCCTCACCGGCGGCATGTGCGCCCTGATACCTCGCGGCGTCACCCGCACCGTGCACAACCTCGGAGGCGTCGGCTCGGCCGTGCACGTGCTCAGGTTGTCGGCGGTGGGGGAGTTGCCGGCAGCGGAGGAGGGGGCCCCGGTCGGGGAGGGGGCGAGCCACCCCGAAGCCGGCGAGGCCGAAGGCCGGGGGCGGTTCTTCGTCCTTCCCCGCGGCGGGGCGCGACCGGGCCGGATCGCGGTCCCGCCCGCCTTCAGCGTCAAGGCCCGCACCGCCGACACCGCCGGCCTCTTCTCGTTCCTGGAAGTCACGGTCGCCCAGCCGATCCCACGACACACCCACCACGTGGCCGACGAGTGCATCTACGTGCTCGACGGCGAGCTGCACATCGACTTCGACGGCCGCCTGCACACCGCACGCCAGGGCCAGTTCGCCCTGCTTCCGCACGGTGTCCCGCACGCGATCCGCCCCGGCTCCAATCCTCCGCCCCGCGTGCTCCAGATCTCCTCGCCCGGTGGCTGGGAGTGCGTGGTGGAGACCCTGATCGAACACCGTACCGAGGTGAGCAGAGCGGGACGTTTCGATCCGGCCGCGCTCAACCGCCATGCGCGCAGGTACGGCGTCACGTACGAGGAGGATCCGGCGAGCGGCTAGGGCGCCGGCTATCGGCTGGAGAGGGACGCCGGCGGAGTCGGCTCGGGCAGGTTCCGGAACAGCAGCCAGCTCAGCGCGGGCATCAGGATCAGCGGAGCCAGTGCCGTCCGGAGGGAGGCCGCATCCGCCAGGCCGCCCAGCAGCGGACTGGCGAGACCGCCGACGCTGACGGCCAGGCCGAGGGTGATCCCGCTGGCCGTGCCGACCCGTGCGGGGAGATAGTCCTGGCCGAGCGTGACTTGGAGCGAGAACGGGACGTACAGACCGGCGGAGGCCAGCGCCACGAACCCGTAGATCGCCGGGCCGGGCGCGAAGACGACACCGGCGACGGCGACGACGGAGAGCAGGTAGGACCGGCGGACGGCGGTGACCCGGTCCCAGCGGTTGGCCAGTCGGCCGCCCAGCACCGTGCCGATCGCCCCACCGAGGTAGAGCACGGCCAGGGCTGCCATGCCCGCTGCCGGTCCGCCTCCGGTGCGCTGCCGGACGTAGAGCGCGAGGAAGGTGCTCAGGCCGATGAAGGCGACGGACCGGCAGGCCACGGCCAGGGACAGTCTGACGAAGGAGGGTTTGTCGTCGGCGCCTTCGGAAGTGCCCGTGTTGGAGGACGAGTTGGGGTTGCCGGCGAGGCCGGTTCCGGTGGCGGTGCGGAGAATCGGCAGACACAGCACGCTGCCGGCCAGGGCCGGTATCACCAGCAGCGGTGTGTGGTGCAGGCCACCGGTCGAGACGACGGTGGCGACCAGGATCGGTGCCGCGGCGAAGCCGAGGTTGCCGCCAAGCGAGAACCAGCTCATCGCGGTGTGACTGCCCCGGCCGGCGATCCGGGCGACGCGGGCGGACTCGGGGTGGTACGCGGCCACCCCGATCCCGGAAAGCGCGACAAAAACCAACGTCAGCAGGTAGGAACCGGCGAGACCGCTGAACGCGATACCCAGCCCGCCCAGCACCGTGCTGACGGGCAGCAGCCACGGCAGCGCCCGGCGGTCGGTGAGGGCCCCGAACAGTGGTTGTGCCACTGACGACAAGAGCGATGCGGCGAGGACGATGCCGGAGGCGGCGGCGTAGGTGTAGGCCCGCTCGGCCACGAAGAAGGGGACGAGCGATGCGACCGCGCCCTGATAGACGTCCACACAGGCATGCCCGACCGACAACAGGAGGATCGACGTGCTCCCGGACGGCGCGCCCCGCGGCGAGACGCGCCGCGGCGACTTGCCTCGTGGTGATGTGTGTGGCGGTGACTGGGTCATCGGCGGTCGGCTGCCCGGCGATTGAGTTCCTGGTGATTGGATTCCCGGCGATTGGATCCCTGGTGATTGGTTTCCTGTCACGACGTCATGCTCACTGCCGCCCGCGGCGTCGTGCTTCCGACAAACCGCCATTGAGTGACGGAGATCCGCCAAGGCCCGGTGGCGGCATCGCACCCGCTCAAGCTGTGCTCCGGCTCACTTCGAGATTCTTCGAAATGTCGGTTGCTGCCTGTACGCTGGGTCCATGACGGACACCGCTGCGGTAGACGCGACCTCACCGGATCCCGACCTGGTCGACGCATTGCGAGCGCTGTCGAATCCCATGCGGTTGCAGATGCTGCTGTGGTTGCGCGACCCCACACACCACTTCGCGGGGATGCAGCCGATCGCCGACCCGATGGAGGTGGGTGTCTGCGTGAGTCACATCCAGGCCAAGGCGGGACTCGCCCAGTCAACGGTGTCCGCGTACATGTCCGAACTCCAGCGAGCCGGCCTGGTGCGGGCGACGCGGGTGGGCAAGTGGACCCACTACAAGCGCGACGAGCAGCGCATCACAGAGCTCGTCGCAACCCTCGGCCGGACGCTGTAGGTCGCACGATGCCGGTGACCAAAGTGCTGGTGACCACGCCGCGAGGGGTCGTGGGGCGCCATGTGGCCGAGGCGTTGCGCGACCGCAGCGAGGTGCGGTTCCTGGTCCGCTCGGCGGCGAGTGCCGCGGCGTTGGAGGGAGCCGTCCGCGGAGAGGTCCTGCGGGGCGACGCGACCAACGCCGAGGACGTGCGGCGTGCGGTCGAAGGCGTGGACCGGCTCTTCCTCGCGCACCCTTTCGCGGCGGACCAGATCGACGCCGAGACGACCCTCGGCGTGGCCGCCGTCGAAGCGGGCGTGCGGCGGATCGTCAAGCTCGGCGCCCGGCGCTTCGACGGCGGCCTTGTCCCCGACGCGGTCACCGGCAACCACGACCTCGTCACCGACCGCCTGCGCGACGCCGGAGTCGAGGAGCTGACGGTCCTCCAACCCGACCGCTTCCTGCAGAACTTCCTCCCCGCGGCACCCGCCATCGCCCAGGGCACGCTGGCCGACCCGGCCGGTCCCGGTGCCCGGGGCTATGTGGACGTACGGGACATCGCCGAGGTCGCGGTCGCCGAACTCCTCGCGGACCGGCCGATGGGCGGCGAGATCGAGATCAGCGGGCCCGCCGCGCTGACCCTGACCGAACTCGCCGCGTCCTTCGGCGCCGTACTGGACACGCCGGTGCGCTACGTGGACGTGCCGCTGGACGGTGCCTGGCGGACAGGCATGGCGGAGCGCGGGGTCTCCCCGCAGATCATCGACGGGTTGCACGACCTGTACGCGAACTACCGCCGCGAGGGTGTTGCGGGCCTGGGCGACGGCGTCCGGCGCGTCCTCGGCCGGCCCCCGCGCTCCGTCGACGACTTCGCCGGGGAGGTACTCCGGCCGACCGTGTCGGCGGCTGACTGACCGACCTGGTCGTGGGCATCTCCGGGGGAGGCCGGGCTGCGGGGCGGGCTGCGGAGTCTGGCCCGCAGCAGCTGCGGGCCGCGTCCGGCCCGGGCCAGGCGCGGGAACAGACTACCCTGCCAACCCAGGTGCGCTCAGAGGAGTTCGAGCAATGTCTCCGTGAACTGTTCGGTGGTGGCCGTGCCGCCCAGGTCGGGCGTGCGGACGTCCGTCGTGGCCAGGACGGAGGCGATGGCGCCGGTGATGTCCTCGGACGCCGCCCGATGGCCCAGGTGGTCGAGCATGAGGCCCGCCGACCAGATCGCGCCCAGCGGGTTGGCGATGCCCCGGCCCGCGATGTCCGGCGCGGAGCCGTGCACCGGCTCGAACATCGATGGGAACTCGCGCTCCGGATTGAGGTTGGCGGCCGGGGCGATGCCGATCGAGCCGGCCACGGCGGCGGCCAGGTCGCTGAGGATGTCACCGAACAGGTTGGAGGCGACGATCACGTCGTAGCGTGCCGGATCGAGGACCAGCTTGGCCGCCAACGCGTCGATGTGCTCCTGCTCCCAGGCAACCCGGGGGTGGCCGGCGCTGCGTTCCGCGACCAGCTCGTCCCAGAACGGCAGGGTGTGCACGATGCCGTTGGACTTGGTTGCCGAGGTCAGTCGGCCACCACGACCGGCCGCCAGACCGAAGGCGTAATCCACCACGCGGGTCACTCCGGTTCGCGTGAACACGGCTTCCTGGAAAGCCAGTTCGTCCGGCAGTCCGCGATGCAGGCGCCCACCGATCTCGCTGTACTCGCCCTCGGTGTTCTCACGGACGACCACGAGGTCCACGGCCCCGGGGGCCGCGCTTCGCACCGGGCTGTCGACACCGTCGAAGACCCGGATCGGCCGAAGGTTGACGTACTGCCGAAAGGCGCGCCGGATCGGGATCAGCAACCCCCACAACGAGATGTGATCCGGTACGCCCGGGTGCCCGACCGCGCCGAGCAGGATCGCGTCGTGGCCGCGCAGTCGGTCGAGGCCGTCCTCGGGCATCATCGCGCCCTCGCACAGATACCGCTCGCAGGACCAGTCGTCGTACGAGGTGTAGGTGAGGCGGAAGCCATGGCGGCGGCTGACGGCATCGAGCACGCGCCGCGCCGGGGGCAGCACCTCGGTGCCGATGCCGTCGCCGGGGATCAAGGCAATGCGGTGGGTCGTCACAGGTCCGATTGCACCAAGTGGCGCTCGGGCCCGTCCAAGACACTTTCCCGATCCGCCTCATCGACGACGCCTATCGGTCGTGCCTGCCGACTGCGCCCCTCGGCCCCGCTCGTCGGTCGCGAGCAGTCAGCAGCGATGCCGAGTGCGGTCGTCACGAACGCCCGCGCTGCCGGGGACAGCCCCGTGCGACGGCTGACCAGGCCGATGCGCAACGTGGTGCGTGGCTCGATGTCCAGTACCCGGGCGCCGGCCCGCTCGGCCAGGCCACGCCAGGACTCCGCCAGCACTGCCACCCCCACCCCGGCAAGCACCAGCGGGAGTACGGCCACCCGGTGCTCGGTTTCAGCGGCGACGGTGAAGGCGATCCCGCGCTCCCGCAGTCCGTCGACATACGCCCGCATCCCGGTTCCGTGCTGCCCGACGATCAGTCGCTGACCTGCCAACTCCGCACAGTCGACGTACCGTCTACCGGCGAAGGGGCCGTCACGGTCGGCGCCACGGCGACCGGTGTGGGAAGCGGTCCCTGCCCTGCCGTCGCCGGTACCGCCAGGCACCACCAGGACGAAGCGTTGCTCGCCGACGGGATGCACGACCAGGCCCCGGTCGCTCCCGTCGTCCCAGGCACCCTCCCGCGCGTCCTCGTCGGACAGCGGCCCGGGGACGGCCAACAGTCCCAGCTCGGCCGCGCCGGTACGCACCATCTC